>DBEWRE010000018.1:0-43812 GCA_048207125.1 Collinsella sp.
GTCTCCCGGCGATCGACCATGCTCCACGCACGGCCTCTCGCCTCGCAGTATCCGGTTCTCAAGGTACGCGCCGCCGGTCGCTCCCGCGCCGCGCGGCAAGGAGATATATTGCCATACCCGGGGCGCCCCGGGGGCGTCGGATCGCGTCTCCACGCTTCCTACATATTTTATGCCGATTGGCGAATTCTCGATACCATTCGCCAGCCCTGTCTCGCTCTTTATTCCTTTGGCAAAACAGCTCGCTATTATTTCGATTTTTGGCGCTTACCTTTTTACGCCACCTTGATATTACGCATCCCCCTTTGCGATATCCGTTCCAGCTTCGAGCAGCTCGTCCCTCCACTCTACGGAGGGCGCTTCGGCGTACACGCGCACAACCGACTCGTTTGCGCTCGGCCTTATCAGCAGCCACGACTCGTCCTCGAACTCGAAGCGCAGACCGTCCATATGGCTGACCGCTACGGGCTTTCTTCCCCCTACGCGATCGGGATTAAGCCCAGGCATCATGGTTCTGAGCATCTCCACTTGCTCTACTCGGATCCTCAAGTCCCTTCTCCCGTACCATAGCTTTCCAAAAGCCGTTTCCAATTCGGAAACCAGCTCACCGAGCCTCTTTCCGGTCATCGCCATCAATTCGCACAGGAGAACGTTAATCAACAGGCCATCGCGCTCCGCCACGTGCGTTGGAATTGCAAAACCTCCCGAACCTTCTCCACCAAACAGCACGCCGCCCTTTTTTATCTCTTCATATATATAGGTGAAGCCGATTGGTCGCGCTGTCACCTTGCAGCCAAGCGATTGCGCGACGCGACGAGCCAAAACGGACGTCGCTTGATTCATAACGACTCTCCCCGACATTCCCCGGTTCACGATGAGGTGGCCCAGCGTCAGCGCCATGATCTTCTGCGGGCTCACATAGTTGCCGTTTTCGTCCACCGCGCCGACTCGGGCAGCGTCCCCGTCGTTTATCAAGCCCGCATGGGCAGCGCACTCCGCGACCGCCTGCTCACAATCATCGACCCAGGGCTCGATTGGCTCCGGCCTCAGGTCGCCCCATCCCTCATCATCCGCTCCGTGAATCTCCTCGACTTCGACGCCGAGGGCGCCCAAGAGCTGCGGCATATATGTTCTAGATGCTCCGTACATCGGGTCGTATACCACGCGGAGATGCGCGGAGGCGATGGCGTCACCGTCAACCAACGTGCTGAGATAGTCGAAGTATGGCGTAACGAAGTCCTTCACCGCATAGTGGTCCCGAGCATCGGAAGCCTCGGGCTCTATAAGCCGCTCTATTTCCTCGATAAAGTCAGGGCAGCCAGTTCCACCATCTGCGTTGCAAAGCTTCACGCCAAGGTAATCATAGGGATAATGCGATCCCGTCACCGCAAATCCCCCGCAAATTCTATCGCTACGCGAGACCGCCCAGGTTAATGCCGGCGTAGGTGCGACCCGGTCCGACAATACGGCCGCAACGCCGTGTCCCGCAAGCGTTCTGGCGGCGATCCTGGCATATTCTTCCGCGTTGGGGCGAGCGTCATAGGCCACGTACACCATGGCACCAGGGTTTCTTCTGCCCCAATACTCTCCAGCCGCATCCGCGATGCGCACGACGTTCTCCTCCGTGAAGTCCCCGTCAGTGCGCGCCCTCCAGCCATCAGATTCAAAATGTATGATTGCGCTCATTGCGTAACAGCATCCTTACCTCTAGGCATGGGATATAAAGGTTACCCGCGCGGGCTCATGCCAACGCGGATGCAAAACAATCACAGAGTTGTCAATTTTTTACCATCGACTCGGCGCCGAGGGGAGGTCAGCCCTGTAGAACTCCAGAGATCACGCAGGTGGTGACCGGCGTAAACCCACAACAGGTGCCGATGATTCTCGCCCCGTCGCTCACCCAACGAGCGCAGGCTCGGGCAATCCCCTCGCCGTCCTCGTCCCAATGCGGGAGCCCGTTTTCATCTACAGTCGGGTCGCCGGCGTTTGGCCTCACCATGATATGGAGATCGACCGACCGCGCCATGCGGGGTACGGCGTCCGTGGCAGCCGCAATGGAACAGCAGTTCACCCCCGTCGCCGTTGCCCCCAGCTGCTTCGCCAGCGCCGCCGCCTCCTCGATGGGGGCTCCGTCCCCAACCAAATTGCCCGCGTCATCGATAGCGAAGCTGGCCAGAATGGGCATGCCATCCGCTACTTCCGCAGAACCAGCCATGGCGAGCGCGAAGTCGCGTTTAGAGCAAAAGGTCTCCAAAAGGATGCCGGCGACGCCCGACTCGAGCAGAATCGATGCCTGGTCGCGATAGCTTTCGAACGCGACCCGACGTTCGGGCGACTCTTCGCTTTCCCACTCCACGCCGCACGGACCTATGGAACCCAACACCAACCTGGCGGGTATGCCCGTAATGCGAGAGCACGCAAGGGCGCAATCGACCCCCGCCCTGTTAACGGCGCGGTATCCTTGCGAAATCCCGTCTCGCTGCAAACAAGGCGAACTCGCCTGAAACGTGTTGGCGATCAGGATGTCTGCACCGGCCAACTGATAGAGCGCATGCATGCGGGTAAGGGTCTGCGGTTCGGCGATATTCCAAAACGCCGAAGGCACATCAGCCGTCCCCGCCTCATCGATTAAAAGGCTCCCCATGGGGCCCTGCATCACGAGGGGGCCCGCAGCGAGCCTGCCGACCAGCTCTTCCCCAGCATCCCTGTTGTAATAGTCCCGCGCTGCCATGAATACCTACTTGTCCACGACCACGACGCCCTGCGCCTCAAGGTAGGCGAGCCAGCGATTCATGGTGTCCTCCGACAACGCATGCTCCATCATACAGGCCTCCGCGTCCGCCCTCTCGTACTCAACGCCGAGCTCCTGCATGAGAAACGTCCGCAACAGGCGGTGGCGATACCACACTGCCTCGCCCATGCGACGCCCCTCTGAAGTGAGGACCACTTTTCCATAATGCGACTGCTCGACAAGACCCTGGCCCTTCAAAGCAGTAACGGCCTTGTTGACAGATGCCTTTGAAACATTGAGCTTCTGGGCGATATCCACGGAGCGAACGCCACCGTGCTCGCCATCTTCCTGCTCGATGCGAACCATGCACTCGAGGTAGTCTTCGTTGGCAACCGTCAAATGGAGCTCGCGGGATGTTTCGGTTGTATCCATGCGGGATTCCCCTTTCTTCACTCCCAAGATTCTACCCTCCCGCTCAGGCAACTCAACCCCATGCCGAAGCTTCACGAGCCTCCAAAGGGTATGCTAGGGTGCGTACGGACATGCAAGTCAACATAAAGGAGGAACCGTATGCCAGCCGAGCATTCCGATGTTCTCGAGCGCTTCTTGCGCTACGTCCAGATTGATACGACATCATCTGAAGAGCACTGCGACCAGGTGCCCTCGTCTAAAAAGCAATTCGACCTAGCAAACGTTCTCGCCGCAGAGCTAAACTCGCTTGGCGCCGATTCCGTCAAGGTGAGCGAGCACGCCTACGTCACCGCGCGCGTTGCCGCAAGCGAGGGATGCGAGCACCTGCCCGCCCTTGGCCTGATCGCGCATCTGGACACCACCGAAGTCGCCCCCGGCACCGGTGTGAAGCCGCACATCGTCACCTACACTGGCGGTGACCTGGTCTGCGGAGAGGTTGACGGCCATAAGATCGCGATGACCACGGCGAAGCTCCCCGCCCTCGACGGCCTTGTGGGCGAGGACCTGGTCTGCACCGACGGAACCACGCTTCTGGGAGCCGACGACAAGGCCGGCGTCGCCGAAATCATGTCGTTGGTCGCTCGCATCGCCGAGAATCCCCAGATTCCGCATCCCGCGCTGGGCATCTGCTTTTGCCCAGACGAGGAAATAGGCCACGGCGCCGAGCTGCTTGATATCGAGGATTTTGGATGCACGTACGCCTACACCGTGGACGGCGGCCCAATAGGCGAGCTCGAGTGGGAGTGCTTCAACGCCTGCGAGGCGACCGTCCGCTTTGACGGCTACTCCATTCACCCTGGAGACGCCAAGGACCGCATGGTAAACGCCACCAACCTGTTCGCGCGCTTCCATAGCATGCTTCCCGAAGTCGAGCGCCCCGAGCATACTTCCGGCTACGAGGGCTTCTACCACATCGAGGGCGTATCCAGCACGGTCGACCACGCCACCGCCCGCTATATCGTGCGCGATCACGACGGCGAGAAGTTCGCCCGCAAAATCGACCGCCTGCACCGCATCGCCAACTTCATGAACGCAGACCTGGGCGAGGAGCGCGTACACGTGGAGATAGAGCAGCAGTATCGCAACATGGCTGAAATCGTCGCGGACTACCCGCAGCTGATCGATGCTGCCAAGCAGGCGTTCGAGGCGGCGGGCATCGAGGCCAACGTGATCCCCATCCGCGGCGGCACCGACGGAGCGCAGCTCTCCTTCCGCGGCCTTCCCTGCCCCAACCTTTCCACCGGCGCCTACTGCTGCCACGGCGTCAACGAATTCATCCCTGTCAGTTCTCTCGAGCGCATGGTGGATGTACTTGAGAAGCTCGTCGCCTCTTTCGCGCGCGGCTAGCCTTATCGCTCAGACAAAATAAAGCCGGGTGCTGCAGTCGATACGACTACGGCACCCGGCCTTTTTCTATCTATGGACTGGACGAGGACGGCATGGATCCGGAACGGGATCTTGCGGTTGGGCGCTACGACTCCTCGCCCTCTGACTCGAGCTCCTTCTCAGCGCTTACCGATGCGGTGCCGTTCGACCAATCGGAAGCCTCGTTATTGGAAAGATCTCCGATGGTCGCGGAGGCGTCGGTGGTAGAACCGATGGTCTGGGGACCCTTGGGATCCTCTCCCGCGTCCACGCGCTCCATCATCGCCGCAAGCTCGTCTTCGAGCGCGACGACATAGCTCACGCCTGTGGAATCATCGGTGGTGGAGGGGATGTTCGCCGACCAGATCTCGTCCGTATTCATCCCGCGCATTGCGTTTGCGAGCGCAACGATGTCTTGAATGCTCATATCCGTCTCGACCATACCGGAGAGCGACTCAATCAAGGGGAATATGGTAGCTGCGTCGGTATTGTTGAGGACCTGCTTGGCAAGGGCGGCGATAAAGATGCGCTGATGGCGCATACGGGTGTAGTCGCCGTCGGCGAAGGCGCGCGAGCGGCAGAACGTCAGCGCCTCCTCCCCGTTAAGCTTCTGGAGACCGGGCTCGATCACGACGTTGCCCGCCTTGGGGTCGTCGATCTTGTCCGGGACGTCGACCTCGACGCCTCCGATCGCATCGACGAGCTGCTGCATCCCCTCGAAGCTCACTTCCGCGTAGTGGGAGATCTCGATACCGCACAGCTCGTTAACCGCCTTGACCACGTCATCGGGACCTCCGAGCGCGTGGGCCGAGTTGATCTTGGCAGTTTCGCCGTTACTCAGCGTCACACGGGTGTCTCGGGGGATAGAGATGAGCGTGACCTGCTTGTTCTTGGGGTCGATACGGGAAAGGACGATGGTGTCGGACCTGAAGCTCGACTCGCCCGGACGTCCGTCCGTGCCCAAGAGCAGCATATAGAAGGGATCGCGGGAGACGTTGCTGTCGACAAGGGTTGCCAGCAGATCGCTCGTGATGTTCACGCCGTGGAGGTTGCCAGCGATCTTGGAGACCCAAAGTCCCGCGGCGCTAACGCCGCAGAGCAGCACGGCAAGCAACGTGCACACGATGGTGCGTCGGATGAGCTTTCCACGACGCCGTTGGCGCGCACGCTCGGAATACCGGCTCACGTTCTCGCGGCTGTAGATGCGACTGCTCGCCCCAACGGAGGGGCGGCGGGTCTGTTGAACTGGCTTTTTCTTACCCATAAGGTTTCCTTGCATTAATCGTCGATAGGATCGGCCAGCGTGACGCGCTCAACATGGGCGCCAAGAGCCGTAAGCTTCTCTACGAAGCGCTCGTATCCACGGTAGATATGGTGAATGGCGGACACCTCGGTAACGCCCTCGGCAATCAGGCCCGCAACGACCAGGGCGGCGCCCCCGCGAAGGTCGGGAGAGACTACCTGAGCCCCCGAGAAACCGTCCACGCCGTGAATGAGCGCATGATGATCCTCTACGCGAATATTCGCTCCCATACGGGACAGCTCGGACGCAAACATGAAGCGGTTTTCAAAGATGTTCTCGGTGATGATCGAGGTTCCGTCGGCGAGTGCGGAAAGCACCATGACCTGAGCCTGCATGTCGGTGGGGAATCCCGGGAACGGAAGGGTCTGGATATCGACGGGCTCGATGCGGTCCGCGCGATACACCCTCATGCCATCCTGGGTGCGCTCGGTGCGAATGCCCATGAGCTCCATCTTGCGAAGAACCATGCCCAGATGGACCGGATTGAAGCCGGTGACCTCGACTCCCTTCTCAGACGCCATGATGGCGCCGGCCACCAAAAACGTTCCGGCCTCGATGCGATCGCCCACAACGCGATGCTCGACGGGATATAGCTCGTCCACGCCCTCGATAGTCACCACGGGAGTGCCCGCACCGGTGATCTTGGCGCCCATCTTGTTGAGCATGTTGGCAAGGTCGACAATCTCCGGCTCACGTGCGGCGTTATCGATGACGGTCTCGCCCTTGGCCTTGACCGCGGCCATGATGAGGTTCTCCGTAGCGCCGACGCTTGCGAACTCGAGCGTGACCGAAGTGCCGGCAAGACCCTTGCTTGCATCGGCGTAGATATACCCGTGATCGGTGTCGAACTCCACGCCGAGAGCCTCAAGACCCAGAATATGCATATCGATCTTACGGGCGCCAAGGTTGCAGCCGCCGGGCATGGCGATCTTAGCGCGACCGAAACGACCCAGAAGCGGTCCCATCACCGCTGTGGAGGCGCGCATCTTGGCGACCAGCTCGTAAGGAGCCTCCCATGAATCCACGCTCGATGTATCGATCACGAGGCTATGCTCGTCCCTAACCTCGATGGTCGCGCCCATGCGCTTGAGGACCTTGCCCATCACATGGACGTCCGAGATGTTCGGAACATTGGTGAGTGTGGTCTTGCCCGGAGCAAGAAGCGTGGCGGCCATGAGCTTGAGGGCCGAGTTCTTAGCGCCAGAGACGCAGACCGTTCCCTCGATAGCGTGTCCACCTTCAACGCGGATGATATCCAAACGTCTTCCCTTTCAAAAAACATGCCCGGGAACGCGAGCGCCCCCGGGCATGATGCTCATCGCAAATAGGCTTGCAATGCTATTGGAACCGCATTGCGCTCTTATTTGGAAAGCAAGAGCTTACACCATGCGATTTCATTATAAAGATACGAGCGGTGTGCATCATCCTTCGACAAATTACTCAGCTTCTCTTCAAAACCTTGAATATCAGCTTGAACCTTCTCGACGTCGAGCTCGCTCAGATTCTTCGCTCGTTCGGCAAGGATAACGACCTCGTCGCCTGTGACCTCCGCGTACCCCACATCAACGGCAAATGTATGGCTGACCCGACCGATAGCCTCATCGCATATGGTGACGAAGCCGGGCTCGATGGTGCAGATCTCGTTCGCGTGATGCGGCGCGACGCCCAGGTTGCCATCGGTAGACGGGATGGAGACAAACGCCGCATCCGCGTCGTACGCGCTGTGCTCAGGGCACACAATGCGGACACGCAACGCCATGGCTACACTCCCATCTTCGCGGCGCGATCGCGCACGTCATCGATAGTGCCGGCGTAACGGAACGCCTGCTCGGGAAGATCGTCGCACTCGCCGTCGACGATAGCAGCGAAGGAGCGGACGGTGTCCGCAACGCGAATGTAGACGCCGGGGTTACCAGTGAACTGCTCCGCCACATGGAAGGACTGCGACAGGAACTGCTGCAGCTTACGGGCGCGGTTGACCGTAAGTCGCTGCTCGTCCGAAAGCTCGTCCATACCCAGAATGGCGATGATGTCCTGCAGGTCGGAGTACTCCTGGAGCATCTCCTGGACCTTGACGGCAACGCGATAGTGCTCCTCACCAACGACAGCGGGGTCCAAAGCGTCAGAAGAGGATGCCAGCGGATCGATCGCGGGATACAGGCCGAGCTCGGCGATGGAACGCGAAAGAACGGTGGTTGCATCCAGGTGGGTGAAGGTAGTCGCCGGCGCAGGGTCGGTAAGGTCGTCAGCGGGAACGTAGACTGCCTGAACCGAGGTGATGGAACCGGTCTTGGTCGACGTGATGCGCTCCTGCAGGTCGCCCATCTCGGTAGCGAGCGTGGGCTGATAGCCAACGGCGGAAGGCATGCGGCCCAGCAGCGCCGAAACCTCGGAGCCCGCTTGCGAGAAGCGGAAGATGTTATCGATGAACAGAAGAACATCCTGACCGCGATCGCGGAAGTACTCGGCCTCGGTCAAGCCAGCCAGGCCGACGCGCAGACGCGCTCCGGGCGGCTCGTTCATCTGTCCGTAGACCAGGCAGGTCTTGTTGATGACGCCGGACTCGCTCATCTCGAGAAACAGGTCGGTGCCCTCACGGGTACGCTCGCCGACGCCGGTGAAGACGGACGTGCCGCCGTGCTCCTGCGCCAGGTTGTTGATGAGCTCCTGAATCAGGACGGTCTTACCGACGCCGGCGCCGCCGAACAGGCCCGTCTTGCCGCCGCGGATATAGGGCTCGAGCAGGTCGACCGCCTTAATACCGGTCTCGAAGATCTCGGTCTTGGTGGTGAGCTGGTCAAAGCTGGGCGCGGGATGGTGAATGGGATAGTAATCCTCGACCTCGGGCATCTCCTTACCGTCCACGGGCTCGCCCATGACGTTCCAGATTCGACCGAGGGTCTGCTTGCCAACGGGCATCTTCATAGGAGCGCCCGTATCGACGACCTCGAGGCCGCGCTGCAGGCCATCCGTAGAGGTCATGGCAACCGTGCGGACGACGTCGCCCGGCAGCTGGCTCTCGACCTCGAGAATGGTCTTGACGTGGCCCACGGGGGTATCAGCGTCAACGGTAAGGGCGTTGTAGATGTTAGGCACGCCGTTTTTGAATTTGACGTCGACAACGGCGCCGATGATGCGGACGATGTGGCCGACACCGGCAGTCGCCGTCGAATCGACAGAAATGGTATCTGCCATTAGTAATCCTCCAATGCTGCGGCTCCACCGATGATCTCGTTGAGCTCGGTGGTGATGGATGCCTGGCGCACGCGGTTATACGTACGCTTGAGCTCGCTAATAATAGCGCTGGCATTCTCGGTTGCGGAGTGCATCGCTTTACGGCGAGCGCCCTGCTCGGCAGCAGCAGAATCGATAAGAGCCTGCTGAATAACGGTAAGAACGTACGTGGGGATCAACTTACCCAGAACGTGCTCGGCCGAAGGAGCATAGGTAAAGGGCGACGAGATGCGCTGGGGCGCCTCGTTCTCATTGTTACGAGGTCCACGAGCCGTCTTGAGGACGACGGGGTCCAAAGGCAAGATGCGCTCCTCGCGCAGCACTTGCTCGACTCGGTTCTTGGCATGGTGATAGATAATGTCCACGCGACCGAACTTGCCCTCGGAGAATCCGTCCTCAATGTAGCTCGCGATAGCACGCGCGCGCTCGATGCTGGGATCATCGGACTCGCCGACAACCCGCATCACGACATCGGGGTACTTGGAAAAGTACTCAGACACCTTGCGCCCGCACGTAATGAGTTCGATGCGCTGTGCGCCATGGCGACGGAAGTGCTCGATGCGCTTCTCGACCGCACGGTCGATCTGCACGTTGAAGCCGCCCGCCAGGCCTCGATCGGAGCTGATTGCCACGATGAGGGCGCACTCGTACGTCTCGGGATTAGCGAGAAGCGGGGAGACCGTCTCGGCAGCGGTATCGCCCGCAACCGTGAGCATGACGTCGGTGATGGCGTCACGAAATGCCTCGGAACGCTTCTCGCGATCGAGAGCGCGCTTGATCTTCGCCGTGGCGACCATCTCCATAGTGCGCGTAATCTGCTCGGTGGTCGACACCGAACCAATGCGCTTCTTTATTTCACGGAGGTTGGCCATCTGGCTTAGTTCCCCTCATTCTCCACGGACTCGGTACCGGTTACGGCACCCGTTGCTGCTAGGAATTCCGCCTTGTAGTCGGCAATAGCCTGCTCGAGCTTGACGCTCAGGGCGTCATCGATCTTGCCCTCGCTGATCTCGTCCAGAACCTTGCCGTATGCTCCCTCGAGGTACTGAATCAGACCATCACGGAACGTGACGACATCGGAAAGGTCAAGATCGTCGAGATAGCCCTTGTTGCCGGCGAACAGCACCGCGATCTGGGTGTTGACCGACATAGGCTTGAAGCGCGGCTGCTTGAGGACCTCGGTCATACGGGCACCATGCGTAAGCTGGCGCTGCGTGGCGGCATCGAGGTCGGAGCCGAACTGGGTAAAGCCGGCGAGCTCGCGATAGGCAGCGAGGTCGAGACGAAGGTTGCCCGCGACCTGCTTCATTGCCTTGGTCTGAGCGGATCCTCCAACGCGGCTTACGGAGATGCCTACGTCGACTGCGGGGCGCTGACCCTGATGGAACAGCTCGCCCTGCAGATAGATCTGGCCATCCGTAATGGAAATCACGTTGGTGGGGATGTATGCGGAAACGTCACCATCCTGCGTCTCGATAATCGGCAGGGCGGTTAGCGAGCCGCCGCCGTTATCCTCGGACAGCTTGCATGCGCGCTCCAGCAGGCGAGAGTGCAGGTAGAAGATGTCGCCGGGGTATGCCTCGCGTCCCGGCGGACGACGCAGCGTAAGCGACATCTGACGATATGCTACGGCCTGCTTGGACAGGTCGTCGTAAACGACCAGCACGTGACCGCCCGGATTGGTACGGGATGCGGGTCGACCGTCCTTGCCGTTGTACATAAAGTACTCGCCGATTGCGGCGCCGGCCATAGGAGCGATGTACTGGAGCGGAGCGGAATCTGCAGCGGTAGCGCTGACGATGACCGTATACTCCAGGGCATTGTGCTGCGCAAGGGTCTCGCGAATGTTCGCAACCGTAGAAGCCTTCTGGCCGATTGCGACATAAACGCAAATCATGCCCTTGCCGCGCTGATTGATGATGGCGTCGATCGCGATGGCGGTCTTACCGGTCTTACGGTCGCCGATGATGAGCTCGCGCTGGCCGCGGCCAACGGGAATCATCGCGTCTACGGCGAGAAGTCCGGTCTGGACCGGCTCGCACACCGGGGTGCGGTCGATAACGCCAGGGGCCTTGAACTCGATGGGACGACGATGGGTCTCACCGAGGGTGCCCTTGCCGTCGATAGGCTGGCCAAGCGGATTGACGACGCGGCCGAGCATTCCTCGACCGACCGGGATATCCATAACGCGGCCAGTAGTACGGCAAGCATCGCCTTCCTTGATGGAGTCAACGTTGCCGAACAGAACGGCGCCGACTTCCTCGCGGTCCAGGTTCTGGGCCAAGCCGTATACGGTCTCTCCCGTCGCGGAACTGGTGAACTCCAGCAACTCACCAGCCATCGCGCTCTTGAGACCGAAGATGTGGGCGATACCGTCGCCCACCTCAGCTACATGGGATACTTCTTGGGTATCGACGGTAGCCGTCAGGTCAAACAGGCGTTGCCGCAAGACCTCTTCGATGTTCTCGGCACTGATTGCCTCGGACATGTGGCTATACCTCCGAATTCTTTACTGCATGAGTCATGACCTTACGGGCCTGCTCAAGTTGATGACGCACGGATGCGTCGCGACGACGGCCGTTGACCGAAAGGATCAGGCCGCCGATGATTGACGGGTCGACGCGCTCTATGAGGAACACGTTGCATCCCAGATCGAGCTCGCACTTTTGGGTGACCAGCGCGCGAAGCTCGTTGTCAAGCGGAACAGCAGTGGTGACGGTAACGCCAACGGTCTGCTGATCGCCGTCGGCCATCTCGCTGTAGAGGTCGAGGACCTCGGACAGCTTGTCCAAGTCGCCATGAGCGGCCATCTGGGACAGAACCGACAGGACCTCGGGACTCGCCTCTGCTTCCGCTTTGAGCGGAGCGAGATTCTCGTACACGCGGTTCTCGGTCTTTGCGGCTTCGAGCAGCGTGCGTGCGTAGGTTTCAAGCTTGCGCTTTTCCAGGCGCTCGCTAATCTGCTTATCGGCCATTGAGGGTGCCTACTTCCAAGAGATACTTCTTGATGAGCTCGCGCTGCTTCTCCTCGTCGTTGGCAAGGGTGTCGCCAACGATCTTGCCGGCAACGGCGACAGACATCTTGGCGATGGTGTCGGTAGCGCTGGCGTAAGCGCGCTTCATCTCGTCATCGGCGCGGTCATGCGCCTTGGAGATGATCTCCTCAGCCTCACCGTGAGCGGCGGCGACAATGCGGGCGCGCTCCTTCTCGGCATCGGAGCGAGCATCCAGAACGATCTCGGAAGCCTTACGACGCGCCTCGGCGATGATTGCATCTGCCTGATCGCGAATCTCGGCCGCCTCAGCCTTGGTGGCGTCAGCCTCCTCGATGCTATCCTCGATCTTGTGCTCGCGTGCATCCAGCACGGAAATAACCTTTGGCCAGACGAACTTGGCGAGCAGGAACCAGATGATGAGGAAGATAACGAGCGCGGGGATGAACTCCGCCATCTTGGGGATAAGGATATCCGCACCGCCCGACTCCGTACCCTCGGCGAATGCCAGGGCGGGCACGCTCGACACCGAGGCGGTGACCCCGAGTGCTATCCTCACGCGTGTAACGTTCTTCATGACTCCCCCTCGGGATCTGAAGTCCGGCGTCCTATTTGGAACACCCGACTATTTAACAACCAATGCAACAACAAAGCCGATCAGGGCAAGGGCCTCAGCGAAGGCGGCGCCCATGATGAAGACGGTGAAGACGCGGTCCTGAACCTCAGGCTGGCGCGCCATAGCGCTCGCGACGCCATAAGCGGCCAGGCCGATAGCAAGACCCGCACCGATAACACCAAGACCGTAACCGATAACTCCCACAATTCCTCCTTGAGTTCATGCGCCATCTTTGACGCACTTTGAACACGATACCTATATCAAACGCACTGTATATATGCGTCTGGTATCCAAAACCTTAGTGGCCCTCCGCCTCGGCGCCCTGAATGTAGACCGCGGTAAGAACGGTGAACACGTACGCCTGGATAACGCCGACGAAAATCTCGATCGCATAGATGACAAAGAGAATCGCCGCGAACACGAGCGACGGAATGGCGCCAAGCAGATTCGCCACGGTGAGCTGCTGGATGAGCGGCTCGGCGAATAGCGACACCATAAGGGCGAAAGAGCCCAAAACGATGTGTCCCGCGAACATGTTGCAGAACAGACGGACGGCGAGCGTAATGGGACGAAGCAGGGTGGAGATAAGCTCGATCAACCAAATGAGGATGTTCAGCGGGAACATGACCCCCTTGGGCGCGAGGCTCTTGATGTAGCCCCATACGCCGTGGTTCTTCATGCCGATACGGACAAAGTAGATGAAGACGACGAGGGCGAGCGCCGCGGTGGTCGAAATGGTGCCCGTACCCGGCTTCATTCCGGGGATGATGCCGATGATGTTGTTCACCAGGATGAACAAGAACAGCGTACCCAGGAACGGCAGGTGGCGGCGCCAGGACTCCTTGCCCAGAATGCCGATGCCCACGTCGTTCTCGAGGTACTCGATCACATACTCGATCGCGTTCGCGAAGCGACCGTGGGGAACCACCGATACGCGGCGTGCAAACGCGAACATAATGACCAGCAGCACGATTGATGACACGATAAGCCAGAAAGAATACTGGGTGACTCCGCGCATCAGGTCGCCAACCACGGGGATCGAGCTAAAGCTCGATACGAGGTGATTGATCTCTCCCGGCAGCTTCTCGAACGCTTCCAAGGTTTCACCTTCCTTTTGTTCGCTCGCACACATGTGCGGGCTCGCAACTACTTTCGCCTGCTGCTCGTCATGCAATACACGGCAAGGAGCGTCCAGCAAGCAAAGAGGCCCACAAGCTCCCCCACCAGGCACGCCACAACGTGTTCTTGCGAAAACAAGTAGACCACTATAACGCCCGAATGCAGCAAAGCAAGTGAGATTATGATTGCGGCAAATCCTTTAGCAAGGTTCGCCCTGCACTTATGCCGCAAGACCGGCAGCAGCGCAGCCATCAGTATCCCAAATGCCCCAACGCCTATCGCGGCCCCGGAAATCGCAAACGGAATACTGCCCAAGATATTTTGACCAAGCACCGATTAACCCTTCCTACCGCGCGGGCCCCGCTGCTTGAACGGAGCTCGCCGAGCGCTTGAGACCCTATTGTAAGCAGTTGCTCGTCCTTTTCAATGGATTTATTTCACACTGGTTACCTATATCGCTGACCAGCGCACGTTGTGCAACAAACGGGCTGCATATGCCGATTAACGGTACATGCAGCCCGGGTTTCATGTGGTTGATTTATGGACAACTGTTACTTAGTACCGAAAATACGGTCACCGGCATCGCCCAAACCGGGGACGATATACGCCTTCTCGTTCAGCTTCTCGTCCACAGAGCAGGTGTAAACGCGAACATCGGGATCGGCATCGAGCACCGTCTTGATGCCCTCGGGCGCAGCGATGAGGACCAGCAGTCGAACGTCCTTCACACCCTGGCCGCGCAGGTACTCGATTGCCGCCGTCGCGGAGCCTCCGGTAGCGAGCATGGGGTCGACCACCAGGCAGGTGCGCTGGTCGATATCCGCGGGAACCTTGCAGTAGTACTCATGCGGCTCATGGGTCTCCTCGTCGCGGTACATGCCCACATGGCCAACGCGAGCCGCCGGGATAAGCTCGAGCATGCCGTCGACCATACCCAGGCCGGCGCGGAGGATGGGGATGATGGCGACCTTGCGGCCGGCGATCTGCTTGGCGGTGGTGGTGCAGATGGGCGTGGTCACCTCGACGTCCTCAAGCGGAAAGTCGCGCGTCGCCTCATAGCCCTCGAACAGGGAGAGCTCCTTTACCAGCTCGCGGAACTGCTTCGATCCCGTCTTGGCATCGCGCATGATGGTGAGCTTGTGCTGCACCATGGGATGGTCGACGACGGTCAGGCGGCTCTGGTCGAATTCAACGCTCATAAATCTCCAATCAAAGAAAACCGGCGCCGGCTCCATGCTTCCCCATGAGCTCCCGCGCCGGCTGCAACCAAAGAAAGGGTCCTTGGGACTCGACGCTACTTGGAGGCCGCTGCCTTGCCGGTGGTGTCGAGCTTCATGATCTTCTCGACGCGAGCGGCATGGCGACCGCCCTCGAACTCGGAGGTAAGGAAGACCTTGACGATGTCGCGGTTGACGGCGGGGTCGACGAAACGGCCGGAAAGACCGATGACGTTGCCGTCGTTATGGCGACGGAACAGATCGGCGAATTCGGGCGAGGTGATGGACGAAGCGCGAACGCCGGCGACCTTGTCGGCAGCGACCGCGATACCGATACCGGTGCCGCACACGCATACGCCGCGGTCCGCATCGCCGGACGCGACGCAGCGAGCGACCTTCTCGCCGTAATCGGGATAGTCAACGCGGTCATCCGTGTCCGGACCCAGGTCGATGACCTCGTGACCGAGCTCATCTGCAAGGTACGCGGCGAGCATCTGCTTCTGCTCGAAACCGGCGTGGTCGGAGCCAATGGCGATACGCATGGAAACGGTCCTTTCCTCGTTACCTGTTTCTTAATTGATGAGGGCTTGTCTATAAGCTACATCTGTCTCACTGTAACACGGTACGCGACCGCGCCACGGCATCATGCCAACCTGACAGCACCCGCGCAAGTTCTACAGGATTGCCCGCGGGCTCAAAGCGCTTGCCGAGGTTTCGATTCTGGACCAGCTCGTCCCTGTCCTCCCAATAGCCGACGGCGAGACCCGCAAGATAGGCGGCGCCCAACGCGGTAGTCTCGATGCTCTCGGATTGGACGATGGGAATGCCCAGCAGGTCCGCTTGGAATTGCATGATGAATTCGTTTCGCGAGGCGGCTCCGTCGACCGAGAGCCCGGAGAGCTTGCGACCGGCATCCGCTTCCATGGAGCGCAGGACGTCGTAGGTCTGATACGCCATGGACTCGCATGCCGCGCGCACCAGCGTGGCACGATCGGAACCGGCGGTGAGGCCGCAGATGAGGCCGCGGGAATCGGGATCCCACCACGGCGCCCCCAGGCCGCTGAACGCCGGAACGAGATAGCAGCCGTTGTTGCTGGTAAGCGAGCGGGCGATCGCCGCGGTCTCCCCCGCATCCGCGATGATACCGAGCTTGTCGCGCAACCACTGGATGGTGCTGCCCGCATGGAAGATGGAACCCTCCAGCGCATAGCTGATCTTGCCGTTCTCGGCGATACCGATGGTAGAGAGCAGGCCGTTCTGGGAGTGGACCACCTCGTCGCCCGTATTCATGAGCATGAAGCAGCCGGTGCCATAGGTGTTCTTGGTCTGGCCGGGCTCAAAGCAGCAGTGGCCGAAGAACGATGCCTGCTGGTCGCCGGCGACGCCGGTGATGGGAGGGGTATGCGTCATGATCTCGCTCGAGACGCGACCGAAGTCACCCGAACTCCAGCGGACCTCCGGGAGCATGGAGCGGGGGATGTCGAGCGCCTTCAGCAGCTCATCGTCCCATTCAAGCGTGTGGATGTTGAACAGCATGGTACGGCTGGCGTTGGTGTAGTCGGTGGCGTACACCATGCCGCCGGTGAGGTTGTAGATCAGCCAGGTGTCGATGGTGCCGAACATAAGCTGTCCGGCAGCAGCCGCCTCGCGAGCGCCGCTCACGTTATCGAGAATCCATTTGACCTTGGTGCCGGAGAAGTACGCATCGGGCTTCAACCCCGTCTTTTCACGAATGGTCTGGTCCAAGCCCGCATGCACCAAGGCGTCCGCGATGGGCGCGGTGCGGCGGCACTGCCATCCGATGGCGTTGTAGATGGGCTGCCCGGAGTCGCGGTCCCACACAACCGTGGTCTCGCGCTGATTGGTGATGCCGATGGCGGCGATGCTGTCGGAATGGATACCGCTCTTGAACTGGACCTCCATCATGACGGCGATCTGCGAAGCAAGAATCTCCATGGGATCTTGCTCCACCCAGCCGGGCTGGGGATAGGTTGTGCTGATCGCGCGCGAAGCCTGTGCCACGATGCAATCGTACTCGTCCACGATGATGGCGCGCACCGAGGTGGTACCAGAATCGAGCGCCATGATATAGCTACCACCGTGAGGCAGATACATTTGATCGACCAAGCCCAGGTCTTTTAACGAGAACGCCATGCCGGCACCTTTCTTATGCACAAACAAACAACCGGGTTCTACGCCCGGCGAATTATTATCGAGTTGTCCGTTGTCGCAGCATTGTGTCACATCGCGCAGGGGTCCCTTGTGATGGTTTCATAACCACCCGACAAGCGGGTTGAATGGTCGGTTAACGACAAAAGCGACCCTTTGCACAGAGTCGCTTTCACAGATAGGCACGCAGGACGAGACGATGCGTCACAGGGCGGATGCGCCCGGCTTTTCCCCTCATAGGTGCCGTGCATCCATATGTTCTAGACGGCCACCGCCTACGCGATCGCCGTCATGATCCTGCTCGCGGATATAGCGCCCTCCCGGAGCACCTCGAGCTCGCCATCGCGCATCGCCACGATCGTCGACGCATCGCGGCACGCCGTCGCCCCGGCATCGACCGCAACGTCCACGCCCTCCACGATGCGGTCTTCGGCATCCGCGAAGGAGGCGGGGGCGGGGGCACCGTGCGTATTGGCAGAGGTCACCGCCAGCGGAGACCCGCAGGCTCGCACCAGGTATTGGATGACCGGCGAGGCGGATGCGCGGAGGGCGACCGTGTTGTCCGCCGCCCTCATAAACGCGGGAACGGATGGTGAAGCCTTCACAACAAGGGTGAGGGCTCCGGGCCAGAACGCCGCGGCGAGCGCGCGTATCTCGGGCGCAACGTCTTCCCCAAACCGGTCAAGGTCCCCAATGCCCCCCACCAGCCACGGCACGGTCTGGGCTACATCGCGGCGCTTCAGCGTAAAGATCCTGCCGTATCCCGTCTGGGGCCCCGGAACCCGGTCGTACCCCCCGTAAGCCCCCACGCATACGCCCACGCCGTACACGGTCTCGGTGGGCAAAAGGGCGAGGGCCCCCGTCTTGAGCGCATCGGCAACGGAATCAAGATCGCCCGGTGCGCCCGGATCAAAAGTCACGATGCGAGTCATCGCGCCTCCCCCACCGTCGCCAGGATGATGCGCGGACGGCGCGCGAGGTCTTCGATGATCCGCACGTTATCAAACCCCGCGGCGGTGCAGATTGCCGCGGCGTCCTGGAGCGACTCCTCGTGTAGCTCGCATGCAAGAAGTCCCCCCGGCCGCAGCATCGAAGGAGCCGCATCGACCAAGCGACGGAATATATCGAGTCCGTCCTCCCCGCCCTCGAGTGCTAGATGCGGCTCGAAATCGGTCACCTCGGAGGGAAGCACCTCCATCACCTTGCGCGGTATGTAGGGGGGATTCGAGACCAGGACGTCGAAGGTCCCCGCTTCGTCGGCGAGCACCGGCGCCACCAGGTCCCCCAGGCGAAACGCCACCGTCTGCTCGTCCATATGAAGCGCGTCGCGGTTGGCGTTCGCAAGCTCCACTGCCCTTGGGTTGATATCCGTCGAGACACAGCGCACGCTTCCCTCTCGCTCGGCGGCGATAGAGAGCGAGATGCAGCCGGTACCGCACCCCACTTCGAGCACTCGCGCGCGACGCGGGGCGCGCTGCGGGCAAGCCGCCGCCTGACCGACCCCGCCCTCTACGGACGGCGCCGTCCCCTCGCTCGCCCCCTCGGACGCGCCGTTCGAATCGCGCTGCCCGTCCTCGGCCTGCCTCGCCGCGGCCTCCTCCGCCCTCCTGGCCTCTTCGACCTGGGCGTTCCACGGCAGCTCCACGCGAGTCTTGCCCAAAGCGACGTCCGCGCCCAGCACGTTGCGATCAAGGTAGTCAAGCACCTCGCCCACCAACACCTCGGTCTCCGGGCGGGGAATCAGAACTCCTGGAGCGCATTTGATCTCGAGCGTCCTGAATCCGGTTACACCCGTGATGTACTGAACGGGTTCGCCCTTTGCGCGACGCACCACCGCCTGGTGCATGCGGTCGAGCTCGGCGGGAGACATGGGCTTGTCGAGCCCCATGTACAAATCGATGCGCTTCATGCCGGTCACGCCGGTCAAAAGCAGCTCCGCCGTGTATCGGGAATGCGCATCGCCCTTCTTGCTTAGGTAATCACGCGTCCAGTCCAGGCAGCGGCCGATAGTCCATACTTCGTTCGCCATGGCCCAACCCCTCCTTTTGCCCGTCGCGCAGCCCGCCGGGGGACGGTGCGCAAGCGCTTCGTGTTTCGCAAGCGATTCTACTTCATGGGCGTCCCCGCAACGCGAAAACCAGCTCTTTTGCATGAATAGGGGCGATTATTTCCCATCTTGCCACCACGTGCCTACGCAATCTTCCCTAGAACGCTGCCCGGTCTTCCCAATTCATCGGCAGCATCGTATTGCCCACGCATTTGCGTCCCGCCCTTGTACTACCATGGCGGTGCAAAGCCGTGATGGCGGAATCTCGACGCGCGCCCAGCCGCACCGAGCCGTTTTAAGCACCCTGCACAAAGGAGATGACCACGCTATGCCCGGCACCGATCAAATCGACAAGATCAAGCACCTAGGTCGTTACATCTTCGTCCGCCGCGTCGTCACCTTGTTCTGCGTGCTCGCCTCCGCCCTTCTGCAGACCTACGTCATCCAAGCGTTCGTCAACCCCGCCAACCTGCTCTCCGGAGGCTTCACGGGAATCGCGCTTCTAATGGACCGCGTGGCATCGCTCGCCGGCCTCAGCTTCCCAACCTCGCTGGGCGTCCTCGCGCTCAACGCCCCCGTCGCGCTGTTCTGCTGGCACAGCATCAGCAAGCGCTTCGTCATCTTCTCCATGATTCAAGTCGGCCTGCTAAGCCTTTTCCTGCGCATATTCTCATTTCAACCAATTTTGGGCGAGACCCTGCTCAACGTCATCTTCGGCGGCGTCCTCAACGGCATCGCCATCGCGATCGCGCTCAAAAGCGGTGCGTCGACCGCGGGCACGGATTTCATCGCCCTCTACGTCTCCAATAAGACGGGCAAGACCATCTGGCCCTACGTCTTCGCCAGCAATTGCTGCGTGCTGGGTATCTTCGGCTCCATCTTTGGCTGGGAGCACGCCGCATACTCCATTGTCTTCCAGTTCATCTCCACCAAGGCGATCGACGGCTTCTACCACCGCTACAACCGCTCCACGCTCATCATCACCACCAAGTTCCCCAAGGAAGTCGCCGACGCCTACACCAAGACGTTCCACCATGGCGCCAGCATCATCGATGCCGCCGGCGCATACAGCGGCGACGCCGTAGGGATCATACACACCGTCCTGTCGTCCTATGAAGTGAGCGATGCCATCAAGACCGTGCGCGCCATTGACCCGCGCGCTGTCATCAACGTGCTCAAGACCGATGATTTTGTAGGCAACTTCCACCGCGCCGGCATCGACGAGCCCCTGCCCAGCGAGGTTTTATCGACCCCGGAAGTCGACCCGGTGCTGCACCTTGTCGACCGAATGCATGAAAAGGCGGAGAACCAATAGCACCGGCACGCGGAGCCCCTGGCGTCGCGAAGCGCTAACAAAAACGGCGCGGCCCCGCTCTGGAGTCGCGCCGCCTTCTTCATCCATCCCGCAAGGGCTAAGATTGCCTGCGGTTCCTACGCAGTAGGACCACGCCCGCAACAACCACGGCAACGGCAACGGTAGCCATGGCAACGGGAGCCGCCAAAGACGCATCGCCCGTAGAGGGAAGTCCAGGACGAGAGCCGCTTTCAGCATCTCCCTGTTCACCGGAGCCCGGTAGCCCGCCGCCGGGCTCGCTGGGCGAGTCGGGGCCTTCGGGGTCCACGGGCTTGTCCGGGTCCACAGGTTTATCGGGGTCCACCGGCTTGTCCGGGTCCACGGGTTTATCGGGATCAACGGGTTTATCGGGATCCACGGGCTTGTCCGGGTCCACGGGTTTATCGGGATCAACGGGTTTATCCGGGTCGACCGGCTTATCGGGGCCGCCCGGCTTGTCCGTGTCCTCCTCCTTCACCAAAGCGTTTCGAGCCGAGAGCAGGTCGCGGGCGACTCGTGCCGTCGTCTCGATGGGAGCGTCATCCACAAGCGCGGCATCCGCCCTCTCGATCGCGGTCGCCAGCACTTCGGCAGACTCCTTGGTCCAGCCGCCGCGATCCGCATCCTCCCGGGCAAGATCGCGCAAACCGCGCGCATCGCCCACCGTCAACGTATCGGTCAGGGGATACACCTCGACAATTCGAGGCGCCGCGGCATCAGGCCACTCGATGATGATATCTTTCACCAGCACCTTCGCTTGGCCGTCAGCCCCGGCCCCATCCACACGGAACTCCTGGAAGCTCTGGGTGATGGTGCCGAGCTCGACAAGCTCGGTCTCCGCGCAGGCAGCCCCCGTGTATACAAGAGCCTTAACCGTTGCCTGACCGGTCGCGCCATGGGAAACAATCCGCACGCCCCGGAGCACAAGGCCGCTGGCGCCGATCGCGTCGCTAACGTGGTAGGTCATGGTCCCCGAACCGTCCGCTTTGGGCTCCCAAGCGGTCTTTAGGTCCCTATCGGTCATCTTGTCGGGGGTCATGCCGGGCCGCTCGACCGACGTGCTCTCAAAATCCGCTCCCGCATACGCACTCACGTACTCGCCCTTGTTGATGCGGAGCTCGCCCAGGCACACCCAACGGTGACTATAGGATGCCGTAAAGCGAATGCGCACGTACCTGCCGGTGACGTCAAGGCCTTCCGCGGCCTTGGTTATGTTGCCGGCGACCTCGCTTGAATGCTCCAACCAACTCGCCTGCTTGGCGGTGTCATCGTTTTGCACGTTCTCAACGGGGTTGGCGCTGTTGATATCCAGCACCTGCTTCCACTCCGCATCCGGAGCATCCGGCGCGCCCGCCACCTCAATAACGGCGTTGCGTATAAAATCCTTGCTCGTCTCGGGGATAAAGTACTCAAACGACGTAATATGGCGCTCCCGCCCAAGATCGAACACGATCTTGTCGCCCTCGTCGGGCGTGCCGGCGATAGTAGAAGAGGACGAGATATTTCCGTCGAATACCTTGCCTACATCGAAACTCCCTTCACCGGGGACGTCGCTCGATACCAGGCGCGGCTCAAGGGATCCCGTAAACGTCGCGACGGGGTCGCCAAACGCAGCGACGGCGTCATCTTCCGTAGCGCGCAGGCCCACGTAACGGGCAATCACGTTCTTGGATTCCGCGGAGCCCTTCTGCTCCTCGGCCTTATCAAAGGGATGCCACTCCAGACCATTCTGCGAGTACACGTACTCGACGTGTCGAGCCTCCTTGGACAGCTGACCCGCGACAACATCGCGCCTCACGGATCCAAGGTCGATCGAGACCATGTCGCCGCGCTTGGGCAGTGCCACCGGCTCGCCCTCTACTCGGGCGGCGTCCTGGGAAACGCTCGCCGTCAGACCGCTTGCGTCCACGTTGCCGTAGACCTTGTCCTCCGTGTAGGGATAGCGCTCGTGCGCTCCAAACTCAAGCAGCTGGAGCCACGCCGTCGACGCCTGGTTTGCGACCAGCTTGACCGCCGTCGCCTCGACGGGATCGACCGTTACCTCGTGCCTGGACTTATCCCCCAGATCGCACAGCTTGGTCCACGTTCCACCGGCCGCGTTGGGAGTCTTGTCCTGCGTGTAATACACAGAGGACGAGGGCATCTTGTCTTTTTCTCCCTGGATCACGCTGATGGTGTCAATCGTCTTCTTCTCGCCAAAGGAGAGCATCACCCAATCGCCCTTGGCGGTGTTGGCGTTGCTCCAGAACTTCGTGTTCTGGTCCCCATCGATGGCGCGATCGATGGTGTTGCCGTCATAGGGGCGCATGTTGGCTGTTGCCGCGGGGGCTGGTGCGGACTTGCCAAACGTAGCGTGCAGATCTACCACGCGCCACCAGATACCCAGGCGCTCGCCGTTCACCACCTTGATGGCCTTGGCTTCCACAGGCTGCTCCAACTCGATAACCTGCGACGTCTCGCCGGTAACGGAACCCGCCTCATGCCAGGTCCCATCCGGAGCCTGGTAATACGCCTTGCCGTTGGTGATCACATCGGCCTGCTTGGAGTGACCCTGCTTGAACACGATGGCATCGATGGTCTTCACGCCGTCGAAGGTCGCGATGACCGCCGCACCCGCATCCGTGTAGTCCTCGTTCTGGCCGTGCTTGAACCACGCTTCGGTCGCGTCTTTGCCATCCGAGGCGTTGGAGAGGGGCTTGCTCTGGTCCGCACTCACCTGTCCCTCGGCGGATACCTGGCCCAAAAATACAGATTGCTGCGGCGCGTCCTGGCCGTTGACGCTGACCTCGTTGATAGTGAGCCAGCAGCTGTCTCCGTTGGCGGCGGTTGCGTACAGGCGCACGCCAAACACGCCGGCAAGACCCAGATCCGTAAAGTCAACAACGATGTCCCTGCTGTTGATCAGGGTGGCGCCCTCTACGTTTTGCCATGCACGAGCACCCTCGACCTCGCGCAACACCTGCAGCTGGGCATTGCGGATGGTGTCATTGGGATGAGATGCATCGTAGGTTACGGTAAAGCGATCCAAATCAAACGCCACGTTCCGCTCGACACCAAAGAACGTGCCCTCGCCCACGGAATCGGGCGTCTTGTAGCTCAGTCCGGTCTCCGCCTTGCCGTCGAATAGCACGTTGGTCGAGGCGGTCGGCGCATCCGTGCGGCTGGTAACGAACTTGGTAACCACGGCATCCGGATTCGCAACCAGCTCCGCGCGCTCGGCGACAAAGGCGTCCAAGGCGGCGATAGCCGGAACGATATGCGCCTTGCCAATTCGCGCGTACTCCGTATGGTCTACGTATGTATAGCCATGAGAATTAGCCTGGTCCAGCAGCTCGGCGCCTTCCAGGTAGCAATTGATAAGACCGGACCGTTCCCCGGCAAGGTCCGCCTTGACGGCCTCCAGGTACTTCAGCGCCGCGGAGCTCTGCTCCACCATCGAATCGACCCAGGGAGATATCTGCTTCAGCATATCGGCGTTGCCGGCTGCGTTCTTATATGCAAGAGCGGTATCGCGAAGCTGGGAGAACACGGCAGCGAAGTCATCGCAATCCTGCGCCGTCATCGATGCGCCCGCCACCTTGGCTCGAAGCTGGTCAAGCTGGTCTTTAATAGCCGCGGACTCGTTATTCTCCCAAGTGGTTCCTCCGCCGTACATGCGCGTCGAATGCCGGGACAGCTCGCGCAGGGCGCGCGACCCCTCGGTATCAACGGGCGAGTTGTGATCGACGTAGCTAAAGGAATCCTCCCACACCTTGTCCGCGTGATCGGAGCTGTCCCAAAGGTTCCAGCTAAAGTCCGCGTTCATAAAGACGCCCTGCTTGGAAGGCTCGGACTGCTGCATGGGGTTCACCACCACGCCCTTGATGGATCCCTCTGCGAGGTCGGCGCCCAAGAAGTTGTTGTGGCCGCCCATGTGCAACGCGTCCTTGTCGTTATCGGAGCACGGCCAGTTGATCCACATAAACGGCTCCACGCCGGAATTCGTCTTGAAGGTAGAGGCGAATGCGCGGTCGATCTTGCCCCAGACGCGGCCGCCGGTGTTGACCACCTGGACGGTCTTGGGCAGCTGCGCATACCAGGCCTCGCCTTTACCCATATAGTTCACCGGACAGAAGATGATGGTGTCCTTAAGACCGGGATACTTTGGCTGGCCGTTATCGTCCACCGCCTTCTGCTGCTCCTGGATCCAAGCGGTCATATCGTTCAGAAGCCTGATGTACAGCGCGCTGCCCTGGTCGCGGGCGTCATCGGCCAAGATGGAAATCTGTCGCACGCCGTGGTCCATCACCTGGGTGAACTTCTTCTTGAGCACCTCGACCGAAGCGTCGTAGTTTGCGTCGGTTATGGGGTTATTCATAAACGGATGCAACGCATAGACAAAACGGCACTTGGATGCGTTGCCCGCCTCTGCCAGAGGCTCGATCTTCTGGGCAAGCTCCTCGTCCGAATACAGCTCGCGCCACTCCCGATTGTGCTTGGGATCGTCCTTGGGGGCGTAGACGTAGGCATTCAGCTTGTAGTAGCCGCCCCACTTCATAAGGTTGACGCGGTCCTGCGTGCTCCAGGGGTTACCGTAGTAGCCCTCGATGAAGCCGCGCGTAATCACATCCGCATAGTCTTGGACGATAAGCCCGCGAAGCATGCCGCCCTCAACCTGCTGCAACACCTGGTACAGCGTGGTGATACCGTAATATGCCGCATCGGTGCTCGATCCCAGCACGATGACGCGGCCGGCGGTCGCCTCGTCCGCGGGAAGAACCGCCAGCAGATAGGCGTCCGTCTTATCGATCAGTCCATCATCGACCTGAAGCGCTCCGGACTCCTTAAGCTCCCTCACCGCGGTGTCGACGGCCCCATCGGACCCCTTGATGCCCACCATAACGGATGGCATGCCAGATTCGACGCCTGCGGCGTCAGGCGATGCCGCCTCGGCACCGGCAACCGCGAGGGCCTCGTCCAAACGCGCGCGGGCATCCGCGTCGACGCCGTCCTCGACAACAACGCCAACCTGGCCCTGCAGCTCGACCTCCCCCTCTTTGTACGCCACCTCATGCGGAGTGGGATACATCTTGTAAGCTGCCGCCTGGGGCTCTGCATATGCCGCGGGCCTAAAGGCCGCCGCCGCGCACAGCGCCAGCGAGCACACGGCAAGCAACCATAGCGATCGCTTCTTAGCTACAACGCGCTTCATCCTTCTCTCTTCTCCCTCTTGCTCGCCGGGCATAGCCTCGTGGCTGCGACCGGCATAGGGCCGCCATAATCCGCCCTATTAAACAAGTAGGAAAGTTTGACCAGCTGACTGGCATCGACAAACGGCAAAGCCGCTTGCAGGACAATTATTCATTTCAAAGCGCGCCTCCGATGCCGAAGGCGGCGGCGTCGACCCACCTGAACCTGCGCTACGCTTTTATTTTACGCATGTCTATTATCTAGCAGGTAGAGCTACGCACGTATTGATATTCATTCTGGTATTCAGTTCCTGCTATTTTGCAGATTCATTATACATGTTGCAAGATTCGCCGAATGGTATCCAAAAGCGATTGCCCTGCTTGTAAGACAGTGCACCATTCTGTCACCCTATGCTGTCTACCTGCGCTGTTTGGTATTTGATTTAAGATACAAGTAGGTTGGCAGCATGTGTTTTAGGCAATGCGTTTCATCTGTTCATTATTAATTTTGGACGAGTAATTCGAACAACAAAAAAGCCGGGGACCCCTAAGGGCGCCCCGGCATAAAGGCAATGCACTCACGCAGCCACCGTGCCGCGATCCATTAAACGGCGGCGGCGAGCTTCTCCGCGCGATCGGCGGCGGCGAGGGCCTCGATTACGGTGGACAGCTGGTCGCCCAGAAGAACGCCGTTATAGGTGGAGTTGAAACCGATGCGGTGGTCGGTCACGCGGTCCTGGGGCTGGTTGTAGGTACGGATCTTCTCGGAGCGGTTGCCATGGCCGATCTGGCTGGAACGCTCGGCGCCCAGCTCTGCCTGCTGGCGCTCAAGTTCCATCTCGTACAGGCGCGCACGCAGCATCTGCATGCAGACCTCGCGGTTCTGGATCTGGGAGCGCTGCTCCTGGGACTGAACCACGGTGTTGGTGGGCAGGTGGGTGATGCGCACCGCCGAGTAGGTGGTGTTAACGCACTGGCCACCGGGGCCGGAGGCGCAGTAGGTGTCGATGCGCAGGTCGGACTGGTTGATCTGCACGTCGATCTCCTCCGCCTCGGGCAGCACGGCAACGGTAGCGGTAGAGGTCTGGATACGCCCCTGGCTCTCGGTCTTGGGAACGCGCTGCACGCGATGCACGCCGGACTCGTACTTCATAACGGAGTAGACCTTGTCGCCCTCGACCTTGAACTCGATGCTCTTGAAGCCGCCCGCCTCGCTGGGACTGGAGTCCAGCACGGTCATCTTCCATTTCTTGGTCTCGAAGAAGCGCTGGTACATCTTGAACAGATCGCCGGCGAAGATCGCCGCCTCGTCGCCACCGGCGGCGGAGCGAATCTCGACGATGGTGTTCTTCTCATCGTTGGGGTCGCTGGGGATGAGCATGAACTTGATGTCTTCCTCCAGCTGGGGCAGCTTGGCCTCGTTCTCGGAGATGTCCATCTGGAGCATCTCCTTCTCGTCCGCATCGCTGGCTTCGCGCAGCATCTCCTTGGCAGCCTCGATGTCATCGAGCGCGGAGATGTACTCGCGCGCGGCGTTCACCAGGTCGGTCTGGTGCGCGTACTCCTTGTTGAGGCGCGTGAACTCCTTGATGTTGCCGGCAACGGACGGATCGGAGAGCTTCTTCTCAAGCTCCTGATAGGCGATGATGATCTTCTCGAGCTTATCGCGCATGGGTGAACTCCTTATTAAACTGTGTGGGTCGACTAAGGGCGGTCGCGTAGGGCGACGCATCATATAGCAACTCGGCGTATGGACATGACGGGGCGCTCGCGCAGCCACGGCGCGAGAAAAACCTACCTAGCTAGAGCATGTCGAATGCAAAACGCACGAATAATCCCCTTTCAACGGCTGCTATGATACCCAACCTCAGGGCGCCTGGGCAATATCGGGTGCGTCTTTGCAGCTAAAGTGGGGTGCATAACGCAAAACGCCCACAGATGGCAAAACCTCCCCCTATCCAACAGAACAGGAGGAGGTCTGAATTACCCCATGCCACGCAAATCGTCCATACACAAAGATCCTGAAGCGCGCGCTCGTTCAGCAGATCTACGTTTCCGTTTCCACAATGCGCTCGCGATACAGACGGCTCACCTCAAGGCCCAATGCGGTGGCTCGATACGAGTTCGCCATTTGGGCGCCGTTTTCCAGGTGCTCAAAGCGAATCTCGATGAGTCCATCACCTTCCAGTTTCTGACACGTCCTAATGACGGTCAACGGAGAACAACCAATGGCACGGGCAATTTCCTTACGACTAAGCGCGACATGTTCGCAGCCAATGAGATGCAGCGCACGAGATCTTTGCACCAAATAGGTGAGGAGCCTGCATTCGGTCTCGTTAACCTTAAGCCCCTCAACACCCAACTTCACCTTCTTCGCCATCCATCTCCTCCCAACAGAACAGGGCGCCTCCTCCCAAAGCGCTCCGTAGATACACTCCACCGGGGCCGCAAACGCGACCCCGGCGCGGACAGCTTTATGTCTTATTTGTTTTTACGTCGAGCAATCGCGCCGGCGCCGATGGCGGTAATGCCCGCTACCGCGGCCGCTGCAACGGCAGCCATGGTGGCATCGCCCGTTTGGACGAGCTTATCGTCGGAGTCGTCTCCATCATCCTTGTCCGGGTCGCCGGGCTTATCCGGATCCGGCGTCGGCTCCGGTTCAGGCTCGGGCTCTGGCTCGGGTTCGGGCTCTGGTTCCGGTTCCGGCTCGGGCTCTGGCTCTGGCTCAGGATTCGGACCTGGGCCGGGAGTCACTTTCTCGTACGCATTCTTGAACGTAGGAGTTCCGTCTTGTTCGGTAGTGACAGTAGCCACGAGCTTTCCCGCGCCATCATCGACAACGCTTATGTGATACGAGAACACGGACGTGTCGTATGTGACCCCCTCGGCATTGCCCTTCGCCTCAGAGACGGCGTAGTCGTATTCGCCAGCGCGATCAAAAGTCAGCGGCGCAAACGTGACGGAGGCCACCCCTTCGGAATTCGGGGCGCCATTAGTCACCCTCTGGAGCTCTTTCTCACCATCGCTGAGGATAAAGGCGAATTCGCCCTCTTTGAGATTGCGACCCTCGAGCATCTTCGCCGCCTCAATAACGACGCTAGCCGGAGCCGCCTCGTACTTGTTGGTGAACTCGATAAGTCGCTCCTCGTCCAGGCTCACGCCATCCTTTGAGGCAGACCACGTAACGGCAAGCGAACCGTCCTGGTTATCAGTAACCGTAGCGATTACATCGTAGCGGCTGGAATCATACGTGACATTTTCTGCAGACCCAGGGATCTCAACCAGGCTGTACGCATACGTGCCAGGAGCGGTGAACGTGATCTCATCAAACTTGACCGATCCATCAGACGCGTTGGCAGCGGTCAGCACAGTGGGCATCCCCTGATCTTGGCTTGTCAGCGCAAACTCAAACTCGCCCTCTTTCAAGGCGCGGCCCTCGAGAACCTTCTTGATTTCAAATCCGCCTGCACCCGTCAGCGAGCTCTTCCCCTCTGTCACATACGTATTAACAAAGGTGAAGGTCGCATCTTCCGGAACTGTCTCGATAGATAGGTTTCCGCTTCCGTCGTCTTTCACGGTTACACGAATGGTGCGTGTGGAAACCGGATCGGGGGTGATGTGTGACACCTCTCCCGTTTCCGTCACCGTGTACGTAAACGTGCGAGAACGCTCCGCCGATTGCGTATTGGTTTCGCCGAACACATTCTCCATGGTGAAGACAATCTCACCAAAGGATACCTGTCCAGCCTCATCGTTCGTCGCAACGTTTCCCGTGCCCGCAGGCATTGGCGCGCCCTCTTCGCCTGTCAGGGTAAATGTGAATTTACCAGTGATATCAGGCTTTACAACGCCATCGCTTGCATCAAGAACCTTAGCGCCGGAGATAACCAGCCTTGCTTTCGCTCCCTTTCCATATTCGTTCTCAAAGACAATGCCCCCTTCGGGCTCGATGACGTTGGCTGAAAGCGGCGAGCCGTCATTGGAGTCGGTTACCTCGACCGTAAACGTACGTTCACCCTGCAGAATACTCACGCCAGGCTGAGTCGCGTTCTCGACAATGTTGTACACGTAGGTGTAAACGTCCTTGCCATCTTTCTGCGACCTGGTTGCAAGGCCCTTCGCAACATCGTCGTTAAGCTTCTCGACCGTGTAGGTTATCTCGGTGAACGAAATCTCGCCGTTGGCAGCATTGGCGCCCGTGCTAACCTCGGCCTTGCTCTCATCCTTGGCGTTAAAAACCTTAAACGTGAACTCTCCGTCCTCCATAGGACGCCCGGTCAGCTTCTTGGTGCCCTCAATCTTGGCGCCATTACCACCAACGTCAATAGATCCGGCAGTGTAGCTGTTCACAAAGTCCAGATACGTCGCGCGCTTGTCGGTAGCAGAGCTTGTCTGCGTAGTATCGTTTCCGTCCTTATCGGTCACCTTGGTGGTGAGCACAAGCGTGCCGGCACCGTTATCAGCAACGGACAGTTCGACCGTATAGACAGCGCTGTCGTAGGTATAGCCACCAGCTGTGCCGCCAGAGCCAAGGCCGCCATCGGCGCCAATCTCGCCGATCTTCAGCTTGAAGACCTTGCCCACATCGTCCAGCGTAAACGTAATGGGGTGCTCAGAGGGCATTTCAACTTTCTGCCCAGCGACGCCTGCAATATTGCCAAAGTCGCCCGTCGTGCCGCCATCCGTGATGCCAATGCGTTGTGCGGTTTCAAAGGCAGAGATGCCTTCGCCATCAAGCGTTTCAACGCGGAACGTGAACTGGCCCTGTTCCATAGCATGGCCGGTCAACGTCTTGGTTACAATAATGCCGCCGGCATCGTTATGATTCAGCGTTGCAGAATAAGTATTGGTGAACGTACCGTCCAGAACCTCTGGGGTTGCCACCAGCTTGCCGTCTCCGCCATCGACCACGTGCACGTAAATGTCAGCAGTGTGCCCATCGTAGGTCATGCCAGCCTGGCTGCCAGCAACCTCCGTCACCGTGTAGTGATATGTGCCAGCCGCCGTAAAAGTCGCGCTGCCAAAGTTGAAGGAAACGGGCACTCCGCTCTTAGTTCCATCTTCCTGCTTCACCGTAACAGTGTTGCTTGTGAAGTTGGGCGAAGATCCATCTTCAGAAACTAGCTTGAACTCAAAAGAATCTTCCGCAGTCCAATCACTGCCGCTAAGGACTTTTTGCAGATTGACGCTATCAACTGTCACGCCATCAGCAGAATAGGCATTTGTGAAACCAAGCGTCGCCGCATCTACACCATCTGCGCTGTTATATTCGCCCACACCCTTCGTGGTGCCATCATTCATCTTCTTATTGATAGAAGTCTTGATGTTCATGGTTCCGTCGGCATTGTCGACCGGCGTAATGTCGATAGTGTACTCCGTCTTGTCGTAAGTCACGCCGCCAAGGTTGCCCTCGTCCTCGCTCAACTCATAGCTGAACGTCTTGCCCGCATCGTCCTGAGAGAACTTCACGCCACTCAGCAAGCTGAACATCTTGGACTGCACGCCGTCGTCGGCATCTGCGATGGTGCTGAAGCTCTTGTCACCGGCGGCCAGCTTTCCTTCGGCCTCGTCCGCGGTAACCGAAACGCCGTCGACGCCCTTGATGACGAACGAGAACTCGCCCGCCTTCTGAGCACGGCCGTTCAGCGTCTTGCCCGCATCGAGCTTCATGCCTGTGCCATAGGTTTGGCTGGCGGTATAGGTGTTCACGAACGCCGCGGCATCCGTGTCGGCGCCCTGACCGTTGTTGTAGGTAACAGCAGCCTCAAGAACGCCGTTGTTATCGGTAACGACAACAGTCACGCGAGCCGTGTGTTTGTCGTAGACCATGCCCTCGCCGTCGGCCGGGACATTCTCGATCACGTTGAACACATAGGTGCCGGGCTTCTTGAAGGTGACCTTGCCCATGTTGGTAGTCTTCGGGTCGCCCTTCTTGAGGCCGGTGATGCTCGTGCTCAGCTCAAGATTGCCGTCGCTGCCCTCAAGCACGATGTCGTTATTCGCAAGCGCGGAGCGAGTCGCGGTATTGGCCGGACCCATGGTGAAGTCGAACGTCTCGTCCTCACGGGAGTCGCGACCATTCAGGGTCTTCTTCACCTTGATGGCGGTGTCGCCCTCCAGCACGGCGTCGGCTGGATCATAGACGTTGGAGAACACGGGAATGGTCTCGGCAGGCAGCGGCTCTTCACCCGTATTAGTCACCTTAGAGTAGGAAACGGCGACCTTGACCGTCGCGTTACCCTCGGCGCCCTCGGAGGTCACCGTGAACTTGGCATGGTAGACCGTGGGGTCGTAGGTCATGCCGTTGACGGTGTAGTTGTTGTCAGCGGTGGCACCCTCAGGGATGACCTCGCTCAACTCGTACGTATACTCATTTCCAACGTGCTTGTCGGTAAAGGTTGCCTGACCAAAGGCAACCGAAGTTCCCTGGTTCACGACATAGATATAGCCCAGCTCGTCGGGGTTCATTCCAGATGGCAGCGGGGCCTCTGTGGCGTTATCGCCAATCGCCTTTACCTTAAAGGTGAACTTGCCGTTCTCAAGCTTAGCGTCCTCGCCGCCATTGTTGACATAGCTCTTGGTTGCCAGCGGACCTCGATTGACCGAGGTCGCGCTGAAGCTATTCTCAAATACAGCCGTCTTGTTTTCAACCGTTGTGGAGGGCTCAATCACCTGGCCGCCGTCATCAGACGTCTTGGTCATCTCGACATTGGCCGTAAGGGACCCGTTGCCATTATCGGTAACGGTGACCTTCACATTGTAGGAAGCATCGCTATAGGTAACGCCGGGAATAGCGTGTCCGGGAAGCGGTGTGACCTCGCTAACCGTATAGTCATAAACGCCAGGCTTGGTGAACTGGATGTCGCCAAAGTTGCCCGAAGCGGCATTTTCGGTTGCCTGCACGACCTTATAGCCGCGGCCCTCGGAGTCGGTCTGAGAGTCCTTGGGCATGGGGCTGCCAGCCTGGTCGGCGGCAAGGCGGATGTAGAAGGTGTCAGCAAGATCCCAACGGTCGAAGTTCTTCTGCCACTTCGCAATGGCGTCGGCCCCAACTGTAACGGGAGTGACGTCGTAGGTGTTCACGAAGCTCGCGGTGGTCACCTTATTGCCAGCGATGGTGCCGGTGTCGCCCGTCTTGCTCGTCTGTGTAAAGCCAGCGGGGAGGTTGTTCTCGGTCACGGTGTAATTGGCGGCCGCGTCGAGGCCATAGATATAGAGGGTCTCATCATCCTTGAGGGTCTGCGTGCGCTTGCCCTCGGCGTCGAATTCCATGCCGAACGGCTCAGCCGTCACGTCACCCTGGGAGTTCTTGACCTCGGCCTCAAGCGTTTTGCCCTTGGCGGAGGGGATGGAGATCTCAAAAGTGAACTTTTTATCCTTGAGCATGTCGGCGCTCAGGTTCTGACCCGCAGCAACCTGGGCATCCTTATGGATTGCCAGCGTGCCCGGCAGCTCCACGGCGATCTTGCCGTTGTTGCCCAGCGAAACGTTGAGCACATCGGGGTTGTTGATGTTGTCCCAGTTGGGGTTGATGACCTCGGTGGAGGTGCCCGTGGCGTTGTTCTTCTTGGTGAGCGTCAAGTCATCGATGCGCGTGATGCGCGGCGCGACCGCCTTGATATAGTACGACCCATCGCTCGCCTGGCCCCAGAACGTCGTGCTCGCCGAGAAGTTGGCGCCCACAAAGCGCGTGATGCTGTCCTTCTTCGTAACCTCCCCGCTCTGGACATCCTTGGCGTAGTACGCGCGTTTGTAGTAATAGGTGTCGCCCGCTTGGGGCTCGGTCGTCAGCTTCTGCGTGCAGTTCTTATCCGTGTAAAGCGTCGTGTTCTCGGTGAAGTAGTAGAAGCTGTTACCCTCGGCTGGAACGAACGACGCCGTGGTGTTGCCGAGCTTCTTGCCGCCAGACGTCACCGTTCCATCGTAGTAATTGGAGTAGAAGCTGGTCTTGCCGTCGGTGGTGTTGGCGGCGATGTAGTTCTTCAGCGCCTGGTCGGCCGTACCTTGCGCCAACGCATCGTAGACGCCCTGCTTGACGCTCACGCCGTAGAAGATGCGCATCGGGTACGCTTCGGCGATATCCATCGTTGCGGCGCCGTTCTCGTCAGTGACGGTGAACTTCCGCAGCGGGATAAGGCCGGCAGGCACCTTGACCGTCACAACGTCGCCCTGCGCAAGCTCATCGCTGCGCTGAACCGTCACGTCGATCTGGTTGAGGTTGCCGTTCGGGTACAGGGCGTTGCCACCCTCCCCTTCGAACGTGTACGTGTCAGTCAGGCCGTCCGTCGACTTCTCGGGGTTGCTGAACACCTTGTCCGCGAAGACGATCGACTTGAAGCTGTCGACCTCCGTGTAGGCGCCCAACTCGTCAGTGAAGGTGATGTAGCCCGAGGTGCCCTCGGCGCCCTCGGTGGTTTCCGTCGGATAGCCCGTGCCCGCGCTGATCTCATCGGAGATCTCTTGGAAGATCTGGTTCAGCTCGGCAGCGTTGGTCGCCGCCTTGTAGTAGGCGGAATCCTGAGACACGCGATCGCCCAGCCTGTTCCACGCAGAGGCTTTCGGATAGTTGCTCGACACGGCATGCATGTACGCGTTGAATTGGTTGCTCGTGGACGTGTTCGTATTGCCCGGGTCCGCATCAGCGAACATGCCGATGGTGTAGATGAGCGTGTTTTCGTCCTTGAGCGATTTCGCGGCGCTGATGGCGTCGTTGGCCACCGTGCCGTCGAATCCGTTTTGATGGTTGGGCTCACCATCGGTGAAGAAGATAACGACCTTCTGGGCATCGTCGCGCGCACTAGCGAGCACGGTCTGCGCGTGCTGCATGCCGTAGTCGGCAGAGGTGGCGCCCGAAGCCGTAAGGTCGTCGACCATGCTCGTTGCGGACGCCACGTCCTCTGAGGTGTACGCCGTCAGGTTCGTCATGATCTGGCTGCAATTGTAATCGTTCCGTCCACCCATGGTGTCGTTGCCGACGGTGTCCGTCTTGTCGCTGGCGAACTTGACCAGCGAGATACGATGCCGCTTGGCCGCATCGTCGATGGCGTCGTTTTGCGCTGCGGTGTTTTCGATAAAGGCATTGGCAGCATCGTGCAGCGCGGCCATCTTGGTGGTCGTCACCTCATCGTACGTATAGAACTGAATATGGCTGGAGTCGGAATCTTGAGCGCTCGTCTTGGGATTGACCGTCTGGCCGTTGAGCTCCCAGTGATCGAACTCTTGCCAGAACAGCACCGTCCTCGTGATTCGATCGATCTCGGTGTACGACCCGTCGGCATTCTTCGCGTAGTAGGTCGTCCGGCCGTTCGTATTGATGTTGTACGTTTCGTTGTAGCGATATCCACTCGTCAGCTCACCGTCCATCGAACCCGAGGCGTCAAGCACCAGTACGATATCGAGCGGTTTGCTCGACGTGGTGGTGGTATTGGAGGTAGAGGACAGAGCAGAAAGCGTTACGAGAAAATCGGAATCGCCGATATCGACGCTCGGGGCAGTGCCGTCGGGAAATGCCGGCAGCTGCACGCTCGTGGACGATACCGTCTTGTCCGTCCAGATGCGGCCGATGTTCTCGGTGTCGTTCTGGACGATGCCCTCCCACGATGCGATGGTGCTGGGATCGACCGTCTTCTCCTCGTCAAACGCAACCGCGGGCTCGGCGTCGCCAATGCCCAGCAACTGCATAACGGCAGCACCAATACTATCAAGTGGATTAGCGGCAGCCTTGGGCACCGCCGTGCCAAGCGAAAGGATCACGCTCAACAACGCAAGGGCAAATAGCCTTGCAACCCCTTTCGGCAGAAGGCCTGGCGCCTTCGCCATTAATTTGGAGGCGCCCCCCCCCCGAGCTTTTTTCTGTGTTCGCGCATAATGCAAACTCCCTACCTATCCGAACCTACAAGCTAAAATCCAGCTTTCAAAGCCGCATAAAACGGCCCTATTGGCGTCACAATAACACAAGAAAAGCAGGGTTAGTTTTTACGTTTCCGTAGGTAGGGTATCGTTTTTTCACTCATGTCGAGAGGATTATCGAGATGCTGCACGCATGTGCGGAGTTGTTTCTTCCCAGATGAAAACGCTCGCTATGCTGCACTTAGATAAAGTAGTCTCGATTTCTACAACGGAGAAGATCTTTAGAGAGGGTCTGTATTCAGAACCCCTCCCCATCACCATTCATGACGCGGGACCGCGCAAAAATTTATTTTTAAAACGCACTTTCCCCCTTAAACGGCACAGCTTGTCCACCTCCCCTAAACGCCCGGCACTGCGAAGGCCTCCCCCTCTCCCCTTGGGATGTTCTGAGGCGCAACGCGCCGAACACATCCCAAGGGGAGAGGGGGAGGCCCCACCTACGTATATATATTGGTGCGCTAATGAACCGTCATCGAGAACGAGCGCTCGTCCACATCGCCCGGAGCCAAGATAATGATGTTGTCGCGGTGCTCCAGCACATCGTCCTCATCGGGCATACCGGCATGGCCCGTCCAGGGTTCGACGGCGACAAACGGCGCGTCGGGCTTGGCGGACCAGATACCCACAAAGTCAAAACCGGGGAAGTCCAGGCGCACGCCGCGGCCGGATACCTTGCTTACCAGGTCGATGGTGTTACCCGGAACGTTGTGCAGAACCACGGTGTCAAAACGGAACAGCTCGCGGTTGACGGCGATGGCATCGCTGTCCTGCAGGATATGGATGGGGTCGGCGTAAGAGAGCATGCCGCCGTTGACGATCTTGGGTGAGTCGCCCGTCCAGGCCTCGCGGAAACGCAGCTCGTAATCGTCAAAAGATTCACCCGCGGTGCCAGGCATGGGAACGTTGAACGCAGGGTGGCCGCCCACGGCGAACGGCATAGCTTCTTCGCCGGTGTTGGTTACCTTGAAGGTCTGGGTGAGCGTCGCGTCGCCGGTGATGGCGTAGGTCATGTTGAGGGTGAAGTTGTACGGATACGCAGCGAGCGTCTCGTCGCTTTGGGTGAGCTCAAAGGTGACGGAGGACTCGTCCTGAGCGATGACCTTATGCTCGAAATCGCGCGCGAAGCCGTGACGCGGCATGCGGCACACGCCGGCAGAGCACTGCAGCTCCTTGGCGCCGGGCTCGCCCACCTGCGGAAACAAGACGGGAGAGGTCTTGGCCCACCATGCGGGATCTGCCTGCCACAGGTACTCGTCCCCATTGAGCGCCAGCCCCATAAGCTGCGCGCCCTTGGTGTCTACGCGAGCGACCAGGCCGCCGCGCGAAAGCGTGATGATGGACATTGCTCCTCCTAAAAGCCGTGTTTGCGCATCGATTCTAGCTATAGCGCCGGGTCCGCTCGCGCGATGGCGCGCGTGCACCCGACCTTCTTTCACCATTCTACCGCGATGCGGGAGCACGTCGGGTGCACACGCGCCCGCGCGCGACGGCTAAACTGGTTAGGATACAGGCGATAGGCTCTTATAATGGAGCGCTTGAGAAACACGAACGCTTCGCGCTTGGCGACGCTGGCGAAAGGCATGGAGACACAATGGACGCGCAGGTACACGACACTTCCGCACACAAAGTTCGAGCGGCATGGATCGAGGCGGCGCGACTGCGCACCCTGCCCCTGGCGGCATCGGGCTCGCTTATCGCCGCAGGGCTGGCGGCGGCGCGCGGGGCGTTTAGAGCCGAAGTCTTTATCCTGATGCTCGCTGTCTCCGTACTGCTGCAGGTCATCGCCAATTTTGCGGACGATTACGGCGACCTTGCGCACGGCTTGGACGATGAGACCCGCGTCGGGCCCAAACGCGGCATGCAGCGAGGCATCATCACGCCGTCGCAGATGAAGCGCGCGCTCTTTGGCACCTGCGCCCTCACCTTTGCGCTGGGATGCCTGTTGATTTGGGTGTCTTTCCTGCGCGGACCCGCGCTTGACGGAAACGCCGTCGCCGCGATGGGCGTCTTCCTGGCATTCGGTATCGCTGCCATTGCCGCCGCGGTTTTCTATACCGTGGGACCGCACCCCTATGGCTACATGGGACTGGGCGACATCATGAGCTTCATCTTCTTTGGCCTGGTTGCCGTTTGCGCCGGAAGCTTTCTCTACCTGCACCGCTTTGACCCCGCATCGCTGGTTGCGGGCGTGGCGCTTGGCCTGCCGGTGGCGGCGGTGATGAACATCAACAACATGCGCGATTCGCTGGACGATGCCGCCAAGGGCAAGCACACCATCGCCAACAGGCTCTATGCTCTGGGCGAGGGGGCATGCTCGCGCGGGGAGAAGCGCGTGAACGGAGAGCGGGCCATGCGGATGTACCACACGGCCCTGCTCTACCTGTCGCTTATCCTATTTGTCGCCTTCATCTTTGTTGTGAAGGGCTTCTCGCTGCGTACTTTTGTTGCGGGCGCCGCCATCTGCCTGAGCTTTCAGCCCCTCATGAGCTCGCTGGCGGGCATTGTTAACGAGCCCGACCATACCAAACTCGACCGATTCATGGCCCCTACCAGCCTGGGCACCGTAGCAGTCGCCATCGTGGTGACCATCTGCCTGGTCATCGCGTAGCGACACATCGCAGCGGGCCCGCCGACAACGAGCGGGCTCGTCAACCGCGCGAGATGTCCTACGCCCTCACGGCGTCGGCATCGTCCAGATAGCGCTTAAGGAACTCGCGCGTACGGGCATGCTGCGGGTTGCCAAAGATCTGAGCGGGGGCGCCCTGCTCCGCGATCACGCCCTTGTCCATAAAGACCACGCGATCGGACACGGTGCGAGCAAAGGCCATCTCATGAGTGACCACCACCATGGTCATGCCCTCGGACGCCAGCTTGCGCATGACCTCCAGCACCTCGCCCACAATCTCGGGGTCAAGAGCGCTGGTGGGCTCATCAAACAGCATAATCTTGGGGCTCATGCACAGTGCTCGCGCGATGGCGACGCGCTGCTTTTGGCCGCCGGACAGATTGGCGACCGCGGCGTGGGCGAAATCGGCCAAACCGACGGACTCCAGATGGCGCATGGCGGTCTGCTCAGCTTCCTGCCTGGTAGCCTTCTTCAGCGTGACCGGCGCCAGGGTGCAGTTATCCAGCACGTCCATGTTGTTAAACAGGTTGAATCCCTGGAACACCATACCGATGTCCTCGCGCAACCTGTTCACGTCCACGTGGTCTGCGGTAAGGTCGGACCCTTGGAACCACACGTGGCCCGCATCCGGCGTCTCGAGTAGGTTGATGCAGCGCAACAGGGTCGATTTGCCCGATCCCGACGCGCCTATGATAGTGACCACCTCGCCCGGCATGATGTCCAGGTTGACGTCGCGCAAAACCTCGAGCTCGCCAAACGACTTGCGAAGCCCCTCGATGCGAACCATGGGCTCTTCCATCGACGAGATGGTGTTGTTGATCCGTGCCATGGTCTAGTTCTCCTCCACGTTGATGGGCTGATCGGACGTGCTGCCAAGCTTGATCGCCTTCACATCCAGGCGACGCGCCAAGCGGTTGAGCAGCCATGACGCGATCATGGTAAGACACAGATAGATCACGCTGGTGATGAGCGCGGCATCGAATTGGCGGTAGAAAGTACCGCCCACCGTGGTAGTCGCGAACATAAGGTCGAACGTGCCGATGACGGAAAGGACGGACGAGTCCTTGATATTGATGATCAGCTCGTTGGACAAACCCGGAATGGCGAACTTAACGCCCTGGGGAAACACCACCTTGCGCATGGCCTGCCACTGGGAGAGGCCCAGCGAGCGCGCAGCCTCGGCCTGCCCCATATCGACGGACTCGATGCCGCCGCGCAGCACCTCCATCATGTAAGCGGTAGAGTTGAGCGTGATGGTCACCAAGCCCGCCGCAAACGTGCTCCAGATGCCGTTGATCTGGGTGGTGGTGAGGTCGGTCATCTTGAAGAGGCCAAAGACTCCGAAGAAGATGATCATGGCCTGGACCATCATGGGCGTACCGCGCACCACGGTGCTGTAGACCTTGGCAAATCCGGAGCCCACCACCTTGAGGAAGCGGACGAAGTCGTTATCGGAACGATCGATTACCTGGATGCGCAAAAACACCAGCAGCAGCGCCAGGAAGAAAGCGATCACGGTACCAAAGACGGCGAGCAGGATGGTGGTCTTGAATCCCTCGTAAAACGTGGGCGCTCCCCTATACAGTATGTAAAGCATGCGCTCCAGCGTGGTCTCGGGCATGGAGGAGGCAGCGGTCGCGGTCGCCCACGCGGAGGCCACGCCCATACCGATGCGGTCAACCGCCAGAACGGCGACAATGAGCCATATCACATAAGAGGCGTAACGCAGCGCACGAGCGACGGCGGGCTTGGTAAACGGGGCCTCGTCCGCATAGGTACGCCATTTTGCGAGCTTGAACGCCAGAGCGACGGCACTCACCGCCAGCCAGGCCACCAGAATGTAATACATGACCACCTCGAGCATGTAGGCGTTCGCCATAAAGCTCATGGCGGGGCGGGAGCTGCTCGAAAGCGCCATGCCCAACGCCGCGACGGCGCTAGTGGCAAGCAGCACGTAACGGTGGTCGGATAGGATAAACGAAGCGAGGCGGCCGCGGCCTTGCGCGCCCGTCCCCCGCGATTGATTGGAGCCCATGTCTTCTCCCATATCTCAATCTACTTGACATCGCTTTAAGCCCCCAAAGGGGCGAATTGCCGCAAAACGCACGCCGGCTAGCAATCAACCGGCGCGCGTCTGCGAAACGCTTCTATGGTGCGGATACCGGGTCGAACCCGCCATCCAGGCGCTGCGTCGGGAACGCGGAGCCCCCGGCGCCAAGCGCTAGCCGTGTCTACATTGGCTGGCGATCCATGCAGGCGGTCCACATGGCCTGGCGGTCCTCTTCGTTGATACCGGCGATGATCTCGTTAATCTGGTCGAGAACCTCGTCCTGGCCCTTAGCGATAGCCGCGTTATCGGGCATGACGGATCCCTCGAACTTGTCGGTCATCTCAAGTTGGACAAAATCTGGATACGTCTCGAGCAGCTTGGGCACCGACAGCATGGAATAGGTAACGATGTCGCACGTTCCGTTATTGAGGTTCTCGACAACCATGGGCACCGTCTCGGCGGGCGTCATATGATTGATATTGGGAATCTGCTCGATAACGTCGTCGTACATGGTCGCGGCTTGGCCCAGGATCGATGCGCCCTCGAGCTCTGCAAACGTGGTCGCCCCCGCGAAGGTGGAATCCTTCTTGGTGATCATGACGATGTCATCGTCCACATAGGAGTCGGAGAACGCGGCAGAGGAGGCGCGCTCGGGAGTGACGGACATGCCCGCGCACACGATGTCGACCTGTCCGTTGTTGACCGCGTCGATAAGGGCGGCGAAGTCGAGCTTGACGGCAACGGGCTCCAGCCCCAGCTCCTCGGCGATGATCTTTGCCACCTGGACGTCATAGCCATCGGCATAGGCGCCCTTAACGTTCTCGATGGGAATGGTGAAATCGGACTCTTCGGTAACCTGCCAGTTGTACGGAGCGTAAGCCGCCTCCATACCAACGCGCAGGGTCTTGCCATCACCAAGCGCCGCCGACTTGCTGCCAGCCTCGGCGGAACCCTTGTCCGCATCGCTTTCGGGCGCGGCGGGGCCGCAGCCGGTAAGAATCAGCATGCCACCCATACCCAGGGCGGTAACACCGGAAAGCTTGAGAAAATCTCGACGTGAGCACTGGCTAGTTGCAGCAACCATCTGCTGCCTTGCGTTCTTGGTCATGGCGGTTCCTTCCGTTTATGAGCGCAATATCCCCTTCCGTGCCCCGCAACCGGAGGGGACCCATTCCCCTCCCCCTTGCAACCTAATGCGAGAAAGTTACGTGCACAATCGCAAAGGATAGCGCGAATGCGCAGAGGACGCTAGCGCGCAATAAAGCGGCAACATTCGTTTTTGCCTTCATTTGATTCGCTCACATCCGGTTCGGTGGACGAAATCAAGCGCCCCCCGGCCTCCGGTTCCGAGCTCGCGCCATCCAATATCTTCCGCAGGTCCAAGAATTGTATTTTTACCGCTGTTCATTCATTTAGCGTGTTGCCAACATTAAGCCGCTCTCTTTTTTATACGCTAAAATACGCTTTATTTTGCAGATATATGCAATATATACAATCAGCGGTAGGGGCAACCTGAGAGGCCTTCAACCTATTGCGCCCCAAGCATCCTTCGGCCGACGCATTCATAAAAGAACACGATTCGCACACCAAACGAGCCCTATGCCCCATCACCCTACGCAAGCATCTCCAATAGCGCTCTGCACCCGGCCGCCACGTCCTCGAACGTCGCGTCAAAGTCCCCCGTATACCAAGGGTCCGCCACATCGCGCGATGAGCCTGTGAATGAAAGCAGCTTCGCCAACTTCGCGCCACCGTCCGCCCGATATGCTGCGTTGGACGAGAAAATCCTGGTAAGACCGCGCATGTTCTCGCCGTCCATGCCGACGATGTAATCCCAATCGTCGTACTCGTCCGCACGCACCTGGCGCGCGCGATGGGGAACTACCGCGATGCCGGCGCGAGATAGGCGCGAGACAGTCCCGCGATGCGGGGGGTTGCCGATTTCCTCCCTGCTTGTCGCCGCGGAGTCGATGCGGAAGTCTTCTTCACGACCCGCCTCTCGCACCAAGTGCGCCATAACGGACTCGGCCATGGTGCTCCTACAGATATTACCGTGGCAGACAAAGAGAACGCGGTGCATGGATCCTCCAGGTACTTGAGGGGACGGGGTGGAGCGGGCCTGTTCGCGGCATTCGCCATGCGAATGGCGGCGGATTTACCCGGCGCGGAGCCCATCGGAAGGCGCCGCCGACCAGGCATCAAAACGGACCGCCATCTAAACCCCAAACGGTCCAGATTAACGCCCGCTCCCATGTCGGCTTTTAATAAGACCATTTTATTATGTATTTCCGCTTCCATTTAATACCGGCCTTCAAAGACGTATCAAACGGACCGCTTTGGCCGTTTCATAGCCGTTCGCCCCAATGCCCGAGCCGAGATAAACCCGGAATGATCGCAGAAAACCGCCGGTGCCCAAACGGCAAGGAAGTCCCTCCACGCAAGCGACGGCGCCTTCCCGCAGCATGCGCGCTACTCCAGGCGAATCGCCCGCTCGAAGGTAAAGGCATCGTCCTCAAAATCAAACACTAGAATCAGGCAGTTGCCCCAGCCGCGGGCAAGCTCTCCCTTGGCATCTGGATAGACCGCGCGCAGAAAGTTGTAATTCGCCCCGCCATGGCTCACCGCAAGGACGCAGCCGTGCCCCTCTTGCCCCATAATCTGCGTCAAGGTATCCAGCATGCGGTCGCGAACCCAATCAGACGAGTCTCCCCCAAACGGAAGGTAGTACGTCACGCACTCTTCAGGCGTCTTGGCGCACAAACGGTCAGGCAGGCCCTCTAACTTGCCAAAATTCATTTCCTTTAAGCCGCGCAGGCGCGTATAGGGCATATCGACCATCAGCTCAAGCGTGTCGCTCGCGCGCTCTGAGGTGGAGCAGTACGCGTGATCGAAGGCGATACCCTTCTCACTGAAATACCTACCGACTGTTCGCGCCTGTTCCCGCCCGCGTTCGGTAAGCGGCGAGTCGCACCATCCCTGCACGCGGTGCTCCGCGTTGAACTGCGTTTCCCCATGCCGCACCAAATACAGTTTCTTTCCCATGCCGGACTCCCTCCACGCGTCCCGTCGACTTCGCCCCTTCAAGATGCGATGCCGCGGCGGTAGCAGCCTTAACCTCGCGCACCTTTTACCAGGCATCTCGATTAAAACTGTATGTTGCATCTCTCTTTATGTCCAATACCTATAACTGATATGGAGCGATGCGTAGCATGCATAGATATCTGGTACGTAAAAGAAGCGACCACCTCATTTTGGTAATCGGCTCACAATATTTATTTCGGTACCTTGACATCACTTGCGCGCGAATTATACTTTGCAAGTCAATCAAGGTAAGGAGAAATCTGTGAACGGTTCTGAGGAAGAGCGTAGAGAGGCGACGGCAAGCAACGCGATGCGCGGGCCAGTGTGCCCGGATCTGCCGGACGCCCCTGCCCTGGAGGAGGACCCCGTGATGGCTCGCGCCG
>DBEWRE010000019.1:0-47646 GCA_048207125.1 Collinsella sp.
TTTCACCAATCGCGCAAACGGGCCTTCGCCGCTTCCGGCTAGTCGCCGCCCCTCCTCTCCCGCGGCAGGTCCTTCAGCCTGTACGACCTGCCCGTGATCTTGATGACGTGGCAGTGGTGGCACACCCGGTCCGCTATGGCGCTCGCCGCCACGTCGTCGCCGAACACCTTCCCCCAGCCGCCGATCCCGACGTTGGTGGTGATGATGGTGGACCTCTGCTCGTAGCGCGTCGAGATCAGCTGGAAGAGCAGGTCGGCGCCGCCCTCCCCGATGTCGAGGTACCCGAGCTCGTCGATCACCAGCAGCTTCGAGTGCGCGTAGTACTTGAGTCGCTTCTTTAGGATGCCGCGCGCCTGCGCGTCCTGGAGGTCCTCGACGAGCCTGGCGCAGTCCATGAACCTCACCTCGCGCCCCGCGCGGACGGCCTCGATGCCGATGGCCACGGCGAGGTGGGTCTTGCCGACGCCCGGGCTGCCCACGAGCAGCACGTTCTCGGCGCGCTCTATGAACCTGAGCGTGGCGAGCTCCTCGACGCGCGCCCTCGGCACGCTCGGCTGGAAGTCCCAGTCGAAGTCGGCGAGCCCCTTCACGTACGGGAAGCCCGAGGAGCGTATGCGCTGCCGGACGATCCTCGCCTCGCGCGCCGCGACCTCGACGCGGGTCATCTCCTCGAGCGCGGAACAGAAGTCGCGCTCGCCGGCGGCCGCCATCCGGACGTAGTCGGGCAGCGCGGCCGCCATCTCGTGGAGCCCCAGCGCGGACAGGTTGTCCCGCGCCCTGATCGAGGGGCTCGCCTCGGCGACGGCGCTCATTCGGCGTCCCCCGCCCCGAGGGCGTCGAGGAGCTCGAGGTTGGCGCGCGCGGCCTCGCGTATGTCGCCGTCCGCCCAGCGCTTCCCCTCGAGCGCCTCGAGGTAGTGCGCCTCCTCGTAGACGATGGGGCCGGCGGCGGCCCCCGGGTCGTGCACCGCCACCTCCTCGCCCGCCATGCGGACGCGGACCTGGCCGCCCGGCATGGCGACGACGCTGACGCGCCTGCCTATGCAGCGCCTGGGGACCGACCACTGCCTGCCCGCGGCGCGGACGAGCATGGTCGGGGGGACGACCTGCACGCTCACGTCGCCCACCATGGACTCGAGCAGCGCCATGTTGCCGACGGGCCTCAGGGACTCCTTCTCGCGCATGAAGAGGGCGGCAGGCGGCAGGCCCGTCGTGGCGTTCGGCTCCTCGTTGGAGCGCGCCTCTATCCGGGCGACGCACCCGCGCAGGCCCTCCCAGCCGGCGAACTCGCCCTCGTAGGCCGCCGGCCTGGAGAGGAACCTGTTGGCGCTCTCGTCCTTGCTCTTGGTCTCGGGGCTCCGGGGCGCGCACAGGACCAGGCGGAACCCGGCCTCGTCGGCGAACCTCCACGCCCGCTCGACCCTGCGCCTCCTGCCGCCCGAGAGGGAGACGAGCGCCGACATGTTGTCGGTGACGAGTTCCTCGGGCACGCCGCCGAGGACCCTGAACGTCTGGAGCAGGCACGCGAGCAGGTCGTCGGTCGTCCTCCCCGGGGTGGGGATGAAGACGTGCCTGCGGGAGTAGCCCAGCGTCGCCGTGAACACGTTGAACTCGAGGACCTCGCCGTTCGCGTCGACCATCCTGACGTCCTCCTTCCAGTCGAACTGCAGCTGCCTGCCCGGCGGGGTCTCGAACCGGGGGTGGGCCTCGGGGGCGGCGGCCCCGAAAACCAGCCCCGTCCTCCGGCACCATGCGGTGAAGGCGCCGTACCCGGGGAGCGGCGGGTCGTTGTGCATATGGAGCAGGAACTCGTACACCGCCCTCTTCGTCATCCCGGGCAGCGCCGCCTTCTCCGCGGCGATGTCCCGGACGCGCTCGAAGGCGCTCTCCCTCTCCGACCTCCGATCCGGGGGGTCCGCCCCCTCCGACCAGTACCTCGCGACCGTGTGCCTGTCCATGCCGTGCCTCCTCGCTATGTCGCTGAAGTTCGGCTTCGCCCCAGCTCCCCTGTACATGTTCAGCTCTCCCATGACGTTCCTCTCCATACGCGCTCCCTCCGAGGGCCTGCCCTACGTCAAGAGCGTATTTGCGTTTGCGCGATTGGTGAAAGTGCGTTTGCGCGAATGGCGGCTATTCGTTAGCGCGAATGGCGGGATGCGTTTGCGCGATTGGTTGTTTTTACATTAGCGTTATCAGGGCGTCGTCTAGCGCGCGCGACAGGTCGCGGGCGGCCTCCGCCTCGACGGGCGGCACCCACACCTCGGTGATGTTCCGCGTGGCGAGCAGGCGCGCCAGGAAGGCGGCGTCGCGCCTGTCGTTCTTGCGCCTCTTCTCGGCCGACGGCTTCTGCATCTTCGAGACGGCGCCCACGACGCAGTCGACGCCCAGCGCGCGCAGCTCGCGGCACAGGGCGAAGCCCGTCGGGCCGCTCTCGTAGACCGCCTTGGGGCTCTCGAAGCCCAGGATCCACTCCGCGATCTCGCCGGCGTCGGTGCCGAACCTCCTCTGGGCCACCTCGCCGGTGAACGGGTCGAAGGCGCATGCTGAGACGGAGCGCGCGTGTACGTCGAGGCCGATGGAGGTAACATAGGTCATGGGAAGCCTCCTCCCATACGTGCGGTACGGCGGCACCGCAGGTTGACGATACACAACCATTGTTCCCGCCCAGCCCGCGACCCTGTATGCCGCGGGGAGGCTTTCCCTTCAATGGCTTTCTCATATCGTCTCGATCCAGGTTTGAGGGAAGGGGCATATGAAAGAACTGTCCATTTTTATTGATGAGTCCGGAGACGTGGGCTGTGCCTCGGATTTTTATCTTGTGGGCCTTGTATTCCATGAGCAAAGATTTGACATTGGCGAGAACATCCGTTTGTATGAGACCGCTCTGTGCGAGCGCAATCTCGACAGAACGCCCTTCCATTTCAATCCCCTGATTAACGGTAATGATGATTATCGCTGGAAGGACATTCAGTGTAGAAAACAGCAGCTTCACGCCTTTGTTACGTTTTTCGAGCATTTGCCTGTCACGTACAAGGTTCTTATTTATGACAAGAAGATGGCGAAGGGTTTCGACGGCATTGCTGCGGCTATCGAGCGCGATTTGAAGGTCTTCCTTTTCGACCACTTGGCCTATTTGCAGCAATTCGATTCCGTCAAGATCTATTACGACGGTGGTCAGAGCGTTGTGACCAAGGCCGTCCATTCTGCTATCGCATCGTGCATCTCTCGAGAGGCAATCGTGTACAAGGACGCCACTGCTGAACGCTATCGGTTCGCTCAGGTTGCAGATTACGCATGCGGGATTGAGTTGACAAGCTTGAAATTCGAACGGCAACTGGAGACCAAGACCGACACGGCGTTCTTTGGTGCATTTGGTAACTTCAAGAAGAACTTCCTTAAGAAACTCAGAAAGAAATTGCTCCAATAAGATGTCGTCATTAGTCTAGCGTGGGAAACCCACAGGCTATGCCTGTGGTGCCAACAGCGGCTATGCCCCTATCGGTCTTCCGTAAAGGACGGCCCCGTCCTACCTTGGAGGCGCGGCGGGCCGGCTGCGCCGTCCGGAAGGACGGGACCATATGGACAAGAATAGCTTATCGCACGCGAGCCGGTGTGCGCGTCTACCACATCGTGTGGATACCGAAGTGCGGACGGAAGGTCCTGTACGGGGAGATGGGAAGGGAGGTCGGCGAGATCCCGAGGGCCCTGACGGAGCGCATGGACGGGGTCGACGTGCTCGAGGGCACCGCGTGCCCGGACCACATCCGCATCTGCCCGAGGATAGCGCCCGAGCACGCCGCGGGCGGCGTCGTGGGGAAGCTGAAGGGCAAGAGCGCGGCCATCCTGCACGAGAGGCGCCCCGAGCTGAGGAGGGTGACGGGCAGGGACCGCACGCTGTGGGCAAGGGGCTACTACGTGAGCACCGTCGGCCTGAACGAGTCCGTCATCAGGAGGTACATCCAGCGGCGGGAGGAGGGCGTCTCCATGGTTTTGTCAATCTGATATCCCCTCGGTTTTCGGCATGATTCATTGGGGCGCCGAGCGCCCCTCGCCTTCATCGTGTCGCGGCGCCTGCCGTCAGGCCGCGTACGGGACCGCGTCGCGCATGACCGCGTAGATGACCTTGAGCCTCTTTCTCGCCACGGCCTTCAGCGCCTTGTTGTGCCTCATCCCCCTCGCCCTGCACTTGTCATAGTACCTTCCGACCCTGTTGTCCGTGCCGATGAGGGAGTTGCAGCTGAATATGAGCAGGTTCTTGAGCTGCTTGTTTCCGTGCGTGAGCGTGCGGGCGGGCGCGAGCGCGTCTATGTTGCGCTTCTGGTCGACGACAGACGACCAGCGCGCCGGCGCCGGCGCGCCCGGGCAGCCGGTCGATGTCGGCGGGCCGGTTCTCGAGGCCGGACCTGAAGACCACCTCTCCGTCCTTGTCGAGGCCGCACGCGCTGTGCGACCGCTTCCCGACGTCGATCCCCAGGTAGGCAACGGTGGCCCGGATCGCTTCGCCCATGGTGTATCCTCTCCCTTGAGCCGGCCGGAGAGCGCGGAGGCGACGCCCACATTACCCGGCCGTGGCCCTGATCGGGCCCGGCACATCTCTATCAGTCGTTTCCCGCGCGCCGTCCCGCCCCGGTGGCAACACCCCCGGGCTCTCTACGGGGCAGGGGCAGACGGCCATCCGGGGCGGTCGGTCAGCGACCATCGATACGGCCCAATCGTAATGCCTTGAAGGCGAAAGGGCCGCCCTTATGGACGACTCATACTGTAATGGGTAGCTCCGCCCGCGACCCATTTACTTGAACAGGTCTTTGAGCACGAACGTGATCTTGCGGTACACCTTGTTGTAGGTGGCCTTTTTGGGGTTGCGCAGCCAGCCCATACTCTTTTTTGCTATAGCCGGGAACGATTGCTTTCTTGATCACACGCTTGGCCTTACCCGTTGTGCGGACGCTAATGGATTCCTTCAAGTTAGGCGCGCGCATGACAAACTTCATGATGACCTCCCAAAACTTGCTGTTGAACTTGCGCTATTCGCTTGTATGCATGGTTTTCTTCGGGCGAGGCTTCATCTTTTTCGCGTGCTCTCTCAGCACGTTGGTTGGAGTGCTCACGTCGATTTCCAGCAGGGTGTTCGCTACCAACAGGGATAGTGGTAGAACCAAAATGGGGATCATGCACGATGTGACAACCATGACGGCGACGCCCTCTATGAGGCCGTTGACGGCGTTGAGCGTGTTCTCGCCGAGCTCCTTCACGCCGTCTATGCAGTTACAATTTCATCGTCCATACCAATGTTAGAGCAAGCGATAATTGCCAACAATCCGTTGTTGCTGGTGTTTGCAAGAACATTACGCCAAGCTTGTTCTGTTTGGATTGCCGCGCGAAGATTGGAGCTCCCATGCCGTTGCCCGTAGTTGCCATCGTTTTGCCCTTGGTTCTGTTTGGGATCATGGCCGTTGTGCTGTTTGTGGCATATCGCCGGGCGGCGCGTGCGATCGATGAGCTGTCGTTGCTAGTGGTTGTCCGCTGCGGCGCATGCGGTGTGGAGTTTAGGATCACGACGGCCGAGCTGCGCGGCGCCAAGATGACCAAGTCGGTCTCACGAACAAGTACGCGCGTCCACGGTCCCGCGCTGGTCACGCGTAAGAGCTACTCACGGTACCAGAAGCGTCTGACGTGTCCCGCATGCGGGGAGCACGGCTGGTGCGAGGTGCTCAACATAGGCCAGTTGCAGGCAGCGTCTGCGCGCGTGGCGATAAAGTATCTTGGCGGCGCTCTCGTCCTTCTAATTTTGCTGGGCTTTGTCTTGAACGCGCTGTCCAACGCGATTCTATAGCGCGCAAAGGCCAAGATGGTCCCGGGCGATTGCGTGGAAGAGCTGGTCGACTGCGCTCCCGACGGCGTGCACCCCCTGATGCGGCGTGCGGCCGGACGTGCTCTGCCGTACGTTACTCCACCCTAAACTCCACGCGGTCCAGATCCTTCACGTCCAGGCGGATAAGCTCTTCTGCCATCGAGCGCTCCTCGCTAGCGAGCTCCTCGTCCGTAAGCACGCGCGCCACCAGCTCCTCGTCCATAGAAGAGCCGTTAGAGGCGGGGGCGGCCTGAAGTCCAACGGAATATTCCTTGAAACCGGGGCAGACCACAGCCAGCTCGCGCGCGGTCTCGGCGGCGCCGTAGGAGTCGGGCGTGGGGTCGTCTGCCGCTCTCACCATGTTCGATGTGAGGATGATGCAGGGAATGGCGAAGATAGCGGTGCCGATAAGGATGCGCCAGCGGATCTTGTGCGACATGGTGCGGGCGCTCGCGTCCTCCTGCGGGGTGATGATGCCGTCGTCGTTGAGGTCGCGTTTGAGCGGAACGCGCAGCAGCAGCAAGACGAGCATGGCGGATAGCGCGATAAAGACCACGTTGATGCCAAACTCGTACAGCGCGGTGAGCGAGAGCCCCAGGTTCATGGCGGCGATGCCGTAGCCCGCGGCGCACAGCGGCGGCATCAGCGCGGTCGCCACGGCAACACCGGAGATGAGCGTGGCGGGCTCCTGGTCGCGCGAGTTGCCCAGCCCGCCGGCAAAGCCGCCCACCAGCGCTAGGATGAGGTCCCATACCGTGGGGCTCGAGTTGTCCGCCATGGCCTGCGTCATGCCGGCGACGGGGGAGAGGTTGAAGTAGAGCGTCGAGGTGATGAGGCAGAAGACCATCTGGACGATAAGCCCCGCCGCGGCGTCTCGCGCCAGGGTGCGGTCCAGCGTCGCCGCGGCGTACGCGATGGCGAGTACCGATCCCATGAGGGGGCAGATGAGCATGGCGCCCACGATGGCGGTGTCCGAGTTGGTATCCAGGCCTATGCACGCGATGATCATCGCCACGATGAGGATGCAGATGTGGTTGCCGTTGAGCCGCGCACCGTTGACAAAGCGCTTGCGGATCACGTGGTAGGGCGCGCGGCCCTCGCGGATATTGAAGGTGTGCTTGAAGAACTGCTGAACGCCGCGCGCCACCTGCTGCAGCACGGGGCGCTCTCCGTGGCGCCGGCGGTGGCGATCGATGTACTTCTGTAGGTCTTTCGCGCCCCGTTGCGCGCCGCGCCGCCTGCCGTTTTGATCTGCCATGGTGCTCACCTGCCGTATCACGTTCCATCGTCCACATTGGTTTTAGCGGGGGGACGAGGTTTAGCGGGCGACGACCTGGTGGTCCGGCCCGGGGTCTTGCGTGGGGATACTGAAGGCATTCTTGTCCCTTGCGCCGCACCTGTCAACGCTGGGGCCATACGCCTTGCGCCACACATGGTATAGTGTACGTTTACGCGGGTACAACCCGTGAGAACTAATATGAGACGCGTGCGCCAACCCACTCGACGCGCGCTCGTTGAAAGGACTGCCCCATGGCAGTAAACGAACAGCTTTTGCTTGAAGTTCTTGAGCAGATCCGCCCCAACCTGCAGGCTGACGGCGGCGACATGGCCTATGTAGGCGTGGACGATGAGGGCGTTGTGTCCCTTGAGCTCCAGGGCGCCTGCGCCGGCTGCCCCATGAGCCAGCTGACGCTCTCCATGGGCGTGGAGCGCATCCTCAAGGAGCACGTTCCCGGCGTCACCCGCGTGGTTGCCGTCAACAACGGTCCCGCCGCAGATATGTACGACGAGTACGCGCCGTTCTAGGCGCTTGCCGTTTCCCATGCGTTTTCGCCCCGTGCCGCGCGCGGCATCGGGCTGATGGAGGTCCGCTATGGTTCTCTCTGACCACGATATCAAGATCGAGATCGAGAAGGGACGCATCGTCCTCGACCCGTTTTGCGCCGAGCTTATCCAGCCGGCGTCGATCGATGTGCGCCTCGGCAACGATTTCCGCGTGTTCCGCAACTCCGATCACGTGGCGATCGACCCCGAGAAGCACCAGCCCGATCTTACCGAGCAGATCATCGTCGCCGACGGCGACGCCTTTGTGCTGCATCCCGGCCAGTTTGTCCTGGGCACCACGCTCGAGCGCATCAGCGTTCCGGACGATGTGCTGGGCAAGCTGGAGGGCAAGAGCTCTCTTGGCCGCTTGGGCCTCATGATCCATTCGACCGCGGGCTATATCGACCCGGGCTGGGACGGCCAGATCACGCTGGAGCTCTCCAACGTGGCGAACCTGCCCATCTTGCTTCGCCCCGGCATGCGCATCGGCCAGATAAGCTTCGAGCGCATGAGCTCCCCGGTCGACGTGCCCTACGGCGCCCCCGGCCTGGGCAGCCATTACCAGGGCCAGGTGGGCGCCACCGCAGGCAGCCCGCTTACCAGGCCCGGAGTCGCCCGTGGCTAGCGAGATCCCCGCGCCCCAGTCGCCCATGCCGGCGCGGGGCGCGTCTTGTATGCCGGCGTCGGGGGACCGCGACGTGGTAGTCGAGGATCCTCGGGGCGAGGACGGCGTGATTCGCTGCTGGGAGGTGCGCGGCTGCGCGGGCCTGTACGGTTTTTCCGGCTTTATGCAGGACGAGTGCCCGCACAATGAGAAGGATCGCTATATGCCGTGCCCCGCTACCTGCGCCTTCACGCGCTGCCAGCGCCCGTGGCACAAGGACGCGGTCACATTGGAGGACCTCACCGACCCGTACGTCGACCGCATGGCGACCATCAAGGAGCAGTGCCGACACTGCCTGCACTTCATCAAGAACGGCCCGCGTGCCTCCGCGCGCGAGGACGGCAGGTAGGCGCGCCGCAAGGCAAGAGAAAGCGAGTTCCTGTGCTCAACGACCTATATCACATGCTCGACCCCGTCGCATTTTCCGCGGGTCCCATTACCATCTACTGGTACGGCGTCGCCTACGTTGTGGGTTCCATTCTCGCCGGCTTCATCATGTACCGCGTCCAGCGCCGTTGGAAGCTGGGGCTTACCGTGGACGATGTCTGGATGCTGGTGACGGGCGTGGTCTTCGGCCTCATCATCGGCGGCAGGTTGTTCTACGTTATCTTTTACGGCAACGGCTACTACTTCACCCATCCGCTTGAGATCTTCGCGACCAACCAAGGCGGCATGAGCTTTCACGGCGGCCTTCTGGGCGGCATCATCGGTGGATACGTGGTATGCCGCATCCTCAAGCTCTCGCCGCTCACCATAGGTGACGTCGGGTTCATCGGCGTGCCTCTTGCGCTGGCGCTGGGACGCTGCGCCAACTTTGTGAACGGCGAGCTGTGGGGCAAGCCGACGGACCTGCCGTGGGGCGTGGTCTTTGGTGGCTCGGCGGGCGAGATCCCTCGTCATCCCTCCCAGCTCTACGAGGCGTTTCTAGAGGGCATCGTCCTCTTTGTGATCCTATATGCCATGAGCCGCAAGAAGAAGCTGCCGCCGCAGGGCGCCTTTATGGGGACGTTTGTGCTGGGTTACGGCATCGTCCGCTTCCTGATCGAGTTCGTCCGCGTGCCCGATGCGCAGCTGGGCTACCTGTTTGGCGGTTTCATCACCATGGGCCAGCTGCTGAGCCTGCCCCTTATAGTGATCGGCGCCGGCTTGCTGTTCTACGCGTACAAGGCTTCTCGTCCCCAGCACGCATTTGTTGACGAGCGATAGCGTGCCGGCGCTACCATGAAGCTCGGATGCCCGCGCGCGGCTTTGGTTTGGGCGCGGGCGTTCTCCCGGTGTTGCCGGGTCGGTGCATTTGGGTTGGCGGGTAAATGGAAAGGCCTATGAAGAAGACGTTTGCAAGCGCCCTCGCACATGCGGGGGCGTATCTGGTTTCAGTGGCGGTGCTCCTGGTGATGTGGCATCTGGCTTCGGTGGCGATTCAAAGCCCCGCGTTGCCCACGCCGGGAGACACGGTGGCGGTGTTTTGCGAGTATCTGCCAGATTTGGCCCCGGCGTTCGCGATAAGCCTGTACCGGGTGCTGACATCGCTGGCAATCGCGTCCGCGCTGGCGGTGCCGGCGGGCCTCGCGCTGGGGCGCTCCCCGCGCATCGATGCGGTGGTGTCTCCCGCGCTGCACGTGCTGTACCCCATTCCCAAGGTGGTCCTTCTGCCGGTGCTTCTGGTGCTGCTGGGATTGGGGGATGCCGCGAAGATAGCGTTGATGTCCGTGACGGTGTTCTTCCAGGTGCTGGTCAGCGTGCGCGACGCCGCCGCGTGCGTGCCGCGCGACACCATCCTGGCCGCTCGGAGCGTGGGGGCGGGACGCGTGGTGACCTGCCTTCACGTGGTGGTTCCGGCGGTGCTGCCGGAGCTGTTCACGGCGTTGCGCGTGGGTTCCGGCACGGCGGTCGCGATCCTTTTCTTGGCGGAGGCCATCGCCGGCTCGACCGGACTGGGTTATTTCATTGTGGACGCATGGTCGATGGTGGATTACCCGCGCATGTTCGCCGGCATGATAGGGATGGCGGTGCTTGGCGTGGGAATCTACGAGGCGCTGGCGCTGGTGGAGCGCGCGCTCACGCCGTGGAGGCGGGTATAGCGCCGCGGCCCCCTGCGCGGAGGTCGCGGCTAAGCGATAGATGACCGCTGCTTGCGGTTATTTCACCGGACCGAATTCTCCGGTCTGCTCGTCAAAGAATAGGGCGTTCTTAAGGTAGTTGTGCGAAAGCATCCAATCTAGCTGCGGCTGGATCATGTCGCAGGTGGGTTTGGAGCTGACGGGGTACTCGGAGATGGGATAGGTCTTCTTGAGGGGATCTGCCAGGTTGGTCTTCTCTACCAGCAAGTCGCGGTAGTTTTCCGGATCGCTGTTGATCGCCTGGGCGGCAAGGTCCCAGCCGCGGGCTACGTCGGCGACGGCGTCGCGGCCTCCCTCCTCGTCCTCAAACGCCTCGCGAACCACCACGACGGACTGGGAGAGGTTCTGGCCGTCGGAATCCTGGGCGTCGTTCATGATCACGGTACAGCCGTTGATCTTACCCAGCTCAAGAAGGCTGTTGGGCAGGACGGCGGCGTCTACCTTGCCAGAGCTCATCATCTCGAAACGGACGGGCATTTTCTTGATCTCTTCTTTGGTGAAGTCGCTCGCACCAATGCCCTGGATCTCCAGGAGCTTGTCCATCACGTACTCAGGCACGGTGTTGGACCCCACGCCGATTGAGGCTCCGCGCAGCTGGTCGGCGGTCTTGATGGCGGAGTCGGGGCCGACCATGATGCCGAAGATGCCCTGCTCGGGCGTGGCTCCCAGCGCGATCCAGCGCATGCGTACCGGCGTGCCGCCCGCGGTGAGCGAAGCGGAGACCTGCGGATCGGTCATGGCCATGTCGATTTCGCCTGCGGTCATGGCGACGGAAAGCTCCTGGGCGCTTTGGAATTCTGTGACCTCGACGTTGGTGGTCGCGGGGAACAGCTGCTCCTTCACGGCGACCCAACCCGGGAGGAAGTCCTCGGTCATCATGGTGCCCATGCGTACGGTCCGCACGTCGCCCGCGGGTGCTGCGGATCCAGCGGCGGACCCCATGGCGGAACCCGTGGCAGATCCGGTCGTCGCCCCCTTGTTGGTGCATCCTGCGAGCATCATTGCTCCCAGCATGCCGGCGCCGGCTAGAAAGCCGCGGCGCGTGGGGCAGGGGTTGGTGGGTTGTACGGTCATAGCGATCGCCTCCTGTGTCGTGGTTGCGTATCAGTCGCCGCGCGATGCGTTCCTGGCACGGCGACCCATGCAGTATAGGTATTGCCAAGGCCGCGCATGTGAGCTTTCGTTACAATGGCCGCTTGGATTTTTGCGACAGCGCGATTGGATTTGCCCTGGCATCGAGCCCCGGCGTGCCGTCGGGATAGGCGAGGCATCGCCTCCGTGCGGTGTCACGGGGCGGAGCGCGCGGGGCGGGGGCGCATGGCGCAAGAGAGTATAGCGAATTTGGACGATGAGCCCGGTTCGACCGGGGCTTGCGGCGTGGGCATTGCGTGTTACCGCGCGGCTCCAAGGAAATTCATACTTTCGCAGCTCGCGCATTCGGTATATCATTTCCAACGTCTGTTTCTACAGGGTCACCGATCCGCCGCGACCGAGCGACCGAGCGCATATTCGATAGGAGTCTCGCATGTCCGGACACTCTAAATGGGCAACTACCAAGCATCGTAAGGGCGCACAGGACGCCAAGCGTTCCGCCCTGTTCTCCAAGCTGAGCCGCAACATCACCGTTGCCGCCCGCCTTGGCAACGATCCCAACCCCGATAACAACGCATCCCTGGCCGCCGCTGTCGCCAAGGCCAAGGCTCAGTCCATGCCCAAGGACAAGATCAAGGCCGCTATCGACAAGGCCTTCGGTTCGGGTGCCGACGCCGCCGTGTACGAGAACATCGTCTACGAGGGCTACGGTCCCGCGGGCGTCGCCGTGTACGTCGAGTGCCTGACCGATAACCGCAACCGCACCGCTGCCGACGTCCGCTCCGCATTCTCCCACGCAGGCGGCAACTTGGGCACCACCGGTTCCGTCGCGTTCCAGTTCGAGCGCAAGGGCCAGGTTGTGGTCTCCAAGGAGATCCTCGACCCCAACGCCAAGAAGGAAACCATGATGGCCAACGGCGCCGCTGGTGACGAGGAAGAGTTCATGATGGCTATCGCCGAGGCCGGCGGCGACGATTACGAGGACGCCGGCGAGGAGTGGGTCGTCTGGACCGCCGCGGGCGACCTGATGGCCGTCTCCAAGGGCATCGAGGCCCAGGGCATCGAGGTCAAGGGCGCCGAGCTCACCATGGTTCCCACCACCCCCACCGCCGTTTCCGGCACCGATGCCAAGAAGGTCCAGCGCCTGATCGACCGTCTCGAGGAGCTCGACGACGTCCAGGACGTGTACTCCACCATGGACATGACCGACGAGGTCATCGCCGCCCTCGAGGAGGAGTAGGAACTTTTTGGACCCTTAGGGTTTCATTAAGAAGACTGCCTGCGAGCCGGGCCCGCCAACGCGACGGGTCCGGCTCGCTTTATAATCGTCCTATCCACGCGCGCCGCCGGGCTTCGCTCCCTAGCGGATCGGCTGCATCGCCCACGGCTTCGCGGGGTACAAGAATCTAATCCGTGCGCGGGTCGGTCGACGCCGGCTGCGTGCGTCAATGTTCCATTGGTTGCCCGTTCATATGAGGGGAGGCGGCATGGGTAGAGTTAAGAAGCTGTGCGCCGTGGTGTACCTGCTTTCCTGCGTTATCGCGCTGGGAACCTTCGCCGCATCGCTGTTCGGCCCGGCCGTCGGCAGCGTGGAGGCTCTGCTCGATAAGCCCGCCTTTCGCATCGTCCTCGCCGTTTGCCTGGTCGTCTGCGCCCTGCAGGCAATATGGGTCCTGCTCCGCGTGATCTTCGAGCGCCCCGAGCCCGAATGCGTCCGCATCGACGGTACGGACGAAGTGCAGGTGACCCTGACCGCCATCGAGTCCGTCGCCCGCACCGCTGCGCGCGAAGAGGACGTCCTTATCGAGGAGGTGCGCGGCCGCATCCAGGGCAGGGACTCTTCAGGCGTCCGCGTTGCCATCGATGCGATCGCGTTGACCGAGTCGGGTTTGGACGAGTTGGCCGAGCGCATGCGGGGACGCGTGGAGAGCGCGCTCCAAACTATGTTGGGAACGCCTGCCTCCTCCGTGCGCGTGCGCTTTCTTCCCAGTAAGACCACTACCGTGACCAAGGAGGTTTGACGGTGAGCGATAGCAAGAACGCCGCTCGCGGCCCGCGCGCCGTGATCGAGCAGGAGCCCGAGGCGCCGCATGCGGGCGAGCGCGCGGTAGGGGACGAGTCCTCGTCCAAAAGCTTCCAGGATGCGACCATCGGCTTCTTCACCGGAGTCGGCCGTCGTGCATGGCGATACGCCGACGCGCATCCTCATACCGTGCTGTACGGATGTATCGGCCTGGTATTTGCGGTGCTGATCTTGTGGCTTGGTCTGTGGGATACCATCGTTATCGCGATTTTCGTGGGCGTCGGCGCCGCGATAGGCCAGATGCGCGACGGCGACGGTGGCATCTACCGGTTCTTCAACCGCCTCTTTGGAGGCAGGCGCTAGCCATCGCCGCCCGCTTTGGCGCGGCGTCCCGCACGGCGAGAGATACGACGCTTCTTAGAAGCTTGAAAGGGGATAGGCAACATGGCAGAAAAGGAAGACATCCAGATGGTCGAGGAAACGGGCGAGGTCGCCATGGAGCAGGATTCCGCCGCGGTTCAGAACGTTCCCGCGAAGCCCGAGGAAGGCGCGTCGGAAGAGGGCGCTTTGGTTGACGCGCCGGATGCCGAGGATGAGGACGACGTAGAGGACGAGCTCGACACCGATGACTCCCTCACGTATTCCAACGGGGTCATCGAGAAGATCGTTGCCCTGGCGACGCGCGAGGTTCCCCACGTGCTGGGCATGAAGGGCAACCTCATGCATTTCGTGCAGGAGCAGTTTGGCGCCGAAAACCTTACCAAGGGCGTGTCCGTCGAGGTCACGGATGACAATCGCGTTGTGGTGAACATCTCGGTCATCATCGAATACGGCGCTTACGCCCCGGATATCTTCGACGACGTGAAGGCTCGCGTGACCGAGCGCCTGGCGGCTATGACGGGCCTCGAGGTCGCCGGCATCAACCTGCGCATCGACGACGTGGTGACTCCCGAGGAGTACGCGGAGCGCCAGAAGCACCTTATCGACAACCTCAAGGACGACGAGGACTAGGGTTTGCGCGCAAGGCGCCTTGCTAAGGAGGGCGTGCCCGCGCGCCGCCACTTGCATCCCTCTTCGTGACTGCTGATTCGCTGATAGCCCGTCCGGATTCATTTCGGACGGGTTTTCGTCCTCATAACGGCCCGTTTCAATACTTGATCGAGCCTTGAAGGGGCCGGTGATCGATCAAGGCGAAACGGGCGCTGCATCAGGTGCAAATCGGGGTCGAAGCTCATGCGGTGCGGCGCCGCCGCCTTGGTCGCGGCGGGCTGGGAGGGACGTTCACGAATCGGTAACACTGTTATTTTGGGTTGCGTCCGTAAAACCTACCGTGCTATTCTCATCCGCATGATTACTTTTGCTGAACATAACACGATGATGATGGTCATGGAGATGCCCTCGCCCGGGCACTTTGCCATGCCGCGCGAAAGCCGGCGTGGGGAGACCGGGCGCCTCGATTAGGCCGTCTCCGGCGGGAGATGGCTCGCCTTCTCGAACAACCAGTCATCGAGCGGAGTTTCACTCGTGATCAGCATTCAACATGTTTCCAAAACCTATAACGTCCCAAAAAAGACCGCGCGCAAAAACCGCGGTTCGTCCGCGGGCCTCGATGCGTCCTACGGCGCGTCCGTAAGCGGCAGCCCCGTTCTTGCTGCCGTTTCTGTTGCGCAAGCCGGCGAAGAGGCGGCCGATGCACTGCGCCCCGCCCTTCGCGGCGACGCGGTGTATGCCTTGGACGATATCAACATAGAGATCGCCGATGGCGACATCTTCGGCATCATCGGCATGAGCGGAGCGGGTAAATCGACTTTGGTCCGCACCATCAACCTGCTCGAGCGTCCCACGTCGGGGCAGATCGTGGTCGATGGCCAAGACGTCACCAATCTAAGCGGCAGCGCACTGCGCGCATATCGTCGTCGCGTCGCCATGATCTTCCAGAATTTTGGCCTGCTGGCGCAGAAGACCGTAATCGACAACGTGTGCTTCCCCTATCTGGCGGCCAACGGCAAGGTGACGGAGGCGAATCGAGCCCATGCCCTCGAGCTTCTCGACCGCGTGGGCCTGGCGGAGAAGGCACATTCCTATCCCAGCCAGCTTTCTGGCGGACAGCAGCAGCGCGTCGCCATCGCCCGCGCCCTTGCGTGCGAACCGGAGGTCATCCTCTGCGACGAGGCGACGTCCGCGCTGGATCCTAAGAGCACCAACACCATCCTGAAGCTTCTTCGCGACATCAACCGGGAGACTGGAGTCACCCTGGTGGTGATCACCCACTCCATGGACGTGGTCCAGAAGATCTGCAAGAACGTCGCCGTTCTGGAATCCGGCCGCGTGGTGGAGACCGGCGAGGTCTCGCGCGTGTTCGCGGAGCCTGCTGCCGAGGCGACGCGCGTGCTGCTTGGAAAGGTGGACTGGGATGCTTAACGAATTTCTCTCTAATTTTTCCGGGCTCCTCGCGCAGGGCACGCTCGACACCCTCGTGATGGTCTTCGCCTCGACCTCCATCGCCTACGTTTTCGGTATCGCGCTCGGCGTGGTGCTGCACCTGACCGCTTCCGGGGGTCTGCGCCCCATGCCCGTGCTCAACGCGGCGCTGGGCTGGGTCGTCAACATAGGCCGCTCTCTGCCGTTCATCATCCTGCTCATCGCGCTCATGCCGTGGACCGCGGCTATCGTGGGCGTCTCGACGGGCGTGCGAGGCGTCATTCCGCCGCTGGTGGTTGCGACGGCGCCCTTCGTCGCCCGCATGATCGAGCAGTCCCTCGCGGAGGTTTCCCATGACGCGGTCGAGGCTGCCGAGGCCTGCGGCGCGTCCGTGCCCCGCATCGTGTTCTCGGCGCTCCTGCCCGAGGCCCTGCCCTCTATCGTTCGCGGCGTCGCCGTTACCCTGATCGCCGTCTTGGGCTATACCGCCATCGCCGGCGCCGTGGGCGCGGGCGGCCTGGGCGATATCGCCATCCGCTACGGTTACTATCGCTACGAGAACGAGGTCATGATCGTCACGGTGGTGCTGCTGATCATCCTCGTCCAGCTTATCCAGACCGCGTGCAACTTCATCGCGCGTAAAGTGGACCATCGATAGGGCGGGTCGACCCGGCGCCGTATTGTTTCAATTGGCGTCTCGCCTCCCGCTCCGGGCGCAGCCACCCGCCCGGCCATGCTATATGTTTGCAGAATCCCAGAGCATCTCACCAACTCTGAAAGGAGTCGTCTCATGACTACGATCAACAACAGCCGTTTCGATGCTGCCATTTCCCGTCGCTTCATCCTCAAGGCGGGCTTCGCCGGTTTTGGAGCCGCCGCCCTCGCCGGGCTCACCGCATGCGGCTCAAATGCCTCCGGCGACTCCGACGCTGCCTCTTCCAAGAAGCTCACCGTCGCGGCGAGCCCCGCGCCCCATGCCGAGATCCTCACCTCGTTCGCCGCTCCCAAGCTAAAGGACGAGGGTATCGAGCTTGTGGTCAAGGAGTACACGGATTACATCCTGCCCAACAAGGACACGGCGTCCGGCTCGGTCGATGCCAACTACTTCCAGCACATCAACTACCTCGAGAACTACAACGCCGAGAACGGCACGGACCTGATCTCCGTCGGCTCCATCCACTACGAGCCCATGGCGGTCTACGCCGGCAAGTCCTCCGATCTCGCCGGGATCGCCAAGGGCGCGACCATCGCGGTTCCCAACGATCCCACCAACGAGGGGCGCGCGCTGCTGCTTTTGCAGGATCAGGGCCTGATCACCCTGAAGGACCCGACCAACCTGGAGGCCACGCCCAACGATATCGCCGAGAACCCCCATGGCATCGTCTTCCAGGAACTCGAGGCAGCGGCTGTTCCGCGTGCCCTCGAATCCGTCGATTTCGCCGTCATCAACGGCAACTATGCCATCGAGGCCGGCTACCACGTCAAGGACGCCCTGGTGCACGAGGAGACCGGCTCGACCGCGGTGGAGCAGTACGCCAACATCATCTGCACGACGCCCGAGAAGGAGGAGGACGAGAACGTCCAGGCGCTGGTCAAGGTTCTGCAGTCCGATGACTTCAAGGATTATTTGGAGGAGAACTACGGTCAGGACGTCCTGCCCGCCTTCTAAGAATCGATAGGGGAGCCACGCCCGGCAGCGCCGTTGGAGAGCGCGCCGGGCGCTTTTTGTTTGGACGAGGAACGGGTGGGTTCCGTATGCAGCGCTATAACCGGACGAATGGAGCGCCGAAGTTATGGAATCGCCTGCACAGAATAACTTTTTGTAGCGTTCTTCAGACAAAGGGCGTATAGTAACGAATGTTTTGTCGGCTCCTGCCGTCAAATCGTCATGCCGCGAACAGCCAGATGCGGCGTGATGCATACGTCAGGAGGCACGAGGACAACCCGCAGTGGCCAAGCCCCGTGCTTAAAACCCCATGAAGGAGTGAAAATGGCTGAAGAGAAGTATGTCCCGCGTCTGAAGACCAAGTACAACGACGAGGTCAAGCATCTCATGCAGGACAAGTTCCAGTACAAGAACGTCATGGAGATCCCTAAGTTCGAGAAGATCGTCGTCAACATGGGTGTTGGCGAGGCCGCTACGGACTCCAAGGCCATCGACGGCGCCGTTCGCGACCTGCGCGTCATCACCGGCCAGCAGCCCATGGTGACCCGTGCTCGCAAGTCCATCGCGTCCTTCCGCCTGCGTGCCGGTATGCCCATCGGCGCTAAGGTTACCCTGCGCGGCGACCGCATGTGGGAGTTCTTCGATCGTCTGACCTCCGTCGCGATCCCCCGTATCCGCGACTTCCGCGGTATCTCCGCCAAGTCCTTCGACGGCCGTGGCAACTTCTCCATGGGCGTCACCGAGCAGCTCATCTTCCCCGAGGTTGACTTCGACTCCGTCGATCACACCCGTGGTATGGATATCACCATCGTCACCACCGCCAAGACCGATGAAGAGGCCAAGGCCCTTCTGGACGCCTTCGGCTTCCCGTTTAAGAAATAGGTTCTAATGTTCCGGGTCGCGGGCGGTGCGCGAAGAGCACGTGCCGCCCGTCCGGAATGAACAATACTCAATGTGAGGAGGAAATAAGTGGCTAAGACATCGATGATCGTCAAGTGCAATCGCGAGCCGAAGTTCTCGACGCGCAAGTACAGCCGTTGCCAGCGTTGCGGCCGTCCGCATTCGGTCTACCGCAAGTTCGGCATCTGCCGTGTCTGCTTCCGCGAGCTGGCACTCAAGGGCGAGCTTCCCGGCATCAAGAAGGCCAGCTGGTAAGTCACTGCCAGCGCGCGCGGACGAACGAATCGTCCGTTCGCACGGAAGAACGTGCTGTCCTGGCTTGTTCGCTAAGGGCGAAGAAGGACCGCAGCACGTGTTCATCAAGAACGAAGGAGAATCTGCATGAACGTCACAGACTCGATCGCAGACATGCTTACTCGCATCCGCAATGCGAACTCTGCGAACAAGGCTGAGGTCTCGATGCCGAGCAGCAAGAAGCTCGTCGAGATCGCTCGCGTTATCTGCGAGGAGGGTTACGTCGAGAGCTACTATGTCGAGGACACCGCTCCGGCCAAGACCCTGCACATCACGCTCAAGTACGGCCGCAAGAAGGCTAAGGTCATCAACGGCATCAAGCGCATTTCCAAGCCCGGTCTGCGCAAGTACGCCGGCGCCAAGGACCTTCCCCGCGTTCGCGGCGGCCTCGGTACTGCAATCATTTCCACCAGCCAGGGTGTTATGACCGACCGCGATGCCCGCAAGCTCGGCATCGGCGGCGAGGTCATCGCATTCGTTTGGTAAATCGCTTCGGCGTGTAGAAGGAAAGGAGACCACCGTGTCTCGTATCGGTAGGAAGCCTGTCCAGATTCCCGCTGGAGTCGAAGTGACAGTCGATGGCAACACCTGCATCGTCAAGGGTCCCAAGGGCACCCTCCAGCAGGATTTCCATGAGAACATCACCGTGACCGTTGAGGAGAACGAGGTCGTCGTCGACCGTGCCAACGACGAGCGCGAGTCCCGCGCCCAGCACGGCCTGACCCGCGCCCTCATCCAGAACATGGTCACCGGCGTTTCCGAGGGCTTCACCAAGTCCCTCGAGCTCGCTGGCGTTGGCTACCGTGTTCAGCTCAAGGGTACCTCCCTTGATTTCTCCCTTGGCTATTCTCACCCGGTCGTTATCGAGGCTCCCGAGGGCATCACCTTCGAGGTTCCCGACAACACCCACATCCACGTCAAGGGCATCAACAAGCAGCAGGTCGGCCAGATCGCCGCTGAGATCCGTGCGAAGCGTCCGCCCGAGCCTTACAAGGGCAAGGGTATCCACTACGTTGGCGAGCACATCCGCCGCAAGCTCGGCAAGGCCGCTAAGTAGTAACGCGTTTACCTCGCACAAAAGACCAGCACCCCGTTAGGTGTTGGCATGACTCATCTAAGGAGTTTCAGCATGAACAAGAACAAGGCGAAGCAGGCAGGCCTCAAGCGCCGTCAGCGTCGCGTTCGCGGCAAGATCTTCGGCACCCCCGAGCGTCCGCGTCTGCGCGTCGTTCGCACCAACGCGAACATCTACGCCATGATCGTTAACGACAACGAGGGCAAGACCCTGGTTTCCGCTTCCACTCTTGAGGCCGAGTTCAAGGGCACCAAGACTGGTAACAAGGATGCTGCCGAGAAGGTCGGCGAGCTCGTTGGCAAGCGCGCCATCGAGGCTGGTATCACCCAGGTCACCTTCGACCGCGGTGGCCGCATCTATCACGGTCGCGTCAAGGCCCTGGCTGACGGTGCTCGCGCCGCTGGCCTGGTCTTCTAGGAGGTATTAAGCAATGGCTCGTAATATCAAGCAGCAGCGCGAGGCCTCCGAGTTCGAGGAGCGCGTCGTTTTCATCAACCGTGTTGCTAAGACCGTCAAGGGCGGTCGCCGCATGTCCCTGGTGGCCCTCGTGGTCGTCGGCGACGGCAAGGGCAACGTCGGCCTGGGCATGGGCAAGTCCGCTGAGGTGCCCCTGGCCATCTCCAAGGCTACCCTGGACGCCAAGAAGCACATGTTCCACGTGCCCGTCACCGAGGAAGGCACCATTCCTCATGACGTTCTCGGCAAGTTCGGTGCCGCTAGCATCCTGATCAAGCCCGCTGTCGAGGGTACCGGCGTTATCGCCGGCGGCGCTGTTCGCCCCCTCTTCGAGCTCGCTGGCATCAAGAACGTTCTTTCCAAGTCGCTCGGTTCCGACAACGGCCTTAACATCATCAAGGCCGCCGCTGAGGGCCTCAAGGAGCTCTCCAGCCCCCAGGATATCGCTGAGCGCCGTGGCCTGACCGTCGCCGAGATGTTCGTCGGTAAGGAGAACTAAGCATGGCTAACACCATTAAGATTAAGCAGGTCCGCAGCACCAACGGTTGCAAGCAGGATCAGGTCAGGACCGTTCGCGCCCTCGGCCTCAAGAAGATGAACGCCACGCGCGAGATCGCCGACAACGCCGGCGTCCGCGGCATGATCTTCAAGGTCAAGCACCTTGTCGAGATTGTAGAGGAGTAACAATGCAGCTTCATGATCTTACTCCGGCACCGGGTTCCAACAAGCGTCGCAAGCGCGTCGGCCGTGGTAACTCGTCCGGTAAGGGCACCTATTCCGGTCGCGGCCAGAACGGCCAGGGCTCCCGCTCCGGCGGCACCAAGGGTGCTGGCTTCGAGGGCGGCCAGACTCCGCTCGCGATGCGTCTCCCCAAGCTCCCCGGCTTTGTGAGCCCCCGTCGCATCGAGTACACCGCCATCAACGTCTCCGAGCTCGAGGCTCGCTTCGAGAACGATGCCGTCGTCGACGGTGCCGCTCTGAAGGCCGCCCGCCTCGTCAAGAGCGAGTTCGAGCCCGTCAAGGTGCTCGGCAACGGCGAGATTTCCAAGAAGCTCACGGTCAAGGTTGACAAGATCTCCGCCTCCGCTAAGGCCAAGATCGAGGCCGCGGGCGGAAAGGTCGAGCTCCCGTGCTAAATGGTTTGAAGAACACGTTCCGCATCAAGGAATTGCGCGGAAAGATTCTTTTCACCATCGCTATGCTCGTGGTGTACCGCATCGGTGCACACGTTCCTGTGCCCGGTATCCCCTTCCAGGGGATGCTGGGCCTTTTCCAGTCTGCGGGTGATTCCGTGGCTTCTGGAGCGATGGCCCTGCTGAACCTTTTCTCCGGCGGCGCACTTTCCTACGTGTCGGTATTCTCGCTGGGCATCATGCCCTACATCACCAGCTCGATCATCCTCCAGATGCTTCAGAGCGTGGTTCCGTCTCTGCACGAGCTTGCTCGCGAGGGCGAGGTCGGTCAGACCAAGATCACCCAGTACACGCGTTATCTCACGCTCGGACTGGCGATCGTCAACGCCATCGGATACCTGTTCCTCTTCAAGAGCTTCGGTATCAGCTTCAATGGCGCGGGTGCTCCTGAGATCATCTTCGACATCATGATCGTCGGCACGCTCACCGCGGGCGCGATGCTCATCATGTGGATCGGTGAGCTCATCACCCAGCGTGGTATTGGCAACGGCATGAGCCTTATCATCTTTGCCAATATCATGGCCGGCCTTCCCCAGGCCATCTTCTCCTCTGTTGAGGGCACCGCGGGCATCATCACCACGGTGGTCATCTTCGTGATCATCCTGTGCGTCATCCCGCTGATCGTCTTCATCGAGCGCGGCCAGCGCCGCATCCCGGTCCAGTACGCCAAGCGCGTCGTGGGTCGTCGCATCATGGGTGGCCAGTCCACCTATCTGCCCATCAAGGTCAACACCGCCGGCGTCATCCCCATCATCTTCGCCAGCGCGCTGCTGTACTTCCCGGCGCAGATCGCGGTCTTCTTCCCCAACGTCGGCTGGATCCAGACCGTTGCGAACGCTATGTCCACCGGTTGGATCAACTGGATCCTCAACGTCTTGCTGATCGTCTTCTTCGCGTATTTCTACACCTCCATGGTGTTCAATCCCGATGACACGGCAGACAACCTCAAGAAGCAGGGTGGCTTCATCCCGGGCGTCCGTCCCGGCAAGGCGACCGCGAACTACATTAAGAACGCGCTCAACAAGATCACCCTTCCCTCCGCCATTTTCCTGGCCATCATCGCTATCGTTCCGTCGATCGTCTTCTCGTTCACGGGCAACCAGCTGATTCAGGCCTTCGGCGGCACTTCGGTCCTCATCATGGTCGGTGTCGTTCTCGACACGATTTCCAAGGTTGAGAGCCAGCTTAAGATGTACGATTACGACGGGTTCTTTAAATAACAGCTGAGAGGAGACTCCCATGAACATCGTTCTTTTGGGTGCACCGGGCGCCGGCAAGGGCACGCAGGCCCAGCGTCTTGTGCGCGACTTTGGCGTAGCCCACATCTCCACCGGCGATTTACTCCGCGCCGCCGTCAAGGGTGGCACCGAGCTGGGAATCCAGGCTAAGAAGTACATGGATGCCGGCGAGCTCGTTCCCGATCAGCTCGTTATCGATCTGGTCAAGGAGCGCCTCGCTGAGGACGACGCCCAGCAGGGCTTCCTCCTCGACGGCTTCCCCCGCAACACGCTGCAGGCCGTGACCCTCGATTCCGAGCTCTCCGAGCTCGGTCGCGAGCTTGATTGCGCCCTGCTGATCGACGTCGATCGCGACGTCATCATCAACCGTCTGTCCTCTCGTCGCACCTGCCGCGCCTGCGGCTATACCGGCACCGCCGCCGACGAAGTGTGCCCCACCTGCGGTGGCGAGATGTACCAGCGCGATGACGATAAGGCTGAGACCATCGCCAATCGCATGGACGTCTACGAGAAGCAGACGAGCCCTCTGGTCGAGTACTATCGCGGCCAGAACATCTTGAAGGCCATCGACGGCGACCGCGATGTCGACGTTGTCTACGCGGACGTCAAGGAAGTCCTCGGTCTATGATCAAGATCAAGTCTGCGGATGAAATCGAGCAGATGAAGGTTGCCGGAGCGCTGTCAAAGATGGCGCTCCGGCGCGTTGGTGCCATGGTGCGCCCTGGCGTCTCCACCTTTGAGCTCGATCAGCTTGCCGAGCAGATTATCCGCATGCACGGCGGCAAGCCCGCGTTCAAGGGGTACGGCGGTTTCCCCGGTTCGATCTGCGCTTCCCTGAACGACGCCGTCGTCCATGGCATCCCCAATCCAGATGTCATCTTGCGCGACGGCGATATCGTCTCGATCGACACCGGTGCCGTCGTCGACGGTTGGGTTGGAGACAACGCCTGGACTTTCTATTGCGGAACGCCGTCGCCGGAGGCCAAAGCTCTATGCGAGGTTACGCTCGACTGCCTGAAAGCGGCGATTCAGCAGGCGGTGCCCGGAAATCACATCGGTGATATCGGGCATGCCGTCCAGTCGCTCGCGGAGTCGAACGGATACGGCGTCTTGCGCGACTACGTCGGTCACGGTATCGGCCGAGTCATGCATGAGGAGCCCAACGTTCCCAACTACGGCAAGAAGGGGAGGGGCGTCAAGCTCCACGCCGGTATGGTCATCGCCATCGAGCCGATGATCACCTTGGGATCGCCCCGCGTGAAGGTCGGTCGCGATGGTTGGCTTGTCTCGACCAAGGATCACCTGCCTGCCGCCCATTACGAGAACACCGTTGCTATCACCAATGATGGCCCCGTTATCATCACGTGCGATGAGTCCGGTGCTTGGTGCGATATGCAAGGTGGATCGCTAGTTGTGTAGCGATTGGGGAATTTTGCTAAATCGCGAATGTGTGTTGTATCATTCGCTATTGCTGTCGTTTTCAACGTAGAGAAAGATGATTGCTTGTGAAGAAGGAAGATGCTATCGAACTCGAGGGTACGGTAACCGAGCCGCTGCCTAACGCCATGTTCCGCGTCGAGCTCGAGAACGGTCATTCGGTCCTTTGCTCGATTTCGGGCAAGATTCGTATGAATTACATCCGTATTCTCCCGGGCGACAAGGTTGTGGTGGAGCTTTCCCCGTATGACCTTACCCGTGGCCGCATCACCTATCGCTATAAGTAACGATAGCAGCCATCCACTGTCAGTCTCGATCGCTAAGAAGTGCTCAGCCTAGCGGTCGTATTGGCATGTGTAGACCAGCCAGTGTTAAACGCCTGCGGCTGGGCGAGTAGATAGTACTGTTGTTTGAGCACTACCGAAAGGAAGAACGATGAAGGTACGTCCTTCGGTCAAGAAGATGTGCGATAAGTGCAAGATCATTAGGCGCCATGGCAAGGTTCTCGTCATCTGCGAGAATCCTCGCCACAAGCAGCGTCAGGGTTAAGAGAGGAGACCAACGTTGGCCCGTATTAATGGTGTCGACCTTCCGCGCGAGAAGCGCGTCGAGATCGGTCTGACCTACATCTACGGCATCGGCCGCACTACTGCTACCAAGATCTGCAACGATTGCCAGATCAACGTCGATACCCGCGTTAAGGACCTTACCGAAGATGAGGTCAATGCTATCCGCGAGTACATCGACAAGAACGCCATCATGGTCGAGGGTGACCTCCGCCGTGAGCGCACCCAGAACGTCAAGCGTCTTATGGACATCGGCTGCAACCGTGGCCTGCGTCACCGCAAGGGCCTGCCGGTCCGCGGCCAGCGCACCCACACCAACGCTCGTACCCGCAAGGGTCCGAAGCGTCAGATCGGTGCTAAGAAGAAGAAATAGGGAGTTTGACGCATAATGGCTACTGCTAAGAACAAGCGCGGCGCCGCTTCTCGCATCAAGCGTTCCGACCGCAAGAACATCTCCGTGGGCCAGGCTCACATCCGTTCCACGTTCAATAACACCATCGTTTCGATCACAGACGCTCAGGGCAACGTCATTGCCTGGAAGTCTGCCGGCACCGTGGGTTTCAAGGGCTCCCGTAAGTCCACCCCGTTCGCCGCTCAGATGGCCGCCGAGGCTTGCGCCAAGATCGCCATGGAGCACGGCATGCACAAGGTTTCCGTGTTCGTGAAGGGCCCCGGCTCTGGTCGCGAGACCGCCATCCGCTCCCTCCAGGCCGCCGGCCTCGAGGTTTCGAGCATCCAGGACAAGACCCCCATCCCGCACAACGGCTGCCGCCCCAAGAAGCGTCGCCGCGTGTAACTGAAAGGATCGAAAAACTATGGCAATCGATAGGACTCCGGTTCTCAAGCGCTGCCGTCAGCTCGGGATCGATCCCGCTGAGCTCGGTTACAGCAGCAAGAAGGAATCTATTCGCCAGCCCAAGCGCCGTCGCAAGGAATCCGAGTACGGCATGCAGCTGCGCGAGAAGCAGAAGGTCAAGTTCATCTACGGCGTTCTGGAGAAGCAGTTCCATCACTACTTCGACCGCGCTCGCAAGATGAATGGCATCACCGGTGAGAATCTTCTCATTCTCCTGGAGAGCCGTCTTGACAACGTCGTTTTCCGTCTCGGCTTCGCTCGCACCCGCAAGGAGGCCCGTCAGACTGTCCGCCACGGCCACTTCACCGTTAACGGCCGTCGCGTTGACATCCCCTCCTACCAGGTCAAGCCTGGCGACGTCGTCGCCGTTGGCGAGAAGTTCCGCGATCTTCTCCCCATCAAGGAGGCCCTGATCTCCTCCGAGCGTTTCGAGGTCCCCGGCTGGCTCGAGGTTGATATCGAGAAGCTGTCTGGCAACGTTCTGGCTATGCCCGTTCGTGAGCAGATCAGCGGCGATATCAAAGAGCAGCTCATCGTCGAGCTCTACTCTAAGTAGTCCTTTTGGGCTGCTGAGGCTGGAGGTATTACATGTCAGAATTCATTAGGCCCCAGGTTCAGGTCGAGGAAATCAACGATACGTGCGCCCGCGTGTCCGTCGAGCCGCTTGAGCGCGGCTACGGCGATACGCTCGGCAATTCGCTTCGCCGCGTGCTGCTGTCCTCTCTTGAGGGCGCAGCCGTCGAGGCGATTCAGATCGACGGTGCTCAGCACGAGTTCATGTCGATCGACAACATGGTCGAGGATGTCACCGACATTGTCCTGAACGTCAAGGGCCTGGTGTTCCATTCGCTCGGTACCATGGACGAGGCCACCGCGACCATCTCGGTCGACGGCCCGTGCGAGGTTATCGGTGCCGACTTCTTCATCCCGTCGGAGTTCGAGCTCGTGAACCCCGAGCAGCACATTGCAACCCTCACCGAGGGCGGACACCTCACCATGAGCATGCGCATCGGCTATGGCCGCGGCTACGTTTCCTACGAGGCCAACAAGCGTGACAACGATCCCATCGGCGTCATCCATGTTGACTCCCTGTATTCGCCCGTCCGTCGCTGCGCTAAGCTCGTCGAGGCTTGCCGCGTTGGCCAGCACACCGACTACGACCGCCTTGTCCTCGAGATCGAGACCAACGGCGCCGTTGCTCCGCGTGAGGCTGTTGTTCAGGCCGCCAATATCATCAACCAGCATATGGCCGCCTTTATGAACCTTGCCGACGCCCCTGAGGAAGAGGAGGAGATTTCGATCTTCGCCCCCGAGCAGGCTAACGATAACGCCGAGCTCGACAAGCAGATCGAGGATCTCGACCTTTCGGTGCGCTCCTACAACTGCCTGAAGCGTGCAAGCATCCACTCTGTGCGCCAGCTTGTGGAGTTCTCCGAGAACGATCTGCTGAACATCCGCAACTTCGGTGTGAAGTCGATCGAGGAAGTCAAGGACAAGCTTGAGTCCATGGGCCTGAGCCTGAAGGCTTAAGGGACCGTGTTTTAGAGGAGAACCAGACCATGCGTCACAACAAGAAGAAGGGCCTGAAGCTCGGCACCGATGCGAGCCACACCAAGGCCATGAAGAAGAGCCTTGCCAAGGCGCTCTTCGAGAACGACCGCATCAAGACCACCGAGACCCGCGCCAAGGCGCTGCGCAGCGTTGTCGAGCCCATCATCACCTGGGCCAAGAAGGGCGACCTGCACTCCCGTCGTCTCGCTATCGCCAAGCTTGGCGATAAGAACCTCGTGGCCGAGATCTTCGATAAGGCCGCTCAGGGCATGTGGGCCGACCGCAACGGCGGTTACACCCGCATCATGAAGCTCGGCACCCGTAAGGGCGACAACGCCGAGATGGTCATCATCGAGCTCGTCACCGAGCCGGTCGTCAAGAAGGCCCCCAAGAAGGCTGCTGCTCCCAAGAAGGTTGCCGAGAAGGTCGAGGCTGCCGAGGAGACCGCCGAGGTTGAGGCTTCCGCTGAGGAGACCGCTGAGTAACATTCGTCGCGTGGCGATACTGTTTACTTATTTCGAGGGGTGCTGAAAGGCGCCCCTCGTTTTGTTTATATATACCGCGTCGCGGCTCAATGCGTATGCGGTTCAAAGTTAGGGGAGGGCGCAACATGATAGAGGTCAACGGGATCTCGGTGAGCTACTCGGCAGACATTGCTGGCGAGTCGCTCATGGACGCCGCGCCATCCTGCTGCGCACTCGATGATATTACCTGCTCGTTTAATCCCGGTGAGATCGTGAGCCTCGCCGGCCTGAACGGCTCTGGAAAGTCGACGCTGTCACGTCTGCTATGCGCAATGCGCCTGCCGGATATGGGAACCGTTCTCGTAGACGGGGTGAATCCTGCCGATGGCGAGCGCGAGCGCCTCGTTGTTAGGGCATCTGTCGGCTTCGTCCAACAAGATCCCGTCGACCAAATCGTCTCGACGCTGGTGTTCGACGAGGTGGCTTTCGGCCCGCGCAATCTTGGTTTGGACGAAGAGGAGATTGCTGGCCGCGTGGAAGGCTCTCTCGCCGCTGTCGGCCTCGAGGGGTTCGACTCCCGAGATGTTAACGGTCTATCCGGTGGCGAGCAGCAACGACTCGCTCTTGCCGGTGTTCTGGCGATGGACCCCGCCTACCTTGTTCTCGACGAGGCAACCTCTCATCTTGATAGCGCCGCGCGCCCTGCGTTCCGAGCGCTGGTCGACTCCCTTGCCCATCGACGCGGACTTGGAATCGTCCAAGTCACCCACGATCCCGTGGAGCTATTGGCGTCAGACCGCGTAGTGGTTCTGGAGCACGGTAAGGTTGTCTGGCAGGGAGAGCCGGAGCGCCTCCTTATAGATAGGCGCGATCTTTGGGATTCCCTTACGCTCGAGTCGCTCTACGTCTCAGCTGTTGAGAAGGCCTTAGAGGCCGGTGTTGATCTCTCCTGCATCCGCAGCCCGCAAAGGCTCCTATCGTGGCTTCAGAAGGATTCTGTCGCTTTTTCGAGGCATCGCGACGCTTTGGGACCGCTCAAGAGTCATAGTGAAGGATCCCCTGCTGATAGAGGCGCATTAGAACGGTCGAAGAAGGGCTCGTCCCGCTGCGGCATCGAGGTGCGAGGCGTCTCGTTCTCATATGAATCTACCCGACCCGTTCTCGATTCCGTTTCGCTTACGGCGTCGCCGGGCCGCATCACGCTCCTCGCGGGGCGCTCCGGTTCCGGCAAGTCCACGCTCGCCATGCTGTTGGCGGGTCTATCCGATCCCGATGCGGGCCGGATAGAGGTCGATGGCGAGCCGCCCGCGCCCTCTCGCTGCGGCCTTGCATTCCAACGGCCAGAGAACCAGCTGTTCTTGCAGACCGTTCGGGACGAGATCGCCTTTGCGCCCCGTAACGCAGGGTTGGACGAAGGGGACCTCGATGCCCGCGTGCGCTCCATTGCGGGCCGCGTGGGCCTTGAGGAGGACCTGCTCGACCGTTCGCCCTTCGAGCTCTCCGGGGGGCAGGCTCGCCGCGTCGGCCTGGCGTGCGTGCTCTCCCTATCTGCCGGCGCCTACGTCTTCGATGAACCCACCGCCGGGCTCGACGCCCCCGGACGGCTGCATCTCCACCAGCTCGTCAGGGACCTCGCCGACGAGGGCGCGGCGGTTGTCCTGATCACCCATGATCTGGACGAGTGGATATGCGATGTGGACGACGTCGCCCTGATGGCTGACGGCAGCATCTCGTGGGCGGGTGCGGCACGTGAGCTTTGGAACGAGCCCGGCGTCTATCGCGCGGCGGGAATAGAGCCGCCGGAGAGCGCGCTGCTGCTCGAGGCCCTGCGCGGCGTCGCGGCGGCTGACGAGGCAGAGGAGGTGGGCCATGGCGAGCATGAATAAGCCGCTAGGATCATTTGTCGCCGCGGATACGTCGCTGGCGCGTGTCGACGCGCGGGTGAAGCTGGTCTTGCTACTCGCGCTTACCGTCCTGGTCTTCGTGGTGGACGAGCCGTGGGCGATCGCGATAATCTACCTCGTCCTCGTCATCACCATGCGGTTGGCACGCATGAGCGCTCGCACCGTGGCGGCAACCGCGAAGCCCGTTTCGGTAATCCTTGCCTTCACGTTGCTCGCGAACCTTGTCTCATGCGACGGCACGGGCGCGGTTGAGGTGGCGGGTCCCGTCTCGCTCGATCCAGCGGGCGGTGTTCGCGGCCTGCTGGCGGTTCTTCGCATCGTGGCGCTTTTGGGATTCTCGCTATGCGTTTCGGCCTCCACCACGCCGCCCCAGATGAGCGATGCGTGCATACGGCTCATGTCGCCGCTGGCCCGCCTTGGCGTTCCCGTTGCCGACATCGGCTCCGTGCTGTCGCTCGCTTTGCGCTTCATCTCCGTGGTGGGCGAGGAGTTTCAGCGGATTCAGCTGGCGCAGCGGGCGCGCGGCGTGGATTTTGACCGAGGAGGTCTGGGCGCGAGGATACGCGTGTGGACGTCGGTGTTCACGCCGCTGATTGTGGGGCTGTTCAGGCGTGCGGACCGCCTGGCGGAATCCATGGCCGCGCGATGCTATGCTGAAGGCTCCGCAGCGGTTCCTCGTCCCGCGCCCCTTGCAGCTCGCGACCGGGCCATCTTGCTGTTCGGCCTGGCGGGCATGGTGGCGCTGGGGGCCGCCTGCGCCCTGTAGGGCAAAGCGCCCGCAAGCGCGTCGTCGCCGGCGCGCCGTTTCTCGTCCATAAACGCGGTCGTCCAGCGAGGTCGATCCGCTTGAGTCTTGGAGCAGTAACTATGTGTCAGACGCCCGCTACCCAGTATCCCGAGCGCGAGGTTTTGGATGGGACCATAGTCCTCTGCGTGGGCTACGACGGCGCCCGCTTTAGCGGATACGCCGAGCAGCCCGGGCAGCTGACCGTGGCGGGCGAGATCCGCCGCGCCCTGCAGGTGTTCCTGCGCCGCGATGTTGAGTTGACGTGCGCCGGCCGCACCGATGCCGGCGTGCACGCTATATCCCAGTACGTGAGCTTTCCGGCCTATGAGGGCGAGCTCGCGATTCTGCGCAAGCGGTGGATGAGGGCGATGGCGGCGCTGCTGCCCTCGGATATCTCCCTTAACCAGGTATACCATGCCGCCCCGGGGTTCTCGGCCCGCTTCGATGCCCGCGCTCGCACCTATACCTATCGAATCGCCACGGGCGAGTCCAAGCCGCTGTTGACGCGCGACTATTGCTGGTGGCATAGGATGCCGCTCGATGTGGACGCCATGGAGCGCGCGGCGGCGTGCCTGGTGGGCGAGCATGATTTCAAGAGCTTCTGCAAGGTGGCGTCCGCGGTGGGCAAGCCCACGTGCCGCTTTGTGCGCGAGGTCTCGTTTGCGAGCGAGCGCCAGCTGGGGGAGGACCTGATCGCCTTCACCATCACCGGCAACGCGTTTCTGCACTCCATGGTCCGCACCATCGTGGGCAGCCTGGTCGAGGTTGGATCGGGCCGCCGAGACGAGGCGTGGCTCAGGCAGGCGCTGGAGGCCTGCGACCGCTTGGCGGCCGGCCCCACCGCCCCCGCCCAGGGGCTGTGCTTCATGAACGTCGAGTACGACGACGGTGTCTTGCTGCCCTGCCCGGTCGCGTAGCGAGAGGGGCACCTTGCCTCCGTCATCGCCCGTTTACCGGTTCAGGACGAATTATGGTGCAAGGGTGTTGAGGCTCTGTACTTGCCGTGCATGGCGGAGTTCATACGCGGGGCCGCACCCGAGCTGAGATACCATGACCAAAGACATCAAATGCTCAGCCCAAACGGAGGATTTTCGTTGGTTCGTCGTGCTCCAAAGCGTCCGTGCGTATCGGTGATTCTTGCGGCCCATAATGCCGGGGAACACCTGACGCGCGCTATAGAGAGCGTCCTCAACCAGGATTACGAGGACCTCGAGCTCATTGTCGCCAACTGCGCTTCTAGCGATAGGACCGCATCGGTGTGCGAGCGCTTTGTTGAACGCGATATCCGTGTCGAGGCAGTCTCGGTGGATAGCAGCGCGATGTCGTGCGGGCGCACCGCCGCATGCAGCATCGCGCGCGGGCGCTACCTGCTTTTTGTGGGCCAGGACGATTGGCTGGGCGCCGGCTATCTCGACGCCATGGTCCGAGCGGCCCGCGAGCACGATGCCCAGATGGTGATTCCCGAGTTTTCCGTAGATACCGAGCAGCCCGACGGCAGCCGTGTGTTCGCGACCCTGTCGCATGAGTCCTGCTTTTGGAGCGGGGCGGAACAGTTCCACAAGGGCGCGGCGCCTTTTGTGGAGAACGGCGTGCTGGCGTTTGCAGCGGGCAAGCTCTTCGCCCGCGAGTGCATCGAGGCGATGGCAGAGCTGCCGGACATGTGCCATAACGAAATATCCTTCATGACCGGGTGCGTTCGCGACCTTAGCAGCGTCGCCGTTGTGGAGGGTGCGCGCTACCATCTGCTGCAGCCCTCGACGCCCGCCCACGCGGCGTTCGATCCGGGTATGTTCACGCGCTGCCAGGAGGACTATCGCCGCCTACACGACCTCTACGAGTACTGGGGGCTTCTGGACGATTCCGAGGCGATGGCCGCCGTGCATCGCAGGTACTTGCGAGAGCTGATCCGCTGCATCGAGAACGTGTGCGGGTCGAGCAATCGCCTTTCCGCCGCCGAGCGGCGCGACCGCGTCCAGGATATGCTCGACGCGGCCCCTACGCGCGAAGCCATCGAGGCGGTAAAGGAGTCGAGCCACGAATTCGGCATCATGTACGCCCCGATCGCGCGGCGCAGCGTCATGGCGTGCTTTATGGGTGCGCGTATACAGGACATCGTGGGCAGGGCGCTGATGCCGTTTGTGTCTTGCGCGGAGGCCCGTCTCTAGCGGCGTATGCGCGACGGCGCGTGTGCTATTCGTCCACGATAAAAACCCTTATACATTCACTTTGCAACTTTGGCGTAGAGTTATGCACCGTCTGCCGACATTTCGCCAAATGTTTGCTCACTTTGAGTCATCTTTGTAAAATGAATGAGAAAAGAGCCAATTCGTTTTCATTGTGGTTAAGCTGAAAACGATGCACACGCTAGGTGATCGGGGTGAAGCAAGATGGCTAAGAAGCGCAATGGACGCCAGGACGCCATTCGGGATATCGTGCGCAACAAGGACGTTCGCACCCAGCGCATGCTGGTGGACGAGCTCAAGGCGTGCGGATTCGATTGCACGCAGGCGACGGTCTCGCGCGATATCGCGGATATGGGTCTGCGGAAGCTGCCCGAGGGCGTGTATGTGCTGGCAGAGGACCTGCACCTGCAGCGTATGGTTTCCGAGCTTGTGACCGGCGTGCAGCGCACCGATAACCTTGTGCTGGTAAAGGCCCAGCCGGGCACCGCTTCGGGAATCGCCGCGGCGGTCGATGCGGCGGAGCTTCCCGATGTATTGGGTTCGCTCGCCGGTAATGATACGATTCTTGTCATCGCCCAGACCGCAGAGGATGGCGAGAAGTTCGAAAGCCTGATCACCAAGTTGAGGAGCGTACGCAAATAGTATGGTTGCCCTTGCACACATCGCATTGATTTCACTGGTCCTGTTGCTGCCCATCGCCCTGGTCGCGTTGCTGGTGGCGTACTTCATCAAGTCGCGCCGCGCCCGCGGATAGCGAGGGCCTTGCGCCTTAAGGCAGAGCCCCCGTGCGGGGTGGAGTCACTCGAAGGCTGAGCCGGGTTGGGTTGTTCCCAGCCCGGCTTTTTGCATGCAGCGCTGAACCTGCGCCACGAGCATAGGGTTCCATCGGCAAGCAATCGTTCGCGCCTGCGCCGTCGGTGCTATTTTTGCGGTCCAGTTGGAGTTGCCCGTTGCTGAAATCGAGGTTCATGTCGTCCAAATTGCTGAAATCGAGCTCCAGTTGGACTTGCGAGTATGGTGCCTTACGAAAAGCATCGCGTTTACCTGCGCTTTTTCTGGGTCTGTTATCCTTACTGGTTTGACAAAGTCCAACTGGAGCTCGATTTCAGTAAATTAGGTCCAACTGGACCCCAAAAATAGCATTCCGGCGTGCATGAACGTCGATTTTAGTAACCCTTGGTCCAACTGAACGTCGAAAATAGCGAGAACTTTCAAGCGCGCATGGCTAAAGAGAAAACACGTCCAGGCGCGTTGATGGAAGATGGACGTGTCGACTGTTTGGCGCCCATGCGCGACGGCACGGGGACGCTGGGCCGCGCGATGAGCCGAGATAAAGAAGGAGGCCCGGGTTGCCCGAGCCTCCTTTGCAAATGTGCGTTGGTTGAAAGTATGCGTGACTTTGCGATCTGGGCGCTTGGAGCGCGTTTTACGCTGCTCCGCCCGTGGGGGGCGTGACTGTCCCGCCTGAACCCCCGCCGGCCTCGCCTCCTCCGGTGCCGCCGCCGGTTTCGCCGCCGCCCGTGCCGCCTCCGGTGCCTCCACCTGAGCCGCCGGTCTCGCCGCCTCCGGTGCCGCCGCCCGTGCCTCCGCCCGTGCCTCCGCCGGTGCCGCCTCCAGTCTCGCCTCCGCCGGTGCCGCCGGTGTTGCCGCCTCCGGTCTCGCCGCCGGTGTTACCGCCGGTGTTGCCTCCGGTGTTACCTCCGGTGTTGCCGCCCGGGGTCTCCGTGCCCTCGCCCGGGGTCTCGGTGCCCTCTTCGTCTTCCTTGTTCTCGTCCTCTTCCTCTTTCTCCTTATCGGGGTCTTCGTATTTGCCGCCGGAGAACTTCCAAGAGGAGTTCGCCTTGTACTGGGGCGCGTCGCCTTCGGGGAACTCCTCGCGCGCGACGCCGGAGAGCGCTTCTGTCATGAAGGCCCTGAAGATGGGCAGGGGCAGATCGGCCGTGCCGTAGCCGGAGAACGACGCGTTGGTGCCGGAGCGTCCCGTCCAGATGGAGCAGACAAGCTGCGGGGTGTAGCCCACGAACCACAGGTCCGAGGTGCGGCTCGCGGTGCCCGCGGTGCCGGTCTTGCCGGCGACGGGCTGGTTGACGTTGGGGCGGCCGGACGATCCGGTGCCGATGCCGGTCATAACGCCCTTGAGGACGTCGGTGACGGCTTCCGCCTCGCCGGTGGTCATAATCTGGTCGGGCTCGTCGGCATGCTGGTAGATCACCTTGCCGGTGCGGGAGGTGATCTCGGTGATGGCGACCGCCTCGCGATGGTAGCCGCCGTTCGCAAGCGCCGTGTATGCCTCCGCCATCTCCAGCGGCGTGATGCTCGCGGTGCCCAGGGTGAGGGACGGGACGTCTTGGAAGTTGGCGACCTCGTCCGTGGTATCGATGCCCATGGTGGAGCACATGTCGATGATCTTCTGGTTGCCGATCGCCTCTGCCACCTGCACGTAGCCGGTGTTCGAGGAGATCGCCGTGGCGCCCGCGAGCGTCCGCTCGCCGTAGTCGTGGTTACCGTAGTTATGGAACTCGGTGCCCCAGACCTTGAGGGGCGAGGCGCAGTTGAGAAGGACGCTGGGGCTCATGCCCGCTTTGATGGCGGCTGCAAGCGTGAAGGTCTTGAACGAGGAACCCGTCGAGCGGCGCGACAGGGCGTGGTTCACGTGGTTCTCGTCCGCGTAATAATCCTTGCCGCCCACCATGGCCTTGATGTAGCCGGTCTTGGGGTCGACCACGACCATGCCAACCTGCAGCTCGTCGGCGCCCTCGGCGTTCATGCGCTCGACGGCGCTCTTCTCGGCGAGCGCCTGCAGGTTGGGATCGATGGTGGTCTTAACGGTAAGGCCGCCCTTGAAGATCATGTCGGAGGAGAACTCCTCCTGCAGCAGGGACTTTACGTAGTCGACAAAGTAGGGGTGCGCCAGCGTGCCGCTCTCGGGGATGCTGGTCACGTTGAGGGCGAGCGGCTCGGCCTGCGCGGCGTCGCGCTCCTCCTCGGTGATCTTGCCGTTGGAGCACATGCGGTTGAGGACCGTGTTGCGGCGCTGGACGGCGTAGTCGGGATTGACGGTGGGGTCGTAGCGCGACGGGGCGTTGGGCAGGCCGACCAGAAGCGCCGCCTCGGCCAGGGTGAGGTCCTTGGCGGACTTGCTCAGGTAGGTCTGCGCGGCGGTCTCGATGCCGTAGGCTCCGTGGCCGTAGTAGATGGTGTTGAGGTACATCATCAAGATCTCTTCTTTGGAGTAGACCTCTTCCATCTTGATGGCGATGAAGGCCTCGCGCACCTTGCGCTCGATGGTGTTGTCGAACTGCTCCTCGGAAAGGATGGTGTTGCGCACCAGCTGCTGGGTGATGGTGGACGCGCCCTCCGAACCGCCGGTGAGCTGGACCATGACGGCGCGCGCGATGCCGATGAGGTCGACGCCGTTATGCTCGTAGAAGCGCTCGTCCTCGGTGGCGACGGTGCCGTCGAGAACGTAGTTGGAGACCTGGTCGATGGTCACGCTCTCGCGGTTCTGCACGTAGAGGGTCGCGATCTCGGTGCCGTTGGCGTCCAGCACCGTGGTGGGCTCGCTTACCATGTACTGGTCCGGGTCCGTGTAGTCTGGCAGGTCGGACAGCCAGCGGTTGATGTTTCCCAGCATGCCGACGCCAAAGGCTATGCCGGCGATGAACAGGAATCCGACCAGCGAGACGATGATGAGGGGAATGGCGTGTGTCTTTGAGCGTTGGCGCATATGCCGCTCGCGAGAACCCATAGAAACCTCCTACCGGTTGCGCGGGGAGCGGGTGCATCCCTGCGCGCGGGTGCCTACTAAATGAACTACAAATAGATATAGATTAGCGCAAGTGCCAGGCGTGGGTCCGTTGTATCCTGTGGCTGCTAGAAACAACAGACGCGCTGCATACGCGCATCGGCATCGTTTCGCGGCGGGCGGGGTCTGCCGTCCCTCGCCGACGTCCCCGCAAGCGCCGTCCGCTCGGAGGTTCACGCTTCTCATGAACATATCGTCCAATCCAAAAAAGTACAGGGCACCGGAGTTGCTGGCGCCCGCCGGAACCCTGGACGCGCTGCTCGCCGCGCTGGATGCCGGCGCCGATGCGGTCTATACGGGGGCGGGAGCCTTCAACGCCCGGGCGGCAGCGGACGACCTTACCTGCGAGGAGCTCGCCTGGGCGTGCGGGGTGGCGCATGCGCGCGGGGCACGCGTCTACGTGACCATGAACATCTTCGTTCGCGACGAGGAGCTGGACGAGTGCGTGGCGCTCGCTCGCCGCGTGCTCGACGCCGGCGCGGATGCCCTGATAGTCGCTGACGCGGGGCTGTGCCGCCGCCTGCGCGAGGAGATTCCGGGCGTCGAGATCCACCTCTCGACCCAGGCGGGCGTGCACGCCCCTGCGGGCGCCGTGCTGGCGGCGGAGCAGCTGGGGGCGTCGCGCGTGACGTGCGGCCGCGAGCTTACGGTGGAGGAGATCGGGGCCATGGCCGCCACGGGCGTGGAGATCGAGGCGTTTTGCCACGGCGCCATCTGCATCAGCTACGCGGGGGCGTGCTCGTTCTCCGCGCGCCGGCGGGGCCGCTCGGCAAACCGTGGAGACTGCACCCAGCCCTGCCGCGTGCCGTACCGGCTGGTGGACGCCGCGGGTAATCGCGTGGACGCGCGCGAGGGAGACCTGCTGCTGTGTCCACGCGATTACCTGTCCGCCGGGCATCTGGACGAGTTGGTCCGCGCCGGCGTGGGGGCACTCAAGATTGAGGGGCGCATGAAGAACCCCGACTACGTCCACAACGTGGTCTCGTGCTACCGGGAGGCGCTCGACGCCGCGATGACGCGCGTGGGCGGCGGTCGCGGGCGCGGTGCCGGGCAGGGGGAGGATCTGGCTTCGGACCCGCGCCCCGCATCTCCTCTCTCCGTTCTCGATGGCGCCGGATGCGACGAGGCGGCCGCGAAGGTCGTTCGGCGCCTCGCCCGCTCCTTCAACCGCGGATTCACCGACGGCTATCTGGTGGGCGAGACGGGGTCGAACCTTATGAGCTGGGAGCGTTCCTGCAACCAGGGCGTTCGCGTGGGCGAGGTCGTCGACCGCAGGCACGAGGAGGTCCTGGTGGCGTTCGAGGACGCCGTCGACGCCGACGACACGCTGGAGGTGCGCTTCATCCCCGGTCCCAACACCGCCAAGGACGCCCCCAAGCGCTGGCCCATGGTGCCTTGCCCGGTCGACGCCGCCGCGGGCGACCGCGTGTGGGTGCGCTGCAAGCGCAAGGTAGAGGTGGGCGCCGTGGTCAACCTGGTCCGCAGCGAGCGCCTCATAGAGGCCGCCCGCGATAGGGTCGCGGCCTTGCGCGCCTCCGCCCCGGCGCCCGGCCTCGACCGCTCCGGGGCTATGGACGAGCGAGATGCAGCCGCCCCGGTCTCGTCCAATAATGAAAAGGGGAGCGCGCGAGAGGGGGCGGTCGCCGCGCCTCGCGGCGAAGCGCGCGTGCGAGCCGTCTGCATCGTCGACGACCCCAAGGCAGCCAGGCGCCTGCTCGATGGGTTTCGTCCGGACGTCCTTGCTGGATGCGGGCCTACGCGACTGGAGGTGCTTCCGGCGGTGTTCGAGCGCCGTCTGCTGGAGGGGGACGCCGGCGCGTGGACGCCGTATCTGCCCGGTTTGGGCGTGGTGTTGGACGAGGTGTCGCGCGAGGGCGACGCGGAGCGCCAACGAAGGCTCTGCCGCGACGCCGCCTTTGTGGTGTGCCGCAACCTGACGCAGGTCGCCTACGCGCTCGAACCCGGGTGCGATTTCGAAGTCGCGTCCCCCGTGACGGCTTACAACTGCGAGACGGTTCGAGAGCTTGCCCGTCTGGGCGCGCGTTGCGTATGGCTTCCCGAGGAGATGGGGACCGAGCGCATCGCTGAGGTCGCGCGGGAGCTTGGCGGCGAGGCGCGCGTCTCCGCGTGGGTGCATGGCGAGGCGCGCCTGATGGTGTGTGAGCACTGCGTGCTCACCGCCGAGGGCCCGTGCTCCGGGGGCTGCCCGACCTGCTCGCGACGCCTGGCGCCGCGCCTTTTGGTGGAGCGTGACGGATCGAGGCTTCCGGTGGCGGTGGACGCCCTGGGCAGGACGCGCATCTTCGACGAGGCGCCGCTCGACTGCGCCCGCGACGTCCCCGGATTGCTCGCGGCAGGGGTGGCGGGGCTGGTGTATGACTTCACCGGGCTTCGCTCTCGCGTCGAGCCATGCGCAAAAGAGGGATGAGTTAAGAATCTTTGGAAAGCTCACCCGCATAATTCGCGGCGTGGGCTACACTAAACAAATTGTGTATTCAAGCACCGCCGCGGGGCGCGACGCCCCTTTGGCGAGTATGCCGGGCGAGGGTGCTATTCGATTTAGCAGGAGGACAGAGTCTTGTTGCCAGTTGACGAGCAGATGCGAATCATCACCTCCGGCACGGCGAAGATCGTGCCCGAGGCCGACCTCAAGAAGAAGCTTGAGAAGGGCGAGCCCCTGAACATCAAGCTGGGCGTCGACCCCACCAGCCCGGACCTTCACCTGGGCCACGCCGTGCCGCTGCGCAAGATGCGCCAGTTCCAGGACCTGGGCCATCGCGTGACCCTGATCATCGGCAACGGTACCGCCACTATCGGCGACCCGTCCGGTAAGAACACCACCCGCCCGCAGCTTTCCCAGGAGCAGGTCGAGGCCAACGCGGAGACCTACGTTGCCCAGGCCATGAAGATCCTGGACCCCGAGAAGACCACCATCGTCCACAACGGCGACTGGATGTTCCCCATGGGCCTGAAGGAGCTGCTGGCCGTGGCGAGCAAGTTCACCGTCGCTCGCATTCTGGAGCGCGACGACTTCACCAAGCGCTACCAGTCCCAGACCCCCATCGCCCTGCACGAGTTCCTCTACCCCGTTATGCAGGCCTATGACTCCGTCATGATCAACGCTGACGTTGAGATGGGCGGCACCGACCAGCTCTTCAACCTGCTCGCCGGCCGCGAGCTTATGGAGAAGTCCGGCATGGAGCCGCAGGTCGCGCTCACCATGCCGCTGCTTGAGGGCACCGACGGCGTTCGCAAGATGTCCAAGTCCTACGGCAACTACATCGGCCTGACCGACGCTCCCGCGGACATGTTCGGCAAGACCATGTCCATCCCGGACGAGATGATCGCCAAGTACTACCGCCTGGCTTCTTCCAAGTCCATCGACGAGGTCGAGGCGATCGAGGCCTCCCTGGCAGATGGTACCGGCGACCCCTACCAGCTCAAGCGCGCCCTCGCCCGCGACCTCATCACCACCTACCACTCCGCCGAGGACGCCGTGGCCGCCGAGGCTGAGTTCGACCGCGTCTTCAAGGAGAACCAGCTTCCCGAGGATATCGCCGAGGTCTCCCTTGACCTTACGCCCGGCGAGGACGGCACCGTCTACCTGGCTGGTCTTCTGAAGGATGCGGGCTTGGCTCCTTCCGCCGGTGAGGCCCGTCGCCTGATCGACGGTGGCGGCGTCAAGATCGATGGCGAGGCCGTGGCTCCCAAGAGCTACAACATCGACCCCGCATGCCTGAAGAGCGGCGTGGTGCTTCAGGTTGGCAAGCGCAAGTTCGCTCGTTTGGCCTAAAAGCCCCCGTGCCCGCGCGGCATAGAACGCAAGGTAAGCCGGCAACCGGTTCCCGCAAGGGATCGGTTGCCGGCTTTATTCATGTACCGGTCTATATTTTGCGGTTTTATACATGGGTTTTGAGGCGTGGGAAACCGTCGTCTTTCGGGTTGGTCAATGAGTGCCACGAGGTGGGTAGGTTTCCGCTTGTCAGGTGGCTTACAAGACTGCCTTTGGGGTGGCTCGGTGCCGTCGTGGCGCATATGGGCCGTCTTTAATCGAGTCTCTGTCTAAGATACAAAACAGGTGTCGCTAAACAGCGGCAGAAAAAGGCGCTTCGACTATCGCTGGCGTGATGAGATGCCAATCTTGAAATGTATAAAGCAAGAAGTCCCCGCCTGAAGCGTTTCAATTGCCATGCCGATCGGCCGCGATATAAAAACGCCCCGGAAAAGAGTCCCAGGGCGTTGCGAAATCCTTGCAAGGGCGCCATCCGCGTCCTAATGGCGCTGCGAACGGAGCGCGGCGCGATCGATACGTTACAGCTGGCGCAAAAGCGCGGGCAGCTCCGCGAAGGTATCGATGACGGCATCGGCGCCCGCCGCGCGGAACACGGATGCGACGCGCTCGCGTGCGGCCGCCTGCTCGTCGGCGCCAAGCGCCTCGAACTCGTCTTGCGTCATCGCCATCTCAGAGGACCCCTCGACAACGCCGATGGAGATACAGCCGGCGTTCTTGCCTTCGCGGATGTCCGAGACGGTGTCGCCCACCTTGGCAACGCGGCGCGCGTCGGTAACGCCCAGCGCCTCCATGTTGCGGAACATCATGTAGGGGTAGGGGCGGCCGTGGCCGTCCACGGCGTCCGGCGTGATGATGAAATCCGGCTCATAGCCGGCCTCGCGCGCGGTGGGAACCACAATGGCCATCATCTTATCGTTGTAGCCTGTGGTCGAGCCAATGGAGATTCCCATCTCCCTAATCTGGGCGACGGCATCCAGCACATGCGGCTTCGGCGCGGCAAAGTTGTGCAGGATCGAAAGCAGGCGCTGCTCATAGGGCTCGTAGAGCGCGTGCACGTCGTTCTCGCACGGGGCGGCGCCGTGGACGCGCTCCCATTCGGCGGCGATGCGGTCCATTGCAAGCATGGTGCGGATGTGGTCGATCTTCAGCATGCCCATGGGCTTGCGCGTCTCCTCCATGGTGGGCTCCACGCCCGCCGCCTTGAAGGTCTCGACAAACGCCTGCACCGGGGCGAAGCACCCGTAGTCCACCGTGGTGCCCGCCCAGTCAAAAATCACTGCTTCTACCATGTGTATCTCCTTTTCTATCGATGCATTAGATTGGATGGCGCGCGTCTTTATGCGTTGTGCTGCGCCAAGAAGTCGGCGAGGGCGTCGGTGACGTTCATGATGTCCTCCTCGTAGATCTCGCCGATGTTGCCCACGCGGAACGTTTCCTCGTCGGTGAGCTTGCCGGGATACAGCACGTAGCCGCGGTCCTTGATGTAGTCGTACATCTCGGTAAAGCTAAAGGTCGCACCCTGCGGGTAGTAGAACGTGGTGATGATGGGGCCCTGGTGGTGGTCCAAGTACGCCTTGAAGCCCATGGCCTCCATGCGCTGGGTCAGCAGGCGCTGGTTGGCGGCGTACCGTGCGGCGCGCGCGGGGATGCCGCCCTCTTCCTCAAGCTCGCGCAGGGCCTGGGCGAACGCCAGCACCACGTGGGTGGGCGAGGTGTAGCGCCACTTGCCGTCGCGCTCCATGGGAACCCATTGGTCGTAGAGGTCCATCGACAGGCTGCGCGCCTTGCCCGCGCTGGCCTCTAGCTTGTCGCGGCGGCAGATGATGAACGAGAATCCGGGCACGCCCTGTATGCCCTTGTTGGCGCTGGATACCAAGAAGTCGATATGCCAGTCCTCCACGGGCATCTCCACGCAGGCGAAGCTGGACATGGCGTCGACGATAAAGGTGAGCCCGCGTTCGTGGCACAGCTCGCCGATAGGGGCGATGTCGTTCAGCAGGCCCGTGGTGGTCTCGGAGTGCACCATGCACACATGGGTGATCGCCGGGTCGGCGTCCAGCATCTCGCGGATGCGCTCCACGTGCGGAATGTCGCTATAGGGCTCGGAGTACACCGCGTGCGGCACGCGGGCGTGGCGGCACACCTCCACCATGCGATCGCCGTAGGCGCCGTTGGAGCAGATCAGCACCTTCTCGTCGTCGCCCACCACGCTGGTGAGGACCGCCTCGTCGCCAAATGTGCCGGAGCCCTGCATCAGCACGGCGGTATAGGTCTCAGGCGAGCAGTTGGCGATGCGGACCAGCTCGGCGCGGATCCACTGGGTGATCTGCTTGTAATCGTCGTCCCAGGTGCAGTGGTCAAAAAGCATCTGCTCCTTGACGGTCATGGTGGTGGTCAGCGGTCCGGGGGTGAGGAGCTTGTAGGTTTTCATGCGCGGGTGTCCTTTCTGTTTTCGCATCCTTTTCAGAGCGTTGTTTTGGTTGAGGGTTTATGGACGAGGCGTGGCTGCGCGGTTATTCCGTTGCGGCGCGTCGGCACCGCTCGGATACCTCTTTGTGTATCTCCAGCAGCGGGACGGTGAGGGCGTCGGGCCATTCTTTGGGATTGGACGAGGAGTTCTCGCGGGGAGCCTCGCCTTGGTAGAGCGGTTTGGGGTAGGTGTTCATCAAGCGCTTGCGCCCGCAGTCGACGATCACAGCGGCGATTTCCTGCGCGAGCGGGCTCGCGTCTTCACCGTGGTCGACCACCGCGACGGATTCCGTCAGCGAGTAGGTGCCCTCGCGCGGCTCCACCACCTCGATGGGCAGGCCGCTCGCGCGGTCGGAGAGGGCTTGGTGGCGCAGGCCAAATCCGATGGCGACCTCGCCGGCGCGCACGTTCTTGATGGGCGCGGAACCGGATTGCGATAGGTAGGGGCCGGCGTTGCGGTAGATGCCCGTCAAAACCTCCGCGCCCTCCTCGTCCCCATAGGCGTCCATGATCGCCTGGATCATCAGCCAGCCCGTGGACGAGCCGGAGATGTCGGGAACGGAGACCATGCCCTGGTAGACGGGGTCAGCAAGGTCTTTGAAGCTGGCGGGTACGGGCAGCCCTTCGCTGGCGAGCACTTGGGTGTTGTAGAAGATCGCGCCCTCTTGCGCCTGCGCGGGAGCGCGCCAGGCGGGTGTGGCGGTGTCCAGCGGGGCGGACTGCACCTGCGCGAGGTCGGCGAACATGTGGCTGTCCGCCTGGGCGCTGTCGATGTAATAGGAAGACATGGTGATCACGTCCGCCTCGATGGCGGATCCCTCCGCCACCAGCTTTCCGCCCAGCTCGCTGGTTCCAAAGGCTTGGATGATGTAGTCGCCGGCGTAGCCGTTTTTATCAAGCGCCGCTCGGTAGGCGTCCAGGGCCTCCTGGTCAGCGTTGGAGTAGATGATCACCTGGCTGCCGGAGCTTGCGCTTGCCGTGGCGTCATCGCCCGCAGCCGTCCCGTCGCTTACCGCGGCGCTGCCCACATGAGGGCCGCCGGTGCCTGCGAATACGCTGACCGCCAGGATGAGCGCCACGCCCGCCGCCGCAGCGGCAAGTCCGCGGTTGCTCACGCGGTCGGGATGGCCCAGCAAGCGAGCCGCCACGGTGACGTCGGAGCGACCCGTGCCGCGCATGCGAATCGATTTGCGGGCGGTTCGCGCGCCGCTTGCCTGGGTAAGCAGCGCGGTGATTCCCTTGACGCCCAGGTTGAGCACCAAGATCGCAAGCGATAGCGCGAAGATGGAGTCAAAATCCGCCACATGCTGCAGCGCGGAGATCTTGGTGGTGACCACCATGGTGCGAGCGCTGGTGAGAAACACCACGGCGGAGATGGTGACCATGGACGAGACAAAGTAGTAGCCAAACACCTGCAGCAGCGTGGGCCAGGCGTTGGGAGTGACCACTCGCAGGATAGTCTTGATCCAGGAGTCGCCCATAAGGCGCGCCGTGGTCTCCCAGCTGGCGTTCATCTTGGTGAGCGAGTCCTTCATCATCTGGTAGGGAGTAGCGAAGTAGTGCACCACGTTGCAGATGACCAGGATGGCGAGGGTGCCCTGCAGCGGCGTGCCGGCGAAGGCGAGTAGAAACGCGATGCCCAGCACCATGCCCGGCACGGCGTTGATGACGCTGGAGATCGAGTCGACCAGGCGCTTGGCCTTGGCGCCCAGGTTGGAGCGCGCGGTCACCAGCGCGGCGGCGTATGCAAGCGTGCAGCCGGCGAGCGCGCTCAAGGCCGCGACCGCAAGCGACGTGCCAAAGACGCCGGCAAGATCGGGGTCGGTGAAGACTGACGCCACGTGGTCCCAGGTAAAGGTTGGCTTGAAGGGCCACATTTCGATAAAGGGGACGATGAGAATGACCGCGAACACGCTGAGCACGCCTGCTAGCACCGCGACGGATGCCGTCCCGCATGCGACGTCGCGTACTCGCGAGCGCGGTAGCTCGACGGGCTCGACCTTGTTGTAGCGAATCGCGTGGCGCTCCAGCGCGTACATGAGCGCGATGCTGATGGCGGAGGGCACCAGCATGATCACGGCGATGGCCGCTCCTCGTCCAAAATCTGGAATGGCACCCAGCATTTGGCTGTAGAGCTCCATGGCGAGAACGTTGTACTGGCCGCCCACGGATGTGGGGATGCCGTAATCGGTAAACGCCAGGAAAAACGACTGGATGAACGCCACGCACAAGGCGCCGGCCAGCGGCCGCACAATAGTGCGCACAAAGGTCTGCGCGGGCGAGTCGCCCATGACGCGGCTCACGATGAGGTAGCGCTTATCGATGAAGCGAAAGCTGTTGTCGATAAGAAGGAACGCGGTGGGCAGCGTGTAGATGACGTAGCCCATGAGCAGGCCGTTGAAGCCGTAGATGTCGAAAGCCTGAAAGCCCAGGGCTCGGGTGAGCAGGCCCTGTCGCCCAAAGGTGTAGATGATGGCGAACCCGTAGGTAATGGTGGGCAGCAGCATGGGCAGCTGTGCCAGCAGGCCGATGGCGCGCTTGAGCGACGCGGGCACGTTGGTGCAGTTGACTGTGTAGGAGAGCAAAAACGCCAGGCCCGTGGCGACCAGCGCGGACGCACAGGACACGGTAAGGCTGTTGGCTATGCTGGTGAGAAAATCCGGGTCGGCGAAGGTAGCTGCGTAGTTGGCCAGCGAGGCGCCGCCGTCCGTCCCGGTAAGGGAGCGGATAAGGACCAGGGCAGCCGGCAGGGCTAGGAATGCGCAGAAGAACGCGGTCACCAAGACCAGGATCGCGCGAAGCTCCTTTTCGGACGAGAGGGAGGTGCCGCGGGCGAGGCGCTCGCGAAGCGAGGATTGCTGAATTGTCATGAGGACCCTCCGTCTTATGCGACGTCCACGGCGGCAAGGGGAGTGCGGGCCGCGGAGGGTGCGCCCTCGCCAAAGAGCGCGTAGATGTTGTCGCGCTTGATGGCGAGCTGGCGCAGGATGAAGTCGCGGATAAACTGGCTGGACGGCCGGTGGATGATATCCTGCGGCGCGGCGAACTGGGCGATGCGGCCGTCTTTCAAGATGAGGACGCGGTCGCTCATGGTGAGCGCTTCCTCAGGATCGTGCGTGACCATGATGGTGGTGAGGTTGTATTGCTCCACTATCTGCATGATCTTGCGCTTGATGGATTCCTTGATGACGCCGTCCAGCGCGGAGAGGGGTTCGTCCAGCAGCAGAACGCGCGGCTTGACCACCAGGGTGCGCGCTAGGGCGACGCGCTGCTTCTGACCGCCGGAGAGCTGCGAGATGCGCTTGTAGAGGTGTTCCTCCAAACCAAGCAGCGAGATCATCTCGGCCACTTCCTCCTCCGTGGAGACGCCGGGGTTGTTGCGCAGCCCGTAGGTGATGTTGTCGTATGCATTGAGGTTGGGAAACAAAGCGTAATCCTGGAAGACGATGTTGAAACCGCGCTTCTCCATAGGCGTGCGCGTGATGTCGTCGCCGTTCCACAGGATCTGGCCGTCCGTGGCGTCCGTGATGCCGAGCAAAATGTTGAGCAGCGTGGTCTTGCCGCCTCCGGACGGTCCCAGCACCGAGACGATCTGTCCGTCCTCGATGGTGAGGTCGATGTCGTCCAAGACGCGGTGGTCCGCATACGTCTTGCCGACATGCTTGAGTTCGAGCATAAAGCCCCCTTGGTCGATCGGCCTTCTAGCAAGCGCGCCGCGAGCGCATGGGTGCCCCGTGAGCGGGGGACCGGTGTATGGGTGCGCGGGCGCGCGGGTGAGCGCGAAATGATTGCGAGCCATGGCCGTGGGAGGTCGCGTTTGCAGGGCCCCGGGTCTGGCTCGGGTCTGAGTTGCGGGAAACGCGGCAAGGCGATATCAATTATTAGGGCGGTGATTTATGGGACTGAAAGCCGTTTGTAAGGTATGGGCAAGGGATGGGGCCGTAACGTCACGCGTCTGCAAGGACACGGCAGAGGCGTAAGGATATCCGCGGGATTCTCGTCCTAAAACGCAAACGCCGGACGCCTCGCGCGCCAGATGGGTACCAGCAACGTATTGGGGCGCACCGCCACCGGTGCTTCGATAAGCGCCGCCGGTCCGTCTGTATCCGCAAGCGACCCTACAAGGGGGAGTTCACATGATCAAGCTGATCGCGTCCGACATGGACGGCACGCTTTTGGACGAGAACGGCGAGGTGCCGCCGGAGACCTTCGACCTTATCCTGGCGCTGCGCGAGAAGGGGATCCATTTCGCCGCGTCGTCCGGTCGCCGTTACGACCGCCTGTGCCAGTTCTTCGCCCCGGTGAAGGACAAGATGGACTTTGTGGCATCCAACGGCGCGCAAGTCTACGTGGAGGGACGGCAGGTGGGCCGCGAGGTCTACTCGCACCTGTCCATCAAGCGCCTTGCCCGCACGGTGACGATGTTCGACAACATGCACTTGGCCCTGTTCGACCGCACCAAGTCCTACCTCATGGACGATGAATGCAAGTTCGTGCGCGAGATTGACAAGGACCTGCCCAACGCCGAGCGCATCTGGGAACTGCCGGACGCCGGCGTGAACATCATCAAGGCGTCGATTTTCTGCGATGACGGCAACGTGATGGACAACGCTTACGTGCTTACCCGCGAGTTGGGGGACGAGTTTGTGTTCGCGCCCTCAGGCAACGCGTGGATCGACGCCATGCAGCCGCATGTGAACAAGGCGACGGGTGTGGCCGAGTTGATGGATCACTACGGAATCGCCCGCGAGGAGGTCATGGCGTTTGGCGACTCCATGAACGATTACGAAGCCATCCGCTTTGTGGGCGTGGGTTGCGCCATGGCCAATGGTCGCCCCGCCCTGCGAGCCGTTGCCGACCGCGTGGTGGGTTACAACTACGAGCAGGCGGTGCAGCGGGAGATGCGCAAGCTGCTGGAGGCGGCGGAGGCGTAGCGGCGGCGTAGGCGGACGAGGATTCCTTTACGCACGGAAGGGCCCCGGGGCCCCGAGAAAACCCAAGCCAGGGGTGGGGGG
>DBEWRE010000020.1:0-45385 GCA_048207125.1 Collinsella sp.
CGAACCAGCAGGCTTTCATTGCTGCCTTGAATCATTTCTACCTCGATGAGCCCGCCATGTGGGAATGCGCATATGACTCCGAAGGATTTGAGTGGATCGACGCCAATAACGACAAGCAGTCAATTATCTCTTTTGTGCGCCACGGAAAGAAGGAGAAAGATGACCTCGTTGTCATAATCAACTTCGATCCGGCTTCTTACGAGACATTCCGTATGGGAGTGCCCCGCGAAGGAGACTGGAAGCTTGTATTTAACTCCGACAGCCCCTCGTTCGGCGGCAGCGGGGATCTTGGCGTAGAAGTCGCCAGCAGCCAGCCTGCCGTTTGGAACGGCTGCAAGAATTCGATAGAGATTTCCCTGCCGGGCCTTTCCGGTCTCGTGTACAAGCGGATTGGTAAATCCAGTTACGTGCCGCCTAAGCCCGCCGTTAAGAAAACAACCCGCTCTCGAAAGGCGCCCGCGTCTCAGCTTGCCGCTGATATCGCGTCAGGTCGCAAGGCCTCCGTTTCGAGGGCTTCTGCTGCCAGTACTAAAAAACAAGCGGAGAAGCCTTCTGCTTCTGTCGCGTCCGAAGCAAAGGAGACCGTAACGACAACAGCCGAGACAACGTCGCCAGCCGTCAAGTCGCAATCGGTAAAACCCAAGGTGACTGCCAAGAGGCCTTCGAAGGGATCGACAAGGAAGACCTCTTCAAATCAGGCCGGTTAAGTCTCACAGCAAATCCGTTCTATCAATCGAGTCGGGGGTCCAGCCTCCAGCCTCGCAAGTTGCTTGCGCTCGCTGCATATCTTTCGCGTAGGTGACCTGGGAAAGGAAACAATGGAAACCATTTTCAACAGCAAAGAGGAGTTCATCGAGGAATACCGCGAGGCGGTTCGCGAGCTATCTGGAAAGAAGTTCGAGATCACCAGCGATATCGACCGCTTTAACGCGCTCGCCGGACTTATCGCCTCGAAAGCACGCTCTGTTTCGGCTCAGACAGATGAGCGCTTTAAAAAGGAAGGCAAGAAGCGCGTCTATTACTTCTCGATCGAGTTCCTTATCGGTAGGCTGCTTGACAACTACCTGATCAATTTCGGAATTCGCGACATGGTCGATGAGGCGCTTCGAGAAATGGGGAGCAATCTTGACGAGCTCTGTCGTATGGAGCCCGATGCCGCCCTCGGCAACGGAGGCCTGGGTCGCCTTGCCGCCTGTTTCCTCGACTCGATGGCCCATGAGGACATCGCTGGCTACGGAAATGGAATGCGATACCGTTACGGCCTGTTTAAGCAGGAGATTGTTGACGGTCGTCAGGTAGAAGTCGCTGACGAGTGGCTTTCCCGTGGTTATCCGTGGGAGGTGCGTCGTCCCGATAAGGCGGTCCGCATCGGCTTTGGTGGACATGTGGTAGGTCATGCTGAAGGCGACCGCATCTTCTATTCCGTTGAGGATACCGAGGATGTCCTTGCCGTTCCCTATGACATTCCCGTGGTTGGTTTCGGAGGCAAGACCGTAAACAAGCTCCGCGTTTGGAGCGCCGAGCCAATTGACGAGCATTTCGACCTCGAGGCGTTTAATCGAGGAGAGTACGCTATGGCCGATGCATCCCGTGCCGATGCAGAGGCGATTTCTGCAATCTTGTATCCCAACGATGCCGGAGAGCACGGTCGACTGCTTCGTTTGAAGCAGGAATACCTGTTCGTGGCAGCTGGAATCCGCACCGCCCTTGACGTTTTCCGCCGCGAGCATGGCTCTAATTGGAAGCTTCTGCCCGATTACGTAGCCATTCATACCAACGATACGCACCCCGCTATGTGCGGTCCGGAGCTCATGCGCATCCTCATGGATGAGGAGAAGCTGACGTGGGAAGAGGCTTGGGATATTGTTACCAAGACGATCTCTTACACCAACCATACCATTCTTCCCGAAGCGCTGGAAAAGTGGCCCATTGCCACTTTCAGCAAGCTTCTCCCCCGCATTTACGACATAATCGACGAGATCAACCGTCGCTGGCGCGATTCTTTCGATACCACCCAGTCCGGTTGGCAGGAGCGCCTGCGCAAGACCTCCGTGCTGTGGGACGGTGAAGTTCGCATGGCGAACCTGTCGGTCATCTGCAGCCATTCGGTCAACGGAGTGGCAAAGATCCATACCGGCATTCTCAAGCGCTCGGTCCTCAACGATTTCTATGCCCTCACCCCTGGCAAGTTCAACAACAAAACTAACGGTATCACGCCCCGTCGCTTCCTCGCCGAAGCGAATCCCTCCTATGCCAAGCTCATCACCGAGGCTATTGGTTCCAAGTGGATGGATGATGCCGACGAGCTCAAGAAGCTGGTCGAGTTCGAGAAGGATCCCTCCTTCCTCGTCCGCGTTGCTGACTCCAAGCGGCAGAACAAGGTTCGCCTAGCGAGATACGTGCGTCGAGAGACGGGTCTCGTCATCGATCCTGATTCTATCTTCGATGTTCAGGTCAAGCGTTTCCATGCATATAAGCGCCAGCTTATGAACATCATGAAGGTTATGGATGTCTACAATAGGCTTCTCGACGATTCTTCCTTCACTGTTCAGCCCACCACATTCATCTTCTCCGGCAAGGCTGCGTCCAGCTATACCTTCGCCAAGGAAGTCATCAGGCTCATCAACTCCGTGGCGGACGTTGTCAATAACGATGCCCGAGTCAACGACCTTATCAAGGTCTGTTTCATCCCCAACTTCCGTGTTTCCAACGCTCAGCTTATCTATCCTGCTGCCGAGATCTCTGAGCAGATTTCTACTGCGGGCAAAGAGGCGTCCGGTACCTCGAACATGAAGCTCATGATGAATGGCGCGATTACGCTCGGCACCATGGACGGCGCTAATATCGAGATCGCCCAACTCGCTGGTGAGGAGAATGAGAAGATCTTCGGTCTCTCCACTCCCGAGGTCGAGGAGCTTCGTGCAAGCGGAAACTACTTCGCCTGGGATGTCGTGAACGCCGATCGCGACCGCTTGGGCCGTGTAATGAGCGAGCTCACCGATAATACGTTCGCAGGGCTTTCTGGAAACTTCGGCAGCATCCACAATGAGGTTATGTCCAACAACGACTATGACCTAGTTCTTAAGGATTTCCGTTCCTACGTCGATGCATGGGAAGAGCTGACTAATTCCTATGCAGATGCGAAGGACTGGAACCGCCGCGCGCTTCATAACACGGCGATGTCGGGCTGGTTCTCGAGCGACCGCACCATTCGCGAATATCGCGACGAGATCTGGCACGCGTGATCTAGCGCGCAGGTTCGGGGAAGGAAATATAGGTTCAGCACGTATTGAGAGGAAAGGTTCGATGAGTAAGAAAGAATGCATCGCGATGCTCCTCGCGGGAGGACAGGGCAGCAGGTTGGGGGCGCTTACATCCAAGATTGCCAAGCCTGCGGTTTCCTTTGGCGGAAAGTTTAGGATTATCGACTTCTCGCTTTCCAATTGCGCGAATTCAGGCATTGATACCGTTGGCGTATTGACTCAGTATCGTCCATATCTGCTGCACTCCTATGTGGGGTCTGGAGAGGCTTGGGATCTGGACGAGCGCGGCGCGGGCGTTTCCATCCTTCCGCCGTATGCCACCCAAGAGGGCGGTGCTTGGTACGCGGGCACTGCTGACGCGGTAACCCAGAATCTCGACTATATCAAGCTGCATGATCCCAAGTACGTCCTCATCCTTTCCGGTGACCATCTGTACCGCATGGATTACCGCAAGATGCTGAAGACGCATATCGAGAACAATGCCGACCTCACGGTGTCCGTCATGCCCGTGCCGTGGGAGGAAGCAAGCCGATTCGGCATCATCACCGCTGATGAGAATGATGGCCATATCATCAAGTTTACCGAGAAGCCCGAGAAGCCCGATTCGAACCTCGCTTCCATGGGAATTTATATCTTCAGCACGGACGTTTTGGTCGAGGCGCTCGAGGCAGACGCGCTCGATCAGCGCTCCAGCCACGATTTCGGCAATGACATCATTCCGAAACTCCTCGGTGAGGGCAAGCGTCTCTTCACCTACGAGTTCAATGGCTTCTGGAAAGACGTGGGGACTATCGCGAGCTTCCACGAGACGTCTATGGATCTTCTTGGACCCAATCCCGAGTTCGATCTGTATGACAAGAGCTTCCCCATCATGAGCAACGTCACCACCCGTCCTCCCCATTACATTGGTCCTGATGGACGAATCGAAGACTGCCTGGTGTCTAACGGCTGCAAGATTTTCGGTACGGCACGTCATTCTATTCTTTCTACCGATGCAGTTGTCGGTGAGCGCGCCATCGTTGAGGACTCTATCTTGCTGCCCGGCGCCGTCGTTAAGGCCGGTGCGCACGTCGTCCGCGCGATTCTGGGAGAGAACGCGGTTGTTGAGGAAGATGTGAAGCTGGGTAGCGTCGACAGCACGAAGGATACCGCCGTCGTCGGAAACGACGTCGTGATCGGGAAGGGGGAATGAACCGATGATCAACCGTAAGGCCATCGGCTATATCACCGCGAATTACACTTGCAGGGAGCAGAGCGTCTTGCTCGAAGATCGACCCTTTGCATCGCTGCCCTTTATCGGCCGCTATCGCTTGATCGACTTCCCGCTCTCCAACATGATGAATGCCGGCATCAAGACCGTCGGCGTCGTCATGCCCGGAAACTATCGCTCCATTATCGATCACATCGGGTCTGGTAAAGACTGGATGCTCGACCGCAAGAAGGGCGGCTTGTTCCTGGTTCCCGGTAACCCCTACGGCACTTCTCGTCGCGGAATGCGTTTCTTGCTTCGTGACATCATTTCGAACAAGATGCTTTTCCAGCGTTCTGACAAGCCCTACGTTGTGATGTGCGGTAGCAATATCGTATTCAACATCGACCTTAACCAGATCATTGACGCCCATGCCACGAGCGGTGCCGGCATCACCATGGTCTATTGCAAGGCCGAGCGCGCTCACGAGGACGTTACCTCCCTCGTCATCGGAGACGCCGGTCGCGTTCAGTCCGTTAAGTCCGGATGCCAGTTCGGCGACAACAAGTTCCTTGACTGCTTCATCATCAATCGTGAGCTGCTCCTTGAGATCATCGATCAGTACTCCTCTGCCGACTACATGGATTTCTTCGAGGCTATCGCTGGCGACTTCTCTCGCGTCGATGTCTGCAGCTATGAGTTCAAGGGAATGGCCGTCGGCATCTTCGATGAGACCAGCTTCTATAAGCGCAGCATGGAGCTGTTGAACCCCGACGTCGCGGATAAGCTGTTCATGCAGGACCGTCCCGTCATGACTAAGGCGCACGACGTTCCCCCCGCGAAGTATGCTGCCACGTGCCACGTATGCAATTCGCTCATCTCGTCTGGTTGCGCCATCAACGGAACCGTCCGCAACTCGATTCTGTCCCGTGGGGTCATCGTAGAGAATGGTGCCTCCGTCACCAACAGCATCATCATGCAGGACTGCGTCATCAAGAGCGGCGCACGCGTGGAGAACGCGATCGTCGACAAGAACAACGTCGTTCCTGCCAATACCGAGCTGCGCGGTACGCCTGAGGCGATTCTGGTTCTTCCTAAGGCGCCGCTGTAACGTCTTCGCTTTTAAGACGTAGCGCTTAACCGGTGCTTCATATAGTGCTGGTATGATTGAATCGCCGTCCAGAACAAATCTGGGCGGCGATTCTTAAAGGAATCTATATTTGGGAGAGAGCATGTCTGACAATCCAAGAAAGATGAACGTTGTCTTTGCTTCCGCTGAGGCTGCACCGTTCGTCAAGACTGGCGGCCTGGGCGATGTTGCAGGCTCGTTGCCCGCCGCGCTTCAGAACGCCGGGGCGAACGTCATCGTCATGGTTCCGCTCTATGGGACTATTTCCGATGAATATAAGAGCAAGATGGAGCACGTCGCCGAATTCTACGTCAGCCTTGGTTGGCGAAATGAGTATTGCGGTCTCGAGCGTCTTATCCATAATGGCGTAACTTATTTATTCGTCGATAACAAACGTTATTTCGACCGCGATTATCCTTATGGATTCTTCGATGACGGCGAACGTTTCGCATTCTTCTCCAAGGCCATTACCGAGAGCCTGCAGTACCTGCCCGATGGCTTCATGCCGGATATCCTGCATTGCAATGATTGGCATACGGCGCTTGCTCCGGTATTCCTGCGTGAATTCTACCAGGGCATACCGCTATACGAGAACGTCTCTACCATCTTCTCCATTCACAATATCGCTTTCCAGGGCCAGTTCAGCGCCAAGGTTCTCGAGGATATTTGCGGCCTCGCGCATATTCCCGCTGCCGCCTTCCAACTTACCTGCGGGCACGATGCCGTTAACTTCATGCAGGGTGCTTTGAACTACAGCGACGCCATAACCACGGTCTCCCCCACCTATGCCGGCGAGATCCAGACGCCCGCCTATGGCGAGCACCTTGACGGGGTCCTGCGTCGCCGTCGCGAGGCCCTCCAGGGTATTGTGAACGGTATCGACACCGACCACTTCAACCCCGAGACCGATCCTGTGATCGCCCAGAACTTCAGTGCCAGCGATCGCTCCGGCAAGGCTGTGTGCAAGGCGAAGCTTCAGGAGGAGCTTGGTCTAACGGTTCGCGATGACCAGCCTCTCATGACTATGGTCACCCGCCTGACCCGTCAAAAGGGTATGGATCTTGTTACCTATGCGCTCGATCGCATCCTGTCCAACGGCGTCCAGGTTGCCGTTCTTGGCACCGGTGATTACGAGTATGAGAACGCGCTTCGCTACTTCGCTTCTAAGTATCCCGGTCAAATGTCTGCTCGCATCCAGTTCGATCCCGCCCTGTCCCAGCGTATGTACGCCGGCTCCGATATGTTCTTGATGCCGTCGCTCTTCGAGCCTTGCGGTTTGTCGCAGATGATCGCTATGCGCTACGGCACCTTGCCTGTGGTTCGCGAGACCGGAGGCCTGAAGGATACCGTTATTCCTTATAACTACGAAACCGGCGAGGGCACCGGATTCTCGTTCGCCAACTTCAACGGCGATGAGATGGGCGATGCCGTCTTCCGTGGCGCTCGTCTTTTCTGGGACAACCGCGACGCTTGGAACAACGTTGTCACTCAAGCGATGAATCAGGACTTCAGCTGGACTCGCTCCGCGAGCAAGTACATGGATCTGTATCGCTGGATGCACCCTGAGGTGCCTATGTGGGTCCCCGAGGTCGAAGAGAAGGTTGAAGAGGAGCCTGTTAAGCCTCAAACCGAGAAAGCCGGGGCTGAGCAGCCTAAGGCTGAAGAGGCGAAGGCGCCCGAGGCGGAGCCCGTCTCCACCAAGCCCGCTACGGCTAAGAAGGCGGCACTGCGCAAGACCGCCGCTAAAAAGACGACGGCCAAGTCTTCGTCTGAAGTAGCTGAGCCTGCTAAAGAGGCTGTCCCTGTAGCGAAGAAGCCCGCGACCAGGACGGCTAAGCCGGCAGCGAAAAAGACCGCTGCTGCATCGACTGCAACCAAGGCTGCTGAGCCTACGGCGGAGAAGCCCGCTTCCAAAACGGCTGCAGCTAAGACTTCCGCGAAGGCCTCTGCTGAAACGCCTGTTAAGTCCGCTGCAAAGTCCGTAGCCTCTAAGCCCGCTGCTTCCAAGGCCACTGCAGCCAAAGCAACTACAACCAAGACGGCTGCCGCTAAGGTGACGGCGTCGAAGACCTCTTCGGCCACAAAGGCAGCTACAAAGGCCGTCGCCACTAAGACGGCCGCCGCCAAGACCTCCGCTGCGGCTAAGGCGACAACGACTAAGGCCGCCGCTGAAAAAGCGGTAGCTAAGGGTACACCCGCCGTCAAGCCGGAAGCTAAAACCGAGGAGCCCGCGGCGCCTTCATCGTCCGTAAAGACTACGGCAGCAACAGCCAAGGCCGCTTCGAAAGCTGAACCTAAGGCCACGTCTGCGCCTGCGGTAGAAAAGAAGCCCGCTGCAAAGACCGTATCCGCAGCCCGTAAAACTCAAAAGCGCCGTTAAGACCTGCTGAACCATCTTAACGCGCGGGCCCCGTTCTCATCACATCGGTGGGAACGGGGCCATTTTCATGATTCGATATTTGGTCTTATCTACATATATTGCATATAATAAACAAGCTGAGATTCACATGAACCTGGCATTCGCGCTGGATAGTACCCGTAAATGCGCAAGGAGTCACTTATATGAACATTCGTCACAACAGCCGCTTGGCAGAGTACCGCTCCCCTTTTGGCGCCGTCGTCATAGGCACCACCGTGGAGCTTTCCATTCGCGTGGAAGATATTGATCCTCAGGCGATTACTGCCAAGACGCGTATCTGGGTGGATGGAGTTGGCGAGACCATCATCGAGATGAATCACAAAGGAGACGGCGTTTTCAGCGCTTCTATTGAGTGCAACAAACCGCAGCTCAAGTGGTACAGCTTTATCATATCTACCCAAGATGGCTATACCTGCCACGTAGGCGCACCCGTGGGTGCGACTGGCGGGGAGGCGGTCATGTACGATTACGCCGATGTCCCCTCTTTTCAGATTACCGTCTACAAGCACCGTGCAACCAGACCGACATGGTATGAAAAGGGCATGGTATACCAGATCTTTCCCGATAGATACCGTCGCGACGCCAATTGGCGCGAGCGCGCCGTAAAAGAAGTCGATAAGCCACGCAAGGGTCCTGGAAAGAAGATCGTTTGGGATTGGAACACCCCGCCGGTCTATGACAGGGCAAGCGACAACTCGATTCAGAATTGGGATTTCTACGGAGGCTCGCTTGAGGGAATCCGCGAGGATCTTCCCCGACTGCACGAGATGGGAATCACCGCCATCTATCTCAACCCTATTTTCAAGGCGCTGAGCAACCATCGCTATGACACCGGCGATTACCTTACCATTGATCCCATGCTTGGCACGGAGGATGATTTTAAAGCGCTTGCAGCGGATGCCAAAAAGCTAGGTATTAGCCTGATTCTCGACGGCGTATTTAATCATACGGGCGATGATTCGCTATACTTCAATCGCTATGGGAACTATCCAACGGAAGGCGCTTGGCAGAGCGAAGATTCCGCTTGGCGTGATGCCTATCACTTCAAAGAGGATGGTAGCTATGCTTCTTGGTGGGGCATCGGCAACATGCCCGCGCTCAATGAGGATTCCCCGCTTGTCCGCGATCTGATCTTGGGTGAAGACGGCGTAATTCGCAAGTGGATCCGTGCCGGCGCAAGCGGCTGGCGTCTGGACGTTGCCGACGAGCTTTCTGATGAATTCATTCGCGACATCAAGACCGCGCTACTTAAAGAGCGCCCCGACGGCTTGTTGCTGGGCGAGGTATGGGAAGACGCATCGAACAAGATAAGCTACAGCAAGCTTCGTACCTACCTGCAGGGCGACGAGCTTGATTCCGCGATGAACTATCCCTTCCGTGACATGATTCTCGCCTTCCTTCTCGATAAGGAGACCGCGTACCAGGCTGCTGAGCGCATAGAGTCGATTAGGGAGAACTATCCGCCCGAGGCACTGATGTGCGCCCTCAACCTGCTTGGCAGCCATGATAAGCCTCGCATCGCCTCAGTGTTGGGCGACGGCCCGGATGAGTCTCAGATCCCCGAGAGCGAGCGCGGTCGTTTTAGGCTTGACGAGAACTCCATGGGACGTGCCAAGGGTCGATTCTGGCTCGCAACATTAATGCAGATGACTCTACCCGGCGTCCCTTCAATCTATTACGGCGACGAGTTCGCGCTCGAGGGCCTTTCTGACCCCGGCAACCGTCGTACGCTGCCCGAGGATGACGACATCCACGATCGCGACATGCTGACCATGATCAGGAACGCCTCAGGTCTACGCAAGACGCTTCCGTTCCTTATCGACGGAACGCTTCAGGCGCGCGCGTTGAACGACGACGTGCTATGCTTCAAGCGCCGTAGCGCCGACGGCCAGGTCGCCACCATCCTTATCAATCGCAGCTTGTCGAATACGCGCGTGGTCCGCGTTCCGGTTGAAAACGACATGGCGATCGACCTGTTGAATGGCAATAATCTGGTTCGCGCGGCAGACGGTTGCGCCGAGGTTAAACTCTGGCCTTTGGGATCTTCCGTCATCTATGCTAACAAGCAGCAGCGACTGCAAAAAGATATGGAGCCCGGCGCTGGCGTTATCTGCCACATTACGTCTCTGCCAAACACCAAGGGCGAGCCCGGAACCTTGGGCGCCCCCGCGCGCCGCTTTATCGACCACCTTGCCGAGATGGGCATGAGGTATTGGCAGGTCCTTCCCGTCAACCCTACTGATAGCTTTGGCTCTCCCTATGCCGGACCGTCCGCGTTTGCGGGCAATGAATCGCTTTTGGAGGAGAGCGCGAGCGAGCTGAGGCAGGCGTTCTCTCAATTTAAGAAGGCGGGCGGATTCAAGAGCGCCTCATACCTGGCGTTTGCGCGTGAAAACGAGCAATGGCTCGACTCCTATTGCGCATTCATGGCGGTCAAGGAGTTCCATGCCGGAGCTTCTCGTCATAAGTGGCCCAAGATTTTGCAGCGCTACACCGTTGGCATCCTGTCCGATGAGACGTTTTCACCCAGCGCCGAGTACCACGCGTATGCCCAATATCGATTTGATTGCGAATGGAAGGAGATGCTGGAGTACGCTCATAGCCGCGGTATCCAGATCATCGGCGACATACCCATGTACGTCTCCGATGATTCTGCGGATGCCTGGTCAGAGCCAAGCATGTTCTCCTTGGGTAAAGACGGCATGCCCTACGAGATCGCCGGCGTTCCCCCGGATCGTTTCTCCGCCACCGGTCAGGTTTGGGGAAACCCAACCTACAACTGGGAAAGCATGAAGAAGGACGGTTACGTTTGGTGGATGGCGCGCCTGCGTCGCTCCTTCAAGCTGTATGACTGCGTGCGCCTTGACCACTTCTTAGGTTTTCAAAACTACTTTGGCATTCCTGCCGGCAAGACCGGTGCTGAAGGACGTTGGCTCAACGGCCCCGGTATCGACTTCTTCCGGCGCGCTTATGCAGAATTTGGACCCCTGCCGTTTATTGCAGAGGATCTAGGCCTGCTTTCGCCCGCCGTCCGAGCGCTCGTCGCTTCGTGTGGCTTCCCAGGTATGGACGTTCTTGAGTTCGCCGACAACGATGTCCGTCAGGAGATCTGCCCCCACCTGGACAAGATTCTGTACATTTCAACGCATGACACTTCCACGCTCACTGGCTTTGTCGGACGTGCGTTCTGCTCTGATAATGATAAGCAAGGCGCCAAGTACCTTGCTGGCGAGATTCTCACGCGTTCGCTAAGAAGCCCGGCACGCGTCGTCATGATGCAGCTTCAAGACTGCATGCTCTTGGACGACGATGCCCGCATGAACAAACCAGGCGTTGCCGAGGGCAACTGGGGTTGGCAGGCTGACGAGGCGCAGCTGAGCGCTTCTTGCAGCAAAATGGCGACCCTCCTCGTGGAATCCGGACGCTTTCACGACGCTGCCAAGCAATAATCGTCCCACGTCGCCCTTTATTGGGTAAAGTATCAATCGTAAACGAGTGGCGCCCGCCGTGTTCGAGATGACATGGCGGGCGATTTATGAGAAGTAGAAGGATTTGAAATGGCACGCTACGACTATCGCTGCGGCAGCTGCGGACATGTATTTGAGGTAGAGCACGGCATGCAGGAGCATCCTGCCGTTGTATGCCCCCAGTGCGGGCATTCTGCGGACAAGGTGTTCTCTGCCAGTGGAATCAAGTTCGAGGGTAGTGGATTCTACAACACGGACATGCGCGGCGGCTCTTCCAGCACCAGTGCCACCACGGGTTCTTGCGGATGCGCTGACTGCCCGCACGCCAATTAGTCGATTGTTAAGGGTAAGTAATGCATTTGGCCCCGCTACTGATTTGAAGTCCGTAGCGGGGCCATTTTTTAGACGAGCGGTACGCCGATTAACTCGAGAGGCTGTTCAAGAGTTAGACGCGAACAAGGCGGGCGCAGAAATGCCCGTCTGGCTTACCTGGAGCGGGATAGCTCGCGTAGCACCCGTATGCATTCTCGGAATCGCTTATGGATGCAGGCACTTGCGCAAACGCCGCGAAATCAAAGATTGCCGAACCCCTGACCGGGGCGAGCTTGAAACCTGATCCCAGGGGCGACGAGAGGAATCGTTGGACAACTGCCATGTTCTCGGCATCCATGATGGAGCACGTCGCGTAGTATAGCTCTCCTGCGGCAGCGACCCTTGAGGCGGCGGCGCATAGCAATTCGAACTGCAAGGTAGGTAGCTCATCCACTATATCTTTTTTTGTCAGGCGCCAAGGAATTTCCGGATGGCGTCTCATGGTGCCAGTTCCAGAACACGGCGCGTCGAGAAGAACAGTGTCGAACATAACGCGCGAGGACGCCTCGCTATCGATATCGCATAGGACGGAGTCGAGGTTGCGGGCATCGCCATGCGCAAAACGCACTGGTGGCAATCCGGCGTCGATAAGCCTGGTGGCATTCATACGGCACTTATCCTGATAGAGATCGACTGCCACGTGGTCCCGGATCAACCCCGCCCTATGGGCCTGGCAAGCCATAATAAACGTCTTGGTTCCTCGACCAGAACCAATCTCAAGACATGTTCCCGGTCGCGTCGCCGCGGTGGCGATAATCTGCGCGCTCGGATCGCTGGCAACCGCTTTATAGGCACCTAGGGCGCCAGAGCGAATATACGCGGCGGAATCCGTCGGTTCGAAGAAACCGGGGATGGGGCAGTCCCCTTCTCGGGCGCGCTGCTCATGGGCCTCTGAGAACGGATTGAGGTGGAAGGCGACGGGAGCGGGGGAAAGCTCTGAAGCGAAGACTTCGCGGGCGACATCCTGCCCAAGGGAATCTTCAATGATTCTTGCGAGCCACACCGGAACGCCCGACTTGCGAGCGAGCGAGACGATGCGCGCGTGAATGGGATCCACCCCTTCCGCCCGAAGAAACGTGGACCGATTGTCCGCAGCTCGGCGGAGCACGGCATTAGCAAGGCCCGCGGCACCGCGTGATTGGGAGCGCGCCAGCTCAACGCCCTGGCTAACGGCTACGTTTGCGGGAGCATCAAGGTAGAGCAGCTCAAATACCGCAATGCGCAACGCGCAACGAACGCGGGGGCTGAAGTGGGTCTTAGGGTCACTGCACTGCTGGAGGAAATCATCCAGGCATCCAGACGTTGCCGTCACGCCAAGCACAAGGCGCCGCACGAAACCCGCATCGCGATCGTCGAGGTTCGACACGGACGTACTTGCATTCAGAAGGTCGCGAGCGAAGGCGTCCCGACGCTCGACGTCGAGAAGGATGTCGAGCGCACGGCGGCGCGCGGGAGACAGGTTTGTGGCGTGGTCGCTCATTAGGATATCGAATCCCAGGTAGCGTCTTGCCCGCGTAAGCCGGCGGACCAGGAGCGAGCATCCATTAGGCGCTTTCCGTCGGGCTTGACGGAAAGGACTTCAAACGAACCGCCTGCGCAGCCGGCGATAACGCGGCCGCCATGAACCGACAGCACGCCTTGTTGGATGGACGGGAATGCGCCGTCAACAATATCGATCAGTGAAGCGTCAACGATGCGGGCGCCCTTGCCGGCAAGCTCGCATCGAGCGGGGGCGGCGTCGGAGGACGCCAGCACGCGGCGCACGTTATCGAGGGCGGATGCCGCCGGGTCAAGCTTAAGTTCGGCTTTGGAAATCTTGGCGGCATGCGTTACCAGGGCCTCGTCCTGTACGGTCCAGGTAACCTCGTGAGAAGCAAGGTCGGGCAACGTATTGATAAGGAGGTCCCCTCCAAGCTCGGCAAGCTCCTGCGTGAGCTGGTCGGCATTTTTGCCCGGTACCGAACACGTTGCCTGCGCGCAATAATCTCCGGTGTCGACGCCGTGGCCGATGCGCATGATAGAAACGCCCGTAACGTCATCGCCCTCCAGGATGCAACGTTGGATAGGGGCCGCACCGCGCCAGCGCGGCAACAGCGATGCGTGGACGTTGACGCATCCCAAAGGAGCGATCGTGAGCACCTCATCGGGAAGTATGCAACCATATGCGGCGACACAGAACACATCCGCGTCCGCATCGCGAAGGGCCGTGAGCGCGTCGGCGTCGATCCGGCTTGTCTCGAGAACAGGGAGACCCAGCTCAAGGGCGGCAAGCTTGACTGGAGACGGTTCAAGCTTCTTGCCGCGAGAGCGCACCGCGTCGGGCCTGGTGAGAACCAGGGCAACTTCGTGCTCCTGGGCAAGGCGTTTAAGGGACGGTACGGCAAATGCCGGCGTCCCCATGAAAACTACGCGCATGGGGATTCCAATCTTTGAACGATGACTAAGTTACTCGGTATCGCCGGGCTTTGCGCCGCGATCGAGCGCTTCTTGATAGGCCCTCAATGCGTGCACGCGCTGCATGGGAGAGAGCCGTTCAAACATAGTCATGCCATGGAGGTGGTCGATTTCATGCTGAAGGCAGACGCACATCAAGTCCCCCGAAGCCTCGTAGCGCATGAGGTCGCCATCAAGGTTATACGCCTCTACAACAACGTGGTCGGGGCGCTTGATCTCGCAATTGATACCGGGAATAGACAAACAACCCTCGCTGTAAGGCAGCAAGTTGTCGGACTGCTCGACGATCACAGGGTTGATGAGGACGTAGGGGTCGTAATCGGACTCATCCGAATAATCGGTGTCGACTATGGCAAGCTGGATGAGCTCGCCCACTTGGGGCGCGGCAAGGCCGCATCCGCCGTTCTTGAACATGTCGTCTTTCATCTTCTCTACAAGACGCTCGATCTCGGGCGTAATCTCCTCGATGGGCGCGCACTCCTGGCGAAGACGGGGGTCGGGTGAAAGGACGATTCCGTTAAGCTCCATCACGCTCTCCTTAAGCTACATCAAATCGTAGGCGTCGATGTCGACGCTGACGTTAATACCTGGCTGGGATCCAATTTGCGACAACGCGCCGCCAATGGCCTCTGAGACATGGTACCCCACAGGGGACTTTACAATAAAGTGGAACCTATAGCGGTCTTTCGCCCGCTCGATCACGCACGGCGTGGGCCCTAAAACGATAGGGGCCTTTGTTGGATCGCCGGCGAGGGACCAAGTCCCGTCCATTTCCCGCAGAGCATCAAAGCGTTGCCGTACCACCGAAGCAAGCTTTTCGATATATCGCTTAGTCGCAGCCTGATCCGCTCCCCACGCCAATACGTTGGTTAGGCGAACATAGGGAGGATAGAAGGCCTCTGCGCGCTGTGCGAGATCATGGGTTGTGAAAATCGAGCGATCATGGGAGGCGACCGCTCGGATTACGGGGTCGTGCGGCAGATACGTCTGGACTACAACCTCGCCCGCCGACTCTCCCCTGCCAGCGCGTCCCGCGACCTGCTCGAGCAAATCGTAGGCGCGCTCTTGCGCTCGAAAATCCGGCATCTTGAGAGTGTAGTCAGCGTTGATAACGCCGACCAACGTGACCTCGGGAAAATCCAGACCCTTGGCAATCATCTGGGTGCCTACCAATACGGCGCATTCCGATGCATCGAAGGCCTCAAGCAGCTCTTTGTGCGAATCCTTGCCCTTGGTTGAATCCGCATCCATGCGAATGATGTCTACATGCGCGGGCATGACCTGCTTTAGCGCATCTTCAACCTGCTGCGTTCCCAGCCCCATCTTTGCAAGATACCTGCTACCGCACTGGGGACAGGCCGAGCCGGGGGCGGGATACGGGTTGATATGGTATACGGCGCCGCACGTATGGCATTCAAGCGTATGAGTGCGCTCATGATAGGTCAACGAAGTGGAGCAGTGCTTGCAGGTGGGCACGCAACCGCATTCGCGACACATCAAAAACGGCGCGAACCCCCGTCTGTTATGCAGAAGCACAGCTTTCTCGCGACGCTCCGCGATTCTCATGAGGCCGTCGTAGAGCGGCTTGGAGAATATGGAGCGGCTTCCCGACGCGAACTCGCGCCGCAGATCTGAAATAATCACCCGTGGCAGCACCGATGAGCCTGGACGCTCAGGCATCTCGACGCGGGTCCACCTCTGGCCTAGATGCTCCCCCGCCGTAACGCGCGCAAGCGCCTCTGCGGAAGGGGTCGCCGAACCGAGAACCAGCGGAAAGCCGCCAAGCTTGGCCATAAGCGCCGCGACGTCCCTAGCGTGGTAGCGAGGGGACGAACCCTGCTTGTACGATTGCTCGTGCTCCTCGTCTATAACGATGAGACCCAGATCCCTTAGGGGGCAAAACAGCGCGGAACGCGCTCCGACAACAACGCGGGCCGTACCGCTTTTCACCATATCCCATTGATCCAAGCGCTCGCCTGCGGACAGGCGCGAGTGGAACACCGCGACCATGCCGCCGAATCGGGAGCGAAACCTGCCGACGGTCTGTGCGGTAAGAGAGATCTCAGGAACCAGGACGCACGCCGTCTTCCCTTTCCTGAGAACGCGCTCGATTGCCGAAAGATAGACCTCCGTCTTACCTGACCCGGTTACGCCATCGATCAAGATAACGTCACCGCTCCCCGTTTGCAGGCATGAATCAATTTCATCCAATGCGCGCTGTTGGCCATCGGTGAGCATTTGAGGAGCAGTTGCGCGAGCGGAAGACAGCGTAGTCGCATCATCGATGCCGCGCCATGCACGTCGCTCGTCCACCCTCACCACGCCCTTTTTCGACAGCGTGCGTATGGTGGAGGACATATCCGTATAGAGAAGATTCAGCTCCCTTGTACTGACGGGACCGCAGGAGAGCGCCTCGAGCAGCTGGCGCTGGCGGTGCGCATTCGCTGGCGGTGCGTAATTCGAGCCCTCCGGCGTGATGGATACAACGCGCTCGCTGACAGCATGCACGGCGGGCTCTTTTAAGCGATATGCCCCATCGTCTCCTTTTACTAGGCGCGGAGTGCCGCCCGGAGGAAGAAAAAGCCTTAAGCATTCGGAAAGCGCGGCTACGTATTCGCGGCTCATCCAAAAAGAAACGGGTGCAAACAGCTCGCTGCACGAGGAGGGGGCGAGAAGATCGCGAATGGGTTTAACCTTGGACGAATCAAGGCCTGCGCAGCCTGGAAGCTCAGTAAGATCGGGTGAGAGGGCGACGACGTAGCCTGTGACCATGCGGCGGCCAAAAGAGGCAAGAACAACCGACCCCTCATCGATATCATCGGCATGGGACGCGGGGATACCGTAGGCAAATGGGTCGGACAGAGCCCTGGAAGGGATATCGATGACCACAGACGCGTAGAGCGGGAAAGGCGCGCCAGTTTGACCTGTGGGCGCGCAATCCTCCAGAGAATCGGAATTGCCCGCAGATGAGGAAACGCCCGCGGTGGCGGGCGCTCCAAACAAACTCATCTGTTCTGCGTAACGGTGCACCATACGGCTATTCTACATGCCGCAGGCGGCGCGAAGCTCGTCGACGCGGTCGGTTCGCTCCCACGTAAAGTCGGCGTCCTCGCGACCGAAGTGGCCGTAGGCAGCCGTCTTCTCGAAGATGGGGCGGCGCAGGTCGAGATCGCGAATGATAGCGCCTGGACGCAGGTCGAAGACGGTGGTTACTGCGCGCTCGATGATAGACTCGTCAACATGAGCGGTACCAAACGTATCGACCATGATCGACAGCGGGTGAGCGACGCCGATGGCATATGCCAGCTCGACCTCGCAGCGGTCGGCGAGTCCTGCGGCTACCACGTTTTTGGCAACCCAGCGCGCTGCGTACGCCGCAGAGCGGTCGACTTTGGTGCAATCCTTACCGGAGAACGCGCCGCCGCCATGGCGACCGTAGCCGCCGTAGGTGTCGACGATGATCTTACGGCCGGTGAGGCCGGTGTCTCCCATGGGGCCGCCGACAACGAATCGACCCGTGGGATTGACGTAGAGCTCAGCGTTATCCCAATCGATGCCGGCCTCATGCATGACGGGCGCGATCACATGCGTCTTGAGGTCGCCCTTGATATAGTCCATCGATTCGATCTCGGGCGCGTGCTGCGTTGAGATGACGATGGTTTCGACGGCGACGGGCTTGCCATCCTCATAGCGTACGGTGACCTGGGTCTTTCCGTCGGGACGAAGGTAGGGCAGCGTGCCGTCGTGGCGAACCGCAGCGAGACGCTCCGCAAGCCTGCTGGCCAGGTAGTGGGGCATGGGCATAAGGGTGGGCGTCTCGTTGGAGGCGTATCCAAACATCATGCCCTGGTCTCCGGCGCCGATCTGATCGAGGGGGTCGGTGGTGCGCCCCGCCTGCGCGTCGTAGCTTTCGTCGACGCCCTGGGCGATGTCGGGGCTCTGCTCGTGAATCATATTGATGACGCCGCAGGTCTCGCAATCGAAACCGAACTTAGCGCGATCGTAGCCAATCCGACGAACGACGTCGCGGGCAATCTTCTGTACGTCGACGTATGCCTGGGTGCGGATCTCTCCCGAAACAATGATGGAGCCCGTCGTCACCAGCGTCTCGCAAGCGCAGCGGACGTTCTCCACGTTCGCCGGGGCGCCACTGGGAGAGATATAGCCCTGCGACTGGAGGGAGGCTTCCTTTTCAAGTATTGCATCGAGGATTGCATCGGAAATCTGATCAGCGATCTTATCCGGATGGCCCTCGGTCACAGATTCGGAAGTGAATACGAAAGATCGTCCGAAATCTGCGTGTTCCTGGGTGGAACGATTCAAATCTGGCATGTAACCTGCCCCTTTCGAAAAAACTGCCGAGGGCCGTTACCATTCCCCCGGTCAATGCCCGCACATTATACAACTAAGAGGCTGTTGAAATTGTATCTTCTACACCTGTCCAATATCGACTCACATCTTGTGCACAGTTGACGCTCGAGAGCCCCAGAGAACGCCCATCGTCGCAAGCTGCTCTATAATGCCTGTGGCAACAATCAACAACGAATCTCGGGAGCCTACATGACATCTAGCGTTCGAGTCCGCTTCGCGCCCTCGCCCACGGGCAAACTGCATATCGGCGGCGCGCGCACGGCTATTTATAACTGGGCCTTCGCCCGCGCGAACGGCGGCACCTTCATCCTTCGCATCGATGACACGGACCCCACCCGTTCCACGGATGAAAATACCCAAATCATTCTGCGAGCCATGCGCTGGCTCGGCCTGGACTGGGACGAGGGTCCAGAGGTCGGCGGAGAATACGGCCCGTACGCTCAGACCGAGCGCCTCGATATGTATAAGGATGCTGCTCAGAAGCTTTGGGATGCCGGGCGCGCCTATCCGTGCTTCTGCACCCCTGAACAGCTTGCGGAAGATCGCGCCGCCGCGCAGGCGCGCAAGGATCCGTTCCAAGGATATCAACGCCGCTGCCGCGATCTGACCCGCGAGGAGGCCCAGGCGCGCATCGACGCCGGCGAGCCCTACGTTCTGCGCATCAAGGTGCCGGCAGATCGAGGCGACGTCGTAATCCACGATGCCGTTCACGGCGATGTGGTCTTTGACGCCAAGGAGCTTGACGATTTCGTGATTTTCCGCTCGGACGGCACCCCCACGTACAACTTTGCCACCGTTGTGGACGATGCCATGATGGGCATTACGCACGTCATCCGCGGTGACGACCACCTTTCCAACACTCCTCGACAGGTCATGGTGTACGAGGCGCTTGAGGCTCCTGTGCCCACCTTCGCTCACATCTCCATGATTCTGGGCGCCGACGGCAAGAAGCTATCGAAGCGCCATGGAGCGACCTCCGTAGAAGAATATCGCGATGCCGGGTATCTTTCCGACGCGTTCGTGAACTACCTCGCCCTTCTTGGATGGTCACTCGACGGCGAGACCACCGTCATCCCGCGCGACGTTCTCGCATCTCAGTTCTCGCTGGAGCGCATCTCCAAGAACCCCGCGACCTTCGATCCCAAGAAACTGGATTGGATGAACGCTGAGTACATCAACGCCATGAGCGACGCCGATTTCGCCGACCAGATCATGTTGCCGGAGCTTCACGAGGCGGGACTGATCGACGATGGGTTCGAGGCGGAAGAGGAATGGGTGGACGCGCTTGCTGCGATCGTGAAGCCTCGCACCAAGATGCCTGCTGAGGCTGTTTCAGTCGCGGCTCCCGTGTTCGCAACCGCCGAAACGCTTGAATATGATGAGAAGTCCGTTGCCAAGGGCCTCGCAAAGGAGGGCATGGGAGACGTCCTTGACGCCGCCCGTTCCGCGCTCGAAGCTCTTTCCGAAGACGACTGGACCCCTGCAGCCATCGATGGGGCCCTCGAGCCGCTCCCCGAGGCACTCGACGCTAAGAAGCGCGTAGTCTTCCAAGCTGTTCGCGTAGCCGTATGCGGAAACATGGTGTCCCCTCCCCTTGGCGAAACCATGTCGCTTATAGGCAAGGGCGATTGCCTGGCGAGGATCGATCGCGCCCGCCAGCTCGCACTGTAGCGCAAGTATCACGGTACAATAGGCCCGAACAGCCCTCAAGGTTGTTTGGGCCTTTTTAGTTGAGCGCCCTGCTTCCACGATTGGAGATCATCAATGGCTTCCACGCCGCAAACGCTCGCGACTACGTCCGCTTTCGAGATCCTGGGCCCCGTCATGGTCGGACCGTCCTCCTCTCATACCGCCGGGGCGCTGCGATGCGCCCAAGTCGCGGCCTCGCTTCTCGAAGGCCGGATAACCGAGGTGAAGTTTACCCTTTGGAACAGCTTCGCCCACACGTATAAGGGCCATGGAACCGACCGCGCCCTCGTAGCCGGCATATTGGGGTTGGATACCGATGACGAGCGCATCAGGGACGCATTCGGGCTGGCTGATGCGAGCGGGCTATCTTACAGCTTTGCCATCGCCGGAGACGACGGCTCCATCCATCCCAACACCGTCGATATCGATATGGTCGATGACCTTGGATCAAGAGTTCAAGTTCGCGGAGAGAGCCTTGGTGGCGGCAAGATGCGCATCACCCGCATCAACGGCGTGGGCGTCGATATCTCGGGTATGTACTCGACTTTGTTCATCTCTCATCGAGACGCTCCGGGCGCCCTCGCATCGCTCACGGCGCTTCTTGCCGATGCAAACACCAACATCGCCTTCTGCCGTACCTACAGGACCGAGCAGGGCGGGCGCGCTTATACCGTATTCGAAACGGATGGGGCGCCTTCGGATACCGTTCTGCCTCGGATACTAGAGCTAGACGTTGTCGACCACGCGACGTACATCAAACTCCCGGGGTCGGCATCCACCCTGTCTCCCGGTGTTTCCACTAGGGAGCTATTCGATGACGGCCATCAGCTGCTTCAGGCGTGCGACGAAATGAAACTCTCAATCGGCGGAGTGATGGCAGAGCGCGAGCGCAGGCTTCTAGGCGTTGAAAGATCCATTTCGTCGATGACGCGAGTGCTCGAGGTCATGAAGAGCGAGACCACGTCTCCCATCGCTTCGCCGAAACGCTCGCTAGGGGGATTTATCGGCGGCGAAGCCAAATTGGTCGCCGATGCGGGATTCGCCCGTTACGCAAGTCCCCTTATGGGCAGCGTCCAGACGCAGGCGGTGGCCCGCGCCATGGCGGTTCTTGAAAGGAGCGCCGCCATGGGCGTAATTGTCGCCGCTCCCACGGCGGGGTCCGCGGGCGTGGTCCCGGGGTGCGTTCTGGCGCTGGCGGAAAACTTAAACCTTTCGGACGAAGAGATTGTGGATGCGTTGTATTGCGCCGCCGCCATAGGCCTGATTCTTTCCACGACCGCCTGCGTCGCTGGAGCGGAGGGAGGCTGTCAAGCCGAGGTGGGCAGCGCTTCTGCGATGGCTGCAGCAGCTCTAGTCCAGATGCTCAAAGGCACTCCCAAACAGGCTCTCGATGCCGCATCGATCGCACTTTCGAATCTCCTCGGTCTCGTTTGCGACCCGGTTGGAGGACTCGTCGAAGTGCCGTGCCAGAATAGAAACGCCATCGGGGTGGCATGCGCCTTCTCGTCCGCCCAGCTCGCCTTGTCCGGCATCGAAAGCCTCGTACCATTCGACGAGATGGCAAAAGTCATGCTGTCGGTGGGCCGCGCAATGCCCGCAAGCCTTCGTGAGACCGCTAAAGGCGGGATCGCGACTGCCCCGTCCGCGCTGTCTGCTTGCAATCGATGCGGGGCTTGCGCGTAGATTTTCCATATCAAAGGGTCGAGCGCTTAACGCGGACTATAATGCTGTACTTGCGACAACATACGTTAGCGCCGATTAAACGAATCAAGCGCTCGACCTCAAAAGTGATTAAATGAACTCTTACAAGAACAACGCATCACCTTTCGAGACCCTCTCGGGACCCAATCCACTCGATCCCGCTAACGTTAGCCGGGGGCAGAGCGCGCCAAAAAATAAGAGCGGCAACGGCGGCAGTCATTTCGCGCCTAAAAACACCGAAAACGGTGAAGCGGAAGATGAACCTCGCAAAAGCAAGCGGGCTCCCAAGATCGTTCTCGTCGTGGGGCTGATATTGCTGGTCGCCGCATACGGTGTCGGCGTCTACGTCTTCTCAACCCATTTTTACCCTGGAACAAAAATTGCGGGGGTCGACGTCTCCTTGCTGCGACAGGTCGAAGCGGCCGCCCGTGTCCAAAGCGCCGCTAGATCCTATTCGCTTAAGATATCGGGAAATGATTTCTCTTGGACGTATAAGCCTACCGACCCCTCAACTCTTATCGATGCCGATCGGCGCACCCGAGATATTCTGGAACACGCAGATGCCCTCGCTTGGCCCGTCAGGCTGTTCCAGACGCTGGGGTCGTCTCAAGACGGTTATTCGATTATGTCCTCGTTGGAATTGCCCGGTTTGCCAGACTCCTTTGATGAGGGTCCGTTTAGAAGCGAGCTTCAGGCTGCCGTGGACTCATACAATCAGGGACGAAGCGGCGTTTTCGATGCAGCAAGCGCCTATGACGCCTCGGCTCGCTCGTTCACGCTCGAGCAGGCAAAGAAAAATGTCAAGATTAAACATGAAAGCATTTACCAAGATGCGCTCGACGCCATCGCCTCGCTCGATACGAATCTCGAACTCACCCAAAATGATTTCGAAGAATACGCTACAGGGGCCACCGACGAGCAGCTTGCTCAGGCATGCTCGCGGGCGAACGATCTTATAGGAGCCGACCTGTCTCTCAAGCTGGGAGGGAGCGACGTCGGAAAACTCGACGGTTCGGTACTCGCTCAGTTCATCAGCTTTGACGAGGGTCTCACCCCTGCGCTCGATACCGCTAAGCTTGAGGAATGGGCTCGGGCGCTTGCCTCGTCCCTCGATACCGTGGGCACGGAGCGAACGTATACTCGTCCAGATGGCAGGGCAATTAAAATAGACGGCGGGACATATGGATGGGATGTCGATGAAGAACAACTCATCTCAGCCATTCAGGATGCCGTTTCAAACAAGGCTTCAGGGGACTTAGACATTCCATGCGCGAGTACCGGAGCCATGTTCTCCAGCAAAGGAGAGAAGGATTGGGCCGAATACGTCGACATCGACCTGACTGAGCAGCGTGCGCGATACTACGATGGATCCGGTTCGCTCCAGTGGGAGTCAGGCTGCATCACCGGTAATCCCAATAAAGGAAATGCGACGCCTACGGGCGTGTACCGCATGAATAGGTGCGGCACCAACATAACGTTGCGTGGCGCCATAGATCCTGAGACGGGAGAGCGCGAATACGAAACCCCGGTCAAATACTGGATGCCCTTCATCGGTGGAGCCGTGGGGCTGCATGACGCCGATTGGCAGTCGTCGGCGAGCTTCTCCAATCCCAGCGCCTACACCTATGTGGGAAGCCACGGCTGCGTGAACTTGCCTCCCGAAAAGGCGGGCGAGCTCTACAATCTGGTCAAGCAGGGTATCTGCGTCATCGTGCATTGGTAAGGCAGAGAGCGTTGAAGAGGGCCCTTCCTGCCTAGGCGGTCGTTGCGTATTTGAAAAGGATTATCGATCTAAACGGTGACCGTGAAGAAGACGATGTCGAAGCGAGCGCCTTGCACCGATCCGTCGCGATTGCGGGCATTGGACGCTTTGATGGCGCCTCCCTGCGCGACTACGAGACTTTGGGCCAGCGACAAGCCGATGCCAACGCCAGCGGGATCGGTCGAAGCTGCATAATCGGGGTCCTCTCCACGGTAGAATCGCTCGAATACGTGAGGAAGGTCTTCCGGTGCAATCCCGGGTCCCGTATCTTGGATGCTGATCCTGCATGCTAGGGCATCATGGCTTACGCTCACCCGCACGCGTCCGCCCTCCCCTGCATGCTCCATGCAGTTTTTCATAACATTGAGGACGGCTTCGCGACTCCAGGCGGCGTCACCGATATACGTGGACCCCTCCTGAAGGTTTAAAACCAAGTCGACGCTGGAGAGGTCGAACGGAATGGCAAGGGACTCGGCCGCTTCTTTAACGACTATCGAAGCGTCTACATTCTGCTTGGCGAGCTTGACCACTCCCGCATCGATGCGAGCGAGCTTGAGGAGAACGGATACAAGCCATCTCACGCGCTCTTGGAGAAGCTGTACCGATCGTAGCTTTTCAAGCAGGTAGCGCGCATCTTCATGGCAGATGTCTCTAGACTCCCGAACGCGAGTCTTCATGAGCTCGCACATGATCGACATGGATGTCAGTGGAGTTTTCAACTGGTGCGAGATGTCTGCAAGCGAGTCGGCGAGCGATCGGCTCTCTCGCTCGAGTTGGTCGGCGGTAAGGTGAAGACGGGTCACCATTTTATCGAGTTCATTGGATAAGATTGATAGCTCTCCCTCATGCATGCCCTCGAAAGATAGGTTTCTGTCTCCGTTGAGGACCGCGTCGATTTTGGTCGAGAGTTCTGCAAGCTCGCGATAGCGTGCACGCGTAAACAATGCAAAGAGTGCGGCGAGGGGGATTGATGTCGCAACGACGCACACCATCGCGTCGCGTCCAACCGAGTAGCGGGTAACGGCGGCGGCGATACAAACGGTCACCGCGAAGCAGATAGCAAAGCGCGAAAGTTCCTTATTTCTTATCATGTCCCGTTATCCTTGAGCTTTATAACCGAGACCGCGTACGGTGATGATGAGCTTGGGATGGGCGGGGTCGTCCTCGATCTTATCGCGCAAGCGCTTGATATAGACCGAAAGCGTGTTTTCCTCGATATAGGTTCCGGCATCATCCCAAAGGGCATCGCGAATCATGTCGCGAGACACGAGCTTTCCAGCATTAAGGGCGAACAATAGCAGCAGCCTATACTCAAGAGCAGAAAGCGGGACCTCTTTACCGTCGCGCTCCACATGCGCCCTGTCTGCGTCTATGACCAGGGGGCCGAGCGCGATGGCGCGTCGCTGGGGTTGAGAGCGCCGAATAACCGAGGCTATGCGAGCGAGAAGCTCGCGGGGTCTGAAAGGCTTCGCGATGTAATCATCGGCGCCCATCTGGATGCCCGTCACGGTATTAAACTCATCATCGGAAGCGGTGAGGAATACGACCGGAAGGTGGGGGGCCACCTGCTTGATCGCGCTGCAAACGGCGAAACCGTTTCCCGAGGACAAGGTGACATCGAGGAGCACCAGCGAGTACTGGGAGGCCCCGGCAACTCCGGCAGTAAGCGCCAGGGCCATCGAAATGGCCTTTTGTTGTGAATCCGCGGTATCCACCGCATAGCCCTCAGCATGCAAAAGCTCGGTAAGGGAAGAGATGATAAGAGGATCGTCCTCAACCAAAAGGATCTTGTCTGCCATGATGCCCCCTGCTCGCATCGCCCAGGCGATGACGTCGATTAGGTCGCATCTATGCTAACACGATGGGGCGCACGCACCGTGCTCCCTACGCTCCTTCATGTTGGCGAGATCGGCTTTAACAGAATCAAGGCCGTGCATGATGAGCTCGTGGGCTATCTGGGAGACCTGCTCTACGGCAACCGTTCTATCAGAGTTCACCCAGCTTCTATAGATGGAGATAATTCCCCCCATGATAAAAGACAGATGGAACTCTAGAAGATCGCCGGGAATTTGAGCGAAGAGCATATCGCGCTCGACCAGCTTGGCTTTAAACGATTTAAGCACTCGAGTAAGCAGTTCGTCGGCCGGAAAAGACTTACGTCGGCATACCGAATCGACAAGCTTGGTGCAGACCACTTGATTTGCGATATCGAAGAACTTCGAGATCGCGACGTCGATCTCCATATCGGGAGAAGCGCTCGAAAAAGCATCTTCCATGACATCCAATATCTCGTCGACGCGTTCCTCGGCAAGCGCGTCAAGCAAACCGTCGATGGTTCCAAAGTGAACATAGAAGGTCTTGCGATCGATGTTCGCCTCTCGGGCGATGGCTGAAACGGTGATTTGGTCGAGCTCCTTTTCCTCGAGAAGCTTGTCAAAGGCATCGATAATGGCCTTGCGGCTACGGAGAACGCGTCGATCGATATGTTTTACGTTTCTAGTCATGCCCCACCTCGAGCTTGGCGATGTAGATAATGCCACAGCGCAATCGGTTTCGTTGCTTACACATAATAGGCTATTCCTCAGTTGTGGGATAGTCAACTTATGAGTACTATTTCCACAGTTGTTGCGCACTTGGAAGGAGTACTTATGGCTATCACCGAAGCTGCGGAACGTCTTGCACTGTATAAGGTCATCGATTATCTGGACGAGAACCCTGCTGAGCATATCGAAAGAATCATGGGCCTTGTCAATAAGTTCACGCCAAACGACGTGTTCCCAACGCAACGCGAGGCGTTCTCGAATGCTATCGAACAAAAGACCAATTGGTACGATTTGATGATGAAGGTGTTCCGCCTTAATCCCGAGATTCGCGGACGGCTGCTCAAAACACTCATTGCCGATGCGAACATTCTGGCATGGCCCAAACAGGAAAAGATGCGCGACAAATACCACTGCAATATTCCTTGGGCGATTTTGCTTGACCCCACCAGCGCATGCAATCTCAGGTGCACCGGGTGCTGGGCGGCAGAATACGGACATGCGCTCAACTTGACGTTTGAAGATATCGATTCGATTATCGAGCAGGGCAAAGAGCTTGGCTGCCACATCTATATCTACACGGGCGGTGAACCTCTTGTCCGCAAGGCCGACATCATCCGTCTGTGCGAGAAGCACCAAGATTGCGTGTTCCTGTGCTTCACCAACGCGACGCTCATCGATGAGTCGTTCTGCGATGACATCATCCGCGTCGCCAACTTTGTACCGGCGATTTCCGCCGAGGGAACCCGCGAGACCACGGACGCGCGCCGCGGCGAGGGCACGTATGAAAAGATAGACCACGCCATGGACCTGCTGCGCGAGCGCGGTATTCCGTTTGGTATCTCCGCATGCTGGACCAGCCAGAACGCGGACGCCATCGCCAGCGAAGACTACTTTGATTGGATGATCGACAAGGGGGCTCTGTTCTGCTGGCTGTTCCACTACATGCCCGTTGGCGCCGGCGCGCCCAAAGAGCTTATGCCCGCCATGGAGCAGCGCACCCACATGTACCAGTTTGTCCGCAAGATGCGCGAGGTCAAGCCGCTGTTCACCCTCGACTTCCAAAACGACGGCGAATACGTTGGCGGATGCATCGCAGGAGGCCGAAGGTACCTGCACATCAACGCCGCGGGCGACGTTGAGCCCTGCGTGTTCATCCATTACTCCAACGTCAACATCCATAACACATCCCTGCTCGACGCGCTGCGCTCTCCCCTCTTTATGGAGTACTACCGCCAGCAGCCGTTCAACGCGAACCACCTTATGCCCTGCCCCATGCTGGAAAACCCCGATATGCTGCCCAAGATGGTCGAAGAGTCCGGTGCCGTATCGACCGACTTGGTCGAAAAGGAGTCTCCCGACCAGCTGCGCAACAAGACGCGCGAGTACGCCCAGGCTTGGAAGAACGTTGCCGAGGGCCTGTGGAGCGATCCCGAAAGCCCGCTGTTTGAAAAGCGCCAAGACCCCACGCAGGGCATGGCCGCAACCGACCTCTCAAAGCAAATCGACTAGCAATATGTCAGCACCAAGCGTGACAGAATAGTCACGCCCCGGTCATATGGCCGAAAGCCCGTCCATACAGTATGGTAGGTGTCATATAACGGGGGAGCCCAAGCAAGACTCGGCACGGAGCTCCCCCACCATACTAAGGACGAGCATGAGCATTCTTTCGGTTGAACATCTCACCAAAATCTACGGCGAAGGCGACACTGCGGTGCGCGCTTTGGACGATGTATCGTTTACGGTTGAAGCGGGCGAATTCATCGCCATCGTAGGGTCGTCAGGCTCCGGAAAGTCCACGCTGCTGCACATCATCGGCGGCGTCGACCGTCCAACTTCTGGATCCGTCTACGTGCAGGGGCAGGACATCTACCAGCGCAGCGACGAGCAGCTCGCCGTCTTTCGACGCAGGGAAGTCGGCCTTATCTACCAGTTCTACAACCTCATCCCCATTCTCGACGTTATCGAGAACGTGACGCTGCCCGTCCTCATGGATGGCCGGCAGGTCAACCAGGATCGGCTGGAACAATTGATACGCGCGCTAGGGCTTTCTGGCCGCGAGCACTATATGCCCTCGCAGCTCTCCGGTGGCCAACAGCAGCGCGTCGCAGTGGGTCGCGCGCTTATGAACTCCCCCGCCATCGTGCTTGCAGACGAACCTACGGGCAACCTCGATAGCAAAAACTCTGCTGAGGTCATGTGCCTGCTGCGCGACTCCAACAAGCGCCTCAAGCAAACGCTGATCGTCATCACCCATGACGAGGACATCGCCCTTATGGCGGACCGCGTGATCGCGATTGAAGACGGCCGCCTTGTCAGCGATAGCCGTCAGGGTTGATGCCATGAACATCTTCTCCCGTCTTGCCTCCCGCACCCTAAGGGTCAACTACGTGCGCACGCTGGTGTCGCTATGCGGTATCGTGCTTTCAAGCTTGCTGCTCACGGCCATCTTCACCTCGGCGGAAACGCTTAGCAACCTACTTATCACCTCCACCGTCGCCGCTTCCGGATCCTGGCAGGTCGCGTATACCGACGCTTCTCAAAACGATATGCGAGACGCCCTCGCAGACACCCGCGTCACCGCCTCGGCCCAGGTCGAGCGCTACGGTTACGCGCTCGCCGATTCCGCTGAAGAGGATAACGGCTACTTCACGTACTTCTCGCTTTCATCGCTTCCCAAGGAAAACCAGGATGACCAGGTGCTTCCAAGCATCGCTTTGGCAGAGGGGCGTCTTCCCCAAAACTCTCACGAGATCATCATCCCGGAGTCCCTTCGCGGCTACACCTATGATGAGGGCTTCGATACGGACGGCTTCGAGCAATCGAACAGCTTTATGGTCGGCGCCACCGTGGGGATGGCCCTGGGAAAGCGGCAGATGACGTCAGAGGGCCAGCTTGTTGATTTGGACGAGAACTACTCGGTGCAGATCGATGAGGAAGGCGATGTGACTGAAGAGCTCGTCGACGTCGCCCCCATGCGCACCTTTACCATTGTGGGCATGTACTCCATGGAGGGCACCCAAAATGAGTTTTGGAACAGCCCGGCCGGATACTCCTTCATCACGTATGACGATGACGGCATAGAACCCATATATTCAACGCTCTATGTGCGCGCGGACGGCCTCAAGACCTATCTAGAAATAGAGGGCCTGGCGCATAGGTTCGATGCGAACAACGGCACGGTTTCGGCAACGCTGCACAACAGTCTGCTCACCTATCAGGGCCTCACCGAAGACACGCCCGCATCGGCCGCCTTTTGGGCAATTGGATGTCTGCTCTCAGGCATTGTGCTCGCGGCGTCGGTGACGTTGGTCTACAACTCGTTCGCCATATCGATCGCGGAGCGTACCAGGCAGTTTGGCCTGCTCTCGTCCATAGGCGCATCCAAGAGGCAGCTTCGGGTCGCCATCTTCACCGAGGCGGCGGTGCTGGGTCTGGTGGGAATCCCTGCGGGCATCCTGCTTGGCATAGCCAGCACGCGCGCTGCGTTCGCTCTGTCCCAAGACGGCCTGCTCGCATTGCTCTATGGCAACGGCGCCATCGAAACCACCGATGCAGGCGTTAACATCGTTGTGACAGCCCCCGTTCTCCTTGGCATCGTCGCCGTCGAGGCCGTAACGCTGCTGGCGTCAACCGCCGTGCCCGCTATACGTGCCAGTAAGGCCTCTGCCATCGATGCGCTGCGTCAGCCTCGGGATTTGCAGGGTACGCAGGCAGGCCCCCGCAAGTACGCCTCCCGCCTTCTGCCATCCTGGACCAAAGGAATCAGGCAGGCCGTTACGCAGCGAATCGATAGAGCCTATCTGGCTCTCGGCGGCGTGGCGCACCTCCTGGCGCGCAGAAACCTCAACCGACCCAACTCCAAGGGCCGCATCACGGTGCTCTCACTTGCCATCTCGGTCGCATTGCTGGTCCTTAGCGGCGCGCTGATCCAATACCTGGAGCAGGTCGTCGACATTGTGGGATCCCAGGGCGTGGACATAACGGCGTATCTTGACCGCGAGATCCAGCAGGATGAAACAGTTGCGGACCTACTCGCAGACGTCCAGACGGCCGGGGACAAACTTGTGAACGCAAGCGACGCGACCCTGGTTGGCTACTCGTCCTTTATATCCAGCTACGGCAGCCTTTCAAGCGGGACCTATAATCCGGAGGCGCTCGACGCCATCCTAAACGAGACAGACATCCTTTCCGATGACGCCCCCACCGTCATCGATGATTCCTATTACGGCATCATCCGCATACAGTTTGTGGACGATGAATCCTGGCGCGCGTACATAGAATCGCTTGGGCTAGATGCGGGCCAGTACTGCGACCCCGGCAATCCCGTTGCCGTGGGATTTAACGGGGCATATCAACAATGGGATGGCAAGCGCTACGTGGTGAGAAGCTTTTCCAACACCGGCACGGCGACGCTCTACACGTGTATCCAGGCCATCGACCAGTCATCGCCCAATGCCATCAAAGCTGCAAAAGACGGCCAACCGGAGATGGAATACTATCTCTACGATGAAAGCGCGACGGTGATACGCCGCCCCATAGAAAACGTAGTGCAAGGAACTTACGAGGTGTCCATAGGCGCCATCGCCGACACCGCCCCCGCATGCGCTGAGGACACGGGCGTATATTCCCCCATGATCATCCTGCCGATAAGCGCGCTTGAAACCATTTCTAACGCCGCGACACCCACGGTGGACAGCGTTCGCGCTCAAGAGCAGGCAGCGGGTATCTCGCCTGACTCGAGATGGAGCGAGAACAACCCCTTCTCCTTCTATCCCGGCGGGGACGGCAACGGCGCATATCACATGTTCCCCCTCTCTGTCACGTATTCGTTTGCCTCCGCAAACCCCCGCCAAGCAACCGAGCAGCTTTCGCGCGAGCTCAACACCATGCTCAACAACCGCGCTGTCTATCCGTATGGTTCCGCCAACGATGTCACCGAATCAACGCGGACCCAGCGCGCCATCATCCTGTCCGTCAAGATTTTCACGGGGTGCTTTGCAGGCATTACCACGCTTATCGCCGTCGCGAATGTGTTCAACACCATTTCGACCTCGTTTGTGCTGCGCAGGCGGGAGTTCGCTGTGCTGCGTTCGATAGGCATGGACAACAAGATGTTTCGTAAGATGATCGTCCGCGAATGCGCTAGCTACGCAGTTCGCGGTTTGGCGCTGGGCCTCATACTTGCCTTTGCAGCTATGGGCGGACTGCTGTTTATCGCAGGGGGCGTTCTTGTGGACGCCGCGCTCGCCCTGCCTCCGACATGGATCGCCCTGGCAGCGTTGGTGGTCCTATTTGTGCTCGCCATCAGCACCGCCTACGCGCTGCGCAAAAGCAACACCGGCAACGTGGTGGAATCGCTTCGCGAGGACCTGGCTTAAGGGCGGCCCATCCTTTATGACGGTACTGTCACCTAAATCATGAACGTACCCAGCACGTTTATAGGTATCATCGAGCATACTGGTACAGACTCTATCGATCTTGCGATGCAATCGACCTTCTAGATAGGAGCCACCATGGGCGACAAGCCGATTCCAGATTCCGAGAAACCCTCGAAGCTGGCCAACCTCATTCCCGTTATCAAGCCGGGCAAGCCCGCCGACGAACAAGACGCCAACGCGACCGTGACCATGCCGGTCATGACGGCAGAAGGCGACCAGACAGCGCAGGGCGAGATGGGCATGGACGCTTCGGATGCGGAGGCGTATGCCAAGCTGAAGGCCCGTCGCGCCGAGCGCCGCAAGAAGAAGCTTATGCACCGCGCCATCATCGCCGGCATAGCGATTGGCATCGTCGCCATCGGCGGCGTCGCTTATAGCGCCCTCAACCAGCCTCCCGCAGAAGATGCATACGTGCCCATTACAGACGTCGCGTTCCGTGGCACCTATTCAAACGAGGTGGAAGCCAAGGGAACCCTGGAGCCGCTCTCCTCTACCGTGGTCTCCCCCGCCATCGATGGCACCATCGCCACGGTCAACGTGAGCGCCGGGCAGACGGTCGCCAAAGGCGATGTGCTGATGACGATTAAGAACGATGAGCTCGATCGAGCGGTTGCGGAGGCAGCCAGATCCGTCGATGCCGCGAAGGCGGAGCTTGCCGCGGCGAAGCGCGGAACCGAGATAACCGACGAGGAGGGCAACGTAACCTACGAGGTCTCTCAAGAGACCGTCGACGCGGCGAAGCGCGCCCTCGCCGCAGCCCAAGAAGGCTACGACCAAGCCGTCGCCAAGGCGGCGGAGCGCACCGTGACGGCGCCTTGCGATGGAAGCATCGTTGAAATGAACGCCCAAGTGGGCGCCCCCGCCACCGGCGTTGAATCCGGAAAGTCCCTTATGCAGATCGCTGACCTGTCCCAGATGAAGGTCACCGTCCAGGTGAGCGAGGAGGACATCGCCAAGGTCGCCGTGGGGCAAACCGCAAACGTCACCTTCCCGGCGTTTCCCGACCTCACCCTGCAGGGCAACGTGACCGGTATCGCCTCGATCGCATCCGCGGACGGCGGCATGATGAGCTATGACGGCTCAAGCTCCGTAAGCTTCGACGTCGACATCTTGATCGCGCAACCCGACTCCCGCCTCAAGCCAGGCATGACCGCAAAGGTATCGCTTGTTACCGAGCAACTCGATGACGTAATCATGGTTCCCGCGATGGCGCTGATGACCGATGACGGGCAAAACTACTACGTCATGGTCCAAACCGACCCTGAGACTCAGGCATCCGAGCGCCGCGACGTCACCGTCATCACCAGAAACGACGACCTGGCTGTAATTGGAAAGCCCGCTCCCGAGGGTGAAGAGCCGCAGGGAGACCCCAATGCACCCGAACCCAACGCAGATATGGCTCAATCCACGGTCGCCGACGGAGAGGTCCTGCTCATCGGAGCTCCCGGAGACATGGGAGTTGACAGCGATATGTCGGTCGATTCCGGAGTGATGCTCAAATGACAAGGCCCGTGATCGACATAAGGGGCATCCATCGCATCTTCGAATCTGACGCCGGCTTTGCACACGTGCTGCACAACATCACGTTTAGCGTGCGGCCAGGCGAGTTCGTCGCCATCACCGGCCCGTCCGGATCCGGTAAGTCGACGCTCATGAACATCTTGGGATGCCTCGATACGCCTACATCGGGAACGTATCTTCTGGAAGGCCTCAATGTGGCGGAGCTTGACGACGACGAGCTCGCAGAGGTTCGGGCGACTCGCATTGGATTCGTCTTCCAAAGCTTCAACCTTCTGCCCCGCATGAGCGTTCTCGACAACGTGATGTTGCCGCTCGCCTACACGCGAACGCCCAGGTTCCAACGCGAGATGATGGCGGTGCATGCCCTTCAGGCAGTCGGCCTTCCCGTAGACCACTACGACCATCGCACAAACGAGCTCTCCGGAGGTCAGATGCAGCGCGTCGCGATCGCAAGGGCGCTGGTCAACGACCCCGCGATCATCTTGGCGGACGAGCCGACAGGCAACCTCGATTCGCACACCGGTCGCATGGTGCTCGAGACGTTCCATAGGCTTAAGGATGCAGGCAAGACCATCGTCCTCATCACTCATGACTCGCACGTGGCCGCCGAGGCCGACCGCATCGTTTCAATACGCGATGGCAGGCTCTATCACGAGGATACAAGCGGAATCATCAGCACGAACGGAGGTGGCAGATGAGCGTTCGCGACCTTATGCGCGAGGCGGTGAGAGCCCTTGAGGCGAACAAGGGACGCAGCCTTCTCACCATTCTCGGAATCGTAATCGGCATCGCCTCGGTAATCGCTATGACGTCCCTCATCGGCGGCGTTCGCAACAACCTGCTGAGCGGCTTGGGCCTCAACGCCGCCCGTTTAGTCTACATCTCGACGGGGATGCCCTTAGACCAAGACAACGTCGATGACTTAAAAGTAGTCATGCCCTCATACGAGGCGATCGAGGGAAGCGCGTACTCATACGCACAGAAAAAGGTGAACGATAAGGACATCGGCATCAATATCACTGGTGGAAGCACCCAGTATTTCGAGATGTCGGGACAGGTCAAGATAGTCGATGGCAGACTATTCACCAGCCAGGAGGACGCCAGCGACGCGCGCGTCTGCGTCATCGAACGAAACGGCGTAAAAATCCTCTTCGGTGATCCCAACGCCGCCGCAGTCGGCAGGACTGTAGAGATCAATGGGCGCGACTACCTCATCGTGGGCGTTTGCGAGTCCCCCTATCCTAGCGATGATTATATGCAGGCCTTTCTCCCGATCGGAACGGTGCAAAACGATTTCAATAGCGGGGACGAGACGCTTTCGCAGGTGCTCGGCCTTGTTCGCGACGGCGTCGACGTGGACGAAGCCATCACCGAGACAACAGCGAAACTCGCAACCATCATGGGAATTCCCGATGATGAAGCATCGGATATGGTTTACTGCTATTCCATGAAATCCTCCATCGACTCCCTCAACAGCTTCATGATGTCGTTCCAGCTCATCATGGGCGCCGTCGCCGGCATCTCGCTGCTCGTGGGCGGCATCGGCATCATGAACATGATGCTCACCAACGTTACCGAGCGGATTCGCGAGATAGGCATACGCAGGGCCCTGGGTGCGACCGGAAGGGATATCACGGCGCAGTTCCTTACCGAGTCGGCCGCCCTATGCGTAACCGGTGGAATTATTGGAACCATCGCAGGCTTTGCGATCGCATGGGTTCTGGCAAGCGTCGCAAGCTCAATGGACCTTTCTTCGACCATGGGGACGCAGGGAGCCATCACGCCGCTTATCTCCCCCCAGACCATTCTGCTGGCCGTCGGCCTTTCTGTCGGGATCGGCCTCATCTTCGGATACTACCCTGCCCGCAGGGCCGCGAAGCTCGACCCGGTGGAATGCCTCCGCTACCAGTAGCCTTGCTTTAGAACATGCATAAGACGGGAGCGCCCTTACACGCATTCGCGCGTTCAGGGCGCTCCCGCTTTTTACCTAACACGCTCATAGCGAACGAATAAACGTCCCGTCCCCCTAGTCCTCATAACGGGCGCTTGGGAGAACGGGGCGTTTACTTATCTATGTTCTAGCCGATCCTAGCGCTTACTGGCGGTGCGTTTCTTCTTCATCATCGTCGGCGAAACGGTGATGCCCTCAGACGTCCTGCGAACATGGACGCGCGCGTGAGAAGCCCTAGAAGGCTTTACAGCGTTCGCGGTGGACTCAGGGGCGGCGGCGAAGCTTTCAGCGGCGTTTTGAGCCGTTCTAGTGCCTTCAGCCTCATGCAGCGCGACGGAGACGGTGTCGGCATGATGATGCGAAACGGCGCCGCGGGAAGCTCCCCTTTTACCCGAACGCTTCTGCTTGGGCTTACCGACCAGCCGATCCCAACGCGCGTGGATGCTCTCATTGTGCGCGCTCTTAAGGCCCAAAAGAGGGGCTGCCAGGATAGTGGGCGCGATAAAGGTGATCAGACGCCACAACAGATAGCCCGCCGTGGCAGCCTCCCCATAGAAGTGTCCCAAGAACAGCGCGAACCCGCCCTCGGCTCCGCCCGTGCCGCCGGGAAGCGGAACGGCGGAACTCAAGAGCTGAACAAACGCCGACGCAGCCATGACGGAGAGGAAATCGACATCGTGCTTGCCGAACGCCAGCATGATGAAATACGGAACCAGGTAGAAGAAGGCGAGCTGCAGCATAGTGATGACCACGGTGAGCGCCATGGAACTGAAGTGGCCGGCCGAGAGCTTGAACTTCTCTGAGAAGGAATATACCTCGCCGTCAACAAAGGCGCGCCAGCGCTCTACCTTGGCCGTGGAAACGCCAACGCGAGCAAGGATGGTAAGACCCCAGTGGGCCACGCGGATAACCGTCTTGGGCATAAGGGCGATGGCGAAAATCATGAGCAGGATCATGACGTGCCCGCCAAAGCTGAAGAAGCACAGGATGGTTAGAGCCCGGACGTCCGAATAGCGCTCCAAGAAGAACGGCATGCGGGCGGCAAGCAGTATCGCTCCCCAGACAACCAAGCCGAATTGGTAGACGATGAAGCGCGTGAACTGCGTGGCTCCAGCTTCACCCACGTTTTGACCGGCTTTAGTGAGACGGTAGATCTGCGCGGGCGTGGAGCCCATCATCATGGGCGTAAGGTTACCAAAAAAGATACCGCTCGCCTCGACCGAGATAAGGTCGCGGATTCCCACGGGAGAATTGGGGTCGAGCCAGACGGCGATCGCATACGCGGCGATACCGAAGATGAGGTAGAGCAGCATGCAGACGCAGGCGGCGATAAGCCAAGGAGCCTGAACGTTCTTCATGGCATCCATGAACTGAGCAACCTGCCCGGTTGCAACCAGGTACACGACAAAACAGAGAAGCGCGAAGCCGATGAAGATGGCTCCGCGGCGCGCGCTCTTATGGTCGTCGCCGCCTGCGGGCTGCGCGTCAACGCGAGGCTTGGGGGCGGCCGTGTTGGTCGAGTCAACCATAGTGCTCCTACAAGGTCCCTAGAGAGTTACATCCCCCTATTGTACGTTTGATGATGCGCATCGGGCGCGTGGTTGTAGCACAAAGACGAATTCAGAGCATCCCCGCAACCATCAAGGAATTGTCGACTTACTCACGCAAGTGGACATATCAGTACACATAGCAAAACAGGCCGGTTACCCGGCCTGTAAACTGTTGGTAGCCCGTACCGGATTCGAACCGGTGATCTCCGCCTTGAGAGGGCGGCGTCCTGAACCGCTAGACGAACGGGCCAAATATGTAATGGGACTATTGGAGTGTCCCGAAAACTCTTGGTAGCCCGTACCGGATTCGAACCGGTGATCTCCGCCTTGAGAGGGCGGCGTCCTGAACCGCTAGACGAACGGGCCAACTAGAAGGAACAAACAACTTGGCTGGGATGGAGGGAGTCGAACCCCCATTGACGGAACCAGAATCCGCTGTCCTGCCATTAGACGACATCCCAATCGGTTGTTGTCTGCGCCCCTCAGCGCGAGAAAACATAATACGGGAGGTCTTCTCCAGACGCAAGCGTGAACCTAAAAATAGTTCTATTTTGTGTTCACGTTATGGATTGCGCAGGTCAGAGAGTTGTGTCCGTAAGACTGAACACGCGGGTGGAGACGCGGCGTACCAAGGAAGGAGAGTGGGAGACGAAGATGAGGCCTAGACCCTCCTCCGTCAACCGCACCATCTCCCCCATCAGCTGCGCCTGCGTAACGGCATCGAGCATCGCCGTCGCCTCGTCGGCGATAAGGTAAGCGGGGCCAACCAAGAGGGCTCGCACCATGCTAAGGCGCATAAGCTCCCCGCCCGATAGCTCATGCGGATATCGATTGAGCCAGGATGCCTTCGCGTCAAATCTGTCGAGGAGCCGCTCAAGGGATTGTTTGGGTCCAGATCCAGCATCCAAAAGCGACCGGGAGACCCTGACCCGGGGATCGAAAGCAAGCTCTGGCTGCTGCCATAAAAGCTGCACGGGCATGGGGCGCCCGGCGAAGCTCGCTATGCCGGCTCCATCGATTTCAACTGTCCCCCGCAAGGGTCTAAGATATCCGGCCAAGATACGGCAGAGCGTGGTCTTGCCCGTACCGGAAGGGGCTGAAATGGCAACCCGCTCGCCCGGGGACACGGTAAGATCGAGGTCGGAGAACAGCATGCCACCGCCAGGATGCCGATATGCGATTCCGGATGCAACGAGCGCCATCAGACATCACCCCCTCTACTTCTGATATCAGGCGAGTTGAAAAAGTCATGCTCTGGAAGCGCATGCCACAGCGCTTTCGTAAACGGATGGACGAGAAGGTCGGGAGATGCAAACGAGGCGGTCGAGGTTTCCTCGACAACGGTTCCGCCGTGGAAGATGGCGACCCTGTCCGCACAACGCAGCGCAAGCTCGATATCATGGGTGATCAACAGCACTCCTCCACCCGCATCGGCAAAGCGGCGCAAATCGGCGATGGCGCGCAGGGCCAGATCCATATCTAGTCCAGGCGTGGGCTCGTCGGCAATAATGAGGCGAGGGTCGTCCATCAGCGCGCAAAGCAACAGGACGCGCCTGAGCATGCCTCCGGACAGCTCGTGCGGATACAGGCGCTCTACGTCGGAGTCAAGCCCGTATTGGGCGAATAGCGACCTCATACGGGACCGTCGCTCCTCAAGAGACGCGCGACGTTCACTGCGCGTCGCCCCCCGTGGCGCCCCTACAACCTGGCTGCCGATGGGCATGAGGGGATCGAGGTTGGAGACGCTTTGCGGAACCATGGAAAGCCCGTTGCCGCGAAGCGCTTGGATACGATCCGCATCAAGGCGCTCGCCATCGAACCAAATGGTTCCGGATACGATTTCATTTGGCTGCCAAAAACCCATGACGGCATCGGCGAGCACGGTTTTACCCGATCCGCTCGCACCCACAAGCGCGAGAACCTCGCCCTGATGCACGGACAAGTTCAGATTGTGAACCACCGGGGCGATGATTTTGCCTGCAGAGAAATACGGCGCATCGGGCTCGTACATCTCAAAGCAAACAGAAAGGTTTTCAATTGAGAGCAGGTGGTGCTCGCCGGAGTGCGTTGACGTCGCAGCATGGGAGTGATGATGGTGAAACTCGCTATCATGATGCGGCCCGTGCTTCATAGCCTCTTCGTTCACAGTTGCACCCCCTCCTTGGAAATCAGCGTTCGAAGTGATGAGCCCACCTTTTCGAACAGCAGTACCGTGAGCAGCAGCGCGAGCCCGGGGAAGACCGCCAGCCACCATGAGCCGGATGACAGGTAGCCCATGGCTTCGGATAGGATCACACCGATCGCCGGCTCCTCCGGTGAAAGCCCGAAGCCCAGAAACGTGATGGACGCCTCGTGCAAGATGGCGTGGGGAAACAGCAACACCAGGCCAACGACAAACTGCGGAAGCACCGCGGGCAAGATGTGGCGAAACGCGATAGCGGGCCAGCTTGAACCAAGGGAACGCGCGCACTGGATATGGGGTTCGCTTCGGACCTGCAACATTTCCGCACGCAGGACGCGAGTCAGACCGGGCCAATGCGTGACGGAGATGCCGACGAAAACGCCCAGCGCCCCACATCCCAACGCGTAGCTTATGAGGACGAGAAGCACTATATGGGGAACGCCCATGGCCAGATCAATGAACCAGCACACGGCGGCATCCGCGCATCGTCCGCCAAAAGCCGCGAGCGACGCCAGGAGAAATGCAATGACTGATGATGCCAGCGCCGCGATCAGGCCGATATATATCGATGTGGAAAGACCGCATACGGTTCGCGCAAGCATGTCTCGTCCCATCCAGTCGGTGCCGAAAAGATGGGCAAGGCTTGGTCCAAGGCCTTTGAGCGTAAAGTCGGTGCGGACTGCGGCGCCGTGCAGCACGGGCCCTAGAGCCACGATGATGACGAGCGCGGCGCAGCATAGGATGATGGAGATGAGCAGCGCGCGTCGCCCAGATAGCACGCCTGAGTGACGGCCGTCATGCAAAAGCCTGACCGCATGCTCGGTCCAGGCGCTGCAGTTGGCGCTACCGTTGTCCGGCATGGAACAATCCCCCTTTCACGCGGGGATCCAGCGCCTCTTGAATAAAGCTGGAGATGAGGTTTCCCGCAAAGACAAGGCACGACGTGGCAAGCGCGATGCCGACGAGCAGGGGCGCGTCCCCACCCAGCCCGGCGGTAACAGCAGCCTGCCCAAGCCCGGGATAGGAAAAGACTTGCTCCACCAAGACCGACCCACCGATGATCTCGCCGATCGACGCAAACTGCAGCGTAATAGCCGGCATGGCCAAATTCCTCAACCCGTGGCGGACGATGACCGACCAAGACGACTCGCCACGCGAAACAGCGAATCGAGCGTAATCAGACGCAAGAAAGTCGATGGTCTTCTCGCGCGTGTGCAAGGCGATGCTGGCGACGCCGGTCAGCGACAAGACTAGCGCGGGCAGCGCCGCGTGATAGAGCTTGGTCGCAAGTGATACGGATGCGGACGATTCCCCTATAGGTATAGAGAAGCCCAGCGGAAACCAACCCAACTGGACGGAAAACACCATGAGGGCGATAAGGCCGAGCCAAAATGTGGGGGAAGTCGATAGCACATAGCAATACCCCTTGATGGCCGCATCGATCAGCGTGCCGCGTTTAGCACCGGCGACGACACCAAGGACGAAGCCCGCTGCGCCCGAGATAAGCCATGCAACGGCAAGCAGGACGATGGAACAAGACAGCTTTTCGGCAACAACCTGGATAACCGGAGCGTTGTACCTAAGGCTGAATCCCAAGTCTCCTGCTAGCGCGTCAGAAACCCAGGCGGCATAGCGCGTGAGAACGCTCTGGCCAACGCCCCAGCGCTGAGCGAGCGCTGCCCTTTTTTCGGCACTCATGGTAAGGTAAGCCGCTTGCCCGACGTTTGCCTGCACGGGGTCGATGGGCGACATGCCAACAAGCAGAAATGTGACGAAGCTCACGGCGATAAGCAACAGCGCGAAGCGGGCCCCTGTTGCCAGCAGCCAACGGAGCTTTGAGCCGTCGACGCATGGGGATAGCGCAGATGTACGAGGTCTCAAAAGACTTCCCAACAAGGACAAGGCCCGTCGCCGCGAGCGGACGCGGGCCGTATGGACAAAGTGGACGAGAAATGACTACCGGGACCAAGACCAGGTGTCGACGTTGTTGACAAGAGACCAGCCGTGGCCGTGGGGGTGCGGCTTTTGCTTCGCGACATCCAGGCCGCTGCGCTTCCAATACAGATGGTCAACGTTGGCGATCCAGCACCAGGTCGAGGCGCCCTGCGGCGCTACGCCCTCTTCGCCATCCCACATGGCCTTCTTCCAATACGGATAGGACTCCTCAAGGCTGGTTTGAGCCAGCGCCTGATCGAGATAGGAGTCGACCATCTCGTTCTCGTAGCAGGGATAGTTACCCCAGCCCGTGGAATAGTGCAGCTCGTACACCTCAACAGGAGCATTGGAGCCCCAGCCCCAAAGCACGGGCGATTCAAACTGATGCAGATAAATCTCATCCCAGCTAGCGCCTCGCGGCGTGGCCTCGATACCCAGCTCGAGCACTTGATTGCAAAACTCGTTTGCAAGGGCCTGGCGGGCCGAATCATCGGAAGAGTACCATACGTCGAATGCGGCGCGAACGCCATCGCGCTCGCGGATACCGTCCGCGCCCGTGGCCCACCCCGCCTCGTCCAAAAACTGCTTGGCTCGATCGGGGTCGTACTCGACCACCATGTCGTCGCTGGACCAGGGCATGCCATCGCCCACGCTGTACGCCACGCTCCCGTATCCGTTCAACACATGGCCCACCATGCTGGAGCGGTCGATACCGCAATTGATGGCGCGGCGGATCGCGATATCGCAGGTAACATCGTTGCCGGCGCTGTAGGCGATATCGCCCTCGAGGACTTTGGTGGCACCGGAGGCAAGGGTTGGCAGCGAGATGCCGCGTGAATCCACCGTCTTGTAATTCGCGAGCTCAAAGCCGTCGATGGTTTGGTCCGAATACGCGGGGTAGGTGAAGGCGATGTCGACCTGACCGGATTTAGCGGCGGCGAATGCAGCGTCTTCGGCCATGAAGACAACGACCACGCGCTCCATATTGGGCTTGTCGCCGTAGTAATCCGGATTGGAGGCAAAGATGACCTGCTGGCCCTTATCCCATTGCTCGAGCATATAGCGACCCGATCCAATGGGGGCGGAACCGTAACCCTCGCCGTAGGCGTGTTCCGGGACGATTCCAAGCACCGCAAGGGTGAACAAAAGGGCGTTGTAGGGTTTGTTGAGACGGATCTCGAGAACATGATCATCGATAGCGACGGCAGTCTGGACCATAGACAGATCCGCTTCCGACGTATCGCCCTGGGCTACAGAGTTAACGGTGAAGGCGGCATCTTGAGCCGTCAGGGGCTCGCCATCGGTAAACTTCACATCATCGCGCAGCTCAAACGTCCACACCAGACCGTCTTCCGAGCAATAGTAACTCGTCGCGAGATCGCCGACGATCTCCATCTGGTCGTTTGTTGTGACCAGCGTGGATTGAATAAGAGGCTCATGCACGTGCTCGCCGCAGCCCCACGCGACCAAGGGGTCGAAGCCCGCCGCGGGCTCGCTGCCGGCGTTCATCGCGATGGTGACGGTGTGATCGCGATCGACAGAGGAAGAACCCGCGTTGCCGCTGTCTCCCGAACAGGAGCAACCGCTAAGGGCAGACGTTGCCGCAACCGAGATTGCACTCGCAAGCGAAGCTCCAACCAGCGTCCTTCTATCAATTGGACGAGACAGTGCGGCATGATCCATGAGGCATCCCCTATGAGTGTTACGATGCGTCGTCATCGTGTTACCAGTAGTGTGAATAATCCTACTCTAGATAACATCAATGAACAATGACATTTGCACACGCCCGCGAGGAATGGTAGTGCTTTACTACCATGAAGCCCTGCGTCGCCAAGAGCCTGGGCCCGGACGCTTAGGTAAGCCGAAGATATGCAAGCAGGGCATCCGTTGAATTGGGAACGGCGTCCGCGATGGTGGCATCAAGCGCTTTTTCTAGCAGTTGCCCAATCCTGCGGCCTGGCTCGACGCCGGCTTGAATAAGGTCGCGCCCGGTGAGGTTAAGCGTGGCTATGCTGTACGCATCGCCATTCGCGACAAGCTCGCGAGCCATCTCGCGCATCCGCTCGATCTCCTCGACATAGCCAAAACATGACGTCGCCTTGCCCAGCGTGTCCGCGCGCTTAAGGTCGAACAGCTCGCCGATCAGGCGGGGCACGTCCCTCCCCTCGCCCGTAAAGAGCGACATGCCCTTAAGAAGGCTGGACCGCTCGGGATAAAGCGGAAGGTCATGATAGGAGATAAGAAGGCAGACGTCGCGAATGAGGTTTTCGGGCAGGCCGAGGCGCCTCATGATCACACGCGCCTTCTTAGCACCGGCGTCCGGATGACCGTAGAAGTGACCGCGCCCCGCCTCGTCCACGGTAAAGCAATCGGGCTTGGCGATATCGTGCAGCAACGCCGCCCACATAAGGGACGGGGACACATCGCGTGAAGGGTCACCGCCGTCGATACGAAACGCCGAGAGCTCGCCGGCAACGGTGAGGACGCGAGCAATGTGGTCGTACACATCGAAAGCATGGTAGCGCGTACATTGATCGAAGCCGCGACAGGGCTCAAGCTCCGGAATGGCAGCGCACATGAGATCGGGGTAGCGAAGCATAGCGTCCCCTCCCCTTCTGGTTGCCAAGATGCCGGAAAGCTCGATTCCCACGCGCTCGCGAGCGACCGAATCGAGCAGGTGCGCGCACTCGGATAGCGCCCTGGCGGTCTGCTCCTCCATGGCGAAATCAAGGCGGCATGCGAAACGAACCGCCCTGAGCATTCGCAGGGCATCTTCCTCGAATCGGGTGCGGGCGACACCGACAGCGCGAACAAGGCGCTGAGACAGATCCTGGGCGCCTTCATACATGTCGAGAAGGCCGCGCGACGGATGCCACGCCATGGCATTGATGGTGAAGTCCCTGCGAGCAAGGTCATCCAGAACGGACGACGCCATAACGACGTCCTCCGGATGCCTGCCATCGGTATAAAAGCCGTCTTTTCGATACGCCGTAACCTCTATGCGCTCGCCAGCGGCGATAGCGGTGATTCCACCAAAGCGGATGCCGCTACGCACAACGTCCACACCGGCAGACAACAGGGCGTCTTCGCTTTGCCGCCACGTGCCGGAGCAGCACAGGTCGACATCATGGGAGGGCGCACCCAACAGGGCATCGCGAACCCAGCCGCCGACATACCAGGCCTCAAGCCCGGCGTCTTCAAGCGCGCGTACAACACGGAGGGACGCATCCGAGGGAATCGCCCCTCGCAGCGAGGCGCCCTTATAAGAATCGTCCAAATATGAATCGATGCAAGCGTTATCAAGCTGAGGCATAGCGGCCACCTTTCATAGTGTGGTTAGTATACTCGCGATTGATTAGACGCCTGCGCCTAAAGAGGTGAAATGACGTGGCGGGCTTTTACGAGGATGAGGTCAAGCGATTCAAGTGGAAAGGCCGTTGGACATGGATAAGGATGTCGAAAACGAAATAGCCCCTCTTGAAGAGGGGCTCGAATCGACGCCTTGAAGCTATCGAAAGATAGTTCTCGAAAACGACTACTGGCGAGGGAGCTTGCGGACGGCGATGCGCTTGCTGTACTCCTCAACGTGACCAAAATCGCCCAGGCCGACGCTTTCGGCGACGTTGGCACCGGTTGCGAGGGCAAGCTTGAGGGCGTCCTCAACGTTATCGCGGTCGTCATACCACTTGTGCAGGAAAGCAGCGAGGGTGGAATCGCCCGCGCAAACGGAAGAGACGAGCTTGATGTTGAACTGGCGCTGGGCGTACCAGATGTCCTCGCCGTTAGAGAAGTAAGCCGAACCGCGGCTACCCATGGTGAGCAGGACGTTCTGGATACCGATCTCATGAGCCATGGCAAGAGCGCGACGGGCGTCGTCATCGGTGTCGATCTGGACGCCGAAGATCTCACGCATCTCGTGATGGTTGGGTTTGATCAGCAGGGGCTTTTTGGAAGCAAGGTCCTTGAGCTTAGAGCTAGAGAGGTCGAGGACGACGTCTGCACCACGAGCCTGCGCGTGATCGACGACCTTGTCGAGGAAGTCCTTGGACGCACGCGGGGGCACGGAACCGGAAACTACAAGGCAGTCGAGGTTGCCAGCGGTGTCGAGAATCTTAAAGAGCTCCTGCTCGTTCTGAGGGGTGATAGGAGCACCCGGGTTAAGAACGCCGTACTCGTTCTCGCCATCGTTGATGTAGGCGCAGATACGGGTGATGCCGTCAACCCAGACGGGACGGCACAGGCAGCCCATGTTCATGGTCTCCTCGACGATGAACTTGCCGGTAAAGCCCGCAAAGAAACCAAGCGCAACGGAATCCACTCCGAATTTCTTGAACGCATAGGAAACGTCGAGGCCCTTACCGTTGGGAGTGTAGCTGGCGGAACCGGAGCGAACGTTCTCGTTGGGAACGAGGCCGTTGCAGGACACCGTCCTGTCGACAGCGGGATTAG
>DBEWRE010000021.1:0-81279 GCA_048207125.1 Collinsella sp.
ATGCGCACCAGGGACTGCTCTAAGCGACCGATCTCGGACAGCGCACTGGAACGTTCGCCATCCAAGCGGGCTATCTTTCCAGCGGCTTCGCTCTGCACGGAACGGGCCTTCTCCACGGCCGCGGCGGCATCCTCGACCTGACGCGTCACATGATCGAATGCCGAGGCCAGGTCGGGCTCCAAACCCTCGAGCTCGCGCATGCGGCGCTTGCGCTCAAGGGCGCCAGCGGCCTGAGAGGCCACCTCGCCGACGCGCACCACGCCGCCGTTCGCGACGCGCGCGCCGTCGGGCGTGACGTAGAGAACGCCCGGCACCGCAGGGGCGGCCAGGGCATCGGAAAGCGACCCGACCACGTAGATATGGCCCATGAGCGCCGATATGGCGGGGGCGAAGCCATCTTTCACCTGCAAGCGTTCGACCAAACGGTAACCGGCCGAACCGGCGGCGGCAGGAACGGAATCGATGCTCTTGGGCAAAAGCAGCGCTTGACCGGACGAGGACGACTCGCCCAACGCCAGGGATGCAACGTCCTCGAGCTCGGTGTCGCCGTTGACGATAAGCGCCTCTATGTCGCTGGCAAGCAACCGCTCGACCAGGTCTTCGAGCTCCTTGGGTGCCTCGATGACGTCTCCCAGGCGACCCGCGATGGATTCGGGACGGGCGTGAGCGATCTTCGATACCAGCGGCGAGGATTCCGCCAGCTTTTCATCGAGTTTCTTCAGGCTCGCGAGCTCGGAACGGACCTCAGATACACGCTGTCGCGCCTCGCTTTCACGACGGCGAAGCTCCTCGAGGGCGCCGCGGGCCGTCTCGATGGCGAGCTTGGCTTCCTCCTGCTCTTCGCGGGCCGTCTTGAGAAGGTCCTCGATCTCCTCGGCGCGGTCGCGGCGGCTGACGAGCGACTCGTCGATATTCTCGATGTTCTCTTCGATCTGCTCCAGGCGCGATGCGTACATGGAGTCCTCGAGCTCGGCGTTTGAGAGCGATTCGCGCACCTTGGCAAGCTCCAGCGAGGCACTATCGATGGTGCGCTGGGCGTCGCGCTGCTCGCGGTTGAGCTTGGAGATAAGCTCGTCCAGCTCGACGCGGCGGTCATGCAGCTCCCCTGCAGCCGGCGCGTACTCGTCTACATCCTGCTGGGCCAGCTCCGCCGCAGCACGGACCTCGTCCAGCTGGCGCTCCACGTCCTCGAGTTCGCTCGAGACGCGGCGGCGCTGGTGCTCCGATCCCGAGAGGGTGCCGCGCATCTCGGAAAGGCGCGAGACCATGTTGCGGCCCTTTTCCTCAAGAAGACGCATATCGGACCCTATGCGGCCCACCACGTCCTGCATATGACGGCGCTGCTCGCCGAGGTCGCCCACAAAGAGGCCCTTCTCCTCGAGCATCACTTGCAGCTTCTCGAGCTCGCGCTCCTTTTCTGCAAGGCGGTAGCGGGCGAGTTCCAGGGATGCGTCGGCCTCCTTGGCAGCGCTCTCCATATCGGCCCAGCTCGCCTGCAGGCGCCGCAGCTCGTCCACGGCGAGAATCTGGGTGAGCTCGCGGGCGCGCGCGGAAAGATCCTTGTACTTGCGCGCGCGGTCAACCTGCCGCTCAAGGGGTTTGAGCTGGCGCGAGATCTCCCTGTTGATATCGCGGGCGCGGGTGAGATGCTCATCCATGGAGGCGATCTTCTTAAGGGCGCGCTCCTTGCGGCGCTTATGCTTGGAGATGCCGGCTGCCTCCTCGATGAGCGCTCGACGCTCCTCGGGCCTGCTCTGCAAGATCGCATCGAGCTTGCCCTGCGAGATGATGGAGTGAGTGTCCTTGCCCAAGCCGGAATCATGCAGAATATCCTGAATGTCCATAAGGCGGCAGGGACTGGAGTTGATGAGGTATTCGCTCTCTCCCGAACGGTACATGCGCCTGGTCACCGCGACCTCGTTGAAGTCGACGGGAAGCACGTGATCCGAATTGTCGAGCACCAGCGTGACCTCGGCGACGCCCACCGGCTGGCGCGCGGAAGAGCCCGAGAAGATGACGTCTTCCATCGCCTGGCCACGAAGCTGCTTTGCGCTTTGCTCGCCCAGGACCCACAAGATGGCGTCGGAGATATTGGACTTACCGGAACCGTTGGGACCAACAATCACGGTGAGACCGGGCTCAAACGACATGTGAGCCCGGTCTGCAAATGATTTGAATCCCTTTAACGTGAGCGATTTGAGATACACAGATGCCTCGCTTAGCCCAGCTTCTTTTTAAGGATAACCCCGTTGTGGGTGTAGCCCATGCGGTTGAGCGCATCCAAGGCAGCAGCGGCCTCCGCCTCCTTCTTGGAGGAACCCGAGCCGCGGCCGCGACGGATGCCGTCCACGAGCGCGACGGCGGTGAAGACGGGCTCGTGAGCCGGACCGGACGTATCAACCAACTTGTAAGAGGGTGCCTCGAGATGGTCCGCCTGGACGCATTCCTGGAGATAGCTCTTGGGGTTGGTGGGATGCTCGGCGCGCTCGGTTGCCAGATGCGGCTTGAGCGTACGATGGACGAACTCCTCCGCGACGTCCCAGCCACCATCGAGGTACATGGCGCCAACAAGCGACTCGAAAACGTTTTCGAGCGCGGAGTGCATGCCGCGGGCGCCGGTTCCGGTCTCGGAGGCGCCGAATACGATGCATTTATCGATACCGAGCTCGCGGCCGACCTCGGACAAGGTCATGCCCGAGACGAGGGAGACCTTGAGGCGCGTGAGCTTGCCCTCGTCAAACCCCGGATAGGATTTGAACAGGGACAGCGCGACGATGGAACCGAGGATCGAGTCGCCGAGGAACTCGAGGCGCTCGTATGAAGCGGAGACGGGTTGACCCTCCACCGCGGACGGATGGGTGATGGCGCTCTGCAGAAGATCGCGGTTCTTGAAGGTGTGGCCGCAGATCTGCTCTGCCAGGGCGAGTTTCTTTGCTATGGACAAAACCTTATGCCTCCTGGGCGGACTCGATCGCCTCGATGGCATCTGCCACGGAGCTGATGGCGAGAAGCTTCTCCTCGTCGATCTCCAGGTCGAACTCGTCCTCCATGGCCGTTACAAGCTGAAGACGATCGAGGGAGTCGGCATCGAGGTCATCGAACGTGGTCTGCTCATTGACCTCGTCCGGGTTGGTACCCAGCACATCGCTGGCGATCTCGATGATCTTCTCAAGAATCTCGTTGCGCTCCATCGCTGGCGCTCCTTTCGGTGAAGCCGTATACCGGCGCTACCATTCGCATATGCTAGTGATTCTACCCGCTTGACGCAGCCGCCTCAACCAAACGGGAAAGTAAGGCTGGAGGCGGCTGGCAAACGCGGTCGTTATGGGACGGGGAGGGTCTAGACGATGCCTTCCATGGAAGAAGAGACGTTCTGGACGAGGTCGGCGCGGACCGCTTCGGCGGCAGCGAGCGTACCGTTCTTAACCGCCTCGACTGAAGTGGCGCCGTGACCGATCAGCACCACGCCGCGCAGGCCAAGTAAGATCGCACCGCCCTTGGCGTCGCCTGAAAGCTTCTCCTTAAGAGCCTTGAGCTCGTCCTTCAACAGCATGGCCGCGATCTTGCCCTTGAGAGAGCCCATGAGGGAGCCCTTAAGCTCCGACATGATGAACTTTGCGGCGCCCTCGGTCGCCTTGAGGGCGACGTTGCCCGCGAAGCCGTCGGTGACCACCACGTCGACGTTGCCCGACACCATGTCGCTGCCCTCGCAGTTGCCCGCGAAGCCCTTGACCTGATCGCGCATCAACGGGAAGCATTCCTTGGTGAAATGGGAACCCTTGGTATCCTCGGTGCCGTTAGACATGAGCCCGATGCGCGGTCGCTCGATACCCAGAACGCAAGACGCATAGGCGGCGCCCATCTGAGCGAAGCGCACCATATCGTCGGGGTCGACATCCGGGTTCGCCCCCATATCGCAAAAAACGGTAAGGCCCCCGTTGCGGTTGGGCAGCGTTGAGGTGATGCACGGGCGAATGGGGCGTCGCTCCCCTTCTTTTGTCACGTATCGGAACGGGGTGACGTAGGCCGTCGCCGCCGCGGTAACCGCGCCGGTGGATCCAGCGGAAAAGAAGCCGTCGGCGTTCCCCTTCTTGACGGCGCGGCAGCCGATGACGATAGAGGACTTGCGCTTGGTCATGACGGCCTGAATGGGATCGTCTTCCATAGTGATGACATCGGGGGCGACCAGTGCCTCTGCGCGATCGGTTGATTCGCAGTAAGGCACGACGATGTCCTCGGGACCGACAGCGATGACGGTAAGGGCGGAATCGGAAGCCAAGGCGGCAGAGATGCCGTCGAGGACGACCCGGGGCTCCTCGTCCCCACCCATAACATCTACAACGATACGGACGTCTTTCATGGTTACTCCCCCTTTATAGCGAAATGGCCGACTCACCGAGCCGGCCATACTGTTTCGCGATAGCGTTACGGCAACTCACCTCATGGGAGTTACTCGGTAACGATGACCTCACGATCCTTGTAGAACCCGCAGTTGGGGCAGACGTGGTGAGGAAGCTTCACGGCACCGCAGCGAGGGCACACAGAGCGAGCCGCAGCGGTGATCTTCATGTTCGTGGAGCGACGGGAATGCGTCTTCGCGCGACCCTTTTTTTGCTTAGGTACTGGCATGTTGACCTTCCTTATAATCTAAATCGAGCACAATTACGCGCAAGTAGCGATATTAGCACAGTTTCAGCAGGTGTACAGGGATTTTTTCCATAAGGGTCCCCGTGCGCCTGATTTGTGGACGAGACGTGGATTGCACGGCCGCGCGAGCAAGCAGACAGCCTAAGACCAACCTACTCGTCCAGCTTGAGGTTCTTAAGGGCGGCGAACGGGTTCTCGTCGCTATCGACCCAATCCTGTTCGGCCTTGCCCGCGCAACCGCAATCGCCAAGGTTGAGGTTTGCGCCGCACGTGGGGCAGATACCAAGGCAGTCGGGCTTGCAAAGGACCACGAACGGTGTATCCATGACAACGGCGTCGTTGATGGCGCCGGACAGGTCTATCTGGCGGTCCTCCCCTACCAGCTCGAAGCCGTCCTCGTAAGCCTCCTCGTCCTCGGGCTCCTCGAAGAGGTAATACTCCTCGATCTCGCCGGCGACGTCGAAGCTTGCGGGCTCCAAGCAGCGGTCGCACTCGCCCGTTGCGTGCGCGCGCACGATGCCGGTAACCAAGATGCCGTCCCCCGCATTGGTAAGGACGACATCGTAATGGATGCCATCTGAAAGCTGGAGGCGCTTGTCACCCACTGAATAGCCGTCAACGGCGAGCGTGCCCGAGACGGGCATGGACTCGCCGGGATTTTCGAGCTGTCCGGTAAGGTCAACGATGACGCGGGGAGCCAGCGTCTCCTCCACCGCACCCTGCTGGGATTCGATATCGCTCGCCATAGCTACCAGGCACCGTTCTGGGACTGGCTAGCGCTCTCGTTGAGCTGCTGGCGGCAGCGTGCCACGGTGGAGGTGAGGCTCTTCAGGTTCTCCTCAAGATGCGTGAACACCTGCTCCGCATAGTCTTCAGCGGCGTAGCGAGTCTCGCGCTCGTACTGCTGGGCGCGGTCGCGGATATCATCTGCCTGCTGCTGGGCAAGTCGAACGATTTCCTGCTCGCCGGCGATGGTGAGCGCCTGCTGCTGCGCATCGGCGATGATAGAATCCGCCTGAGCGGTCGCCGAGGCAAGCAGCTCGTCGCGCTCGCGAAGGATGCGGCGGGACTTCTGCCACTCCTCCGGATAGCTCATCCGAATCTCATCGAGGATGTTGAAGAAGACCTCGGTTTCGATAATCTTCTGCTGAGCCTTGCCGAAAGGAGCCTTGGACTCCTGGATGATGCCCTCGAGCTCATCCACCAAGCTTTCGATCCTCTCGCCAGGAAGGTTCTCGCCCGGCATCCCAGTCTCCTTTCAACGGTTGCATATCAACTGGTAATAGTACCACATGAGGCAAGATACTATACAAACCGCTCTTTGAGGGCGCTCTGGACGCACGCCGGAACGAATTCCGACACATCCCCGCCAAACGATGCGATCTGGCGCACAACGGAAGAGGACAGGTACCCGTATTGGGGAGAGCTCATAACGAATATCGACTCGAGCTCGGAATCGAGTCGATAGTTGAGATCTGCCTGCTGCAGCTCGTATTCGAAATCCGTCATGGCTCGAAGGCCCTTCACCACCGCGCCGGCACCGACATGGCGGGCGAAATCGACCAGTAGTCCGCAAAACGGCTGCACGTCGACGTTGGGAATATCCCGCAGTGCCGTTCGGGCAAGCTCCACGCGCTCGTCCAGCGTAAAGACCGTGCCGACGCCGTTTTTTCCCAGAGATTCCGCCACGGCGACCGTGACGCGCGGGAACAGTCGGCTGGCCCGACGCGCGACGTCGATATGGCCAAAAGTGATAGGGTCGAAGGTGCCCGGCACCAACGCATGCGTGATCTGTTGCATAGTACCTCGAATGTGAGCGATAAAAGAATAATAGGCGAAATGAAATAGCCCGTGTGAGTTGCGCGCGGACGAGCCTACTCGTCTATCTCGCCTTTTAGCGAGCGACGCAACAGCTGGACCGACGTGCTGCCATAGCGCTTGTCGCGCTCTTCTGCAAAGCCCGCAGGATCGAGTCCGGGCTTGGCGGAGGCGTGCTCGTAGAGCACCAGCGCGTCATCGGCAAGGCTGCCGGAAGCGGCGAGGCGCTCGACGAAAGCGGAGACGTCCGCCGGGTCGAAGTCATAGGGCGGATCCAGAATCACCAGGTTGAACGGAGCGCCGAAAAGACGGCCACGGGTCGACATGGCGAGCACGTCGCCGGACGTAACGCGGTAGCACGCGCTGGCGCACCCCATAGACTCTAGGTTTTTGCGGACCAGGCCGGCTGCCTGCCTATCGATATCGAAGAACGCCGCGAAGCGGGCGCCGCGCGACAGCATCTCCATACCCATGGCACCGGAACCCGCGAAGGCGTCGAGCACGCGCGCGGCCTCGATGCCCCCTGCCAGAGCAGAATCGACCATGGACGCGCATGCCTCGCGAACGCGGTCGGTTGTGGGCCGCGTGACTTCCCGTCCGCGGGGCTCGGACAGCTTCCTGCCCCTCCATTCGCCAGCGATGATTCTCATCCGCCGCTAACCTCCTTAAAGATATCGCCGTAGCGATCGATGACGCGATGCCTGATGGGAAGCGTCGCTACGGAATCGAGCGACGGCGCGTAGCGAAGCGTCTCGATGGCATCCGCGTGCGCCCACTCGATAAGGTCCGCGTCATCGTCCAAATCCACAAAGCGCAGGCTCACGCCGCCGTGCTGACGCAAGCCCAAGATCTCACCCTCATGGCGCAGGCGCAAGTCCATCTCGGCCAGGGCGAAGCCGTCCGTGGTCGCCTCGAGGGCCTCGAGACGGTCGATGGCGGGAGACTTACGGCCCCGCTTACGCTTTAGGGCGCACATGACGTAGCACGAGCCCGATAGCTTACCACGTCCAACGCGGCCGCGCAGCTGGTGCAAGGTTGCCAGACCAAATCGTTCGCCGTTCTCGATAAGCATGACCGTGGCGTTGGGAACGTCCACGCCCACCTCGACCACCGTTGTCGAGACCAGGATATCTATGTCGCCGGAGCGGAACTCCGAGATGACGCGGTCCTTCTCCTTGGGCGACATGCGGCCGTGCAACGCCTCGACGCGCCTGCCCTTATAGGTGATGCGCAGCGCCTCGATGTCCTTCTCAACCGAATGAAGCGGTGGCGCGACCACTTTTCCGTCATCGTCTCGCTCGAGGGCGGGAACGTCTTCAAGTTCTGAATCGTCCTCTTTCTCCGCAACCAAGGGGCAGATCACATACGCCTGGCGCCCCTGGTCCAGCGCGTCGCGGATGGCGCCGTAGGCGATGTCGCGGTTCGCCTCGTCCAGCACCTTGGTGGTAACGCCCGCGCCCTCGACGGGCCGGTGGCGAATGACGCTGGTATCCAAGTCGCCGTAAACCGAGAGCGCGAGGGTGCGCGGAATGGGCGTCGCTGTCATGACCAAAAGGTCCGCACCGGGGCCCTTGGAGCGCAGGGCGTTACGCTGGCCGACGCCGAAGCGATGCTGCTCATCGATAACGACGAGGCTCAGCAGCTTGAACGCAACGTCCTCGCCCAAAACCGCGTGCGTGCCAAAGAGCACGTCGATGGCACCGGAACACAAGCCCGCCAGGATGCGCGAGCGCTCCTCCTGCATGGTGGAGCCCGTGAGCAGCGCCCAGGACACGCCCGCTTGATCGAGCAGCGGGCCGCACTTCACGGCGTATTGCTGGGCGAGCACGCCCGTTGGCGCCATTACGCAAGCTTGCGAGCCGGAATCCGCGACGCTGGCGAGGGCCACGCTTGCCACCGCGGTCTTGCCGGTGCCGACATCGCCGAGCAGAAGCCTGTTCATGATGGCCGAGGCATTGCCCATGTCTTCCAGAATCTGGTCGACGGCCTGGCGCTGCTCATCGCTGAGCGTGAAGGGCAGGTGCTCTATGAGTGCATCGACGTGATCTCCCATCCGGTGCTGGAAGGGACGAACGCCAAGAAGGCCCGCGTTGCCGCGCAAGCGCAAGGCGAGCTGCAGGTAGTAGACCTCCTCATAAGAGAGGCGCTTGCGCGCGAGCTCTCGCTGGGGCATAGCGACGGGAAAGTGGAGCGAGCGATAGGACCGCGACAAGCTCATAAGGCCTCGCTTTGCCCGAAGGCTCGCGGGAAGCGGATCGCAGAAATCGACAACTTGCTCGAGAGCTCCGGAAACGATGCGCCTCATCCAAGCCTGGCTGATGCCGTCGCGGACGGGATGCACCGGCAACACCGTTCCGGATACCGACGCGACGTCGAGCTTTTCAAAATGAGGTGATGCCATCTGCTTGAAGCCGTAGGAGAACTCGACCTTGCCCATCACGGCGAGGCGGTCTCCGCGAGCTATTTGCTGGGAGATCCAAGGCTGCCTGAAGAACGCGACCTGAAGAACGCCGGTCTGATCAACGAGCGACACCTCCGTTACCACCATGCGGGGCCGAGGGCGCTTCTCGGTCACGCGGTCGACGGTGGCGATGACGGTACAGACCTCGCCCAGCGGAGCCTGCTCGATGGTATAGGCCCGAGTGAAATCCAGGTAGCGGCGCGGAACGTGAAGGAGGAGGTCCTCCACGCACTCGATACCGAGCTTGCGGAGGGCCTCCTCACGAGCGCCAGAAACGTATTTGAGTCGAGAGACGTCGTCGCTAAGGGCGGCCGAGCGAGCAAGGCGCGTGGACGCGGCGGGCAGCTTAACGCCTGTCGACATGGAGTTGTCCCCTATTCGATAGAGAAGATGACCGGATACAGCGGCTGCTCGCCACGATGGGAATCGATCTCGAGGTCGGGCTGGGCCTCCTCGATAGCGTCGAGGATCTCCTGGAACGCCTCGTCCGAAAGCTCTTCGCCGGCGAGGATGGTGAGGGAGTCGCCCTCTTCCTCGTCCATCATGCGATTGATGCAGTCGACCGTGACCTGGAGCACGTCGGAACCAACGATGTCGATGGAACCGGCGATGATGCCCATGACGTCACCGGAGTGGATGGGAGAGCCGTCGGATGCGGAGCTATCGCGGACGGCACGGGTAACCTCGCCATCGCGGACCTCGGAATACGCATCGCACATAGCCTCTACAACATCGTCGACATCAGCGTCGGGCATGACGGCGAACAGCGCGGAGAACGCCTGCGGAACCGTCTTAGTGGGCACCACGACGACGCGCTTGTCCTCGCACGCGTTGGCAGCGGCCTCGGCGGCCATGCGGATGTTGCCGTTGTTGGGCAGGATAATGACGGCCTCGGCGTTGACCTTAGCGACGGCATCAAGCAGGTCGGCGGTAGAGGGGTTCATGGTCTGGCCACCGGAAACAACGACGTCGACGCCGAGGGATTTCAGAATCTCGGCTTCGCCGGAGCCTGCGGCCACGGCGACGAAGCCAAGCGGCTTGGCGGGCTCTGCCGCGGCATCCTGGTCGGCGTGGATCTTAGCGGTACGCTCAGCCACTTCCAGGTCCATGTTGTGGATGAAAACCTCGTAGACCTGGCCGAACTGGAGCATGTGCTCGAGAACCAGGTTGGGCGTGTTGGAGTGAACGTGGACCTTGTAGTCGGGATATGCACCGACCAGCAGCTCGCAATCGCCCATGGAGGCCAGGAACTGCAGGACCTTGTCCTCGTCAAAATGCTTCTCTGCCTTGAAGAGGAACTCGTTGCAGTAACGGTACTCGGAACCCTCCCAGTCATCGTTCGCCTCGATCTTGACGCGATCGAGCGCGCCGGCCTTAGCGGAATCGGCATCGAACGTGGCGGAGAAGTCCTCGATGTTACTGGCGCGGCCCAGAGCGGCTGCCACGAAGTTCTCGAGGAAGATAGCGAAGCCGAAGGCGCCGGAGTCCACGACGCCGTTCTCCTTGAGAACGGGAAGGAGATCAGGGGTGCGGGCGACGGACTGGTATGCCTCGACAACGATGGCGTCAAGCGCCTCCTCGGCGGTCAGGCGCTTCTTCTCGCACTCGTCCGCCTTGGTGGAAATGTCGCGGAGGACGGTCAGGATGGTACCTTCAACGGGCTTGCGTACAGCCTGGAAAGCAACCTTGACGGCGCGGCGAAGGGCGACCGCGACGTGCGCGGAAGTAGCGGGCTCGGTAGCGCCAACAAGGCCCTCGGCGACACCGCGAAGGATCTGGGAGGTGATGACGCCGGAATTACCGCGGGCGCCCATAAGGGAACCATGAGTGATGGCGGCGGCGATTGCCTCCATGTCCGCGTCGACGGGAAGGGCCGAAAGCTCCTTCACGACCGACTGGAGGGTAAGCGACATATTGGTTCCGGTGTCTCCATCGGGCACGGGGAACACGTTGAGCTTGTTGATTTCCTCTGCCTTCTCAGCTACCGCGCCGGCGGCGATGGGAAAACAGGTGCGAACGGTCTTTGCGATCATTAGATGTTGCAGCTCCATCTCGTAGACAACGCGAACTATGCGCGCGACTTCATAGCGTCGATGTGGATAGCGATCTTTAGCTTGGAGGGATCGATCTGCGCGATCTCCTGAAGCGTGAAGGTGACGGAGCTGGCGAGGTTCTGGCTTACGGACCTCATGTTGACGCCAGACTCGATAACCACGTGAAGATCGACGGCCAGCCCATCTTCCGTGTTGGAAACCAAGACGCCCTTACGGAGGCGCTGGCCGGAGGACAGACGGACGCTCTCAGCGCCCTGCATCTGCTCTGCCATGCCAACCACGCCGTAACAGGACATGGCGGCGTAACCGGCGATGTCGGCGATAACGTCATTCGAGACGTTCAAGGAACCGGTGATGGTCTCAGACATGTATCTCCTTCCGCGACGCGCGGGATGTCGCGTCAGTTCATGGGAGTAATCTTTAATATGGTACTACGCAATCAGACCGCAGGCTTTGAAAACAGACGCTTCACACGTTGCGCAATGTGCTGGTAAGACTATTAGTTATCTACTGTCGCCTAACTTTTTTAAAAATAGGACTTGCGCCTCCCTCGTCCATGGATATAATTAACTTCGTTGCTTAGCCGCAACCGAATTCCTCGATAGCTCAATGGTAGAGCACGCGGCTGTTAACCGCGCTGTTGTAGGTTCGAGTCCTACTCGAGGAGCCACGAATTGTTACCCCGTTCCCTTGGAGCGGGGTTTTTTAATAATTACGTACTCATCTATCGAGATCACGAATAGCCGAAATCCTCCCTAAACTTTTTTAAAAATAGGCCTTGCGCCTCCCCCGTCCATGGATATAATTAACTTTGTTGCTTAGCCGCAACCGAATTCCTCGATAGCTCAATGGTAGAGCACGCGGCTGTTAACCGCGCTGTTGTAGGTTCGAGTCCTACTCGAGGAGCCACGAATTGCCACCCCGTTCCCCCGGAGCGGGGTTTTTTATTTTCTTGAGTTGAACTGAATAGAAGCGCTGGCAACACCGATTCCCACCGAAGCCGATGCTGTCGAGACTCCAAAGAAATAAGGGCCCCGATAAGGTCGGGGCCCTTGATAGCAATTAGCTCTCGATGTAATCCTTGAGCTTGCTGGAACGGCTGGGATGACGGAGCTTGGCAAGCGTCTTGGACTCGATTTGGCGAATACGCTCTCGCGTGACGCCGAATTCGCGACCAACCTCCTCGAGCGTGCGGGGATGACCGTCGACAAGACCGAAACGAAGCTCGATTACCTTGCGCTCACGATCAGCAAGGGAGTCGAGAACCTGCGTTAGCTGCTCCTGAAGCATCGAGAAGCTCGCTGCCTCGGGCGGAACGACCGCCTGCGAATCCTCGATGAAGTCACCGAGCTGGGAGTCCTCTTCCTCGCCAATGGGCGTCTCCAGGGAGACGGGCTCCTGGGAGATCTTCTGGATTTCGCGCACGCGGTCGGCGCTCATATCCATCTCGGCACCGATCTCCTCCGGGGTCGGGTCGCGGCCCAGGTCCTGCAGCAGCTGGCGCTGCACGCGAACGAGCTTGTTGATAGTTTCCACCATGTGCACGGGAATACGGATCGTGCGAGCCTGGTCCGCGATAGCGCGGGTGATGGCCTGGCGAATCCACCACGTGGCGTACGTAGAGAACTTAAAGCCCTTCTCGTAGTCGAACTTCTCGACCGCGCGAATAAGGCCCAGGTTACCTTCCTGGATAAGATCGAGGAATAGCATGCCGCGACCAACGTAGCGCTTGGCGATGGAGACGACCAGACGCAGGTTTGCGGAGATGAGCGCCTGCTTGGCCTCGAGACCAACCTGCTCGACGCGGGTAAGGCGTCGCATCTCGGCACGGGTGAGCTCGATCTCGCCCGCATCAGCCGCTTCGAGCTTGTTGGAAGCATCCAGTCCAGCCTCGATCTTCATAGCGAGGTCGACCTCGTCGGCGGCGGTCAGCAAGTCGACCTTGCCGATCTCTTTGAGGTACATGCGTACCGGATCGCCCGTCAGCATGACCGTCGAGGCATCGATCCCGCGAGCGCGATTGCGCGAACGGGTGGTGCGTACGCGAGATTTCTTCTTAGGCTTCTCAGACGCCATCTCAGCGTCCGCCATCTTGGCTACTTTGACGTCGTGATCCTCATCGCTCTCATCGTCATCCAGGCTCACATCGTCAAGATCGCTGACGTCGTCGGGATCGAGTGCGGCGTCGTCGTCATCGTTCGCAGAGATGATCTCGACCCCGCGGTCGCGCAAGCTTCGATAGATGGAGTTCAGCTGTGCATCGGAAACATCGACGTCCTTCAGCTCGATCTGGATGTCGTCCTCGGTAACCGAACCCTTTGTGGCTGCCTTGACAAGCAGGTTTCCTACATAGGAATCGAGCTCGCTACCGGTGCTCTCCGTCTTTTTAGGCACAGATTCTCCCTTCATAGCACATAGGACACATTACTTTAACACACTCGTCTATACCCAACCAGACTCTTTGTCATTCCGTTGGACATCTCTACAAATTTCTGAATGGATCCGCTACGTCCTCGACCGCCTTGGCGAGCTCCCTAGCACGGGCCGCGTCCTGAGTCGCCTGAATTGCCATCGAGCGCCTTTCCTCGGGCGAAAGGCTCTTATCGCTTCGCAGCTTCGATTGGCTTGCCTTCATGCGCCGACGAAGCGTGAACAGCTCGAGGCTGTCAAGCAGGAAGGCGATGTTGGTCTGCGTGGGATGCTTGCTCGTGGCATCGATCGTCCCCGCGCTCACGAGCTGCGCCGCTTCCGGGCAGACCGCGCGCGCGGCAGCCATAACCTCCTGAGGGGAGGTTCCCTCGGGAGTGGCGAGCACCGCCCATGCAATTGACTCGTTTCGAGGCTCCACCCATTCGATCTCGGTGATGCGTTCCGCGTTGGGACGAAAATCATCTGGATAGGCAGTCAGCAAAGTCAAAAGCTCGCGCTCGCACGCCAGGGACCGCCGCTCCAGATCCGTCAACGCCGCTGCGAATTGGTGGGTCGGCGCGGGCGCAAAGGCTTCCCCGGCATCCGGACGCGGTTCCTCATCGACATACGGCGCGTCCCCGTAGGCATCCAGGGGCACATAGTCGTAAGGCTCCTCCCCGTCGACGATAGGAATCGCGGCAGACGGCGAAGGGGCACCGGTCATGCTCCACGCGCCCTGCGCCGTCACGGGGGCGGGAGCAGAGTCGGAGCGCTGTCGGGACGCATCAGGGCGATAGGACGAGGGCTCGCGGTCTCGACGCTGCCTCTCGTAGCGCTCCGCACGTCGCGCGGAAGCCTCCTCTTCTTTCTGCACGTCCCTAAAAACGCGGGGCGCCACGTCTCGCACCATGTCGACGTCGACCCCAAGCCTGTCTGCGATCTGCATGAAATAGGTGTCGATCACGTAGCTCGACCGCAGTGGGTAGATGAGCCTGCACGCGTCCTCCAGGGCTCTGGCTCGACCGCCCGGGGTTGAGGTATCGCTGCGCTCCTCGAGTTTGCGGTACACAAAGTCCATCAGCGGCTCGGATGCGTCGAGCAGCTCCCGCAGCGCTTGGCCGCCAAACTGGTGCACGAAGTCGTTGGGGTCGAGATTGTCGGGCAAGATGACGCAGCGAAGGTCAACGGAATCCTTCTCGATGAATTGAATCGCGCGCTCGGCAGCTTTCTGCCCGGCGGCGTCGCCATCGAACAAGTAGATGATCCGCTTCGCGAAGCGCGTCAGCGTCTTTACGTGATGCTCCGTCAACGCGGTTCCGAGCGTGGCGACCACGTTGCCCAGCCCCGCTTCCCAGCACGCTATGCAATCCGTGTAGCCTTCGACCACGACCGCCTCGCCCTGAGCGACGATATGCTCCTTTGCCCAATTGAAACCATAGAGGTTGCGCTTCTTATGGAACACGGGGGTTTCCGAGGTATTGAGGTACTTCGGTTCGCCGTCGCCGATAATTCGCCCGCCGAACGCTACGCACTTCCCCTGTTCATCGAAGATGGGAAACATAACGCGCTCGAAGAACCTGTCGACGAGGCCTCCCCCACGGCCCGTGAAAGCTACGTTGGCGTCTATCATCTCGCGAGGGGTAAAACCCTTCTGGGAGAGGTGCGAGACGAGGGTGCTTCGGCCAACGGAGTAGCCCAGCCGATATCGACGGCACACGTCGGCGGAGAGCCCGCGCTTAGAGCAGTACTCCCTGCCGCGACCATCCTTCCCTCTCATCAGCATGGTATGGAAGAACCGGGAGGTCTCCTCGCATACATCGATCAGGCGGGAGCGCTTGGTACCCTTTCGGGCGGGCCCCTCATCAGAGATCTCGATGCCGGCGCGCTCCGCTAGATAGCGAATCGAGTCGGGGAAACTAAGGTTTTCGCGCTTCATGACATACGTGAAGACATCTCCGCCCTCGCCGCAGCCAAAGCAATGCCAAACCTGGGTGGATGGAATGATATGAAACGAGGGGGTTTTCTCGCCATGAAACGGGCAGCATCCCCAAAACTCGCTACCGCGGGGTTTGAGCTCGACCGTTTCCTGGACGAGCTCGACCAGGTCGGTTGCAGACCTTACCTTATCCTTATCTTCATCGGTGATCATAGGCAATCCTTATCGCCGAATCGCCGTGAAGGCGAGACACGGTTTCGATATCAGCGTTGACGACCTCGACGAGCTGGGCGATTGAATCGAAATGGCGAGACGGCCTGAGGCGCTTGGTAAACGAGACCATAAGCTCTCTACCGTATAGGTCCCCAGAATAACCGAGAAGATTCGCCTCGAGCCGGGCGGAGCGCTTGGACTGGGCAAACATGGGAGGGATCCCAACGTTCACCGCAGCGGGCCATACGCACCCGTCAAGGCAGGAGTATCCGGCGTACACGCCATCCAGCGGCAACTGAATCATCGAATCTATTTGGACGTTAGCGGTGGGGAACCCCATGCCGGTTCCCTGCCCGCGCCCTGATCCCACTATTCCGCGAACGACATACCTGCGACCAAGCTCGCGCGAGGCGTCGTCGATCTCGCCGCGCGACAAAAGAGAGCGAATCCTCGTGGCGGTAACGGCGGCTCCCCCATCGGAAACAAGGTCGTGGCCGAAAACCTCGATATTACGCTCAGAGCCCCAATGCGAGATGACCTCGACGTTGGAGGCGCCGCGGGCACCGAGCTTGAAATCGGAGCCAACGTGAATGGAGCGTATATCCAAGCAGGGTGCGAGAACGCCCTCGAAAAAGCCGATATGGTCCAACGCGGCGACGGACCTGTCGAAGGGAACGACGATAACGGCATCGACGCCGCTGAGAGACAGGGCGCGCAGGCGGTCGCCGACGGACATGAGCTTGAGCGACGGGCTGGACGAGACCACCTGATCGGGATCGGGATCGAACGTCACGGCAACGGACAATATCCCGCGGCGGCGAGCATCCTCAACCGTGCACGCCAACAGCTCGTTATGGCCGACATGGAGACCATCGAAAACGCCGATCGCGATCGAGGCGGGAGCAGGCCCTTCAAATCCATCGATGAGCCCCTCGCCGACGCGCAGCACCGTCGCAGCGGGAGAGCCGACCAGGAAGTCGCGCCTAAGCTCGGCGATCGAATACGTCATCCATGCACCCCTTCGATACCCTGTGGAAAAACATGCTCCATCTTGAATCGGTCACCATCTACTCGGGCAATAGCCCTGAGCTGCCCAGCGTGGACGAGCCCCATCCTGCCGCCGTGATCGACCGGCAGGTCGTTGGGGGCAGGTACGGACCTGCCAAGCAGCACATCCTGTAGCTGCATATCGGTTAAATCCGCTGTATGCAGGCCAAGAGCGGCAGCGGGATCCAAAGCGTACTCGAGTGCCGTAGTCGGATCGAGCGAATCGACCGGCAAGCACTTTCCGATTCCGATACCGCCCGAAGCGGTCCTGCGAAGCGCGGAGACGTGAGCCGCGGCCCCTGCCGAGCGACCGATGTCGCGAGCAAGAGCGCGAATATACGTACCCTTGCTCACGGTAAACGCCACTGTCCATACCGGATTTCCAGATTCGGGATCCGACGAGACGGCGATAAGATCGGCCGACGCGACCTCTATGGGGCGTGCCGGAAGCACCACCTCGTCCCCTGAGCGGGCGCGCTTATACGAACGCACCCCATCGATGGAAATGGCCGAGAAGGCTGGCGGGACCTGTTCCGACGCGCCAACGAACCCATCAAGCACGCGGCGGGCAAACGCCTCGTCGAACAGGCTGGGAACGGGGTCAACCACGCGCGTGGGCTCCCCCTCCGAATCGTCGGTGTTGGTCTCGAATCCAAAGTGGATATCCGCTATATAGCTTTTCGAATCGAGCGTGAGCATGCCGAGCAGACGCGTTGCCTGACCGACGCCGATGATCATGACCCCCGTCGCCAAGGGATCTAGGGTTCCTGCATGGCCGACGCGACGTTCATGAACCGCTCGGCGTACCTTGGCCACCACGTCGTGGGAGGTGCATCCGAGCGGCTTATCGACCGCGAGAAGCAGGTTCAATTCTGCGGGTTTGCGCTTTGCCATAAGTTGAGCATCACCTAACGATGGGTGGTGGTTACCAATTCCTCGAGTTCAGGAAGAAGGACGTCGAGCGCCTCCTCCACCGTACCGTAAAACGTAAAACCCGCTGCGGCGGCGTGACCGCCGCCATTATGGGCGGAAGCGATGTGAGAGATGTCCAAGGATCCCTTCGAGCGAAGGTTTCCGCGAATGACCCCGTGCTCGTTTTCCTTGAGGAAAAGGCAAACCTCAGAGCCCTGGACGGACCGCACGACGTCTACGAGACCGTCGCATTCATCAGAAGAAACCCCGCACGATGTCAGGTCATCAGCATACGCGAAGCTGTAGGCGACGCGGCCATCGGCGATAGCACTGATACGCCCCATGACGATCGATTCCAGGCGCAGGTACTCGATACGCTGGCTCTGATAGACCTCGAGCGCGATGAGAGCCGGTTCCGCGCCGGCATCGACGAGCCTGGACGCGCAAGCGAACGCGGAGGGGTCGGCGTTCTGGTATTGGAACCTGCCCGTATCGGTAACGAGGCCGGTCAGCAGACATGTCGCAATCTGAGGGGACCGGGGGTAGCCTGCGGCCTCGAGCAGCTCCTCTATAAGGACAGCGGTTGCCGCGGCGTTTACCACGCGGACCGCGGCGTCGCCGAACTCCTCGCGGGAAGGGTGGTGGTCGATGACCACGCGACCGCGAGACCGCTTGGCGACCACCGCCGAATCCGCCAACCGGCCTAGCGTGGGGCAGTCGACGGAAATGAAGAGATCGGGCGTCTCATGATATTCCGCAGCGGGAACCATCAGGTCCGTACCGGCCATGAAGCGATAGACACGGGGAACGGGAGCCCTATCCGCCAGCAGGAAAACGATCTTTTTTGACGGGAAGTTCTCGCGGAGGGAGAGCCCCAGCCCAAGGGCGGAGCCCAGCGCATCGCCATCGGGATTGGTATGTCCCGAGATTGCGATGGTCTGGGCGCCCTCGATGCAATCTATAACGCTCCCCCACATATCCGGGGTCGTGCTCCGCGCGAGACAGCGAGAAGTGCTACTCATGCGACTCCTGGTCATCGTCGTCCTCGGCACCCGCATCGAGCTCTTCCAAGCCGAGCTCTGCACGAAGCTCGGGCGCAAGCGGGTACCCTTCTTCATCCTTCTCGACACCGATGGTCTCGGGAGCATTCTCAAGAGCCCTCGCGATGCGCTCCGCCTCATCCGTGGAACGGTCGATGCGGAAATCGAGCTCGGGAGTCACGCGCCAGTCGAGAGAACGGGCGAGAAGGCTGCGGATGCGGCCCTTGGCAGAGGCAAGGGCCTCGAGAACCTCATCATAGCGGTCCCCGTCGCAGCTAACGAACACGCGGGCAAATGAGCGATCGATAGAGACCTCCACGCCGGTAAGCGTCACCAAATCGAGCCTGGGGTCGGAAACCTCGAACAGCAGGATGTAGCCCAGCTTCTCGCGAAGCTGCTCGCCAAGCCTACGGGTGGCGTTGTTCTGCTTCACGCTTGCCCTCCTTACTTACTCGGTGCGAGCAACCTCGATGATCTTATACGCCTCGAAGATGTCGCCGACCTTGATGTCCTGGAACTTCTCGATACCGAGACCGCACTCGTAACCGTTCTTGACGGTCTTGACATCGTCCTTGAAACGACGCATGGAACCGAACACGCCGTCGAAGATGACAACGCCGTCGCGGACGACGCGGACCTTGTCGTCGCGGCTGATCTCACCCTCGGTGACCATGCAGCCGGCGATGAGACCCGCCTTGGGAACGCGGAACGTATCGCGAACCTCGGCGCAACCGGTCTGGACCTCTTCCTCGGTAGGAGCAAGCATACCGATACGGGCGGCGTCGATGTCCTCGATCGCCTTGTAGATGATCGAGTACGTCTTGATCTGCACGCTCTCCTTCTCCGCTGCGTCGCGGGCCTTGCCCTGCGGACGAACGCCGAAGCCGATGATGATGGCGTTGGACGCGGCTGCCAGCGAGACATCGGTCTCGGAGATCGCGCCGACGGCGGAGTGGATGATGTTGATGCGGACCTCGGACTGGTCCATCTTGCCGATGGAGTCAGCAAGCGCCTCGATCGTGCCCTGGGTGTCCGCCTTGACGACCAGGTTGAGCTCCTTCAGCTCATTCTGGCTCATCTCCTCGAACAAGGTCTCGAGGGTGACGTGCTTGACCTTGTTCTGCTCCTCGATACGTGCCTTGAGAGCGCGCTGCTCTGCGAGGTCGCGGGCATCGCGGGCATCCTCGAAGACGCGGAACTCGTCGCCGGCGGCGGGAACGGAATTGAGGCCGAGAATCTCGACGGCGTCGGAGGGACGCGCCTCATCCTTATGCTCGCCGTGCTGGTCGAGCATGGCGCGGACGGAGCCGTAGCTTTGTCCCGCGACGATGGTGTCGCCGACGTGCAGGGTACCGCGCGTGACGAGCAGCGTCGCGACCGGGCCGCGGCCGCGGTCGAGCTTCGCCTCGATGATGTTGCCGGAGGCAAAGGTATCGGGGTTCGCCTTGAGCTCCAGGACGTCAGCCTGAAGGAGGATGGTTTCGAGCAGCTCGTCGATACCGATGTTCTTCTTCGCGGAGACGTTGACGAACATGTTCTGTCCGCCCCACTCCTCCGGGATGATGCCGTACTCGGTAAGCATCTGGCGAACCTTGTCGGGGTTTGCCTCTTCCTTATCGCACTTGTTGACGGCGACGATGATGGGCACGTCCGCAGCCTTGGAGTGGTTGATAGCCTCGATGGTCTGCGGCATGACGCCGTCATCGGCGGCGACGACCAGGACGACCACGTCGGTGATCTTCGCGCCGCGGGCACGCATGGCGGTGAACGCCTCATGGCCAGGGGTGTCGACGAACGTGATCTTGCGGCCGTTAATCATAACCTCGGAAGCACCGATGTGCTGGGTGATGCCGCCGGCCTCGCCGCTCCACACGTTGGTATGGCGGATGGCGTCGAGAAGGCTCGTCTTGCCGTGGTCGACGTGGCCCATGACGGTGACCACGGGCGGACGGGGCTTGAGATCCTTGGGATCGTCGTAGAAGTTGAAAGAGTTCTCTTCTTCGGGAGTGACGATGCGGACCTTGCGACCCATATCGTCCGCGACAAGCTCGACCAGGTCGTTGCTCATGGACTGAGTCATGGTGAGCGGAGTACCCAGGAGGAACAGACGCTTGATGATGTCGTTGGCGGAGACGTCGAGGGCTTCGGCGAGCTCGGCGACGGTCACGCCCTCGGACACCTTGACGGCGTCGAGATCCTCGGGATTGATACCCTGGGCGATGGCCTCCTCGAGCTTCTTCTCCTGCTTAAGCTGCTCGGCCTCGCGCTCGCGCTTCTCCTTGCGCTTCTTGCGGCGGCCGGTAGACTCGCGGGAAGCCTCCTCGACGGCAGCACGGGCCTCCTCAAGAACCTTCTCGCGGCTGTACTCCTCCGCCTCACGGGCCATACGCGCGTAGCGATCCTCTTCGACATGAGCAGAACCCTTGCGCTTCTTGCCCTTGCCCGCCTTGTCAGGCGACGGGAAGTCGACGTTGCCGGGAACCGCGGGGGCGGCGCTGCTGCGGCGACGATGCGCGGGGGCATCACCGGAAGAAGCGGAGCGCTCGGTGCGCTCGGGGCGCTCGCCGCGCTGCCCGCGACCCTTGCGAGCAGGTCGCTCGGAAGCGGAAGCGGCCTGCTTCTTTGCATCCTCTTCCTTCTTCTCTTTCAGAACAGCCTCCTGTGCGGCAATCTGGTCGAGAAGCGAGCGGAATCGCGAGCCGGAGTCGGAAGCCGGGACGGCGCGGCGCTTTGCCTCGAGCTCCTCGGCGGCGATGCGCTCCTTCTCCTTGCGCGCGGCCTCGCGAGCGGCCTCCTCAGCTGCGGCACGGGCGGCCTCCTCGGCTGCCTGTGCAGCCAGGGAGAGGCGGCGCTCCTCCTCGCGACGAGCCTCTGCAGCGATGCGCTCCTTCTCGGCCTCGGCCTTGGCAGCGGCCTCCTCGGCCGCAGCCGCCTCCTGCTCGGCTATCTTCTGGGCTTCGATCTCCGCGGAGCGGGCCTCCAGCACGGGAGCCAGCTTCTTCTTAACCATGGAGACGTATGCGTCCTCAAGTGCGGACGAAGCGGACTTCGCCGGGATCTTCATTTCTGCGAGCTGATCGAGCAGCTCCTTGGAAGTCATTCCAAATTCTTTAGCAAGGCTTGATACGCGAACCTTCGCCATACGCCTTTCACCTACCTCTCAAGCACATGCGTGCTCATACATACGAAACGGGCAATGCTTGACAGCGTTAGATCAGGTCGTCGGCGTCGTCGATGATATCGGCGCCGGGCTCACCCATTACAAGCTCTTCATGAACGCCGCAGAAGCGGGAACCGGGACGAGACTGGTTGCGGCAACGCACGCCGTCCTCGTCAACGAACGCGCAGCGCTCGGGCTCCAGGTCCTCGTCGTCCTCGGAGATGAGATCCTCGGTGGGAGCGGCGGGAATCGGTACATTCTTCAGAATATCGGCGGCAAGGGTCTCGTTCTTGATATCGATGTGCCATCCCGTAAGGCGCGCGGCGAGGCGGGCGTTCTGGCCCTCCTTGCCGATTGCCAGCGAGAGCTGGTCGTCGGGGACGATGACGCCGGCGTAATTCTTCTCCTCGTCGATAAGAACGCGCGTAACCTTTGCCGGAGACAGGGCGTTGGCAACGTAGACGGCGGGGTCCGCATCCCACAGGATGACGTCGACGCGCTCGCCGCGAAGCTCGGAAACGACGGTGCGGACGCGGCTGCCCTTGGGACCCACGCAGGCGCCCACGGGATCCAGCCTGTCATCCAGAGAGCGAACGGCGACCTTGGAACGCATACCGGGCTCGCGCGCGATGGACTTGACCTCGACGGTGCCCTCGTAGATCTCGGGGACCTCGAGCTCGAAGAGGCGCTTGATCAGCGCGGGATGGGTGCGGGAGACAACGATGGGCGGACGAGAGTGCTCGCCACGAACGGGCTGGAGCGTGGAGTTGGGGTCGCGAACGTCGATGATGACGGCCTTGAGGCGCTGGTTGTGCAGATAGCGCTCGCCCTGGGGACGCTCGTTGCGCTCGTTCTCGTAGCGACGCTGGTCGAAGTGCGGAAGCTCCGCCTCGACGCCCTCGCGGATCTTAACGATGGTGAAGTCCGGAGTGGACTGAAGCACAGTACCGTTGATGATGTCGCCGATGCGACCAGAGAACTCCTCGTAGATCTGCTCGCGGGCAGAGTTGCGCACGATAGCGTTGATTTCGGCCTTGGCGTGCTGGGCGGCGATACGGGAGGTGTCGCGCGGGGTGACGTCAATCTCCTCCCACTCGGTGTAGTTGCCCTCTTCATCCATGGAGTCGTCGATGGGGATGAGCTTGTAGACGTAGATCTTGCCGTTGGAGCGGTCGATGGTGACCTTGGCGCCCCAATCGAGATGCAGGATCTCGGCATAGCTCTTGGCAAGCGACTGCTCGAGGCGGTCGATCAGGTAGAGCTGGTCGATGTGCTTCTCCTGGCACAGCGCCATCAGCGCGTCCATCATATCGGATGCCATTTACTTCTCCTCCTTCTTGGACTTGAAGTCGAACACCGGCTTCAAGACGCACTTCTTCACTTCATCGTAAGGGATGGTGGCAGGCTCCTCGCCTTCCAGGTCGAGGGTAACCTGTGTTTCGGTCGCCTGGGCGATAACGCCCTTGTAGCTGCGGCGACCCTGCATGGCCGTTGTGGTGAGCTCGACCGACTCGCCCGCGAATCGAACGAAATCAGAAGGACGGCGCAGCGGACGAGCCATACCGGGGCTCGAAACCTCGAGCGTGTAAGGTCCGGCGATGGGGTCGAGCTGCTCGACGCAGTCGGAGACCCATGCGCTCTGCGCGGTCACATCCTCGAGCGAGATGGATTCGCCGTCGAGCCTATCGAGACGAACGCGCACGCACGGCGCCTTGGTGGCTCCGACGATCTCGACGTCGACGACATCGATGCCGTGGTCCTGGGAGACCGCCTCCAATGCGTCGATGATCTCTTGCTCCAACTTGCTCTTGACCATGCAACACCTCCTCATACAAGAAAGGAAGCGGGGCCGAAACCCCACTCCCTCTTACGAAACAGCTTCAATTACCAGCCAAGCTTACCACGAATAGCCCCAGCTTGCAAAAATTCGGCGAACTCGTCGAAATAAGCGGATGAATGGAGAGCGCATCAACACAATGTTTCCATGAGCGATAGCGCAATCCATACCGCCGTCGAAGCCTATTTGACCACGAGGTTAACCAACTTGCCGGGCACGCAGATCGCTTTTACCACCGTCTTGCCGTCGATCCACTTAGCAACCGCGGCTTCTGCAGCGGCTTGAATAGCGGCGGCATCGGCGCCGGCGGCGACCATGACGCGGGCACGCATCTTGCCAAGAACCTGGACGGCGATCTCGACCTCGTCCGCAGCCGCCTCCGCGACATCGAACTGCGGCCAGGGGGCCGTATAAACGCTTCCATCGCGACCGAGCGCGGCGTGCCACAGCTCCTCGCAGGCGAACGGGCAAATCGGAGCGAGTACGGAAACGATGTCCTCGGCAACCAGCGCGGTCAGAGCGGCATCGCGAGATCCGGCCTCGACTGCGTTGATATAGGCGCTGGCAGCATTGACAAGCTCCATCATCGCGGAGATGGCGGTGTTGAACTGGCCGCGATCGAAATCGTCAGTGCACTTGGCAAGCGTGCGGTGACGCTCGCGGTACAGATCGAGCGCGGGGGCGTCCAGGCTCGCCTTATCAAGAGCAGACGGGTCGCCGGCGGTCTCGCAGAGCTGCCAAACGATGCGCCACGCGCGCTTGATGAAGCGGTTGGCGCCTTCCACCGCGTTGGGATCCCAGTCAAAGTCCTTCTCGGGCGGGGCGATGAACAGGATGGCGAGGCGCATGGTATCGGCACCGAAGGGCTCGATAACGCTCGAAGGCGGAACGAGGGTGCCCTTGGAATTGGACATGGTGTCGCCGTTCTCGTCCTTCACCATACCCTGGCACAGCAAGTTGGTGAACGGCTCGTCCACGTCGAGCATGCCCATATCGCGAAGCGCCTTGGTAAAGAAGCGGCTGTAGAGCAGGTGAAGGATCGCGTGCTCGATGCCTCCGATGTAGTTATCGACCGGCATCCAGTGGTTCGCCGCCTCCTTGGAGAAGGGCAGCTCGGTATTGTGCGGATCGGTATAGCGCAGGTAATACCAGCTGGAGCATGTAAAGGTATCCATAGTGTCCGTCTCGCGGCGAGCGGGCGCGCCGCAGACCGGGCAGGTGGTCTCATAGAACTCGCCGCATTCAGCAAGGGTCTCGCCGGCACCCAGGTCGAGGTTCTCGGGAAGCGTCACGGGCAGCTGGTCTTCGGGAACGGGGACGATGCCGCAGTGCTCGCAGTGTATGGCGGGAATAGGATTGCCCCAGTAGCGCTGACGAGAGATGAGCCAGTCGCGCAGGCGATACTGCACGGAGCGGCGTCCGGTGCCGGCGGCCTCCAAATCGGCGACGATGGCCGCCTCGCCCTCGGAGTGCTTACCGCCGACCATGCCGGTGTACTTGCCGGACTGAACCAAGGTTCCTTCGCACGTGAGGGCCTCGTCCCAATCAACGGAGGTGACAACCGTGCCCTGCTCGTCCTTGAGCTGATCGAACAGAGGATCGTCATCGGAGAGGATGATGGGCACGATGGGCAGGTCGTATTTCTTTGCGAACTCGAAGTCGCGCTGGTCGCCGCAGGGGACGGCCATGACGGCGCCGGTGCCGTAATCGGAGATGATGTAGTCGGCGACCCAAACCGGTACCTTGGCGCCGGAGACCGGGTTGATGACATAGCGGCCAGTGAAGGCACCGTGCTTCTCGAGCGTGCCCTGTGCGCGCTCGACGGCGGAGATATGCTTGGCGCCCTCGACGACCTCGCGGACGGCCTCCTCGTACTCGGTGCCCTCGACGAGTTCCATCAAGCCCTTGTACTCCGGGGCGAGCAAGAAGAAGGTGTTGCCGAACAGGGTGTCCGCGCGGGTGGTGAAGACCGTGATCTTTCCCTCGTCACCAGGGATGGGATCACCGTTCTCATCGCAAAGGGTGAAGTCGACCTCTGCGCCTTCGGAGCGACCGATCCAATTCGCCTGCATCTGCTTTACGCGCTCCGGCCAGCCGGGGAGCTTCTCGAGATCGTCGAGCAGCTCCTGGGCGTACGCTGTGATCTTGATGTACCACTGCTCGAGGTCGCGCTTCTCAACCTCGGAATCGCAACGCCAGCAGCGGCCCTCGGTCACCTGCTCGTTGGCGAGCACCGTCTCGCACTTAGGGCACCAGTTGACGGGATTTTTCTTGCGGTAGACCAGCCCGCGCTCCCAAAGCTTCTCGAAGATCCACTGGCCCCAGCGGTAATAATCGGGACTGCAGGTCTTGACTAAGCGGTCCATGTCGTAGGAGAAGCCCATGCGCTTCATGGTGGCGAGCGCCTGGTCCATGTTCTTATAGGTCCAAGCTGCTGCCTGGGTGTTGTGCTTGATGGCGGCGTTTTCCGCGGGCAGGCCAAAGGCGTCGAAGCCGATGGGATGCAGCACGTCGAAACCGCGCATGCGGGCCTGGCGCGCCATGGCGTCGCCGATGGTGTAATTGCGCGCATGGCCCATATGCAGATCGCCCGACGGATACGGGAACATCTCCAGGACGTACTTCTTGGGCTTGGAGGGGTCGGCGTCAACGGCGAAGAGATTCTGATCCTCCCACGCCTTCACCCACTTCTCCTCTATTGCCTGGGCGTTGTATGCCGGGATATCCCCCGACGTACGGCCCTCGTGGTTATGCTCGCAGCAATCGCACATGGCAAGCTCCTCGCTATCGATGGAATCAAATCAGTAATGTTCGTAAGTTTACCAGCAGCTCTAAAATATTGCAGGTCAAATGAAGGCAAAGATGCAAAGAGCAAGCTTGTTTTTAAAAACAAAGGCCCCGCCCGGTCCGGACGAGGCCTTTGAAACGAATGTTTACGATTCGCGAACCTTCAAGCCTACTGGTAGCTCACGCTCTGCTGGGAATCCTTAACGACGACGTCGTGCGCGCCGCCCTCGACGATGGAGGTCGCGGAGACAAGCGTCAGGCGAGCCTTCTCCTGCAGCTCCGGGATGGAAAGCGCACCGCAGTTGCACATGGTGGACTTCACCTTGTACAGGGTGCCGTTGACGCCGTCCTTGAGCGAGCCAGCATACGGAACGTAGGAGTCGACGCCCTCGACGAAGGAGAGCTTCTGGGCGCCGCCCAGGTCGTAGCGCTGCCAGTTGCGGGCACGCGCGGAACCCTCGCCCCAGTACTCCTTCATGTACTGGCCGTTAACGTTGACGCGAGACGTGGGCGACTCGTCAAAGCGGGCGAAGTAGCGGCCCAGCATCATGAAGTCGGCGCCCATGGCGAGCGCGAGCGTCATGTGGTAGTCGTAAACGATGCCGCCGTCGGAGCACACGGGCACGTAGATGCCGGTCTCCTCGAAGTACTCGTCGCGAGCGCGGCAGACGTCGATCAGCGCGGTGGCCTGGCCGCGGCCGATGCCCTTGGTCTCGCGGGTGATGCAGATGGAACCGCCGCCGATACCGACCTTGATGAAGTCGGCGCCGCAGTCTGCCAGGAAGCGGAAGCCCTCGGCGTCGACAACGTTACCGGCGCCAACCTTAACGGACTCGCCGTAGTTGGCACGGATCCACTCGATGGTGCGCTTCTGCCACTCGGAGAAGCCCTCGGAGGAGTCGATGCACAAAACGTCGGCTCCGGCCTCGACCAACAGGGGCACGCGCTCGGCGTAGTCGCGGGTGTTGATGCCGGCGCCAACCATGTAGCGCTTGTTGGCATCGAGCAGCTCGTTGGGATTGGTCTTGTGGCTGTCGTAATCCTTGCGGAAGACGATGCCCACCAGGTGGTCGTTCTCGTCCACAACGGGAAGCGCGTTGAGCTTCTTATCCCAGATGAGGTCGTTGGCATCCTTAAGGGTGATATCCTTGTCGCCCACGATGAGCTCGGAGCGCGGGGTCATGAACTCGACGACCTTCTTGGAATGATCGTCGCGGCTGGGACGGTAGTCGCGGCTGGTCACGATGCCGAGCAGCTTACCGCGGGGGGTGCCGTCGTCGGTCACGGGCATGGTGGAGTGACCGGTCTTCTCCTTGAGCTCGATGACCTGGGCCATGGTCATGTCCGGAGTCAGCGTGGAGTCGGACTCGACGAAGCCGGCCTTGTGGTCCTTGACCGCCTTGACCATCGCGGCCTCGGACTCGGGGGTCTGGGAGCCGTAGATAAAGGAAATGCCGCCCTCGGTTGCCAGGGCGACGCCCATGTCGACACCGGAGACGGACTGCATGATGGCGGAAACCATCGGGATATTCAAAGTGATCGCCGGCTCCTCGCCGCGCTTGAAGCGGGTCAGGGGCGTCTTGAGCGAGACGTTTGTTGGCACGCATTCAGAGGATGAATAACCGGGGACGAGTAGGTACTCGGAAAAGGTATGGGACTCACCTGGGAAAAACGTGGCCATGGTACTCCTTCGCATGCCGCATGTCGTATAGGTTGCAGCTCATTGTAACGCAGTCGGTGCTGCTACAATGCAAAGTATCCAAACTATTACACGATATGCCAAAGCATCGACAATGTATGAAAGCAGGTCGCATATGAAATTGAGGGCCTCCGCGCGCCTAGTGGTCAACTCGGACAACCCCGAGCTACCCGGCACCTTTAGCCATGGCTGCGTCATGCTTCTGGATGGCGTCTCGCGCACCAGGTCGCTCAACAAGGCGGCCAAGGAGCTTGGCATGGCGTATTCAAAAGCATGGCGACTGGTAAAGGAGGCGGAGGGGCAGCTGGGCTGCCAACTCTTGCTGCGCGATGGAGCCCGGGGCTCGAGCCTTACGCCGGAGGGCGCTCGAGCCGTCGAAGCCTATCGCGCACTGCAAAGCGAGGTAGACGAGCTTCTGAGGCAGCGGACTCCTGAGCTGTTCGGTTAGACGCCGCTATCCGAAAAACGCCTTGAGGCCGATCAGGATCAATACGACTCCACCGGCGATCTGGGCGTGCGAGCCGAACCTCTCCCCCAGACGACGCCCGATAATCAAGACAGCGAAACAGCACGCGAGCGTGGTCAAGCCGATTGAGAGCCCATACATCACGATGTTGGCACCCGACGCGGCGAGCGAGACGCCGACCACGAATGCGTCGATGGACGTTGCGATCGACTCGAAGAAGATAGTGGTGTACGAAAGCTTGGCTGACGAGCAGGCTTCCGGTTCGCGCAGCTCCTGAACCGCCTCGACAATCATCTTTCCACCGACGAAAGCGAGAATGGCCAGCGACACGATCCCTGCATACGCCTCGATGATAGGCGCGATCAAGGTGCCGCCGAAAAAGCCCGCCACCGGCATAGCGGCCTGGAACACGGCAAACGCGATGGGCATGGCAACTTTCTTGGAAAGCGGCATGTCTGGCTCGCACAGGGTATTGGACAAAGTGACCGCCATAGCATCCATTGCAAGGGCGACGCCCAAAACGATGCTCTCGACCAAAGGCCCCATAATCTCCGCGTTCAAGATATTCTCCCCAATAAACATCCACAGACAATGACGCCGCGGAACGTATACGCATAATGCAGCAAACCGGGACGCCTAGGCGCAGGCGCGCAAAGCCCTATCTATATCGTCCACGACTCCAAGCGCATCATCGGTCCCAGCGAAAAGCCGGATAAGCTGACCGGTATCGCCATCAAGCGCTGACGCCCTGGTACGAGCGCCCCCCGCGGGAGCGGATCGATACGCCGGCCCGAGCATGCGAACGAACTCCCCAGCCGTCGCGCCCTTCGGCAATTCGAAATCTATCGCCGGCCCAGCGCCATGCATGAGAACGTTGGAGGCGACCCCCCTGTCAACGTGGCAGGATAAGCCGGGATAGCTCACTCGCGAAATAATTGGATGGGCTGCGAGGTACTCGGCGACTGCGCGCGCATTATCCATATGGCGCTGCATTCGCGCGTCGAGGGTGTCGAGTCCCCGATCGAGCGCATCGAGCGACGCGTCTTGGACGAGCGAGGCGCGAGCCTCGGCCACGGAAAGCCGTGTACTCAGAAGATCGAAAGCGGCCCTCGCCGCCGGATCATCCAGGCGCAACCTGCCGCGCTTGAATTGACCGTAAGAAACGCTGACGGCGACAATCTTGCAACCAAGGGCCCCTGCGGCAACACGGTCGAGCGCCTCGAGCACCACATGGGCACCAAGCGAAACGGCATGACAGCCATAAAGCGAAGCAACGGTGTTGTCGACGACCAGAAGCGCCCGCTCTTCGCGAGCTGCCACCGCAAGCGCGCGAAGGTCAGCGACCCTGAGTCCCCGGCAGCCGATGGAGTTCACAAACCAGACGAGCGAGCCGTCCTCGCAATTCGAGCTCTTCCCCGCTCGCACGAACTCGTCCACGCAGGGCTGATCGATAAGGCGGACGTCGCTCGAATCAAAGCCACGGGAGAACGCGACGGGAAAATCGTTGGCGCACGCCACCAAGCGCGAACAATCAGCAAGCCCGGATAAGGAGAGCGCTTCGGGCGCATGCGCGGCGCGCATAAACCAGGATGCGCGAGCGGAGCATGCGTGCGCATAGCGCTCCTCGACGGACATGAGGCCAACCATTGCAATCCCCTCTCAAAAAAGAGAATTAATTATTACATCAAAAGGAAAGCCTCGCAACCAAAAAGGCTGCGAGGCAATGTAAGCGTTATGTAATGGCAGATCTTATCGATGCCTGCCATGCAAGAACGTTAACGGCGCTCGGAGATCTCTGCCTTGATATCGGCGATGAAGTCGGAAAGCTCGCGCTGGACCGTCTCGTTGCTGCGGTCGCGCACGGAGATGTTGCCGTTCTCAACCTCCTTCTCACCGATGATGAGCATGTAGGGAACGCGGTCGGTGCTGCGGGCGTCGCGAATCTTGTAGCCGATCTTCTCGTCGCGATCGTCCACCTTGGCGCGCACGCCCGCTGCGGTAAGCTGATCGCAGACGGTGTGAGCGTACTCGCGGCTCTTCTCGGAAACGGGCAGCACCTTGACCTGAAGCGGTGCAAGCCAAGTGGGGAACTTGCCTTCGAAGTGCTCGATCAAGATGCCGATGAAGCGCTCGATGGAACCGAAGCACACGCGATGGAGCATGATGGGGCGCTTCTTCTCGCCATCGGCGTCGACATAGGTGAGATCGAAGTTCTGCGGCATCTGGAAGTCCAGCTGAACGGTGCCGCACTGCCAGGTGCGTCCCAGGGAGTCCTCCAAGTGGAAGTCGATCTTGGGGCCGTAGAAGGCACCATCGCCCTCGTTGATGACGTAGTCCATACCAAGCTGCTCGAGCGCGGTCTTGAGACCCGCCTCGGCGGCCTCCCAATCCTCGTCCGAACCCATGGAGTCGTCGGGGCGGGTGGAAAGCTCCAGGTGGTAGGTGAAGCCGAACTTGTCGTAGACGGAGGTGATGAGGTTCACCACGCCCACGATCTCATCGGTCAGCTGCTCGGGGGTAACGAACAGGTGAGCGTCGTCCTGGTTGAAGCAACGGACGCGGAACAGGCCGTGCAGGGCGCCCTTGAGCTCGTGGCGATGCACCAATCCGATCTCGCCGGCGCGAATGGGGAGCTCGCGATAGCTGTGCGGCTTGGAGCTGTAGACCAGAACGCCGCCGGGGCAGTTCATCGGCTTGATGCAATACTCCTCGTCGTCAATGACGGTGGAGTACATATTGTCCTTGTAGTGGTCCCAATGACCGGAGGTCTTCCACAGCTGCTTGTTCATGATCTGCGGAGTAGAGATCTCGACGTAGCCGGCTGCGGTGTGGATCTCGCGCCAGTAGTCGAGAAGAGCGTTCTTGAGAATCATGCCGTTGGGAAGGAAGAACGGGAAGCCGGGGGCCTCGTCGCGCATCATGAACAGGTCCATGTCGCGGCCGATCTTGCGATGGTCGCGCTTCTTCGCCTCCTCGAGCAGGCGCAGATGCTCTTCGAGCTCGTCCTTGGTGGCGAAAGCGGTTCCGTTGATGCGCGTAAGCATCTTGTTGTTCTTATCGCCCTTCCAGTAGGCGCCGGAAACGCCGGTGAGCGTGAAGGCCTTGAGCGCCTTGGTGTAGGTGAGGTGCGGGCCCACGCACATGTCGATGTAGTCGCCCTGCTGGTAGAAGGTGATGCGGGCGTCATCGTCCAAATCGCCGATGTGCTCCACCTTGTACTTCTCGTCGCGCTCCTCCATCAGAGCGACGGCCTCCTCGCGGGGAAGCTCGAAGGTGCTGAACTTGAGGTTCTCCTTGACGATCTTCCTCATCTCGGCCTCGATGGCGGGCAAATCGTCCTCGCTGATCTTCTTGTCACCGAGGTCGACGTCGTAATAGAAGCCGTTATCGGTTGCCGGGCCGTACGCGAAGTCGGCCTCGGGATACAGGCGCTTGATCGCCTGAGCCATGATGTGGGCGGCGGAGTGGCGGATGACGTGGACGACGTCCTCGTCCGCGACCTCTGCGACGGAACCGTCGTTATACAGTGCCTTCATGTAGATCTCCCTCTTGTAGATGGGCTTAGTACCAGATTATAAATGCTTCGCCTTATACCAACTTCCAGCGAATCGATACCGCAAAACACCCGCCATCCACAGAATCGGAAGACGGGTGCTTGGGCACGCGTATCACGCCGGCAATACCGGGGCTAGCGCGCCTATTGGATGTGAGTTCGGCAGTAAGGGCATACTTTCCAATGCGCGTCGAGCGGCTTGTGGCACGAAGGACAGACGTTGCGAACCTGCGTGTTGCACACGGGGCAAACGATGAAGTCCTTCTCAATGGTGGTGCCGCACTTGGGGCATGCGCCGTACTGGGCAAGCTGGTGCTCGCGAATGGCTACGTCGAGCTCCTGCTCCTCGCGATCGGACGCATAGGAGTTGGGGCGCAGGACGATATAAGCGATAAGGCCGACCAGCGGAATGAGCGCGACGAGCCCCCATGCCCAGAACGCTTTGACCCCGCGGCGCTTCGCATCGATGAACACGTAGACGACGGAGAGCACGTACAGGGCAACGATGAAGCCGACGAACAGATAGATCGCCATCATCAGCTGCGGGGACATGAGCTCCTGGATATACTTCGACATAGCGATGCGCTACCTTCCTATCTAGTACGCCGCGTCGGCGGCGACATGGTCTTTGGCATTGTATACCGCATACGGGGGGTTCGTCTATTATCCATGCATTTTGATTGCTGCAAGACCGCTCTGAGCCGGAGCGCGTTCGTCCGCCGCCATAGCCTGCTCGGTGAAGTGCGGGCACGCCGCGCGAACGCTGCCATCGATGCCCCGCCTTGCCTGCGCCAGCCGTTCGCGGACGCTTATTGACGCTTCGTCTATATCATGTGCGACACCCCGCCGGCAGGGCTACCATATGCAATGGAAACATGAACACCTGACAGATAAAAGGACGTGAGATCAGGGTGAATCGCTACGATATCGTCATCGTGGGCGCCGGCATCACGGGATGCGCGATCGCGCGCCAGCTATCCCGCTACGACCTCAAGATCGCATGCGTGGAGGCGGGAAACGACATAGCCCTTGGCTCGACGAAGGCGAACGGCGGACTCGTTCACGCCGGGTACGACCCCGCGGCGGGCACCGTCAAGGCGAGCGTCAACGCCCGCGGTTGCGCGCTGTACGGGCGGTGGGCAGAGGAGCTTGGCTTCGGTTTCAAGCGAACAGGGTCCATGGTGCTGGGCTTCTCCCCAAACGACCGCGCGCATCTTGAGAAGCTGCTTGAGAACGGCAGGGCAAACGGGGTCGAGGACATGCGCATCATCGAGGGCGAGGAGATCTGGCGGCGCGAACCACGCGCCAGCAAGGAGGCCACATGCGCTCTTTGGTGCCCCTCGACAGGATACGTCGACCCCTTCGAGGTCGCCATAGCGGCAGCCGAGAACGCCGCTGCCAACGGCGTGGAATTTCTGCGCGGAGCGGCGGTCACCTCGATCGATCCTGACGAGGACGGTTTTGTGCTTCACACCGCTTCAGGGGCACTGAGGGCCTCCTATCTGGTGAATGCCGCGGGCAACGGATGCGCCGATATCTCGCGTATGGCGGGTGCGGAGCAGTTCGAACTCGTGTGGCGCCAGGGCAACATCGCCGTTTTGGACCATGAGACCCGTCCGCTGATGCCGCTCTACCCCATCCCCACGCCGGTCTCGAAGGGCGTTATCGTCACCGGCACGGTACATGGCAACACCGTCATCACCGCAACGGCGGCGATTCGCGAGTCGGGCGACAACGATACCTACGCTGCCGACGTGGAAGAGCTGCTTTCCGGAGCTCGCAAACTGGTCCCCGACCTCGATACGCGCCGGCTGGTCCGCGCGTTCGCGGGCGGGCGCGCCGTCATTCGCGACCTCAACGATTTCCTCATCGAGCGCTCCAGCTTGCAGCCCCGCCTGTTCCAAGCTGCCGGAATCCAATCCCCCGGCGTCGCCAGCGCTCCCGCAGTCGCCGAACGCATCGAGGAGCTCGTCCGCCAAGCGGGAATCGAGCTCGTCGATAAGCCCGGCTACAATCCCCTGCGGGCCATTCCAGAGGATTTCGACCTCGCCTCATCCGAACGCAAGCGCGAGCTCATCGAAGCCGACCCCGCCTGGGGCCGCGTGGTGTGCCGCTGCGAAACCGTGCCCGAGGCGGAGATCGTCGCCGCCATACACCGTGAACCGGGCGCCGTATCGGTCGAGGGCGTCAAGCGCCGCTGCCGCGCGGGAATGGGCAGGTGCCAAAGCGGGTTCTGCCAAAGCCGCGTCGTACGCATCCTCGCCCGCGAGCTGAACTGCGACCCCGCCGACGTCTTATTGGAGGACGAGGGCTCCAACATTGTCTACGGCCCCGTCAAGGAGGTGCGTTAACCATGAGCGACCGCGAACTCAACCTCTCTCGATACGATGTTCTGGTCATTGGCGGCGGCCCCGCGGGAATGGGAGCCGCGCTCTCCGCCCAGGCGGCGGGCGCCCGCGTCGCCATCATCGAACGAGATGCGCACCTGGGCGGCATCCTGCGCCAATGCATTCACCCGGGCTTCGGCCTCGAGCACTTTAAAGAGGAGCTGACCGGCCCCGAATACGCACAGCGCCTTATCGACCAGGTGAAACGGACCGATATCGATGTCCTTACAGATACCATGGTGCTCTCGATCGACGCCGACGAAAGCGACGGCGAAGGAGCGCCCGCGAGGTCGCCGCGCGCTCTCCATACCGTATCCTGCATGAGCCCCAAGGGCTATGTTGAGCTCACCGCCCCGTCCGTCGTCCTCGCCATGGGGTGCCGCGAGCGCACGCGCTCCGAGATCAAGATTCCCGGCAGCCGGCCCGCGGGCGTCTTCACCGCTGGCCTGGCGCAGCGCTACATCAACATCGAGAACCTCGCCCCGGGAAAGCGCTTCGTCATTCTGGGATCAGGCGACATCGGCCTTATCATGGCGCGCCGACTCGCCTTGGAAGGCTTTGAGGTAGAGGGCGTATACGAGCTCATGCCTTATGCCAACGGCCTGTTCCGCAACGTCAAGAACTGCCTCGAGGACTTTAACATCCCCCTGCATCTCTCTACCACCGTCACCCGCATCATCGGCCACGACAGGCTTGAGGCGGTCGAGGTATCGCGCGTGGACGAGAACCTCTCCCCCATCCCCGGCACCGAACGCGTCGTCCCCTGCGATGCGCTGCTGCTCTCCGTGGGCCTCATCCCGGAAAACGAGATCTCGGTCGCCGCGGGCGTCGAGCTCGATCCCCGTACGCGCGGCGCCGTCGTAACCCAGGACCTCATGACATCCGTGCCGGGCATCTTCTCCTGCGGAAACGTCCTGCACGTCCATGATCTCGCAGACAACGCCACGGCGGAAGCCGAGCGCGCGGGAGCCGCCGCGGCCAGCTGGGCGAAGCTCGCCGTCGAGGACGAGGGAGACGCGCGCTCGCTCCACGCGCACGGCGAGCCCCTCCATGTAGAGGCGGGAGGGATAGCGGGATACGCGCTGCCCGAACTGATATCGAACACGGATAAGCTCGTGAAGGTCTTCTTCCGCGTGCGCAGGCCGCACGATCGCGCTTGCATCAGGGTGACCTCCGGAGACGAGGTTCTCTTTGAGGGCAAGCCGCGCGCATTCAAGCCCAGCATCATGGAATCAATGCCGCTTACCCCCAAGATGATGCGGCAAGCCCATGGCTCCATCACGTTCAGCGTAGAGCCCGTCGCGGATGCGGACGAGTCCGCGAAGGAGGTCGGTTAACCATGGCAGCAACGCAGACCATGCAATTCCATTGCACCACCTGCCCATCGGAGTGTATGCTCGACGTCGTCGTCGACATAAGCGCCGGGACCCCGAAGATCGAATCGGTCCACGGCAACCGCTGCCAGCGCGGCGCCGCGTTCGCGGAGCAGGAGATCACCTGCCCCATGCGCATCCTTGCATCTACCGTTCCCATCATCGGCGGCGACCAGCCGTTGCTCCCCGTACGCACAAAGGAAGCCATTCCGCGATCGCTGCACATGCAGGCGATGGAGCTTCTTCGTGCCACGCAGGCAAGCGCGCCGGTTAGCATGGGCGACGTGATAATTCCGAACATCCTCGATACCGGCGTCGACCTGGTGGCGTCACTCGATATCGACCGGGCTTCCCGATAGGCTTCGAAGCCCTATTTGCAAAATGCCGGTCCGCTCTAACGCCCCAGGCGATATCAGAGCGAACCGGCTGTTCCGTTTGCAACTGAGTAAATACCCGCATTCATCGATGCGACCGGCGGACCGATGAAGCGAGCGCGTCAAGGAGACCACTCCGCCAAAGACCGATGTGGCGCACGGCCGTCAGGGTCCAAGAGCCGCGGGGCATGCAACCACGCCCGCATCGCCATGCCCTGGTCGACAGGCTACGCGTCCAGTCTCACCGGCTCGTGCGAATACGAGTTGAGGACCTCAGCACCGTCCTCTTGCACCAGAACCAAGTCCTCTATGCGCACGCCGGTGCGCCCGGGCAAATAGATGCCCGGCTCGATGGAGAACGTCATTCCAGGCTCCACAACGGCCGTATTCGACAGGGACACATCCCCAGGCTCATGGTCCTGCATACCGATGGAGTGGCCCAGGCGATGGGTGAAATAGGAACCGTAACCCGCCTGCTCGATGATCTCGCGCGCGCAGCGGTCGATGTCGCAGAAGCGCACGCCGGGACGCACAAGCGCCTCTGCCGCCTCGTTCGCACGGCGAACAACGTCGTAGATGCGCGCGGACTCCTCGTCAGGTTCGCCCCAGAAAAAGGTGCGGGTCATATCAGAGCAATAATCGCGGTACTGCCCTCCAATATCAAAGAGCACCACCTGGTTATCTCCGAGCACCGTGTCATCCGGCTCGTGATGGGGATCGGCGGCGTTGGCGCCAAAGCTCACGATGGGTGGGAACGAGAACCCGTCGCAACCCAGTTCCTTGTACAGCCCGAGTAGCTGAGCTGCGATCTCCTGTTCCGTCACGCCCTCGTGAACCAAAGCGGTAAGCCGGCCCATCACCTGGTCGTTGATCTCGCTCGATCGGCGCATGAGCCGCCGCTCGCGATCGTCCTTAATGGACCTCGTTCGCGCGACGGCATACGACCCAGAGAAGAACGACGCGGCAGCCCGGCGATCTTGCAGCGGCAAAAGGAATCCGGATCGCATCTGATCATCGATACCAAGGGGACGAACGGGATCGATGCGCTCCATCAAGACCGATGCGAGGTCGTCCGTATCGCTAAAGAGCACGACGTCCGCGTTATCGTATTCATCGATGGGGAACAACGCGTTATCGAAGATAACGGGCCTCGCGCCCTCAGCGAGCAGCAAGCCCGAGAAGCGCTCCCCCATCTCCGCGTAGAAGCCGGTCAGGTAGTAAATGGACCAAGGGTCGGTAACCAGCAGCTGTGAGCCGGGATGACCCTCGCCAAGGGCCTGCAGTACACGGGCGATGCGCGCCTCATCAACGGTTGCCATATCATCCTCCAGTGTCATCTCGACCGCATGGACCCATAAGGCCTCGAGCCGAACAAAAACAAGAAACCATCGCCGGTCGCGACAAGTGCAATGCGACCATGCAGTTGATTCTATCCCAGCGAGCTCAGGGCTATACTGGACATGCAACTAGATTTCAACCACGTATAACAGGGACACCATGAAGCACATAAGTTTTCTCATCAAGCCCGCGTCGTCGCTTTGCAACATGCGCTGCCGCTACTGCTTCTACGCAGACGTATCGGCTCATCGCGAGGTCAAGAGTCACGGCGTGATGCAGCCCCAAACCATGCGCGCCCTTATAGACCGCGCGCTCGGCCTGGGCGACGATGCGGAGATCACCTTCGCGTTTCAGGGCGGCGAACCCACCCTGGCGGGCCTCGACTTCTTCCGCTCCTTCACCCGCTACGTCTCAGACCACCGCGACAAGCAGACCGTTCGCTACGCGCTGCAGACCAACGGGTACCTTGTGGACGAGGAGTGGGCGAAATTCTTCCACGAGCACAACTTCCTAGTCGGCGTGTCGCTCGACGGCTATCGCGACCTGCACGATTGGCTTCGACCGGACGCTACGGGCACGGGGACCTACGACCGCGCCATAAGAGCCATCGACGCCCTGCGAGCAGCTGAAGTCGACTTCAACGTCCTCACGGTGCTCACCGCGCAACTTGCAAAGCATCCCCAGAAGGTCTACAAGTTCTACCGCCGGCACAATCTGGACTACGTTCAGTTTATCCCCTGCCTGCCGGGATTCGACGATGAGGAGGGAGACGAGTTCTCGCTGACCCCCGAGGCGTTCGCATCGTTTTACAAAGCGTTCTTCCGACTGTGGACTGAGGATTTCCGCCGCGGCCACTACATGAGCGTGACGCTCTTCGATAACGTGATCCCGCTGTTTCGCGGCTTTCCGCCGCAGCAATGCGGCATGCTGGGCCGATGCGCTCCGCAATTTGTGGTCGAGAGCAACGGAGATGTCTATCCTTGCGACTTCTACGTGCTCGACCAATACCGTTGCGGCAACGTCGAGACGGATTCGCTGGAGGATATGGCGACCTGCGACGCGCTCAAGGCTTTTCTGGCCGAGCCGCGCCGCGACTGCTCGCAATGCGGCACCTGTCCCTTCGAGCGCATGTGCCACAAGAACTGCAAGCGCCTGAACGTTGCCTACTACCGCCGAGATTATTGCGGCTACCGTGACTTCCTCGAATACGCCGCACCCGCCATGCAGCAGATCGCTCGTTCACTTTAAATCCACCCCGCAAGAAGAACGCGCCCCACAGGCATTCACCTACAGGGCGCGTTTTCTGAATATTCGATCGGGGATTCGCACCAGCCGTCAAGGCGAGCGCTCGGCTACGAGCGATCAAGGCAGGCAGCCACCTCACCCGCAAGCGTTATGGTGCCCGCCGCGACCACATCCCTGCCCGCGGCGGCAAGCGCGTCCAACGCGTCGCCAACGCATGGGAAAACCTCTACCAACGCTTCCTCGCGCCCCGAACGCACGAGTTCTTCTTTCACCAGCGTCGCCAGATCTTCAACCGGCAGCGCGCGGTCGCTCGACGTCTGGGTGACGGCAAAGGCGGGAAACGCCGGCAGCAGCACGTTCACGATTCCCTCAACGTCCTTATCGGCCAGGGCGGCGACCAGCAACGTGGGCCTATTCCCTACAATCGGATCGACCTCGTCCAACGCCGAGACAAAGTTCTCGCAGCTCTGCGGGTTATGGCAAGCGTCGACCAACACCAAAGGACGTTCGCGCAGCACATCGAACCGTCCGGGCGTGGGACATGAGGCGAGCGAGGGCTGCAGTGCAGCGGGATCGAGTTCTCGTCCCAGATACTCCTCGCACAGGTAGATGGCGCAAGCGGCGTTTTGCGGCTGGTAGGAGGGCTTTGGCATAGACACCTCATAGCGACGCCTGGAAGTCTCGCAGGCGAACCGCACGCGGTCGCCCAGGCGCGCAGGCTCCTCGAGCGTCTCATGCGAGGAGACAAGGGGCGACACGCCGCACGAATCGCAGCGCTCCTGCATGACCTTCCATACGCCCGGCTCATGCGTGCCCTCGCCAAGCACCGTGATGCGCCCGGGTTTGATGACGGCTGCCTTTTCTGCTGCGATCTCTTCCAAAGTGTCGCCCAGAATCCTCATATGATCCAGACCTATTCCGGTCACGGCGACGGCGACGGGGTCGGTAGCGCTAGTCGCGTCCCACCTGCCGCCCATGCCCACCTCGAGCACCGCTGCGTCCACCCCCGCCTCGGCGAATACAACCATCGCGGCGACCGTTAGCAAGTCAAATGGCGTGATGGTGTAGCGAGGTTGCCCCGCGGCCTCGCGGCGCACGTTCACGCGACGTCCGGCTTCACGTGCAGCGGAAACCCCGTGAGCGAATTGAGAGGTCGTCACGGGAGCACCCGCCACCTCCATTCGCTCTTCCATATGGACGAGTTCGGGCGAGGTATACAGGGCGCACGTCAGCCCCTCTCCCCCAAGAATCGACGCGGTGAACCGCGATGTAGAGGTCTTGCCGTTAGTGCCCGCAATCTGGATGCAATCAAAGTGCGAATCCGGGCGCTCGAGCTCGTCCAGCATATCGACCACGGTTTCCAGAAGCGGTCCGGCGTCGCCGGAGATCTTCCCCGTGTCGTGCGCAATGCGCACCGCCTCGTCATACGCCAGCTCCTCGATGGAAAACGGGCATGTATAGGTCATCGCGAGCACCCTTTCTAGCTCCCGGCGCGTTACCCGGGCGAACGGCGGATAAAACGAAAAAAGTGCGCCCCGCAGCGGATATCCAACCGCGGGACGCACCCAGCCAATAGCGTTGGGACTAAGAGAAATCGACCAGCTGCTCCTTCAAGGCAACCAATGCGTCGGCGAGCTCTGCCGCGCGGGCGCGCTTGCCCTCGACCACAGCGGGAGCTGCCTTGGAGGTGAAGCCCTCGTTGGAAAGCATGCGCTCAAGACCGGCGAGTTCCTTCTCGGAAGAAGCGATCTCCTTCTCGATGCGGGCCTTCTCAGCGGACAAGTCGACCTTGCCCTCAAGGACGATGAATACCTCGACGCCGCCCTCGACGATAGCGGTGCTCGCAGCGGGCTTGTCAACGTCGGCACCCATCACCAGGCTGCTGGTGCGGGCGAGCGACTCGATGGTGCCGCGCAGGCCCTCGAGCGCATCGACGTCTGCCGCACCGGCGCGGACCACCAAGTCCAGCTCCTCGCGCGGGCTCAGACGGTAGCGGGCGCGGGTAGAGCGAGCAGCGGTGACAACGGTGCGGAGCAGCTCGAACGAGCGCTCGGCGTCCTCGTCCACGTACTGGGCGAGCGCGTCGGGCTCGGGCCAGGCAGCGACGATCAGAGCCTCGGCGCGATTAGTCTCACCAGTCTCGGGATCGACGTCGAGCCAGCTAGCGGGCATGGTATCCCAGATCGCCTCCGTGACGAACGGCATCAGGGGATGCATGAGGCGCAGCGACGCGTCAAGAACAAAGATGAGGTTGCGCTGGGCCTGCAGGCGGGTGGACTCGTCGTTCAAACGACCCTTGGTAATCTCGATATACCAGTCGCACACCTCGTTCCAGAAGAACGTCTGCACGCCTCGGGCCATCTCGCCGAACGTGTACCGCTCGATGCCCTCGGTGACGCTGCGCGACGCCTTGGCCAGACGAGAGAACATCCAAGCGTCAGCGGCGGTCTCCGCCACCGGGGCGCCGGGCGTGTAGCCATCCATGTTCATCAGCAAAAAGCGGCTGGCGTTCCAGATCTTGGTCACGAAGGAGCGGGCCTGCTCGGTACGCGGGCTATCCACCAGCTGCTTGGTCTTCTTGTCGATGTTGGCATCGAACTTGACGTCCTGGTTGGTGGTGCACAAGGTGAGCAGGTTGAAGCGCATGGCGTCTGCGCCGTACATGCCGATGAGGTCCATGGGGTCGACGCCGTTGCCCTTGGATTTGGACATGCGGCTACCGTCCTTAGCCAGGATAGTGGGATAAATCACCACGTCATGGAACGGGACCTCGTCCAAGAAATACAGCGAGCTCATGATCATGCGGGCAACCCACAGGGCGATGATGTCGCGGGCGGTCACCAGCGCGGTAGTGGGATGATGGCCCTCGAGCAGCTCGGGCTTCTGTGGCCAGCCCTGCGTGGCGAACGTCCACAGCTGGGAGCTGAACCAGGTGTCCAGCACGTTCTCGTCCTGATGCACGTGGGTGCCGCCGCACTTGGGGCAGACGTGCGCGTCCTCCATGCAGGCGTCTTCCCAGCCGCAATCCTCGCAGTAGAAGACCGGAATGCGGTGGCCCCACCACAGCTGGCGGGAGATGCACCAGTCTTTGAGGTTCTCCATCCAAGTGGTGTAGGTCTGAGTCCAGCGCGCAGGATGGAAGGTGACCCTGCCGTCCTCGACGGCCTTGAGCGCGGGCTCCTTCAGCTTATCGACGGCAACGAACCACTGCTCGGAGAGCCAGGGCTCCAACGTGTTGTCGCAACGATAGCAATGCATGACGGAGTGGTCGTGGTCCTCAACGTGGTCCAACAGGCCGTGCTCCTCAAACCAAGCCAGAACGGCCTCGCGGCACTGCTCGCGCGTCATACCGGAGAACTCGCCATAGCCCTCGACTACTACCGCGTGCTCGTCAAAGATATTGATCTGCGGCAGATCATGAGCCTGTCCCATAGCGTAGTCGTTGGGGTCATGCGCCGGAGTGACCTTGACAAAGCCGGAACCAAAGCCGGCATCGACGTGCCAATCGGAGAAGATGGGGATCTCGCGGTCCACGATGGGCAGCATGACGGTCTTGCCAACAAAGGCCTCTTTATCGGGGTCCTTGGGGCTGACCGCGATGCCGGTATCGCCCAGCATGGTCTCGGGACGAGTGGTGGCTACCACAATGTAGTCCTGGCCGTTGACGGGCTCGGTCAGCGGGTAGCGAAGGTGCCACAGGTGGCCCTCCTCCTGCTTGTACTCGGCCTCGTCGTCGGAGATGGCGGTGGTGCAGCTGGGGCACCAGTTGACGATGCGCTTGCCGCGATAGATCAAGCCGTCATGGTACCAGTCGCAGAACACCTTACGCACAGCCTCGGCGTAATCCGCGTCCATGGTGAAGTGCTCGTCCTCGAAGTCGATAGAGCAGCCCATGCGCTTGATCTGGTCCTGGATAATGCCGCCGTACTCATGGGTCCAATCCCAGCAGGCGTCGATAAACTTTTCACGACCGATCTCGAGGCGGCTGACGCCCTCCTCCTTCAGCTTCTTATCGACCTTGGTCTGGGTGGCGATGCCGGCGTGGTCGGTACCCAGGATCCAACGCGTGGACTTGCCGCGCATGCGCGCCATACGGATGATGGCGTCCTGAATGGAATCGTCGGTAGCGTGACCCATATGAAGCTTGCCGGTAACGTTGGGCGGCGGAATGGTAACGGTGCAGTCGCCCACGCCGGGACGGCGGCGATAATAGCCGCCATCAAGCCACTTCTGAAGAATTGCGGGCTCGTTGACCGCGGGATCATATGTCTTGGGCATCTCTTCTGCCATATCGATACTCCCGAAGAGTCGAAGTTTGCGTAAACGCCTAACAGGATAGCACAGCAAATGAGCTGCAGACATTCCACCCTAAGGCGGCATCAATCTCTACGTGAATTGTGCAGCAATGGACAGCGTGGCATTCCGAATCGTTTACTCGAGAAATTCCAGCGCCACCGGATGCGCCCATCAGGTGTCCCCTACCAAAAGCCACGCGATATATATCGAAAGAACGGCAACGGCGGAAAGAAGGGCAGCCGCAAACGGCTCTTGAACGACAGCGGGCACACTGAAACGCTGGGACGAGCATGGGGCCACGAAGCCGCGCGGTGCGCCCTGCCAAAAAAGCCGCCATATCCCCTCATCACATTCCGCGCCCTTAAGAGAAGACCATCAAAAAAAACCGGCCCGCACGATGGCGAGCCGGTTAACAAGTTCAATCGACGGTAGAGAGGGGTTAGTCCAGGTCGATGTCGACATGCCTGAGCACGCGACGGGGCTGCTCCTCACCGCGGGCCGCCGCGGCGGTGACAACCACCTTGGCAACGTTTTGCTCGCTGGGCAGATCGAACATGGTCTGCTGCAGCAGCTCCTCGCAAATGGAGCGAAGGCCGCGTGCTCCCGTCTTGCGGGAAAGCGCCTTGGCAGCGATCTCATGCAGAGCTTCGGGCTCGAACTCAAGCTCGCAGCCCTCCAGCTGGAACATGCGACGGTACTGCTTGGTGATCGCGTTGCGCGGACCGGTAAGGATCTGCACCAGGTCGTCCTCGTCCAAGGCCTGAGTCTGGGTGATGACCGGCGTACGACCGATGAACTCAGGAATCATGCCGAAGGCGTTGAGGTCCTGCGGCAGCACCTGGCGAAGCAGGTCGTTCTCATCGGCAGAGGTGGGGCCGGCGATCTCTGAGTTGAAGCCAACGCCCTTGTTGCCCACGCGGTCGGAGACGATCTTGTCCAGGCCAACAAAGGCACCGCCGCAGATGAACAGGATATTGGTGGTGTCGATCTGCAAAAGCTCCTGCTGGGGGTGTTTGCGCCCACCGGTAGGGGGAACGCTGGCAACGGTGCCTTCGAGAATCTTCAAGAGCGCCTGCTGCACGCCCTCGCCGGACACATCGCGCGTGATGGAGAGGTTCTCCGCCTTGCGGGCGATCTTGTCGATCTCGTCCACGTAGATGATGCCGATCTGCGCGCGGTCGATGTCGCCGTCCGCAGCGTTGATAAGCTTGAGCAGGATGTTTTCGACGTCCTCGCCAACGTAGCCAGCCTCGGTCAGAGCCGTGGCGTCGGCGATCGCAAAGGGCACCTCGAGGATGCGAGCGAGCGTCTGCGCCAGCAGGGTCTTGCCGGTACCGGTGGGACCAAGGAGCAAGATATTGCTCTTGGCGAGCTCCACGCCCTCGAGGTCATCGGTATCTCCGGAGTGCTTGCCCAGCGGCGAGGGAGAATCGGACTCCCCTTTCGCATTGGCACCCTCGAGAACGCGACGATAATGGTTGTAGACCGCCACGGACATGGCGCGCTTAGCGTCCTCCTGACCCATGACATACTGGGAAAGCTCGTCATAGATCTCATGCGGCGTGGGCACGCGCTTAATCGAGCGGGACGCGACCTCCGAAGCGGAGAGGTCCTCTTCCTCGACCTCGAACTCGCCCAGACCGTCCTGCATCGGGGGCATGCCATAGGAAGCCGCCGCCATGAAGTCTTGGGCGAGGGACTCCTCGAGGATCTCCGAGCACGCAGCGACGCACTCGTCGCAGATAAACGTGTTAGACGGACCTTTTACCAGCTTGCGAACCTGGTCTTGCGTCTTTCCGCAGAAGGAGCAGCGGACGACGCCGTGGTCATGCGTATCGTGATTATCGGCAGGCATGCTTAATTGCTCTCTTTCGCAGCGTCGATGCGGGAGGAAACGATGCGGTCGACCAGACCGTATTCGAGCGCGGCCTGAGCGCGCATATAGTTATCGCGCTCGGTGTCTGCCTGAACCTTCTCGAAAGGCTGGCCGGTGGCGTCGGACAGGATCTTGTTGAGCGTAGCGCGGGTCTCGCGAATCTCTCGCGCGGCGATCTCGATCTCGGTCTGCTGGCCCTGGGCGCCACCACTGGGCTGGTGGATCATGACGATGGAGTTGGGCAGGCAAAAGCGCTTGCCCTTCGCACCGCTTGCCAGCAGCACCGCGGCCATGGAAGCGGCCATGCCGACGCAGATGGTGGAGACCTGGGGCTTGATGTAGTTCATGGTGTCCAGGATTGCCAAACCAGAATAGACCTCGCCGCCAGGGGAGTTGATGTACAGCGAGATGTCTTTCTCGGCATCCTGGCTCTCAAGATGGAGCAGCTGCGCGATGACCAGGTTAGCGGTCACGGAATTGATCTCTTCCCCAAGGAAGATGATGCGGTCGTTGAGCAGGCGCGAATAGATATCGTAGCTGCGCTCGCCGCGGGGGGTTTGCTCGATGACGTACGGAACGAGCGCGGAGTCGATGCGTGAAACCATGCCCTCTCCTTTCATTCAGCGTTACATAGACGTACGGTGCACGACCGCGCATGCGCGCTATGAGTCGTTGCACCGTACGAAACTGATCCGGTGTTACCCGGTATATTACTCTACCCTCGAAGAGGATGTGCGAGTCGGTTGACGTCCCTACTGGGCAGCACGCTCGGCGTACTCGTCGACCTCGGTAACCTTAGCGGTCTCGACCAGCCAGTCGACGGCCTTGGAACGACGGATGGAATCGCGGACGGCGGGCATGCGGCCCTCGGCGACGAAAGCAGCCTTGGAAGCCTCGACGTCGGCAACGCCGGCGCTCTTGAACTCCTCGTCGATATCCTCGTCGGTAACCTCGAGCTTGAGCTCGCGTGCCAGAGCGTCGAGGGCGAGGGACTCGCGAGCGACGTCATCGGCCTGGTGATGCAGGTCGGCAATAAAGGCCTCGGAGGTCAGGCCGTTTGCGGACAGCCATGCGTCCAGGGTCATGCCGCGAGCAGAGAGGTTCTGCAGGAAGTTCTGGCCAAGCTCGGAGAAGACGGACTGCTCGTAATCCTCGTCAACCTTCTCGAGCTCGAGGCGCTCGGCCAGCTTGGCGACGACGCGGTTCTCCTTAAGCGCGGGGAGCTTGGAGGACTTGTCTGCCTCGACCTCGAGCTTGATGGCGTCGCGCATGGCGTCGATATTGTCGAAGCCGAAGGACTCCTTGACGAACTCGTCGGTCAGCTCGGGAACCTTGCGCTCCTTGACGGACTTGAGGGTGACCTTGATGGTGGCCTCCTCGGCGCCCTCGGGGGTCCAGGAGATCTCCTTCTCGTCGCCGACGTTCATGCCGAGGACTGCCTCGGTGAACTCGGCGGGCATGGACTCGGAATCCATGGCGAACATGCGGCCCTCGCCGGCGATAGCCTCGGCGTTCTTGACGTTCTCGACGTCCATGGTCACGTAGTCGGAAGCCTCGACGGCGCGCTCAACGTCCTCGAACGTGGCGTGATAGCCCATGAGCATGTCGACCTGGGAGTTGATCTCGGCCTCGGTAACCTCCGCAGGAGGCATCTCGATCTCGACCGCGTCATAGGAAGTCAGGACGACGGAGGGGCGAAGGGTGAACTCGACGGAGTAGGTGTAATCCTCGCCGTCGCGGCAGAGCTCGATGTTCTCGTAGCTGCCCTCCTTGACGGGGACGATGTCGAGCTCGTTGAGAACGTTGGCCTCGTTGGAGCCGATCAGCTCGTTGGTGGCCTGGGCGAGAACGGCCTCGCTGCCCAGCATGCTATCGATGACGGGACGAGGAGCCTTGCCGGGGCGGAAGCCCGGGAAACGATACTGCTTGGCAGCAGCCTTGTAAGCCTTCTTGATGGTGGCATCAACGTCGGCAGCGGGAATGGTGACAGTAGCGGTAAGCTTGGCGTCCTTCACGTCAGAAGCAGAGATGTTCAACGTTCCTCCTCAAATACCATCGGCTTAGATGGGGTGCCGATCAAACCCAGTTGACGATAAAACCGATGTTGCCAGATGGTGCGGGCGAAAGGACTCGAACCTTCACGGGAATCCCACTGGAACCTAAACCCAGCGCGTCTACCAATTCCGCCACGCCCGCATTTATGACAGCAACTTTTGTATGATAGCAGATGCATTGGCCATATGGTCCATGAACATGCAAGAGTAATCGACGCAGCACACGGACCGTCCATACATGGGGACCCGTCGCGACGATGCTGCGCGTCCCGACACCAGCGCCCGCTATGCATTTGATTGTAAACGCCCACGCCAAGCGAAATGCCGGTCGCCGCAATGAACCCTTAAAGAAAAGCGCCCCCGGCGATGAGCCGAGGACGCCTTGAGCAGCGAAAAATCACTTGGGGAATCGCTTAGACGATGCCCTGGGCCATCATAGCCTCCGCGACTTTCTTGAAACCGGCGATATTGGCGCCGACCATGTAGTTGCCCTCGAAGCCGTACTCGGTCGCGGCGTCGTCACAGGCATGGTAGATGCCGCGCATGATGCCCTCGAGCTTGCTATCGACCTCTTCGAAGCTCCACGAAAGGTGCTCGGCGTTCTGCGCCATCTCGAGACCGGAGGTCGCAACGCCGCCGGCGTTCGCAGCCTTGCCGGGCATGAAGGCGACGCCGTTCTCGATCAGGTAGTTGGTCGCCTCGGTGGTGGTGGGCATGTTGGCGCCCTCGCCCACGACCTTGCAGCCGTTGGCGACCAGGGCCTGGGCGTCCTCGAGCAGCAGGGTGTTCTCGCGGGCGCAGGGCAGAGCGATGTCGCAGGGAAGCTGCCAGACGCCGCGGCCGTCCTCGGCGTGCCATGTGGCGGAGGGACGAGCGTCGGCATACATCGCGAGGCTCACGCCGCGGTCGTTGCCGGAACGCTTCTTGTTATAGATATCCTCGAGCACCTTATAGTCAATGCCCTCGGGATCCTCGATCCAGCCCTTGGTATCGGAAGCGGCTATGACCTTGCCGCCCAGCTGGGAGACTTTCTGGATGGCGTAGATGGCGACGTTTCCGGAGCCGTGCACGACGACGGTCTTGCCCTCGAAGGAATCATCATGGCACTTAAGGTATTCGTCCACGAAATAGGCGAGGCCGTAACCGGTGGCCTCGGTGCGCGCGAGGGATCCGCCGAAGGACAGGCCCTTACCGGTGAGAACGCCGGTCCACTCGTTGCGGAGGCGCTTGTACTGGCCAAACATATAGCCGACCTCGCGGCCGCCGACGCCCAGGTCACCGGCGGGAACATCGGTGTTGGGACCAATATGGCGGGTGAGCTCGGTCATGAAGGACTGGCAGAAACGCATGATCTCGTTGTTGGACTTGCCCTTAGGGTCGAAGTCCGAGCCGCCCTTGCCGCCGCCCATGGGCAGCGTTGTGAGGGAGTTCTTGAAGATCTGCTCAAAACCCAGGACCTTCAACATGCCAAGAGTGACGGTGGGGTTAAATCGCAGACCGCCCTTGTAGGGACCGATTGCGGAGTTAAACTCGACGCGATAGCCGCGATTGACATGGCACTTGCCCGCGTCGTCGACCCAGGGAACTCGGAACATGACGATGCGCTCGGGCTCGACCAAGCGCTCGAGAAGCCCGGCTTCCTCGTAGGCGGGATTGGCATCGACCGCAGGGGCGATCGAGGTCAGGACCTCGTCGGCAGCCTGGATAAACTCGGGCTGGTCGGCGTAGCGCTCGTGCAACTCCGCAACAATACGCTGGGTATAGCTCATGGTATCTCCTTTTGCTCGTGCTGGACGGGCGCAACGGCCCTCACCAATACGGCGCATTATGATAAAGCACGTACATGGCTTTTTTAGCGCTGTATCAAGTTGAAACTGCGATGCAACACGTTGTTCACGTTTGTGAATTCAAGAAAATGATTTGCCCTATCGATGCGAAAGCTCTATACTGCCTCTTTGTGGACGTCGGGACGTGGCGCAGTTTGGTAGCGCGCCTGCTTTGGGAGCAGGATGTCGCAGGTTCAAATCCTGTCGTCCCGACCATATATGCGGGCGTAGTTCAATGGTAGAACCCCAGCCTTCCAAGCTGATGACGCGGGTTCGATTCCCGTCGCCCGCTCCAGACAGATTAGCAGGCCAGAGTACTTAAAAGCTCTGGCCTGTTTTTATGTGGACGCCCTGTTGGATGAAGATACGATCCCTTGGCCTCGCTCGATTCGAACACCGCGCAACGAAACCGAGACCGCTTCCACGCATGCGCGGTCCATTGGCAAACGCAACCCTGCAAAACCAAAGCCATTCTCTATAGGATCTCGCCCCGCTAGCCTCCCCGAGCTTTGTTGCCGAACAATTCACGTTTGCCGCATACCGATTTTTATATACCACTTGTCCTCTTATCTCACTTGTGTAACCGTTCTCGCTATTTTTAAGCAACACCTGTATCCATACACTACGTTGACCAGCTGACTAATGCGCAGCAACAACAAGCCGACCGCCGCCAACAAGTTTGCGCGCGCGGAACATAGCAGAATGGATGGATACATGGAACTGAATTCGTTTGGACGAATCGCCGCGGCATCCCTCGTCGCCGCCGGACTCGCGACCACCGCCGTCCCCGCGACCCTGATCGCAAACCCCCTTGCAAACGCCGCGGAAGCGCCAAACGCCGCAACCCCCCTACCCTCGGTGAGCTCGCGCACGCTGAGCGGCGCCACGGTAGACCAGCCCTTTGTCTCCAACCAAACCGGTAACAGCCAACACTATCGCATCCCCTCCATCATCACCCTGGATAACGGCTGGCTTCTTGCCGGAGCGGACGCGCGCTGGGGCGTGTACGGCGACTCACCAGAGAACCTCGATGGACTGGTCAGCATCTCAAAAGACGGCGGCAAGACCTGGGAGTGGCAGCTGGTAAACGAGTTTGTGGACTACCCCAGCCAAAACGGTGGCCGCAAGGAAAACAGCGCCTCGTTTATCGACCCAACATTTATCCAAAGCGGCGACGGCACCGTCTACATGATGGCCGACGCCTGGCCGGCGGGAACCGGCATATGGGGCACCGGCGGAGCCAGCTGCGAAAGCACCGGTTTCGATGAGAACGGCAACTTCCTCATCAGCCGTGGCAGGGCGGGCGCCATCGCGAGCCTGGACGCAGACCTCTACACCTACTATTGCGACGCCGCGGCAAAGCAGACGTTCGATATCGACGGCGCGCGGATTGAGCTTCGTCCCATCAAAGACAAGGACGGCGCGCTGACCGGCTCTTGGATCGACGCGTACTTCGATTTGTACACCGTGCAGGACGGCGTGGCGTCTCCCACCGTAGTCAAGCAACATGAGAGCAACAAGGATGTCCATGCCAACGTCTTTTACTCCCAAAGCGAGTGGAAGGCATATCCAACCTGCTACATCTGGCTGGTCAAGGGCACGCCCACGCAAGACGGCATCAGCTGGGGCGAGCCGTCCATCCTCAACGTCAAACAAAAGGACGACCAGCCCTTCACCGGAATCTGTCCGGGGCGGGGACTGGTCATCCCGCTCAAAGACGGCGCAGAGCGCATCATGTTCCAAATCTACGAGAGCAAGCAGGGCGGAAACGAGAGCGCAAGCGCCATCTGGACCGATGACGGCGGTGCCACCTGGCAGCGCGGGGAGCGTTCCAACAAGTTCAACGGTAGCGGCAAGTCCAGCGAGTCGCAGACCGTGCGCCTGCCCGGTGGCGGGGTGCGCATGTACTCGCGCAACAGCGCGGGCGCAATCTCGTACGCAGACAGCCTGGACATCGGGCAGAGCTGGAGCGCCTACACCCTGGACACGGAGCTGCAGTACACAAGCAACTGCATGGTGTCCTTTATCAACGTCGACGGCTGCCTGGTAGATGCGCAGGGACGCGTATGGTCCAACCTTATCGCCGCGTCCTACCCCAAGACAAGCGGCCGCCGCGACGGCGCGGTGCGCATTGGCTCCATCGATGCCGACACCAACAAGGTCACCTGGCTCAACGCCAATGACATCAAGTACCCGGGTCGTTTTCTCTATTCCTGCCTCACGCAGGTAGCCGGCGACAAGATGGCTATTGTCTACGAGCAACAAGAGCCCGCAAACGACGGCACGCAGGACGTGATCTTCAACCAGTTCTCGTTGCTCGATCTTTTGGGCGAGGGTTGGAGCTACAGCGCCGCCACGCCCGCCCTTGCGGTCTCCAACATGGTCGAAGCGCTTGATGTGGACGAGGAAATCGAGCTTTCCGCCGCAGTCGACGGCGCAGATGCGGTCGAGTACACCTGGACGGTCGAGCAGCCGGGTGGCAGCGACACCGCCGGCAGTGCACCCGCCGCGAAGATCGATGCCGCAGGCGCACACGCCACCCTTATCGGTTCAAACGCGGGCAAGGCGCGCGTCAAGGTGATCGCCGCCTTTGAGCTGGATGGTGCGAAGGCACATCTTGAGACTTCTTGGGACATCTACGTATCCAGCCAGGAGGCCACGGTGCTCCCCGACCGCCTGGGTACTCATGAGGTCAACGCTACGTACAAGGCTCCCTACACGCTGGCAACGCAGCTTCCCAAGCGCGGTGTCTACCTTATCCACGGACAGGAAGACGGCGGCCGCATCATGTACAACCTGCCGGGCGGCGCCACCCCGGATCGCCCGCGCAGCTCCATCTCCAACAACACGGTGACGCCGGACACCTCCGGCAGGTTCCCCATCGCAAACCAGGCGTGGAAGATCGACCGCACGGGCGACGGCTGTACCATCGCCAGCGTTGCGGACGGGCGCAAGCTCGCCATCACGGAAGGCAAGAACAACGTTTACAACCTGGTACTGGGCGACACGGGCAGCATCTTCACCATCCAAGGCGAGGGCACGGCCAAGACCATCTCCACAACCGTAGGCGACAAAACCGTCTACATCAACATGGGATCAAAGGGCACCTTTGTCGCAAGCGAGACCTCCTATAACAAGATTTCGCTGGGACTTGCCGTCATGAGCAACTGGACCGTCTCGACCAATCTGCTGTCATCTGTTTTGGACGAGGCGGGCGCGGTGACCGATGGCGACGCCTATACGGACGAGAGCTGGAAGGCATTCACCGCCGCGCGCGACGAGGCCAAGGCGGCGCTCGATAGCTGCTTGGACACCTATGAAACCGAAGCGGTCGCAGAGCAGCAAAAGGACCTGCTGGACAGCGCCGCGAAGAAGCTCTTCCGCGCCCAGCGCTGCCTTGCCGCAAAGCCGCTTCCGGAGCCCCAGCCCGAGCCGCAACCCCAACCGCAGCCGCAACCGGAGCCGCAACCCAAGCCCGACCAAGACAACGTCAAGGTTGAGACGGATGCTGCCGGCAACAAGGTGACCACCACTACACATAAGGATGGCACGTCCACCGTCGCCACCGCATCACCCAATGGCATCAGCACCACCACCGAGCTCGACAAGGCCGGCGACGCCACCGCCATCAGCGCCACCGTTCCGGCAAGCGTAGCCAAAACCGGTCGCGCCACCCTGCCCCTCAAGCATGCGATCGCCGGCGCAAGCAGCGCGGACGCGCCCGCGATAACCATCGACATCGCAGGCGCCGCGCCCGTAAAACCGCTGCAAGTAAGCCTGGACTCGCAGGACAGCGAGCTCGCCGCAGGTACCGTCGCCGTGCTCGTGGACGCCAACGGGCATGAGAAGGTGATCTCCAAGAGCGCGCTCGCGAACAACCACGTCTCCTTCCCCATCGCGGACGACGCCACCGTCAAGATCGTCGACCGCGGCAAAACGTTCGAGGACGTACAAGAAACCGACTGGTTCGCACAAGAGGTTGTAGGCTACGCGAGTGCCCGCGGCATCATCAACGGCGTACCCGGGCCGCAGGGCGCACTGCAGTTCCAGGGTAACGCGGCGGCAAGCAGGGCCATGTTCGTCTGCATGCTCGCCAACTTGGAAGACGCGCGCCAGGACCAGACGGCAGCCGGCTTCACAGACGTTTCGCAAAGCGACTGGTTTGCCAACGGTGCCGCATGGGGCAGCGCAAACGGCATTGTCGCGGGCTACGGCGATGGCTCCGTCTTTGGCGGCGAGGACTCCGTGACCCGTGAGCAGATCGCGGTGTTCCTCATGCGCTATGCGAACATGCTGGGGCTCGACACCTCCGCTCGCGTCAAACCCGCCCATCCGGATGCCGGCTCCACCTCGCAGTTCGCTGCAGACGCCATGCAGTGGGCGGTGGCAGAGGGCCTTATCCTGGGAAATGGCTCGGGCATGCTCAACCCCACCTCAACCGCAACGCGCGCAGAGGTCGCGGCCATCCTGGCACGCTTCATCAACACGCAGCTCGCTTAAAGCGCACCCAAGACGCATCTAAAGCGCACCTAAAGCACTCACGCATACGCAAACGGCGGACGATGAACCAACAGGTAAATCGTCCGCCGTTCCCTATCTATTCACCATTAAAATCTTGGTCGCATCAAAATGCATGCGCAAGCGGTCCCCCTCGCGCGGCAGAGACGAAAGGTCCGCGCCCACCGTGTTCACCTTCCATGTGAGGCGGCTCGAAGCGTCCGCCCGCGGGGGATCCAGAAGGACAAGACGCTCGAACCGCGAATCGCTTACCCGCGCCACGCGCAGCTCGTAGCTGTTCTTGCCTGGTGCCTCGCGATTGTCTATATGGAAGTAGTTGGCGCGCACGCCCAAGTAGGCCACGTCGTCGGCAACCGGCGCGCCCACGTCGAACGTCATGCCCCAGTCGAGGGCCTCGACCAGCGTCTCGCCCGCCTTGCGAGCACGGCTTGTGTTCTTGCAACCGGTCAGGCGCAGCGCGGCGAGCGTCTGGGGACGCTGCACAACCTGCTCGACCGTTCCGTCCTCCTCCGCGCGACCGTTATGCAGCACGCAGATGCGCTCGCACAGGCGACACGCCTCATCGATATCATGGCTCACGTAGAGCACCGTGGAATCGATGACCGAGAACAGGTCCAGCAGGTTCTGCTCCAGCGCGCTTTTAAGAAACGAGTCGAGAGCGGAGAACGGCTCGTCGAACATGTAGATCGCGGGGCGCGCAGCCAGCATGCGCGCCAAGGCGACGCGCTGCTGCTGCCCGCCAGAGAGCCTGGCAGGATATCGGTCCGCATATCCCGCCATGCCAAAAATCGAAAGGTAGCGATGGGCGAGCTCGCCACGCTGCGCTCGCGAAAGCCGCCCCTCCACGCCGGCAAGCACGTTATCGGCCACGCTCAAGTTAGGGAACAGCTGGTAGTTCTGGAACAGCAGGGCGCACTTGCGCTGCTGCGGCGAAAGGTTAATGCCGCGCTCAGAGTCAAAGAACGTCACGCCGTTCACCTCTATGCGGCCCGCGTCGGGCGTCTCCACGCCGGCGATGCAGCGCAACGTGCAGCTCTTACCGCAACCGGAGGCGCCCAGCAGCGCCACGCGCTCGGCCCCCGCTTCCAAATGAACATCGAGCGCGAAATCCGGGTACGCCTTCTTGATATCGAGCGCCAAGGACATCAGCGGCCTCCCTTGCCGGTGCGCTTCGCGGACGAGGGGCCGTGTCCATCGACCGTAACGTCCGCATTCACGATAGCGCGCAGGGCATCGCGGTCGATTCGCAGCGCGTCACCGCCCGCGGCCTCGTCATCGTCCAAGAAGGCCGCGCCGCAAACCGGCGAGTCGGCACGGCCAGAACCCTTCGCCACGGCGCCCGTGCGCAGGATGCCGGCAGCACCGCGAGCCTTTATGTAACCGCGGCTACGATATGCCTGAGAGCGCGCCGTGTACAGGTTGATGAAAAGAATCACGAGGAAGCTGAACGCGATTACCACGACCACCCAGAACAGCGCAACGTCCGTGTCTCCACCCATCCATTCGAAATAGATGGCGATGGGTATGGTCTGTGTAACGCCCGCGTAATTTCCCGCGAAAAACAGGGTGCACCCAAACTCGCCCATGGCGCGGGCGAATGCCAGGACCGTGCCGGCGGCGATGGACGGCCACCCCAAAGGAAGCATGAGCGAGCGGAAGATGCGCCATTCGGACCAGCCCAGCGTGCGGGCGGCGTCGAGCATCTGGGAATCCAGGGCCTCGAAGGCGCCCAGCGCGGTGCGGTATACCAGGGGAAAGGACACCACGATCGCAGAGATCACCGCGGCGGGCCACGTGAACACCAGCGAGACGCCGTGAGCGATCAGCCACCTGCCAACGCCGGTAGACTGCCCAAAGAGCATAAGCAGCAGGAAGCCGCAAACCGTGGGCGGCAGCACCATGGGGATGGTGAAAACGGAATCCAAAACGCCCTTTATACGGCCTGCGGTTCCCATGGTACGCCATGCAGCGAACAGACCCAGCGCAAACGAGACCGCCAGCGCCACGCCGGCAGTCTTAATCGATACCCACAGGGGTCGGTAATCGATGCGGGCGAAAAACGACCCGATGCTCTCAAGCCACGTGGGCTCCGCCGCTAATGCTACCTGATCGGAGGATACCAAGCGCGCGTCGTCGCTCCATAGCGCGCCGTCGCCCAAATCGATATCGACCGCCCCGCCGGCATCGGCCGCGTCGACCACCGCATAGACGTCGCCGTCTTCGCCAGCGACGCCGAACCGGTAGCGATAGGGCGCCTGCACGTACTGCGGCTCCTCGATGAAGATCCAGGGGTCCTCCACGTCATCCAACACGGCGCCGCCCATCGAATGCGCGGCATCGAGCTCGCAGAGCATGCGCTTCAACGCCTCGCGGTCCTTACCAGCTTCGCAATCAAAGCCGGCAGCCCGGGCAGATTCCGCATCGACGTGCACGAGCACACTCGTCGGCGTGCGCACGACGATGACGTTGGACGAGGGCGCCAACGGATACCGATACCCATCGGGCTGCCCGTCCATAGCTCGGGCGGTGCCCTTGGCGTTCCGCTCGAACCCGTCTATGGCGAAAGCGACGCCAGTCTCCGTGGAGGAGACAGCCGGCCCAAGCGAATCGCGACCCATCGCGGTCGTCGGCCAAGCAGCGAATAGCACCGCCACCATGATCGCGATCGCCGCCGGCAGCCATGCGGCGCGCCCAGTCGACGTTCCACCGCGCAATGCGCCCAAAGCGACACCCCCTCAGCTCAGATCTATCCAGAACCACCTCGCGGCGACCGCCGCGCACCCACCTCGAGGAAACCATAAAGCGGGGCGACCCCGTTGCAGGGCCGCCCCGCGCCTGGCGGTCATATGAACATTACATACCAGACTGCATCCGGAGCGCAACTACTCCGAAAGCTCGAACCCGTACTTGGCCCAGATCTTCTGCGCGTCCTTGTCGGTGAGGCAGAATTCAAGGAACTTAGCGGCCTCCTCGGCGTTCTTGCTCGACGAGGACACGGCGCCCGGATAGACGATGGGCTTGTGGGAATCCTCCGGGCAGACGAACGCCTCCTCGATGCCGTCGTAACGGAAGATATCGGAACTGTAGACAAAGCCCGCGACGCAGTCTCCCGTGGACACGTACTTGGCGGCGGTACCAACCTTGTCGGCAAGCGCGACCTTGTCGGCGATCGAGGCGGCGTACTCGCCATCGGCGCCCTCGGGGTTGGTGTACAAGCCCACCGAGGCAAGCGCCTGGTTGGCGTACTTTCCGGCAGGAACCGTGGCCGCGTCGCCAATAGCGATCTTGCCGTCCAGGTTGGCGACGTCCTCGATAGAGGAGATCGCGAGGTCGGAGCCCTCAGCCTTAACGATCACCAGGTCGTTTACAAACATGTCCCGACGCGTGGACTCGTCCACCAGTTCGCCGGTGACCGCATCGTCCATGGTGCCCTTGGACGCCGTGATGAGCGCATCAACCTGCGCGCCGGCTCGCATCTGCTCCACAAGGTCGCCGGATGCCTTGAACTGCGTGTCGGCAAAGGTCACTCCGGTCTGCTCGATATAGAGCTTCTGTACCTCAGGCAGGGCCTTCTCAAGCGAATTGGCGGCAAAGACCTGCAGCTCGACTTTCTCGCCACCCTGCGCGGACGAGGAGCCGGCGACGCTGCCCTGAGAGGCGGCGTTGCCCGAGCAGCCCGCAACGGATCCGGCGATAGCAAGCGAAGCGATCAGCGCAAGCGCGCCGCGACGACTCAGCATGGTGAGTTTGGACATGGGATTGCCCTCCTAGGAGTTAGGGTAAAAACGATGAAGCCCCTTCATTATACTCATTTGAGAATAATTGCAAGCACCGTTGCTAGTGGCCTCCTCCAGCGGTCATCCTGCACGCGTGCTCAAGCTGGTCGCAAATACCCTCCCAGCACTCGAGCGCCGCCTTGGTGGAGCCCGGGAAATTGACCACAAGATGCCCGCCGCGTTGCATGCACACGGCACGGGACAGCATGGCTCGACGGGTCTTTGTCATGGAGTACGCCCTCATAGCCTCAGCGATGCCGGGAACGTCGCGGTCGCACACCGACCGGGTCGCCTCCGGCGTCACATCGCGCAACGACAAACCCGTTCCACCGCACGTGATGACGATATCCGCCCCCTGCTCGTCGCATGCGCGCACGATGGCACGGGCGATGAGGTCCGACTCATCTGCTACCACGACATGGTCGGCAACCCTCCATCCCTCGCCTCGAACCGCATCCTCAAGGGCTGCGCCCGCCTCGTCGCGGTCGATATCGCGCGTGTCGGAACAGGTGATGATGGCAAATGAGATATCCATGGCGCCTCCTGACGAATGAAAGCGGATACGTTACAGAACGGTTCCCTCGGGCAGATCGATGCGCACGCACGGTACCATGTCGCCCGCGATGTAGCCGGAGTCTCCATCGGGAACCATGAGCAGGCAGTTGGCGTTCTGCAGCGTTCCAAGAAGTGCGGAGTTCTGGCTTTTGGCGGCGGTGACCACCAATTCGCCCGCCTCGTCGCGCGCGAGCACCGCGCGATCGTAGAAACGCCTCGCCTGGCCCTTGGCGACGTCGTGAGCGGTGCGGGCGTACTGCACGGGGCGAGGGGCGAACCGGTAGCCGCGCATCTTGCGGATAGCGGGGCGGGCGAGCATCTCGAAACCGACGCACGCCGCAGCGGGGTTACCGGATAGTCCCAGGTAGGGAGTATTGCGGATGAGTCCGAAGGTGATAGCCTTGCCCGGTCGCATCGACACCCGGTCGAACAGCACCTCGCCCTCGCGCTCTACCAGGCGGGTCACGTAGTCGTAATCGCCCGCGGACGCCCCGCCGCTCGAGATGACGAAATCGCACTCCGAGGCCGCGGCGAGCATCATCCCCGCGATCTCGTCCTCGCTGTCCCCCGCGATGCCGTAGAACCTGGGCTCGCCGCCAGCCTCGACAACGGAGGCGAGGAGGGCGCTCGAATTGGCGTCGCGAATCTGCCCGCGACCCGGGACCTCTCCGGGGGCGACCAGCTCCGTACCGATTGACAGCACTCCCACTACCGGGGCGCGATGCACGGGCACCGCGATGACGCCGGCGGACGCCAGCAAGCCACAACCAGCCGGGGCGAGTACCTCGCCCGCATGCATCACGGCATCGCCCGCCCGGGCTTCCAACCCCGCCTCGCGCACGTTATCGCCCACGCGGGCGGGAGCGCCGAATCGAACAGTCGAGCCCTCGTTTCCATCGCCGTCGACGACATCGACTATCTCGTACTTCACCACGGCGTCAGCGCCGGCGGGCAGGGGCGCCCCCGTCATGATACGCACGGCGCAGCCCCGTCCCACCGTGCCGGCGAACACATGGCCCGCCGCCTCGTGGCCGATGACGGACAGCTCGACAGGAGAGGCGGCCGATGCGACGGCGAGGTCGTCCGCCCGCACGGCATAGCCGTCCATGGCGCTGTTCGCGAACGGCGACAGGTCGATATCGGTCGCAAGGTCCCTGGCAACGGGCAGGCCCGCCGCCAGATGCAGCGGGACCTCCACAACGGGCGTGGGGGCGACGTGCTCCAGCATGATCGCCTGGGCCTCTTCCAATACCATCAAGTTCTCGGCCATGCCTCTCCCCTTTCGCGCCGCGCGCACGGCATGCAAGCATTACTATTCTTCGAGAAGTATAGACGTCAAACGCGAAGCGTGTAACTCGAAGTAACAGGGAAACACCTATACTGGGTGCCAAGCGCCCGGATGCGAAGACCTTGGTGCGCCCAGGCAACCGCGCCCGCACCTCGTCAAAGATAGAACAAGGACCCGTCACCATGGCAACCAACCACAGCAAGAATCCCTTGGAGGGCGCTGGAAACGCCCTCACATACGGCGAGCGGCTCCTCGCCGCCGATGCTCTCCGCAACGCGAGGAACATCCGCGCCAGCTGCAAGCTGCTCGCCCTGGTGCTATTGGTCTCATGCGCCATGGGCGCCGCCGCCTGGGCGTTCCTGGCCTCGCTCGACCTTGTCACCGACGCCCGCGAACGGCACCGAGCCCTGTTCGCCCTGCTTCCTGCGGTCTTGCTCGCCACGGCCTGGCTGTATCGCACCCGCGGGCTGCAGGCCGGGCGCGGAAACAACCTCGTCATCGACAGTGCCCTCACCGGGCGCCTCATCCACGCCCGCATGGCCTTCCTCACCTTCTTCTGCTCCGTCGCGACGCATCTCGCCGGCGGCTCCGCAGGCCGAGAGGGCACGGCGGTCCAAATTGGCGGCACCATCGCCAGCAACGTGAGCCACGCGTTCAAGCTGGGCGAGCGGGATCACCACGACCTTATGCTCTCCGGCATCTCCGCCGCCTTCGGCGGAGTCTTCGGCACGCCGCTTGCTGGGGCGTTCTTCGGCATGGAAATGTGCTACGTGGGCAAACTCGACTACAGCTCGGGTTTGTACTGCCTGATCGCGTCCTTTACCGGCGACGCCGTCAGCCGCATGCTGGGCACCCGCCACGCGATCCACGTCATAGGAAACATCCCGACCATGGCGCCGCGATCGGTCCTTCTGGTCGTCCTCGCCGCCATCGCGTTCGGCCTGGTCGCCAGGCTCTTCTCGTTCGGCATCCGCACGATCAAGCGCTTCTACGCCCATCGCTTCCACAGCTACCTCGCCGCCGCCCTCGCAGGGTCCCTTACGCTGCTGGGCGCCTACGCGCTTTTTGGGGGATGGCGCTACGGCGGCCTTTCGGAATGGATGGTAGACGCCGCGTTCGAGGGGACCTGCTCGCCCATCGACCCCATCGCCAAGCTCGCCTACACCGTGCTCACGCTGGGCGCGGGCTATCAGGGAGGAGAGGTCACCCCGCTCTTCGGCATCGGCGCGTCGATGGGAAGCGTCCTTGGCCAGGCGGCGGGCCTCGATCCCTCGTTCCCCGCCGCTCTGGGCATGATCGGCGTCTTCGGCTCCGCCCTCAACGTTCCCATCACCACCATCATGCTGGGCATCGACCTCTTCGGCGGACGGGCGGCGGGATATTTCGTCATCGTCTCGTTTGTGAGCTACCTGGTTGCCGGGCACCGAGGCGTGTACCCCGCCCAGCGAATCGTAACCCCCAAGCGCCGCTCCCTCGCGGGCGATGCGCAGCTCACGGTCGACGAGGCCATCCAGCGCCACCGAGAGCAGGTAGACAACGACCCCGCCACCGAACACGACACCCAGGAGGACTGATGAACACCCGCACCGTCTTGGGAAAAACGCTCATAATCGTGAACCCGACCGCGCAATCGGGCGCTGCGGACACCGCGGCGCGTCAGGTGCAGCGGTTCCTCGCCATGTACATGCACGATGCCCACGCGTTCGACGTGGTGCGCACCACCCGCCCGCGCCACGCCACGCAAATCGCCTCGCAGGCAGCGGGCTACGACACGGTGCTCGCACTGGGCGGCGACGGCCTGGTCCACGAAACCGCCTGCGGACTCATGGCTATTGACCCCGACTCGCGACCCTGCCTGGGCGTGCTTCCGGTGGGATCGGGCAACGACTATGCGCGGACACTGGGCATGGACGAGAGCATGGGCTCGGATTTGAGCTGGCTCTCACAGGCGCGCAAGCTAACCATGGATGCAGGGCGCATCGACTACGTGGGCGAATCCGGCCGCGGAACCGAGTACTTTGTCCAGACGTTCTCCTGCGGCCTCGACGCCGCCATCGCCATAGGCACCTACGAGCTCCGCAAATCGACGGGCCTCACCGGCGACGCCCTTTATCTAGCCAGCGGACTCAACGTGTTCGGCATAGGCTACAGGAGGTTCCCCCTGCGCATCAAATTCGAAGAGGAGCCATGGCAGGAGATCGAATCCATCATAACCGCCGTCCAGATCGGCCCCACTTACGGGTCCGGCTTTCGCATCTGCCCCGACGCCGACCCTTCCGATGGCCTGTTCGACATCTGCTACGCGCACGGAAAGATCCCGCGCGCCATCGCGCTCCCCGTGTTCCTGAAAGCTAAATACGGTCGGCATCTCGCCTCGCGTCATGTCCATGCGCGCCGCGCCCAAAGCGTGCGCTTGCTTTTCGAGGGAGAGGACTATCCCCTGCAGGCGGACGGCGAGCAGATCCGCGCCCGCAGCGCCGCCATCACCATGATTCCAGGGGCGCTTACAGTGCTGGCCCCGCAAGGCCAAGAGGCGCCTCGATCCTGACGCCCCGCCCGAGCGCGACGCCTACTCCTCCATCCCGGGGCGGCGCCGGCGCTCCTTTGTCTGCGCACGATGGCGCTTATCCGCCAAGCGACGCGCGCGGGCGGCTTTACCGGGCTTGCGCGGTTTTCTCTCTTTAGGGGGACGAGAACGCCGTTCAAACTCCGCCCGCAGCTTGCGCAGGCAGCTCGCCCTGTTCTGGAACTGGCTGCGGCTCTCGCGCGACGTCACCGTGATACCCGAGGGAACATGGCGCATGCGCACGGCGGAATCCGTGGTGTTCACGCCCTGGCCGCCCGGACCGGTCGCGCGGAAGACCTGCACCTCGCAGTCGCGCGCGACCTCTTCCAATCCTTGGCGCGCCCAAGCGGCGAACGCCTCGTGTTCCGGCTTCCCCTCGTCCATATCATCAGCCCGCAAAACAGCCTGCGATACCGGCGCCGCTAGGCGAACTCGATCTCGCCGGTCTCATCGTCCATGGACACGATACGCGCCAGCGACTCCAGGTGGTAACCGCGCTGCCGCAGCTTGTCGCCACCTGACTGGAAGCCCTTCTCGATGGCGATGCCAATACCCTCGACCGTAGCGCCGGCGGACTCGCAGATGCTGATAAGCCCCTCGAGCGCGCAGCCGTTTGCCAAGAAGTCATCGAGGATCAGGACGTGGTCGTCCGCGGAAAGAAAGCGCCTGCCCACGATCACGGGAAACTCGCGCTGCTTGGTGAAAGAATAGATGGTGGTGGAGTACTGCTCTCCGTCCAGATTGATGGACTGGGCCTTTTTAGCGAAGACCACCGGCGCGTTGCCAAAGTGGCGCGAAGCCATGCACGCGAGGCCGATGCCGCTGGCCTCGATAGTGAGGATCTTATTGATGGGGGCGTCGGCGAACAGGCGCGCCCACTCGGCACCCATGTGGTCGAACAACTCCGTGTCGCATTGGTGGTTGAGGAACGCGTCGACTTTCAACACGCCCCCGGCCTTGACGATGCCGTCCCTGCGAATGCGATCTTCAAGCTCCTTCATTACAGCGCTTCCTTCCCTCTCCTAGCCCGGTGCCTACCTGCGACGACGAACCATGCGAACAAGCGTCGTCGCGAAACCAATGGCGACCAGAGCCGCCGTAACTACATAGACTATACGGTATCCGTACAGGAAAATGTCCGGTCTTCCCGCAACATACGAAGTAACGCGATAACCAGCGGCCACGCTCATCTGGCTGTAAAGAAGCGATGTGGAGCCGCTGATGCCGATCGCCATGCCCAGGTAGCGGGCAAGCGCCGCCAGGCTCCCGCCAAACCCCAGCGCCTCGCGCGGCAGCGAGCCCATAACAAGGGAGTTGTTCGGCGATTGGAAGATCGACGTACCGAGCGAGGCGAGCCCCAGGCAGACCAGAATATGCGGCAACCCCGTGTCAACCCCAAAATAGCCTACCAGCAGCAATCCGGCAGAGAACACAAATAGGCCCACGCAAGTGGGAAGCTCGCAGCCGATGCGATCGGACACCGCGCCGGAGATGGGACCCGCAACGGCGTTGGCAAGCGGGATGACGCAGAAGATGAGGCCCGCCATATCGGGCGAGAATCCACGCGCATCCTGCAGGTAGAACGGCGTCATGAGCTCGTAGACGCCGATCGCGACGAAGCTGATGAACAGGCAGGCGATATTGACCATGAACGCGCGGTCGCGAAACACGGAGAGCTGGACGATGGGATCGTCCACCCGGCGCTCGACGAACACGAACGCGGCCATGAGCACAAGGCCCGCCGCAAGCATGAGCAAGGTCGACGGCTTGGCACCCGACTCGAGCATGGTGACGGACACGAACGTGAGCAGCATACCGGGGACCAGAAGCGCCGAGCCGAGCACGTCGAGGCGGCGCCCTTCAGCCTGCGGCCTTACGCACGGCAGCGTCTTGAAACCCACCAGCAAGGAGATCGCGCCTACGGGCACGTTGATGAGAAAGATGAACTCCCAGGGAAGCGTGCTCACGATGAATCCGCCCAGAACGGGGCCGCACATCATGCCCAGGGCGACGAAGCTCGCAAGAAGCCCCAGAGCGCGACCGCGCTCGCGTGCCGGAAACGACTCGGTGATGATGCCCATGTTGTTCGCCATGGCGGAGGCGCACCCGATGCCCTGCACGGCGCGGGCGACGACCAAGAACTCAAGCGTGGTTGCCATGCCGCACAAAAGCGAACCCAACGCGAACACGGCAACGCCAACCTGGAAGAACCGGACCTTGCCGTAGATGTCGCCCAGCCTTCCAAAGACGAGCAATACGGCGCAGGTGGTGAGGAGGTATATGGACGAGACCCACTGTATCTGGTCGAGCCCCACGCCCAGTTCCTTTTGCATAACGGGAAGGGCAACGTTGACGATGCTCGAGTCGAGCGTCGCCATAAACGTCATGATCAAAACGGTAAACAGGATGGCCCATTTATTCTTGCCATGGGTATTGCCCTCCACGGCATCGTGGATGCGCTGATCTTCGCTCATGCGTACCTCGCTTGTTCACAAATGGCGCCGCGCGCTCTAATGGCGGGTAAGAACGCCTACCGCCATGCGCCGCGCTATCGTTCCCGCGGCCGCGTAGATACGCCGGGGCCGCGGCACCCCGTGCCCCGACCCTGCATTTTTCGGTCAGTGTTGTAACACGGTTCCGCCAAAGGGGGCAAGGGCAGACGATACGGAGCACGAAGATTCCGCGACCTGTATAATCGAACCTAATCGCCCTCGCCCGCATCCCAGGTTCGACCGCACGGTCGGCGGGACGAAGGAGCGGCAGGAAAGAAGGAGGCAGCGCCCATGGCAGTCAAGAAAATCGTCAAGGAGTTCCAGGACTTCATCAGCCGCGGAAGCGTAGTTGACCTCGCCGTCGGCGTCATCGTGGGCGGCGCGTTCACCACCATCGTCAATTCGCTGGTGGCAAATATCATCCAGCCCCTCATCTCCTTTGTCACCGGGGGCGGGGCGGAAATTCCCGGCCTCGCCATCAATCTCAACGGCAACATCGTCGATTTCGGCGCGTTTCTCTCCGCGGTGATCAATTTCCTCATCACCGCCGCCGCGGTTTTCGCCATCGTGAAGGCCCTGAACAAGTTCAACGACATCAAAGAGGCTGCCGCGAAAGCAGCCGCACTCAAGGCGGGCCTCGCCGCGGAAAAGGACGAGGAAGCGGCGCCGAAGCCACGCCTGTGCCCCTATTGCAAGCAGGAAATAGACCATGATGCCACCCGCTGCCCGCATTGCACGAGCAAGCTGGACGGATATCAAAACGCGCTGGAGTAGCGAGCCGCCCGTCCATAGGGTTTTGATTGTCTTTTATTACGTGGTTACACCGAATAGAAACCGCAGGTTGCTGAGCACCTGGAGGTATGACGTCATTCAGACTTCGGCGCTGGACACCGTACGCCGAAGCCCTCGACATCATCGAGATCGATTTAGCGCTCCCGTCATCGCCAAAGATCGATGGCGGGAGCTCGCCAGAAGGGGCTAGACGCCAGCCATCACCTCATCAAGCCAGCTGGAAACATCCTCATACACCTGCTCCTTAATGGGCTCGTTCAGGATCTCGTGGCGGACGCCGGGATATATCTTCACATCGACGCGCTCCATACCGGCGCGGCGATACATCTGGGCCGCGCGCTCGACGCCCGCACCGCAATCCCCCACGGGGTCCTCGGCGCCGGCGATGAAGAATAGGGGCAGCGCATGGGGAACGCGTGCGGCCAACTTGGGATCGGTCGCATCCGCAACCAAGGTCGACAGCGTGTGGTAGGCGCCCACGGTGAATTTCTGTCCGCACAAGGGGTCGCGCCGATACTCGTCCACAACCTCAGGATCGGTCGCGATCCAATCGACGTCCGTCCGCGCACCCTCGATCGCCTTGCCATACGCACCCGCGCCCATGCCGTCGACCAGCTCGCTGATATAGCGCTCGCCACGCGAACGGGCGATACCGCGAGTCAGGGCCTTACCAGCAGCTGAAAGCGCACGCGGCTGCTGACCGGTGCCGCAAATCACCGCGGCGCGAACACCCAGGGCGTAGCGCGTGAGGTAGACACGGGTAATGAAGCTGCCCATCGAGTGACCGAAGATGATGTACGGGATGTCGCCGGACGACCCGTCGCCACGGCGCAGGCGTTCCAAAACAAGCTCTCGCAGGGCGTTCACGTCATGCAGCAGGACCTCCTCGCCCTTCTCGAGCGGCATGTGGCCAAGGTCATCCGGACTCGCCACCGTCTTGCCGTGGCCGATATGGTCGTTGGCGCACACCGCAAAACCTCGCCCGCACAAATGCTCGGCAAAGCCCGCGTAGCGCTCGACGTGCTCGGACATGCCGTGGACAAGCTGCACCAGGCCGCGCGGACCAGAAGGGACGGCATCGTGGTCCGGCTCCCACAGCAATGCGCGAATGGACGAGGCGCCGTCATAGCTTGCATAGGTGATGGTGGTGGTCTTCACGGAAATGTCCTCCAAACAAGGGGCGAGATCCAACGCTGCCCACCATCCTACCCAAAAAACAAAGCCCGCACCGTCCTTCTAGGCGGACGGCGCGGGCGTGCGTTCACTTGCGCTTGTACGCGATGGCCCATATGGGCGAGGATGCCGCGACCTTAGATGGTGTCGAGCGCCTGGGCGATGTCGGCGATAAGGTCCTCGGTCGACTCGATGCCGCAGGAGAGGCGCACCATATCCGGGGTGATGCCGCAAGCGACCAGCTCTTCATCGTTCATCTGGCGATGCGTCGCGTTCGCCGGGTGCAGGCAGCAGGTGCGCGCGTCGGCAACGTGCGTGGCGATCTGCGCCAGGCGCAGACTCTTCATAAACTGCTCGGCGGCGGTGCGACCACCGTTGAAGCCAAAGCTGACTACGCCGCATCCGCCCTGGGGCAGATACTTCTGGGCGAGCTCGTGATAGGCGTCGCCCGGAAGTCCAGGGTAGCGCACAAAGCTGATCTTGGGGTGCTGCTGCAAGAACTCCGCCACCGCCTGGCCGTTCTTACAGTGCTGGGGCATGCGGACGTGCAGGGACTCCAGGCCCAGGTTGAGCAGGAAGGCGTTCTGGGGAGACTGGATGCAGCCAAAGTCGCGCATGAGCTGGGCCGTCGCCTTAGTGATGAAGGCGCCCTCAAGACCGAAGCGCTCGGTGTAGACCACGCCGTGATAGCTCTCATCGGGCGTGGTAAGGCCCGGAAACTTGTCTGCGTGCGCGTTCCAATCGAACGTACCCGCGTCCACGATCGCTCCGCCAACCGCGGCGCCATGTCCGTCCATGTATTTGGTGGTGGAGTGGGTCACGATGTTGGCGCCCCACTCGATGGGACGGCAGTTCACCGGCGTGGGGAACGTGTTGTCGACGATCAGCGGCACGCCGTGGGCATGCGCGGCGGCGGCGAAGCGCTCGATGTCGAGGACGGCGAGCGCAGGGTTGGCGATGGTCTCTCCAAACACGGCCTTGGTGTTGGGCCTGAACGCCGCCTCCAGCTCCTCGTCCGTGCAATCAGGGGCGACGAAGGTGCACTCGAGTCCCATACGGCGCATGGTATGGGCGAGCAGGTTGTAGGTGCCGCCGTAGATGGCGGAGCTCGCCACCACGTGGTCGCCGCAGCCAGCGATATTGAAGATGGCGAAGAAGTTCGCTGCCTGACCAGAGCTGGTCAGCATGGCGGCGGTACCGCCCTCGAGCTCGCAGATCTTCGCAGCGACGGCGTCGTTGGTGGGGTTTTGCAGGCGAGTGTAGAAATAACCAGCCTCTTCAAGGTCGAAGAGCTTGCCCATGTGCTCGGAGGTGTCGTACTTCCACGTGGTGGACTGGTAGATGGGCACCTGGCGGGGCTCCGCGTCGCCGGGACGGTATCCACCCTGGACGCACGTGGTTCCGATATGTTCTGCCATTGTTCGCTCCTTCTTCACGGGCTTTCAGCCGCGTTCTATACGCGCATACGAGTAAAATGTTATACCCAACTCGATTCGCGAAGGACTTCAACATGGCAATCAACAAGGATGAAATCTTCTTGAACCGCTCCGAGATCAAGAGGGAGGCCGCGCGCCTACATGAGAGGGGCTACAACTGCGCGCAATCGGTCGTTTGCGCGATGGCCCCCGCCATAGATCTCGATGCAGACGGCGCCTTTGTGCTGGCAGAGGGCTTCGGCGCGGGCATGGGCGGAATGACCGAGACCTGCGGCGCCGTCTCTGGAGCCGTCATGGCCTTAAGCCAGGTGGAAAGCACCGGCCGCGACCAGATTGGCAGCAAGGCCAAGACCTACAAGCTTTCCCGCGAGTTGAGCGGCCGCTTTACCAGCGCCAACGGCTCGACCGTGTGCCGCGAGCTCAAGGGCGTTGGGTCTGACGCCGGAGCCCTGCGAAGCTGCCCGGGCTGCATCGACGACGCGATCGACCTGGCCATCGATATCCTGGTCGAGCAGGGCGCGCACGAGGTAAGCGCTCAGTAGCGCCCTTTACTCCCCTCGCTCAAAACCCTGCGGCCCCGAAATTCTAAAACTCAGCAAAACGCTCTTCGCCGACGCTCACGTCCTCACGGCCGCCCATAAGCTCGCTAAGCGCGGCGAGAAACGCCGCTTGCCCACCCGCCTTGAATACCAGGTGCAGCATCACGGTATCCGTAAAATCGGTGCCCGCGATCTTGCAGCCGGAACCTGCCGCCAGATGCTGCACTTGGTCGTAAAGCGGATATGGCACGCGGACGTCGACGGACACCACGCGGGTCATCTCCACCAGCTGACCCGCGGCGCGGGCAGCGGCGATCGCTTCCTGCGCCGCGGCGGTATACGCCCGCACCAGGCCACCGGGCCCCAGAAGGGTTCCGCCAAAATAGCGCGTGGTGACGCAGCAGACGTTTTTAAGGCCGGAACCGCGCAGCACCTCCAGCGTAGGCATGCCGCTGGTGCGCTGGGGCTCGCCGTCATCGCTTTGGCGCTCGCGCCCGTCTAATAAGATCCAAGCCGGCACGTTGTGGCGAGCATCGTAGTGACGGGCCCTTACCGCGGCGATATGGGCGTTTGCCTCCTCTTCGCTCTCAACATGGACGAGCTGGGCGATAAACCGGCTCTTACGGTCGACATACTCCCCAGTCGCCTCGACGCCCTCCCTCATGGTGATGTAGTCCTCCACGGTCCCCCCTTACGTCCCCGCGGCCCTCGATGCGCGCGGTCCATCTCTTTCAGCAACCCATTATATATGTGGAGCGTTCGATGATGCGCTCGCGGGAGCTCGGCGAGGGGCGACGCGTGCTACAATACTCCCTCGCAAAGCGGGCCAGGCGATCGCGCGTGCGACATGTTCGCATGTGAGGAAAGTCCGGGCTCCACAGGGCAGGATGCTGGCTAACGGCCAGGCGGGGCGACCCGACGGAAAGTGCCGCAGAAAAGAAGACTCCCGCTGCCCGCCTCGTGCGGGTGAGAGAAAAGCTGAAACGGTGGTGTAAGAGACCACCAGCGTCGTGGCAACATGGCGGCTTGGTAAACCCCATCCGGAGCAAGCGCAAATAGGAGCGCCATGGGCCGGCCCGGCCCGCGTTCGGGTAGCGTGCGTGGAACTGCACGGTGACGTGCAGGCAAGATAAATGATCGCCCACGACAGAACCCGGCTTATCGGCCCGCTTTGCTTTTTCATCTTCAGCAATTTCGCCACTTGATGCCGACTGCTCCCGGCGTCCTTACTCGCGACCCGATGGGCCGAAGAACTAGGCTACACAAGTTGTTTTATGCTATAGAATTCGAAATCCCTTACGGAGTCCTTACAAACGACAACCGTATTAAGACCTCGTTAATATTGTGTAAGGTGTTATCCTATTATGTGCTTTGTAGGGTGCGGAGGGACATCCGCACGATAGGAACGTGGTTTCAGTGGACGTATCATTCTCCTATTTCATCTCGCAAGTCTTTTCCAATCCAATACTTGCAATGACGGTCGCCCTCACGCTGGGCGTAATTTTCGTCAACGGCTGGACAGACGCGCCCAACGCGATCGCCACCTGCGTGACTACGCGTTGCCTGCCTCCCAAGGCCGCGATCATCATGAGCGCCATCTTCAACTTCCTCGGCGTCTTCATCATGACCCACATCAACGCCAGCGTCGCCTCCACCATCTCCAACATGGTCGATTTCGGCGCTAACACGCAGATCGCCCTCATCGCGCTGTGCGCAGCGCTCTTCTCGATCGTCGTCTACTCGGTGGGCGCCAGCGTCTTCGGCATCCCCACCAGCGAGAGCCACAGCCTTATCGCGGGCCTCACCGGCGCAGCCATCGCCCTGGGAGGAGCGGACGGCGTCAACATGAACGAGTGGGTCAAAGTCCTCTACGGCCTGGTCCTCTCGCTTGGACTGGGCTTCGCCGCGGGCTGGGGCGTCTGCAAGGTCGTTACGCTCCTCTTCGCAAACACCGACCGGCGCAAATCGAACACGTTCTTCCGCTGGGCGCAGATCGCCGGAGCCGCCGGCATGAGCTTCATGCACGGCGCACAGGACGGCCAGAAGTTCATCGGAGTACTGTTCCTGGGCGTGGCCTTCTGCAACGGCCAGTCCTCCGTCGAGAACATGATCATCCCCGTATGGCTCATGCTGCTGTGCTCAACCGTCATGGGCGTGGGCACCTCCGTGGGCGGCGAGAAGATCATCAAGTCCGTGGGCATGGATATGGTGAAGCTCGAGAAGTACCAGGGTTTCTCCGCCGACCTCTCAAGCTCGCTCTGCCTGCTGCTGGCGACCCTCACCGGTATCCCCGTTTCCACCACCCACGTCAAGACCACCGCCATCATGGGCGTCGGAGCGGTCAAACGACTCTCTGCCATCAACTTCGGCGTTGTCAAAGACATGCTGCTCACCTGGGTCTTCACATTCCCCGGTTGCGGCCTCATCAGCTTCCTCATGGCAAAGCTCTTCTTGCTCTTCATCTAAACGCATCAATCTAGACGAAACGCCCGCACGGGCGAGGTAGCACCCCTATCAAGCGGTACAAAAAGGAGCCATCATGGCAAAAAAGAACGACGCATTCTACTACGACAGCTTCGCCAAGGCAGCTGAACTCGCCTGCAAGGCGGCGGAGAAACTCGACGACGTGATGCGCCACTTCGACCCGACCAAGATCGAGGACGCCGTCGCGGAGATGCACGAGATCGAGCAGAGCGCCGACGAGGTTGTCCACGAGGTCAACGACGCGCTGATCAGCGCGTTCATCACCCCCATCGAGCGCGAGGACATCTCGACCCTTGCCAACGCTCTCGACGTCGTTATCGACCGCATCGAAGGCGTGCTCCACCGCATCTACTTCACCAACATCCAAGAGATGCGACCCGACGCGCTCGAGATGTCCGCCAAGGTCATGCGCGCCTGCGAGCAGATGCACGACCTGGTTCTCGAGTTCCCCCAGTTCAAGCGCTCCAAGAGCCTGCGCGAGCACGTCATCACCGTCAACACCATCGAGAGCGAATGCGACGACCTGTTCATCAACGCTATGCGCACCCTGCACACCACCGATCTCGATCCGCTGACCGTCATCTCTTGGCGCGACGTCTACATGTTCCTCGAGTTCGCCGCCGACTCCTGCGAGTTCGTCGCAGATACGGTCGAATCCATCGTTATGAAGAATAGCTAGGATTCGCCGCCCCACCGGATTGCCGGGCAACTTAGAATCATCCATGGCTCCGCCAAGCGGGGCCATTTTTCTTAGATAGCGCAGCATCGAATCGCAAGACTCACAACGCACGCACCCGCATGCCGGTGCGCTTGCGTACAATAGGACTCGTTGGTTTTCGACGATTCAAACCCGACTACACGTCCGCCGCGAAAGGAGGGCCCATGGCCTTTTCCAACCTCACCCTTAGCCGCTATTCCTGCCGAGACTACCAAGACCGCCCCATCGAAGACGAGAAACTCGCAGAGATTATCGAAGCGGGTCGCTTGGCGCCCTCGGCCTGCAATAACCATCCCACCCGAGTGATCGTGTGCGACACCCCCGCCCTTAAGGAGAAAGCCGCTAGGGCAGCGCACCACTTCGCCAAGGATGGCAGCGTCTTTGGGGCACCGGTGGTTCTTTTGGTTTGTGCCAAGGAGAAGGACGCCTGGACGCGCAAATATGATTCCATGAACGCCGCTCAAATAGATTCGACGATCGTGACCGACCAGATGATGATGCAGGCAGTCGATTTGGGCCTGCAGACCTGCTGGGTATGCCACTTTGACCCGAGAATCGCCATCAGCGAATTCGATCTGCCCCAGGACGCCTACCCTATCCATATGCTCACCGTGGGCTACGCGGCGGACGCAATCGCCTCGCCCGAGAAGCGCGCGGAGCGCACCATCGCAAAAGAGGATTTCCTCAACGTCCACGCCCAGTAACGCCCCCTACCAGTGAGGACCAGCATGCTCAAATCAACCAACGTGCTTCCCGCCTTCGCCACCGCCCTGCTCTGCACCATCTGGATGATCCTGGCACCCATAGCGGGCATTCCCGGATGGGCGGGCTTTGCAGGATGCACGGCGTACTTCGCCGCACCGGGAAAGGGCGCTCAGAGCCTGCCCGCCACCTTCGCCTGCGTCGCGAGCGGCATAGCCTACGCCCTGCTCTCGCTCAATCTTGGAACGCTGGTAGGCGGACAAGCGTTCAGCCTTTTCATGACCTTTGCCACGACCTTCCTCATGTGCTTCGCAGGCGGAAGCAAGCTGCTCGCCTTTGTACCCGGAGCCTTCATGGGTTCGTTCTCCACTTTCGCGGCGGGCGGCGACATGCGCGCCGTAGGCGGCATTCTGCTAGGGGTGCTGTTGGGCCTTGCTTGCGACACCCTGGGAAAGGCTCTGGTACACGCAAGCGCTCGCAAGGGCTAGCACACCGCGCACCCCGTTGTGGAACCGTAAACGTGATTCCACTCGCTCCTCGGCAGCATACCGCCTGACTACAGCCCCGACCGTCGTCTCAAAATGCTAAATCACTCGGTGCACAGTAAAAAAGGCCTCGCACATGCGGGGCCTTTTTAGTCAAGCTATGCTTGCGGGCTATAAGACTAGTCGAGGTCGTCTGCACCGAAGTTGTCCAGCGGAGCAAAGGGATCGACCACGGGCATGGGCTGCGGAGCGGCAACCGGAGCCACGGGCTCGACGGGAACGGCAGAAGCTGCGGATCCAGTGGGGGTGCTCATGAGCAGGTCGGACGGGAAGGAATTCTGAGCCTCGTCCATAAAGTGCTGGATGAGCTTGAGGTACTCGTTCTTGAAATCCTCGCGAGAAGCCTTCAGGCGATCGATTTCCTCGATCTCGCTCTGCTTCTCCGCGAGCGCCTGGCGAATGACCTCGCGAGCCTTGGCGTCAGCCTCGTTGCGGATGCGCTCGGCATTCTCCTGAGCCTCCGCGACGATGGCGTCCGAAGTCTGCTGCGCGGCGATAAGGGCAGCAGAGATCTGGCGCTCGGAAGCGGTGTAATCGGGCATGGGAGCAGGAGCGGGCGCGGGGACGGCCTGAGCCTGAGCAAGCTGGGCCTGGGCCTCTGCGAGCTGCTGCTCGGAAGCGGTCAGGCGATTCTTGAGATCAACGATCTTGTTGAGCATCGCGTCGACCTCGGAGGAGATCTTCTCCAAGAAGACATCGACTTCGGCGGGGTCGTAGCCGCGCTTTGCCTCAGAGAACGTCTGGGCCTGGATATCAGCAGGGGTAATAGCCATCGAAAAATCCTTTCCATGCCGTTAATGCCGCAGCATATAGCAGCGACCATGCATTCCTACAAGATTATACCTATCAGAATGCGCTCGATAAGAGTCAACGCAAGAACAGCAATAACAGGCGAGAAGTCGATACCGCCCAAAGGAGGCATCATGCGCCTGAAGAAATTAAGATACGGGCCTACGATGCCGTCGAGAACGGCGCCGATGTCCGCGAGCAATCCGTTGGGATTCATGGGGATCCACGTCAACAAGCAGTAGACGATGATCAGCATGTTGTAGAAATTGATCAGGGAATCAACGATCTGAACAAGGGTATACGGGGTCACGACTCTCCTACTTGGTCTTTATATAGCCCTCGGTGCGAAGCTTGGCAAGATCGGACTCCTTGACCTCGCAGCCCTGGGGCAGGACGATGAAGACGCGGTCGGCGACTTCCTTGACTGACGCCCCGAGACCGCAAGCGAAGCCGTAGCTGAAATCGAGCACGCGCTTGGCAACCTCGGTGCGGACGCCGGCGAAAACCAGGGCGACGGGCTGACGGGTGCGCACGCGGCGAACGACCGTCTCGATATCGTCATAGCTCTCCGGACGAAGAATGTATGCGGGAAGCTGAGGGGTACCGTTCACGACAGCGTTGCGATGAGCCGCAGCGTCGTCTGCCGTCGCGCTTGCGGCGGGAGTCGCCGGAGATGGCACGGAACGCAGGGTCTCGGCATAGCTCGACGGGGTGTCGTAGGCGCCGGGACGATAGGCGTCGTGCGAGCGCGTGGGAGGGTTGAACGTAGTCGCATGACGGTCGGCGTCTCCCACCAGCTGGCCGCTGCGGGTGTAGACCGCCACGGACTCGGCCTCGCCGCGACGGGTCTGGCCCAGCATGCCGTTGCCGCCGTCCTGGTCGCTGTAAGCGCCGTATCCCTGATCAGGGGACCCGTAACCACCGGATGCGTAATCGTCGCCGTATCCGGCGTCCGAGCCGCCATCGTCATAGTAATCGTCGTAGCCGTCGCCCTGTGCATAGGAATCGCGGCCATAGCCACCCTGTTCCTGTCCAAAGGGGAGCTTGCTCTTGAGTTCGTCTAGGAAGCCCACGTTTCCTACCTCTCTGCCCGTCGTGCGGTTGATGTGTGAATGGTGCAGGCCAAGCCAATACGCCTGACCAGCCTATTCTACTGCAAAGGCGGGGTCAAACACCACCCTGCCAAGGCGAACGATGGTAGAACCCTCCTCGAGCGCGATCTCGAAGTCCTCGCTCATCCCGCAGGAGAGCTCGTCCAAGCAAAGATCGGGATACTCGGAGGAAAGCTCGTCCCTCAACTCGCGCAATCCCGCAAACGTCGCACGAGCCACGTTCTTATCCCCTCTCGGCGCCATGGTCATAAGTCCGCAGACGCGAATTCCACAAAGAGACTGCAGGATGGGCGCAGCCTCGCGAACTTCCGCGACGGAGAAACCGGATTTAGTCTCCTCCCCGCTCACGTTCACCTCGACCAAAACCGGCTGGGGAGCATCGAGCAAGCCGTCGTCCATGCGCTTGGAAGCGCGGTTGGACACCGCCTCGGCCAAATGAAGGGAGCTGATGGAGTGGACGAGGTCGGCTCGCCCAAGGACAGCGTTGATCTTATTGGTTTGCAGGTTGCCGATCATATCGAAGCGAACCGCGGGGACATCGTCGCCGCCAGCGCGCATCTGTTCCAGTCCGCCGATCTTACGGACGAGCTCCTGCGGGCGATTTTCACCAAAGGAGCGGTAGCCGGCGGCGATGGCGGCGCGGACGCAGTCGACATCCACCGTTTTCGACACGGCGATGAGCTCTATGTCAGCGAGCGAACGGCCGCTCTTGCTCAACGCCGCATCCATGCGGGAGAGAATCTCCTCGCGGCGACGCCTCAGTTGATCCTGCAAGCTTGTATCCATACGACCACCTTCGCCGATTTATGAACTGTGGACATACTAGCGCACCTTAGAGCGCGAACCGTGGCGCAGTGCATCTCGTAACACGGTATGCGCAAAACAAAGGCGCCCCGGACGGAAGCCCGAGGCGCCTTGAGAGAGAAAATGGAATAGAGGCGGTTATTCCTCGTCCTCGTCCTCCGCATCGATGCTGCGAATAAGGGCGGCGAGCTGAGCGCCCACCTCGTCCAAAGGCAGGTCCGCGACGTAGCGAGCATCGCTCCTAGGCTCCAGGATAACCCCCTCGCCGGACGGGATGCGCATGCTCTCGAGCTCGGCCTCATCGGCCTCAAGAATGTCGGATGCGCTCCAGCGCTGGCCGGTAAGCAGGAAGGTCAGGCGGGTGCCGATCTCGACGGAGACGCTGGAGATGCGCTCCAGGTAGCGAGACGTCATGATGGTACGGCGAAGGTCGTCGTAGGCGTGCTCATCGGGTTCTTCGACGGAAACGATGTGGTTGTACACGCGGAAGAACTCCTCGTACACCTGGCGCACCGGCTCGTCCAGGTCCATGAGCGAACGCATGGCGGACAGATCGTTGTTGACCAGGGCCGTGGCGGTGGCGCCCAATACCTGGTAGACAAGCGAGGCCTCGGTCTCGATGAGCTCGACCAGCTCGTTGGGGATCTTGAGATCGGCATTGGCCTTGCGCTTGGCTCCGCGGGCGATGGAGCGGACGTGGTCGCTCATGCGGGCGAGGTTGAAGTTCACGTAGATGATGGTCTGCAGCAGGCGGAAGTCCGAAGCGACCGGCGACTGCGTGGCGATCAGGTTATAGCAGACTGCCTCAAGGTTGGCGCAGCGGGCGTCGATCTGCAAGGTGGCCTTCTTAGCCTTGTTCGCGAGCTTCTTGTCGTTGAGGACGAACGCCGAGATAGCGTCGTGAAGCGTGAGGTCGACTGCCTCGAAGATGGAGAGCATCTCGTGGCGCGCCTCGACTAGCTGACGGGAAAACAGTTTGCGCATTCTTGGCTCCAATCAGACGAGCGCGGGCGAATACAAACCCGCAACCGATAGGGACCGGTCGGCTGTCCAATCAGCCGAATCGACCGGTGATATAGTCCTCCGTGCGCTTATCCATCGGACTAGTGAAGATAGCGTCGGTCTGACCATACTCAATCAGTGTAGCAGGCTCTCCGGCAACTTCCTGCAAGAAGAACGCGGTGTAATCGGAGATACGAGCGGCCTGCTGCATGTTGTGCGTAACGATGATGATGGTCATCTCGGGCGCGAGCTCGGCCATCAGGTCCTCGACCTTCTGAACGGAGGTGGGATCGATGGCTGAGCAGGGCTCGTCCATCAAGAGCACGTCCGGCTGAACCGCCAGCACGCGGGCGATACACAGTCGTTGCTGCTGTCCGCCGGAGAGCGCCAAGCCGTCCTTAGAGAGCTGATTGGATACCTCTTTCCAGAGGTTGGCGCGCTTCAGGGACTCTTCGACTATGTCGTCGAGGTCGCTTTTGCTAGTCACGCCCTGCAGTCGAGGGCCAAAAGCGACGTTCTCGTAGATGGATTTAGGGAAGGGGTTGGGCTGCTGAAAGATCATGCCCACGCGGCGGCGCAAATCGACCGGATCGACGCCCTCGGCGTAAATGTCAGATCCGTCCAGCGTCATGGTACCCTCGATGCGGGTGCCCTCGATAAGATCGTTCATGCGGTTCATGCAGCGCAGGAAGGTCGACTTGCCGCATCCGGACGGACCGATGAACGCGGTGATCTTGTTTTTGGCGATATTGAGGTTGACGTCGGTGAGAGCATGGAAGTCACCGTACCAGAAATCGAAGTTCTGGGCGATCAGAGCGCTCTCGGTTGCGGCGGGTGCGGACTGGTATACGGACACGGGATAAGCTCCTTACTTGCTCTTGCGCGACAGATGGCGGGCGAAGAGGTTGAACGCGAGAATGATGACCATCAACAGCAACGCCGTACCGTAAGCGGCATTCATGTTGATGCCGTCGTTGGCCAGAAGGTACAGGTGCACGGTCATGGGGCGACCGGAATCAAGCGGGCTGATGGGCATGTTGATTGCCTGGCCCATAGTGTAGAGCACCACGGCGGTCTCGCCGATGGCGCGGCCGATGCCCAAAACGATACCCGTGGCGATGCGGCCGAAAGCGGAGGGCAACACGATCTTGGAGACGACCTGCCACTTGGTGGCGCCCAGGCCGTAAGCGCCCCAGCGGATGTAGCGGGGAACCGAACGGATGGCCTCCTCGGTGGTACGCATGACGATGGGCAACATGAGCAGCGCCAACGCGAGCGCGGCGGAGAGCATCGAGAGCCCCAAGCCCATTGCCTCGACGAAGAGCGCGTAGCCAAACAGGCCCATAACGATCGAGGGAACGGAGGCCAGCGTGTCGGCGGCATAGCGAATGGTGTTGACGAGCTTGCCCTGCTTGGCGTACTCGGCCAGGTAGACGGCTGCCAATACGGCGATGGGCGTGCAGATGAGCATGGCCAGCGCCGTCACGTAGACGGTCGAGACGATGGTGGGCCAGATGCCGCCTTCTGCGTTGACGCCGTGGGGCCAGCCGAAGATGAAGTCAAGCGAGATATGCGGGATGCCGTTTACCACAACATAGGCGATGATGGCGACCAGAACCAGCGTGGTGATGGCAGCGGCCAGTCGGAACACGCCCAGCATCACCTTGTTGGAGGTGTTCTTGGAGATACGGCCCTGCTTACCGTGGGAAAGGGCGCGCTTGATGCGCTGCGAGGAGCTGAGCTGCTCCGTGGAGGCGGAAGTATCCTGATCCATCGCCTACCCCTCCTTCCTCATCTTGGAGAGAACGCGGACGATGCCGACCAGCGCGGCGGAGATGATGAAGAGCACCACGCCCATGCCGAACAGGGCGGTGCGGTGCAGGCCGGACGAGTAGCTCATGTCGAGCGCGATCTGGCTGGTGAGGGTGGATACGGGGCTTGAGATTGATTCCGGGATGACCGGGGCGTTGCCCACCACCATGAGGACGGCCATGGTCTCGCCGATAGCGCGGCCCATGCCCAGGACCACCGCGTCGACGATGCCGAAGCGCGCAGCGGGAATGACTACCTTGTAGATAGTCTGCCACTTGGTTGCGCCCATGGCGTAGGAAGCCTCGCGGATGCCCATGGGGATGGAGTTGAGCGCGTCGATAGTGAGCGTGGTGATGGTGGGAACGATCATGATCGCCAGCACGAACCACGCGGTGAGCGCACCGAAGCCCATGCCTCCGGTAAGCTCGGCCACCACCGGGCGGATGATGACCATGCCGAAGAATCCGTAGATGATCGACGGGATACCCGCCAGCAGGTCGACGGCGGGGCTGATGAGGGCGCGAACGCGGTCGGTCGCGATCTCGGTAAGGTAGACGGCGGTACCCACGCCCAGGGGCACGCCCAACACCAGCGCGCCGATGGTGACCAGACCGGAGCCCGCGAGAAGCGACAGGATACCGTAGTTGCCCTCGGTAGGCGCCCAGGTGAAGCTGAAGAAGTTTGCAAGGCCGATATCCGTAAAGACCGGGGCGGCCTGCATCATGGTGAACGCGAAGATCAAAAGAACGGTGACGACGGCGAGGAAGGCGCAGCCGAAGAACAGGTACTGCAGTCCCTTTTCTTTAAGATAGGTACTGCGGGATACCAGGGCCAGGTCGCGCTTGCGCGACTGGGTCGTCTCTTGGACGTTGGAAGCGGTGTCGCTCATGTGCTACTCCTCCCCTGCTTCGGAACCCTTGCCGGCGGGTATGAAACCGGCCTCTCGAATCTGCTCGTCCATGCCATCGGACAAAACGTAGTCGATATAGCCCTGCGCCTCATCCGTGGGCTCGCCCTTGGTGAAGAAGTACAGGTCGCGAGAGATGGGATAGCCGCCGCTGGCGACCGTCGCCTCGATAGGCTCGACGTGGTTCACGTTGATGGCGCGAACCTGGGTCTCGGCGTACTTGGACTCCACGAAGCCCATTGAGATGTAGCCGATGGCGCCGCGGGTGCGGCTGACGACGTCGCGCACCTGGCCGGTGCCGGAAAGCACGGCGGCGCGGCGGTCGAAGGGCTCGCCGTCCATGATGATGGACTTGAACGCCTCGCGGGTGCCCGATGCCTCGTCGCGGTTGACGAGCTGGATAGCGAGGTCCTCGCCGCCCACCTCCGACCAGTTGGTGATCTTGCCCGCATAGATGTCGCGAAGCTGCTCGGTCGAGAGGTTCTGGACGGGGTTGTCCGGGTTCACGATGACGGCGATGCCGTCGTGCGCGACCGGGATGGTAGTAAGGCCCAGCTTTTGCTCTTCTTCGTTAAGACCGCGCGAAGAGGTCGCGATCTCCGCCGTGCCATTGGAGACGGCCTCGATGCCGGCGCTGGATCCCAGACCGGAAACGAGGACGCTGACCCCCGTCTGCTCGGTGTAGGCTTCAGCAGCGACCTCGGCGATGGGCAAGCAGGTGGTCGAACCCGCCACCGTGATCTGGCCATCCGAGGCCCCCGAAGAGCATGCGGAGATTGATAGAGCTGTTGCTAGGGTGAGGGCCCCGATAGCGATGCTCGCTAGAGGGCCACGGCTATGGCGGCGTGGCGACCACAGGTGCCGTTCTCTACCCGGTACGAGAAGAACCGGTCGTTGAGACGCACGGTCGAGAGCCGCAAGTCGTGAATTGCGCACGGAGGAACTCCAATTTCTTCGAGCGACTGACGTATGCACGCGGACAAATCCAAAAGCCGCGATGCGGTTTCTGCAATGGTATCAAATTGTAAAGAGAACTTATGCATCAGGTCATCAGACACCTGATATTCGTCTCCTTGAATATGAGGGCCAATAAACGCAGAAATAGCGGATGGGTCGGTGCCCGTCTCCTCGCACAGCACGCGCGCCGCCTTGGCAGAGATGCGGGCGTAGGTACCCTTCCAACCGGAATGAACCACGGCAAAGCCATTATTTCCGCAGGTCAGAATAACCGGTACGCAATCTGCGAAGCAGAGCATGACAGGAACTTGCCGAGCGGTGCATACGATGGCGTCCGCGCCCTGCGCAACCCGCTCGCGAATACTCTCGAGATAGCCTGCATCAGAATTCCGCACCGCCACCACGTCATCACCATGAACTTGGTTGGGAATTATCAGGGCATTGTAAAGGTTTTCAACTCCCAGCGCACGCAGGGCTAAAAGCCTATTATGCTGTACTGCTTCAAGGTCATCTCCAACATGGCTTCCCAAGTTAAGCGAGGCATACGGAGGCTTGGAAACCCCACCCGTGCGCTCGGTGAAACCAAAGGCGATATCGGTATCGCGAGACCCTACAAGAGTCACGCCATCAACGGTAAAGCGCTCCATAGCATCGACCACCAATCATCAGCACCTTCATATAAGGAACGGGGCGAGAACGCAGCAGCCGCCCTCGCCCCAAACTCGTTTGCTATACGTTGTACCCGCGGCGCGCGGTCCTCACACGCTGGGCGTCATTTTAGTCCCCGCCGGATGTACGGGGCTCTCAACCACCTCGATGGTATCTGGCTGGATGAGCGCCGGTAGCTCATATGGGTTGTCAACATCCTTGGTCGCAACCTCAAAGCGGACATCGACCACATCGCCCACGCGCAGGCTCTGCACATCGGCATTCTCGCCCTGCTCCGTCACGCGGGTGTTCTCCCCCGGCGTGAAGACAAGATACACCGTTTCGCCCCACACCCCAGACTCGTTCTTAACGACAAGCTCGTTTGACGTATAGCCCGCAGCGGGGTGAACTACGCTAACGATCTCGCCGCGCATAAACCCGAACCGCGTTGGCTTATACATCAAGGCAAACAATGCACCTGCCAGCAACAAAACGATGCAAGCGATAACAACAAGCGTGTTTCTTTGCAGAATAATACCCGAAGGCTCCTTTTCGATCGCTGCGTCCGAACCTTCCGTAGCGTGGCGCACGCCAAGAAGCTCGTCCACAGAAGTCCGGTAGACCCCTGCAAGGCTTACGAGATTGTCGATATCCGGAATCGACTCACCGCGCTCCCAACGAGAGATTGCCTGACGAGTCACACCCAACCGCATGGCAACCTGTTCCTGGCTGTGTCCCCTGCCCTGCCGCAGGGCGGCCAAACGCTCCCCAAATCCCTTGTCCATCGCTTCGCCTCCTATCGAAAAGCTGTTTCGATACATCCACCGTCTCACAATCGAGCGTCCTGTCCTAGCAA
>DBEWRE010000022.1:0-14638 GCA_048207125.1 Collinsella sp.
CGCCGGCGGACGCGATAACCGGGGGAATTACGGTTCACGCGGCGGCCATTCCGCGCCCCGCGCCAACAATCGCGGCGGCAGCCGTCGTCCGGGAGACCGCGGCGGTCGCGCCGGCCGCGCATAGGCGCCAGGCCGAAAGCAGCGCCAACATAGCTTGTTCTTATCTCAAGGCGGGTCCTTTACCGGGCCCGCCTTTTTTGCGCCTATGTCTCAATATGCAATCCATGTGTCGAAATCTATCGTTTTATACAGCTGATTTTCAGTCTTAAAAGTCGTACCTTTTCGGGATGGTCAATGAGGGCCGCGAGGTGGGTGGCGCCGGGCTCCGAAAGGCCAAGAAGGCCTGCTGGCCTTTCTACGAGCGCTACATCATCTGTCTTCTAAGGGACGTATATTAGAATTATGTCGCAAAAATAATCAGCGCTATATGGCGCCGCATGGCGTCGGGGCTCGTTGGGGCGTCGCCGCGCTATAGAAGTCGCTAAATCGAGCCTTTTGGTCTATGTATAAGCCAGACGATCCCCGCTTCGTGGCCCTCATTGACCAACCCAAGGCGGCACGACCTATTCCAAGGGCCTTCCGCCTCGTGCTGCGACCATCCAAACCTTTCATTTTCGCCCTCACTTTCAAATAGACCCTCCCGTTCGTTGCCCTCGAAGCAGGCATCTGGTATAGTCTTTGAAACGGGGTATAACTAAGTAATACTAAGTAATACCAACGCACCAGAATCACACTCAGCGCGCGCTTTTTGCCCAGCCGCTCGCGCGCGCAAACGTACTAGTGTCATATCTGTTAGGACCAACCATGGCAGAGCACATGACCCCGGTCGTCGCGAAGGTCTTGCCTGAAGAGAAGGCGGCCTTCGCGGCTGCGACCCAGCAAGTGGGGACAACGCCTTCAAACGCAATACGAATGTTCATCGCCGCTTTCAACAGGTGCGGCACCTTTCCCTTCGACATCTCTCCCGCTGGAGTGCTCGGGGCCCCGCCTGCTTCCGTGAAATCCTCTGTCTTAGATGGGGAATAACCTGTACAGGCAATTTGTCTGACGGGAGCGCACATGACTCAAGATCTCAACAACGGCCTTGGCGGGCCTATCCCGGCGAAGGAGCCCCCGGATCCAGCGCCAGTTTCGTCGGCGGAGGTCTTCGCAGGAGAGCCTGCATCCTTAGAGGGAGAGCCCTCGCGCACAGTGGGGGAGCCCCCGCGCCGGGTGGACGAGCCTCCGCTACCGGCACAGGTGCCTCCATCGTCGCCAGCCCCCGTCGAGCAGCCCCAACGTCCGCATCGTTGGAGATGGGTGCTGTCTCTGGTGGGCGTCGTGGCGACCGACATGATGATCCAAATCGTCTTTTCTGCGATCGGCATGCTGCTCATAGAGCTCGCTGCCCAAGCGGGCGTGCTGCCCCAAGCGCAAGCGGACGCGATGATCGATAGCCTTACCCCAATAGTCATCCTCACCCAGGTGGTGCGAATCGTGGCGATGTGGCCCTGGTGGCGCCATATTGCGCGAAGCACCCTTGTTCCCCGCACGGAAACGCTTCCTCCGCTCGGGCGCCGTTTGGGATCCGTTGCCGGCTTGGCGCTGCTTGGCGTGGGCCTCCAGTTCATCTTGGGTCTGGCGCTCACGCTCTTCTTGCCGCTGTTTCCAGATGTTATGGACGAGTACACCGAGCTCATGGATTCCGCCGGTGCCGGATCAAGCGACTTCTCCCTGCTGAGCGTGCTTTCCGTAACGGTCTTGGCGGCGGTGGGCGAGGAGATCGTGTGCCGCGGCGTCATGCTCGAGTACGCCCTGCGCGCAGTGAGCGGCTACCGCGGCCCTGCGTCCTATACGCCTATCAGCGATAGCATGTTCTGGATTGCCAACGGCTTGCAAGCAGCCGCGTTTGGCCTGCTGCACCTCAACATTGTCCAGAGCACCTATGCGTTTTTACTGGGCTTGGCAATGGGTTGGGTCTATTGGAAAACGCGGGACCTTCGCTATCCCGTGGTGCTCCATCTCTCCATCAATGCGGCGTCCTACATCATCGAGCCGGTTTCCAGCGCGCTGCCGGACACCGTGTTTATCGTTTTGCTGGTAGCCTGCCTTGTTGCGGGGACAAGGCTTTTCACCATGGCATGGGACGCGTCCCGTCATCACGCGCCTGCCGCTGCGGAGTCGTCGTCCAATCCGCCCGCGGACTGATTCCCCTCGCGCGGCCCGGATGTGACGCGCCGTCGCGCCGCCTGCATAGATCGTCAAGAAAAAAGGGAGAACCGTGCAAATGGTTCTCCCTTTTCTTCAAACGCGGTTCTTTCTATCGTTTGGACGATGAGCCCTTGCCGTTGCGCGCATTGCGCCCCTTGTCGCCCCCATGGTTCGCGCTCCTACCGTTGTCGCTGCCGTTGCGCCCGCCGGTGCCTCTGCCGCCGTTGCCGCGCCCGCGCCCGCCGTTGCCGCCTCGGTCGCCGCCGCGCGAAGTGCCCTTTCCTCCCGTAAGCTCGCCCGCCTTGGGCGGATACGGCTTGATCAGGCATTTCTTATCAAAGCCAATCAGGTCCTGACGGCCGGCTTTCTCCAGCGCCTCGCGCACCAGTTTGTAGTTCTCGGGCTTGCGGTACTGGATTAGCGCGCGCTGCATGGCCTTCTCGTGCGGGTCGTGGGCAACGTAGGCGGGCTCCATGGTGCGCGGGTCCACGCCGGTGTAGTACATGCAGGTCGACATGGTCGAAGGGGTGGGGTAGAAGTCCTGCACCTGCTCGGGCATGTATCCCATGTCGCGCACCGCGCAGGCGAGCTCCACGGCTTCCTTCATGGTCGAGCCTGGATGGCTGCTGATCAGGTAGGGCACCACGTATTGCTCCAGCCCGTATTCGCGGTTGAGCTCGTCGAAGCGCCGGCAGAAGGCGTCGTAGACCGATCGGGCGGGTTTGCCCATGACAGAGAGTACCGCGTCGCTCACGTGCTCGGGTGCCAGGCGCAGCTGGCCGCTCACATGGTATTGCAGCAACTCGCGCAAGAACTCGTCGCTGGCATCGGCCATGGTGTAGTCAAAGCGGATACCGCTCCGCACAAAGACCTTCTTCACACCGGGGAGGTGGCGCAGGTCGCGAAGCAGCGCCGTGTAGCCGCTCTCGTCCACCACCATGTTGCGGCACACCGTGGGCCACAGGCAGCGGCGGTTTTGGCATACGCCGTGCTTAAGCTGCTTGTCGCATGCGGTGCGGAAGAAGTTCGCCGTGGGGCCTCCCACGTCGTTGATGTAGCCCTTGAACTCGGGGTCGCGCGTCAGCTCGCGCGCCTCTCGGACGATGCTGTCGTGGCTGCGGGTCTGCAGCACGCGCCCCTGGTGAAACGTCAGCGCGCAGAACGAGCACTCGCCAAAGCATCCGCGATTGGACGATATGGAGAACTTTACCTCGGAGAACGCGGGGACGCCGCCTGCCGCGTCGTAGTCCGGGTGCCAGTCGCGCGCGTAGGGCAGCTCGTAAACCTCGTCCATCTCCGCCTCGCTAAGGATGGTCGAGGGAGGGTTCTGCACCACGTAGACACCGTTGGGATACGGTTCGACCAAGCGTTTTGCCGTGATGGGGTCCATGTTGCGGTACTGCATGTTGAAGCTGCGGGCATACGCTAGGCGGTCGGCCTCGAGCTCGTCCCAAGAGGGGAGCATCTCGTAATCGAAGACCTGGTCGAGCGCTCCCTCGCCGGAGGTGCGGTAGACCGTGCCGTCCACGTAGGTGATCTGGTCCACGGGCAGGCCGGCGTCCAGCGCGTCGGCGATCTGCACCACGGCGCGCTCGCCCATGCCGTAGATCAAGAGGTCGGCTCCGGAGTCGAGAAGGATGGAGCGCTTGAGCTTGTCCGACCAATAGTCGTAGTGGGCGAGGCGGCGCAGGCTCGCCTCGATACCGCCGATGATGAGAGGGGTCTTCTTGTAGGTGCGGCGGATAAGGTTGCCGTAGACCGCGACCGCGTGGTTGGGGCGCGCGCCGGCGACGCCGCCGGGGGTGTAGGCGTCGGTGCGGCGGCGGTGCTTGGTGACCGAGTAGTGGTTGACCATGGAGTCCATGTTGCCGGCGGATGCGAGGAAACCCAGGCGCGGCTCGCCCAGGGTCTGGATGCTGGCGGGGTCGCGCCAATCCGGCTGGCAGATAACGCCCACGCGGTAGCCGTGCGCCTCGAGCACGCGGGTGATGATGGCCATGCCAAAGCTGGGGTGGTCTACGTACGCGTCGCCGCAGATGTAGACGAAGTCGCACTGGTCCCAACCGCGTGCCTCCATGTCCGCGCGGCTCACGGGCAGGAACTTCTCGCGACCCGGGCGCCAGGGTCGCGCGGCGGAGCCGTTTGCGCTTGCACGGGCGTTTGCTTTGGTCTCCGCGCTAGGGCGAGTATCGGCGCGTTTGCCGGCGGCGCTTGCACGGGCGTTTGCCTTCTTGGGTGCGGGGTTCTTCGCGCGAGCCGCCTTCTTGGAGGACGAGGCCTTGCGGGGACGGCCCGCGCCCTCGGCGCGCAACGGCTTGCGGGATGGGTTCTTGGTCTGCTTTGGCATGGAACTCGCTTTCCTTGCAGGTTGAATGCTACAAGGATACGACAGCTGCGCTACCGCTCGCGCTGCGTGCTGCTCTCACGCAAAACGGATACAGGCGGTATGGGCTGAGAGAGAATTGGGCTCGAGGGCCTAAGCGATGTTCCGCGGTCGATGGCTGGGTGTTCGCCCTTTACGGCGCGCCTGCGAAGGGGCTAGCGAGCGAGCTGATTGTCGAGGGCGCCGGGAAGCTTCGTTAGAGACGGCAGCACCGCGGTGCAGAGGCTTTCGATCTCCTGCGTGGGGGCGTTGTAGTCCGGGACCATGAAAACGGCCATGCCCGCCGCTGCTGCGGCGCGGATGCCATTGAAGGAATCTTCCACGGCGCCGCATTCGTACGCGGCGACATCCAGGCGCTTGGCGGCGGTGAGGTAGACATCCGGGGCGGGCTTGGGATGCGCGATGTCCTCGTGGAAAACGGTTGCGTCGAAAGCGGGGCTCAGGCCAAAGTGGTCGAGGCAGAACAGCGCGCGATCGCGCTCGCTGGAGGTTGCTAGGGCGCACTTGAGGCCGCGCTGGTGCACGGCGTCGATGGCCTCGCGCGCTCCCGGTTTGAGTTCCAGCTGGTCAATCCAGGTGTCGCCGTAAATCTTGTTGCGTCGCGCGAAGAGACGGTCGGTAAGCTCGGGATCGCCAAACTCATCGTCGATCATGGTGTGGGCGGTTTTCATAGAGAGTCCCACGAATGCGTGCAGGATACGCTCGGGAATCTCGATGCCCAATTCCGATGCCGCCGCGCGCCAGGAGGCTTGGCTTACGCGCTCGGTGTCGATGAGGGTTCCGTCCATGTCGAAGATGATGGCCTGCATGTCCGTCCTTTCGGGGTGGCGCGCGTTGTGCGCTATGTGCTTTCTGCAGCATGGTAGCAGGTTGAGCTGTCACGGGCCGGCTTTGCGCCGTAGCCTTTCGTACGGGTGGTCGGGGTTTGCTTGGGAGCAGCCTTGGCGCGTGCAATTCTTAAGGATAATTGCATCGTTTTTGAAAAGTGCTTTGTATACAAGAATTGTAGCAATTGATAGTCAATGCCTGTTTCCCCTGAATTCTGGGTGCTACTCGAGGAAATCCGAAAACGATGCAATTATCTTTAAGAATTGCGCGCCGTCACAGGTTGCCTGTCGGTTACTTTTGCCTTGCGTTGCCCATAAGGGGCGCTCTCAGTCTCTGTTGTCCGCGTATATCGCTCAATAACACGCCCTTTCTTTCAAAATGCTCATGCCAATCTATCTTTGAATATGTGAATAACTGCAGGTAGATACCATTAAACGATGGGCTGTATCCGTTTGCCGCCTGCGCGGTCCAAGCGGTTTTAGTCAGGCTTAGAGTTTTGGATATGGGGGTGTTAAGAATGGAGAAGGTGCTTTGCGACATGTCGGCGTTGAAGTTCTATCGCGTCCCACCGCGATACCTTTACATGATGCCGAACCTACCCGACTTCGATACGCCGTTTGGTCGCAGCGAGCTGCGCGGAAGCCCTACGGTGTCAGAGGTGTTTGGCCTGCCGATCCATGCGCTAGACACCAAGAGGAGCCTTTTGCATTCTACGCTTGTCAAGTCGCACCGATGGGACGGCCCGCTGTCCATGGGCTCGATTCTCGAGAGCCCGCACGATGTTTCCGTGACCTCGCCACTGCTTACGCTGCTCATGCTGGCATATCGCTTCTCGCCAGTCCAGCTTGCAATGCTGCTCTATGAGTTTGTGGGGAAGTTTACGTTCTTTACCCCTACGCAGATGCTTGAGGAAGCGTGCAGGGGTCTGCCGCCCGCGCCAGAGTGGGAGTTTGATGGTGGATGGAAGATGGTGCGTGATGCCAAGGGGAGCCCAAGCGAGCTCTGGCAGAGGCCGCCTTTGCTGACCATGGATCAAGTGCATGAGCTTATCGATAGGGGGAAGGGCGTTCGTGGAAGACGGAAGCTTGCCCAGGCGATGCGTTATGTGACAGGAGTGACGCGAAGCCCGTTCGAGGCTTGCGCTTCTATGCTGCTCTGTGCGCCTCGCCGTCTTGGCGGGCGCGGCTTTGGCGGGGTGCAGAACAACTTCAGGATCGATTTAAGTGAGGATGCGCGTACGATATGCGGCCTTTCGCACGCGGAGGGCGATCTCGCGTGGCCCGCGACAGCCTGCCATCCCACAACGATAGTCGAGTGCCAGGGCGGAATGGCCCATGGCGGTGTAGAGGCTTCTGAGAGTGACGATGACCGGGCGCTGGCGTTGGAGAATATGGGTATCGATGTGGTGCGGATCACCTATAAGCAGATAAGCGACGAGGATAAGTTCGAATTGCTCTCATCGCATCTGGGTGCGAAGCTTGGTATTCGCCAGCGTCCGCCTAGCGGGAGGATGGCCAATGCTGAAAAGATGCTAAGGCAGACAATATTGACCGATTGGTCGGTGCTGGATGCTTGATGCAGCGAGCCATCCGCTTCAGCGCTGCCGCCCCGCTTTTAGGGTTTGGGGCGTCTTTAGTGGTAGTCATTTGAATTCTCGCTGGGAATCGCGCGCAATTCTTAAGGATAATTGCATCGTTTTTGAAAAGTGCTTTGTATACAAGAATTGTAGCAATCTGCTCCATATGCTTGCTCGCTACTGAAGTCGAGGTGCTACTCGAGGAAAGCAAAAATCGGTGCAATTATCCGCGAGAACTGCGCAGGCTTGTCCGCAAGTGGCGAGCCGAAAGAGCCCGAATCGGCACAAGAAAGGCCCCTTTCTAGGAGAAAGGGGCCTGGAACAACGGGCGTGTGGGCGGCTGCTGCCTGCGAACGTCGCCTCGCGCTAAAGCAGCGTTCCGTAGCGGCGCACGTACAGCGCCTTGACCGCCCCGCAGAGCAGCAGGTAGAGGGCCATGCAGACAAACAGCAGGGCAAAGAAGGGCAGCGGCAGCGGGCTCAGGCCAAGAGCCGCCCCCAGGCCGGGGACGTAGGGAAGCGCGGTCACCACGGCGACGCCGGCGAGCGTGAGCACGGTGAGCGATGCCGCGGGACGGCTGCCCACAAAGGGGATGTGCTCGGTGCGCAGCATGTGCAGGACAAAGGTCTGGGTCCACATGGACTCGACGAACCAGCCGCTCTGGAAGACCGCGGCAAACAGGGCGATCTGCGCCGGGTCGGTTAGCTGTGCAAAGGGTGCTCCAACCACCATGGGGCAGATGATGAAGAACATCGCGGCATAGGTGAGGATATCGAAGACGGAGCTGGTGGGGCCCAGCCACAGCATGAACGAGACGATGGACTTGGCGTCCCAGGTCTTGGGCTCGCGCAGGAACTCCTCGTCAACGTTGTCCCAGGGGATCGCGGTGCAGGAGACGGTGTAGGCAACTCCCAGAAGCAGCAGCTGCAGAGCGGTCATGGGCAAGAACGGTAGGAAGGCGCTGGCGACCAGCACGGAGAATACGTTGCCAAAGTTGGAGCTCGCGGTGGTCTTGATGTACTTGATGGTGTTGCCGTAGGTGCGGCGCCCCTCCATGATGCCGCGCCCCAGGACCATGAGGTCCTTCTTGAGCAGGATGATGTCGGCGGACTCCTTGGCGATGTCAACGGCGGTGTCCACGGAGATGCCGCAGTCGCTGGCGCGCATTGCGGCGGCGTCGTTGATGCCGTCCCCCATGAAGCCCACGGTGTGCCCGCCCTCCTCGCGCAGGACGCTTACCACGCGCTGCTTCTGCAGGGGAGAGAGCTTGGCGAACAGCTGGCATCCCTCGGCGCGGGCTGCGAGCTCCTCGTCGGTGAGGCCGTCCACCTCGCTGCCCAGCAGCATGCCGGAGGGGTCGATGCCCACCTTGCGGCACACCGCCGCCGCGACGCCCTCGTTGTCGCCGGTGAGGACCTTGACGCCTACGCCGTATTCGGCCAGGCGCGCGACGGCGGCAGCGGCGCTCTCCTTGGGCGGATCGAGAAATGCCAGGTAGCCGATAAGAACCATCTCGCTCTCGTCCGCGGTGGAGAAGGCTCCGGCGGGACGGGGGTTGGTCTTCTGCGCCACGGCGACCACGCGCATGCCGTCGTCGTTGAAGCCGCGGACGCGCTCGAGTACGCGCTCGCGCAGCTCGTCGGTGAGCGGCAGCACCTGTCCGTCGTACTCCACGCAGGTGCAGATGCCCAGCACCTCCTCGACGGCGCCCTTGGTGATCAGCTGGGTCTTGCCGCTGCGGTCGGCGACGACCACGCTCATCAGGCGACGCTCGAAGTCGAAGGGGATCTCGTCCACCTTGGTGTAGCGCTCGCCGATGCCCGCCTGCGCGGCGTCTGCAGCCGCCAGCTCGTCCATCTTCTCGATCACGGCGACATCGATAAGGTTCTTCAGTCCCGTCTGGAAGAAGCTGTTGAGATAGGCGTGGCGCAGCACGCGATCGTCGTCGCGGCCGTGCACGTCCATGTGGCGCTCCAGGATAACCTTGTCCTGGGTGAGCGTGCCGGTCTTGTCGGTGCACAGCACGTCCATGGCGCCCAGGTTTTGGATGGCGTTGATGTTCTTCACGATCACGTCCTGGCGCGACATGTTGGTGGCGCCGCGGGCCAGGCAGGTGGTGACGATGACGGGCAGCATCTGCGGGGTGATGCCCACCGCGATGGAGATGGAGAACAGCAGCGCGTCAAGCCAGTCGCCCTTGGTAAGGCCGTTCACGACAAAGACGATGGGGCACATGACCAGCATGAACGCCACCAGTACGCGCGATACCGCCGCCACGCCAACGTCGAAGCTGGTGCGCGTGGGCTTGACCTCCAGGGCGCGGGCGACCTTGCCCAGATAGGTGTGCTTGCCGGTGCACAGCACCACGGCGGTCGCCGATCCGCTCTGCACGGTGGTGCCGGAGAACGCGATGTTGGTGCAGTCGTCGATGGCGATCGAGGTCCCGCGGCCGTGGTATTCGATCTCAACGGGCTCGGCCGTCTTCTCCACGGGCTCGCTCTCGCCGGTGAGCGCCGCTTGGGTCACAAACAGGTCCTTGGCGGCGATGATGCGCACATCGGCCGGGATCATGTCGCCGGCGGAGAGCTTCACGATATCGCCGGGCACCACGTCTTCCATGGGGATCTCGCGCCCGGCGTCTCCGCCGCGGATCACGCAGCAGGTGGTGGTCACCATGTTCTTGAGCGCGCTGGCGGCGCTTTCGCTCTTCGACTCCTGCGTGTAGCGAAGCACGCCGGAGATCAGCACCATGATGCCGATGATGATGGCGGTGGAGGGGTCTGCCTCGCCGGGTGCCGCCATGATCACGTTGGTGTAGACGGAGACCGCCGCCAGCGCTGCCAGAATCAGCGTGAACGGGCTCACAAAAGCCGCGGCGACGTGCTTGAACTTGGGCTCGTGGCGCTCTTCTTCCACCACGTTCTTTCCGTAGACGCCGGTGAGGTCGCGGGCAAGCTCGGGGTCGAGGCCGGATACGCCGGTATCGAGCTGGCCAAAGACATCGCCGGGGCGGTGGGTTGCCGCGTAGACCACCAGGCGGTCGAGTTCGCTGGTCTGAACGTTCTTCTGCTGGCGGCGCAGCTGGTGGAGCTGGTGAATCGTGCGGGTCAACTTGGACATATCGCACCTCCTAATCCTTGCGTCGATCGTGCCGTTGGGAGGCGTCGACGCACGTGATGGTCGCAGCGCGGGGGGGCTGCCTGATGCTCGGGCTCGTTCCGTAGCCGGCCGACACCGTGCCATAAACGGCGGGTGGGCGGCGTAACGAATGCTGGGGCGGCGTTGAGTCCCATGGTGCGTGGCTGCCCGTACCCGGGCATGGCTTGGACCATGAAGGCACGCTGCGCCCGTGCCCTGCGGATTTAGTTGGTGGATGCTTCAAGCGTATCGAATGCGGCGGCGTGTCCCGCGCTCGTCGGGTTTTGGACGAGGAGTCTTTGCGGGGGCTCTAGCGTAATCGTTTTGGACAACGTGTCCGGTGCGCGCTTCTCTGGACGAGGAATCCCTAAAGAGGCCTTGCCCTAGGCGTATGCGCGAAAGGCGCGCCATGTGCGCAATCGATAGCCGGCATCGCCAGATCTACTACTGGGAACCTCCATGGCCGCACCTCCTCGCGTTTGGGCCGGGGCCTCTTGAATAACCTACTGGCAGTATAGGTATGAGCCTGTACTTGTCAACGCCATTATGGCGAACAGCCGTCGTTTTTCTTTGTCGCTACGCTATCAACACGCAGCGCGCACGCCTTCGACACGTTTTGTCCAAATTCTGCTTACAGGGGCCTTACATTGGGCTGCGCGGGAGCCGGAGCGCGGTTCCATTCATCGCATGGATGCAAGTTCGGCAGCTGTTGTTAATAAAGCTTGCAATTCCCGGCATCGGGCGTTCATGGGTTAGTATGGTGCGGTAATGCAACGCGCGGCGCGCAGGCGGCTTGATCAGGCTAATAGCAGGGGCATCGGCGACGCGCGCGATTCGATAGGGAAAGCGAAGGCCAATGGAGCGAGCACGGCAGATATCCGAGTCGATAGAGCTCGGCATCATCCTCTCCCTGGTGGGCGGGTTCATGGACGTGTACTCCTATATGGGCCGCGAGGAAGTGTTCGCCAACGCGCAGACCGGTAACATCCTGCTGTTCGGCGTGCATCTGTCGCAGGGCAACCTCGACCTCTCCATCCGCTACCTGTTTCCCGTGGTGTCCTTCGCCCTGGGCATCATGCTGGCGGACATGATCCACGCGCGCCTGGGCAGCGTGCTGCATTGGAGGCAGGTCTCCATCTTCATCGAAGCGCTCATATTGCTGGGCGTGGCGTTCATGGGGCCCGAGCTCAACCTGCTCGCGAACAGCCTCACCTCGTTTGCGTGCGGCATGCAGGTGGAATCGTTCCGCAAGATCCATGGGCGGGGAATCGCCACCACCATGTGCATAGGCAACCTGCGCAGCGCCCTGCAAAACGTGGACGATTACATCATCAACCACGAGCGCGGCTTCCTGGTCAACGCCCTTCTGTACGCCGGCGTCATCGCGTGCTTTGTGCTGGGAGCGGTGCTGGGCAACTGGTCGCTCGAGCGCTGGGGCCTTCAGTCCATCGCCATCTGCACGCTGTTGCTGCTGGTGGCGTTCAGCATGATGTTCATCGATCGCGAGCATCCCGAGCAGCGGCCCCGCCGCCATCAGTAAGCGGTTGCGGGCGCCCGCGCGCCTTGCTCGCGTGCGTGTGCGAAAAAAATACCTTGCGATTGTTCTTTTGCAAACAGATGTTACTGCGCTTCCTCGGAAAACCGTTCTCTCATCTGAATACGCGACACGTTGCGGGATATGATAAGCATGTTAGCGTGCCCGTTGCGCGCGAAAGGTAGCGGCGGCGAGCCCGATGTTTCTAGGCATGGAGGAAAACATGGCTAACCGCATCGTTCTCAACACCATCTCCTATCATGGCGCCGGCGCCATCCAGGAGATTCCCGGCGAGCTGCAGCGTCGCGGCTACAAGAAGGTCTTTGTCTGCACCGACCCCGACCTGGTGAAGTTCGGCGTCGCCACCAAGGTCACCGACCTGCTGGACGAGGCCGGCATCGCCTACAGCGTCTACTCCGACATCAAGCCCAATCCCACCATCCAGAACGTGACCGACGGCGTCGAGGCCTTCAAGGCTGCCGAGGCCGATTCCATCGTCACCATCGGCGGCGGCTCGGCCATGGACACCGCCAAGGCCATCGGCGTCATCATCACCAACCCCGAGTTCGCCGACGTGCGCTCCCTCGAGGGCGTCGCCCCCACCAAGAACCATGCCGTGTTCACCATCGCCGTCCCCACCACCGCCGGCACCGCGGCCGAGGTCACCATCAACTACGTCATCACCGACGTTGAGAAGGTCCGCAAGTTCGTATGCGTCGACACCAACGACGCTCCCGAGGTCGCCGTGGTCGATCCCGAGATGATGGCCACCATGCCCGCCGGCCTCACCGCCAGCACCGGCATGGACGCCCTCACCCACGCCATCGAGGGCTATACCACCCAGGGCGCCTGGGAGATGTCCGATATGTTCCACCTCAAGGCCATCGAGCTGATCTCCAAGAACCTGCGCGACGCCGTGGCCGAGGCCAAGAGCGGCGTTCCCGGGAGCGGCCGCGAGGGCATGGCGCTCGCCCAGTACATCGCCGGCATGGGCTTCTCCAACGTCGGCCTGGGCGTCGACCACTCCATGGCCCACACCCTGTCCGCGCACTTCGATACCCCGCACGGCGTCGCCTGCGCCATGCTGCTGCCCATCGCCATGGAGTTCAACAAGCCCATCGTGGCGGAGCGCCTGGCCCAGGTAGCCGTCGCCATGGGCGTCGACACCGCCGGCATGAGCACCGATGAGGCCGCCGACGCCGCCATCGCCGCCGTCAAGCAGCTCTCCGTCGACGTCAACATCCCCACCGTCTGCGAGGCCATCACCGAGGAGGAGCTCGACACCCTCACCAAGGACGCCATGGCGGACGCCTGCTTCCCGGGCAACCCCCGCGAGGCCACCTATGACGACGTCATGGGCATGTTCCGCCAGATCATGAAGTAGGTTCCCTTCAAAGCGGGTTTTCCGAGCTTTCGCTTCCGGCATTCCGCTTTAGGCATCTCGCTTCATAGCGACAAGTAAAGGCGCCGCGAGCACATCTTCGCTCGCGGCGCCTTATCGCGTTTTTGGACGAGGGCCGCCTCGCGTCTTTGTCCCGGCTGCGGCTACTTCTCGGCCGTCACCGCGGTGCCGCCGCCCAGGACCACGTCGCCATGGTAGACAACCACGGCCTGGCCCGGCGCGATCGCGCGCTGCGGCTGGTCGAACGCCACGCGGTAGCAACTCGGCTTCTCGCCGCGCATCAGGCGGGCCGGCTGGTCCTGCTGGTGGTAGCGCACCTTGGCGGTCACGGGCACGCCCGCCTCGCCCGCATGGTCGAGGGCAGCCTCCATCTGGTCCGCGGGGGCGCTCCAAACCCAATCATCCGCAGCGAGCGCTCGCGACATCAGGTCCTCGCTCTCGCCCAAGACAACGCGGTTTGCCCGAGGGTCCACGGACGTCACGAACACGGGGTGCGCCAGCGCCACGCCCAGGCCCTTGCGCTGGCCGATGGTGTAGCGGATGGCGCCGCGGTGGCGGCCCAGCACCTCGCCCGCGGCGTTGACGATGTCTCCCTCGGGCAGGGTGTGTCCGCGACGCAGCTCGATAAACGTGGCGAAGTCGTTGTCGGGTACAAAGCAGATGCCCTGGCTGTCGCGCTTCTGCGCGTTGACAAAGCCCTGCTCCTGGGCGATGCGGCGCACGTCGCGCTCCTTGATGAGCCCGCCCAGCGGAAAGAGGGTGCGGGCGAGTTGCTCCTGTGTGAGCGAGTACAGCACGTAGCTCTGCTCCTTGGAGGCATCGGCGCCTTTCTTGAGCAGGTGGACTCCGTCTGCGCGGTCTACCTGCGCGTAGTGGCCGGTCGCTATGTAGTCGCATTCCATCTGGTCGGCGAAATCCAGCAGCGCACCAAACTTCATCACGCGGTTGCACAGCACGCAGGGGTTGGGGGTCAGCCCATGCTCGTAGGCGGTGACAAAGCGCTCGATCACGTCGCGGTCGAATGCCTCGCGGCAGTCGATCACGTGGTGCTGAAAGCCCAGGCGCCGGGCGATCGCGCGCGCGTCCTCTATGTCCGCCACATTGTTGCAGGCTCGGCCCTCTCCGCGTCCCGCGCATCCGGCGTCGTACAGGCGCATGGTGGCGCCAACGCATTCGTAGCCCTGTTGCAACAGCAGGTAGGCGGTCACGCTGGAATCGACGCCGCCGCTCATGGCAACCAGCACGCGCTTCTTGCGGACGGGGTCGGCGTCGCTCGGGGACAAGGTGGGGGAGAGGGTCATAGGGGCCTTTCTCATATTTGGGGGCGCGGGGCCCTGCGAAGGGCTGCGCCGTGGAAGGACGATCGCTTGGCAGATATCTTACCCGTCGCGGCGGCGGGCGCAATCCGCTCGTCGATCCTACTCGTTGAACAACGGGGTGGAGAGGTAGCGCTCGCCGGTGTCGGGCATCACGGCGACGATGGTCTTGCCGGCGTTTTCGGGCTTGCGAGCAAGTTCCAACGCGGCGTGCAGCGCGGCGCCGGACGAGATGCCGACCAGCACGCCCTCTTCATGCCCCAGGCGGCGG
>DBEWRE010000023.1:0-5900 GCA_048207125.1 Collinsella sp.
GTCTTCTCTCTTGAAACGACCAGCTCAATCCAGCCGTAAACGATGTTGTCCTCGGGTTGCGGCGCATCGCCATAATCGATCTTCACGTCTTTTAGACGCAATAGAAGGAGCGCCGACATCAATGCGGTACGCTTATTTCCATCAAGAAAGATATGATCCAAAGCGATATGGGATGCCAGATGTGCCGCCTGAGCAAAAATATCGGAAAACCTATCGATGGGAGTCGATCCAAAATGCACCCCAAAGACAGAATCAACCACGCCAGCAATACTTCCGCGCGTCTTTTCCTCAATGACAACGGAGCCGGAAACCCCCAAACAGCGGCTTCCGGCTTCAATATCGGCATGGATATCACATAGTAGGTCTGCGAACGCTTCGATCGTCTCCTCATCGGTGAAAACGATTGGCTCGACCCAGCAATCGCTCACGAGTTCTCCAAAAGTCGCAGAGCGTTAGGAATCGATGCAAACGTGGCCGAAACAATACCCGAAGCAGTATCACGCTCGCAGGGAACACCGTCCATGTCCTTCGATCGCAAGATGTCGGTTGCAGTAATGGGGTTATCGGTGCCCGGAGAGTAAACTGCCTTCCAAGCGCCGCCTTCCCTATGGGAAAGTGTCACGAGATCAAATGCACTCAACCTTCCGTAGGAAGAAAGAACGCGGGAAACAATCCTCTTCGCTACTGGATTAGTCGGCGCCGCGCCGACCGGCTCGGATATTGGCTGCTTTCCATAGGACTTGTAGGCATCGTACACAGAACGAGAAACAGGCCCGTATTGCCATGCTTCCATATCATCCGTAAAAAGCGCCTCTCCACACTCGCGCAGGCACTCGACCTGGCAGAAATAGACAAGCTTGTTGAGTTTTAGATTGGTCAAGGCCACTTTTCCGGCGGCTTCAACAACCAAGAGATTGGCGATATCGGTCGATTTCATTCTTCCCTCCTTCACAGCCTTGGTAGATTATTATAGCCACGCAACCGCAGGCAAACACATCATTCCGGACGCACTGGTGGCACCGCCAATTCGACTTAATACCAACACGTTGCGACCAGAGCTCCAGCTCGCACCAATCACCCTCACCTGCGCATCCACCTCCACGCCAACCGGTCTAACGGCTTCGAGCCTAACATCCAATGTTTAAACGCTTTCAACTATACCCGCTCGTGCGGACATAATTTGTACCGAGCCGACCCCTTCCGTGCAAGGCGGCCTCGCGCTAAGCTTGTTGTACCGAATTGATAGCCCCAAGCTCTCGTTACCTAAATCTCCGTAGTTTAATTAGGCAACCAGACCAGAGATCCCAAAGGAAGCTCGTCCAGCAACGAAAGAGACGGTAAGTCGCCACATGGAAAAGCTCAGCGTACAAAAACCTAAATCGAACAGCTGCGAAGAGCTTACGCGCCAAGCAATAGCTCGTGGCTACAAAGATCTCCTCGACGGAAACGTAACGCCCTGGAACCAGGCCAAGGCGGCTGTAGATCGATTGAGATCCTCGCGCGGGAACAAATAACCGGCACCTACATCGTCCAGAGGTGCATCGAAAATCATTTGTGCCGCTAGCCGCAATCACCATCCGGCTTCACGCCCGCGCCCGCTCGCACAGCGCCCACTCGTCCAGCGCCCGCTCGTCGCGCTCCATCAGCCGACGCTCGCGGTCGGAATCCGACACGGAACCCGCCCTGCCCGCTTGCATGCGACGGGACGGCAAACCCTAGCGCGCGTCCTTCACGAAGATGGCGACGCGCAGCTGCTTCCACGGCTCGTTCTCAGGGGCGACCTGCATCACACGGCACTCGAAAATGGATGCGTGGCCGTAGTGGAAGAGTACCGAGAGCAGGCCGTTTTGATCGGCGGGGACGTAGCCCAGCATCTCGCCGCGTCCCTTGATGGCGATAGCCTGCGAATCGTACGGATTGTCCGGCTGCACCTCAAGAGTGAGCTCATCGCCGGTCTTGAGCTGCGAGAGCACCAGTGCGCCCTCGTGATGCTGAAAACCTGCGACGTAGAAATTCATAAGGTTGCGTGACGGCTCGTACATGATGGCTCCCCTTCTTCTTGAGAGCGCGGCCGCTCCTGCCGTGCCGCGCCGGGGCACCGCATGAACCAGATGCCCCCGTGTGTTGAGAACACCATACGCGTTCATGCGGACACGGTTTTGAGCGGCGTGGTTCGCCGGATCGCCCGGGCCCGCTCACGCAGCGCCTACTCGTCCAGCGCCTGCTCGCCGCGCTCCATCAGCCGACGCTCCATCAGCCGACGCTCGCGGTCGGAATCCGGAATGGGGTCCACGCCCTTAAAGAACGCAAGGATCTCATCGCGGCTCACGGGGCAATAGTTGTTGGCGTCCACGCCCACGTCGTAGCGCAAAATGCCCAAGTCGCGGTTGCGCAGGTTGTACTCCGGCTTGGGATGGATGTGCCCGTGCAGGTGGATAGCGTGGCGCCACTTGCCGTTCCAGCTGAGCATGGGGTAATGCAGCATGCACATGCGCTGGCCGTGGCACATACCGGGTTTGAGCTCCGCGTAATCCAGCACCTCGCTAAACGCCGGCGGATGTCCGGGCTCGCCCCACCCCTTGTCGTGGTTGCCGCGCACCAGGATCACCTTGCGGCAGTTGATGCGGCGTCGCAGCGCGTACGCCTGCTCGACCGTGATGCGGTACGAAAAGTCACCCAGCACGTAGAGCGTGTCGGTGGCGCTCACACGGTCGTTGATGTTGGCGATGAGCTGCGAGTTCATGCGGTCTATGGACGAGAACGGGCGATCGGTCGCCGGGATGATGTTGGCATGCCCAAAGTGCGTATCAGCGGTAAACCAGATCATGGGCGTGTCACCTCCATCTCCTCTTACTCCAGCACCAAAAACAGGTTAGACCCGCGCTGCAGCGACCGAGTCCCCTGCTGCACGTACTCCCACGTAGCATCCAGATCGTCGCCCGGCACGCGGACGGCGTCGCTGCGCAAAAGCCGGGCGAAAGCCTGCGGGCGCTGACCAATCTTGCGGTCGAACGCGGTTGAGAGCAGGCGCTTCTCGCGGTTGGCGCAGTCGCGCGTGAACCCGTAGAGCGCGTGCTCCAGGTTGCGCGACAAAAAGTAGACGCCGTACGGCACGCGACGGCGCTTGTAGGTGAGCTCGCGGCATTCCACCAGGTCGCGCAGGGACGCGGCTTTCTCGCGGTTGCGCGCGGCAACGGACTCCGGCTTGCGCGCAGCGATATAGTCCTCGCCGTAGACAAACCCGCGGCCGGTGCCCTGGCGAATGCAATCGTCCGGCACAAAGGCGCCGTCCAGGTCGACTATATGGACGATGCGGGCGATGTCAGCCCAATCGTAGGCGTGCCGCGACTCGATACGGTCCAGCACAAACTGGCGCACGGTGTCGCGCACGTTGGACCGCACGCTAAACGTGGCGTCGCCGGGAAACATGTGCACCGTGGTGACGTCGCAGTAAAACGTCTCGGACCGCGTATCCAGCGCGGGCGACCCGTCGCCAGCGCCATCGCCAGCGCCGCTCCCGGCGCCGTCGCCGCCCCGGCTTGCGAACCACCTACGAAACGGTGCTACCAAAGACGCCTCCTCGCTGGAGCCCTCCACCAAGAAAAGCACCACGCGCCGCTCCCTACTCATGGCGCACCTCGGGATCGTCGCCATCCGCGGCATCGGCGCGCGCCACGTCCGCCGTCAAACCTGCATCGGCGCCCGCCGCAGCGCCTGCCGCCGGCAAAGCCCCCGCAGCCGCAGCGTCCGCCAGATCCAGCAGCCCCTCGCCCTCGGCAAGCCGGCTCAGAAGGTCGTCAAAGTCCACCTGGTCCTCGTCCGCAGAACAACCGGCGCCAAAGAACGCAGCATCGATGTCCGCGTTGTTGGTGGGCTGGTACACCGGTTCCTTCTGCCCGCCCAGGTTGATGGCGCGCAGGTACTGGTTGCGCAGGTTGTTGGACGCGCCCGACCCCCTAAACCTAATGTAGCGGTTCTGCGGGTTGACCGTGGTGAACACCAGGCAGCCGCTAGGCAGGCACTCCAGCGCGCGCAGGTTGTGCGCGGTAAAGATCAGCTGCCCGCGCCCGCGCTGCGACACCACCTCTAGCAGCTCGCCCAGCAAGAACTCAAACACGCCGGAGTCAATCTCGTCCACCACCAAGCACGAGCTGTCGTCGTTGTAGACGTCGATCAACCAACCCAGCATGGAGATGATCTTCTTGATGCCCTCGGACTCGGTCCTAAACGGCACCACTACCTCGCCGCGGCGGCTCAGCACCTCTATGCGCTTGCCCGCCGCGCCGCAGTCCAGCGTCTCGTCGTGCAGCTGGCGCACCTCTATGGACAGGCCCGGCACCAGCTGGCACAGCACGCGGTTGATGGTGGCGACCGTGGCCTGCACGGCCTGGAACACATCTGCGGAGACCACGGTGGTCTTGTCCACGGACAGTGTCACGTCGCGCAATATGGGGGACGAGGACGGGCCGTCAGAAGCCCACGGCCCCTGCATGCTATCCGGCGCGGAGAGGGTGAACACGTTGAACGCCAGCACCGCGTTGCGCTGCGTGTTGCACACCACCAGCTTGTCCTTGGCAAACGTGGCCGCAAGCGTAACGCAGTCCATCAGCGGCACCAACGTGCCCGCATACGCCTCGCCGGCAGAGCGCGAAAGCTTGCCCGCCGCCCGCCGGGCCTCATAGCGCTCGCGAGCAGCCAGGGCAAAGGCCATCATGGCGTCGCAAAACACCCTGGACGCCGCCCGACGATCGCCGGACCGCTGCGCCACCATAAGCTCCAGCTCCGCATCCTGCCCAGCAAGCGCGCGCAGGGCCCGCCAGCGAGAAGCGGGCAGCATGCCGCGGCCGCGCCCCTCCTGGTCATACCCGCACCCGTACAGCACGCGCTTGGGCACGCCCTGCGAGCGCACGGCAACGGTCTCCTCCACCAAGCGCGCCAGACCGTCCGGCGCGTCAAAGCTAAACGAGTAGCCCACAAAAAACGGCTGCCCTTCAGCCACGGACGCACCCACCGCGTCGCTCAGCCCCAGCGACGCGGCGTCGCCCCGCGTCACCTCAAGCTCCACCTCAATAGTCGCAACCGGCAACAAAGGGCCAATAAGGTCCGCGCTGCGCTGCCCCAGCGGCTCGCCGCACATAAGCGCGCGCACGCACTCAAACGCGTCCACCACCGTGGTCTTGCCCGACCCGTTCTGCCCGTAGACCCCCGTCACCCGCGTGCCAAACGGGCTGTCCCTAAACTCGATGCGCCCGTGCCCCACGTTCTTAACGTTGGTGAGCTCGATGGAGCGAATGCAGATCATGCCCGTGCCTCCTTATAGGTCCGCTGCCATGCGTTATGCTGTCTATCTTTTTGAACATAGTATTGCAATCGGCAGCGCTTTTAGACACTCATTCGCGTTTATTCGCTGTAAGTAGATTATTTAACGCCTTTGGACGAGGATTCTGCGCTGTAACGTCAACTCATCCCGCAGTACGCAAGTTACACAGCGGCCCTACATTTCCCGCTGCACGCCAATCCAACTCCAGCTCATTGCGGCTCGTGCACATCAATCCAACAGTGGGTCGCAGCAATCCAGCGGACATATCTCGCAGCCGCATCGATCAGCCCCGATTCCACCGCATATGATGCCGAGCGCCATACTTGAGGAGGAAGCCGTGAACTCACTCATTCCCGTTTCTATAGACGCAGCAGAGCCATCTCTCACGTTCGAATACGCCACAAGCAAACACTGCCTAACATCCCGGTCTGTTTAATTGAGTCCGCACTGAAGCGCATCGAGAGCGCAAGCGCGCCGAACGTACGGAACGTCAAAATCATCACAAGGATAGAGCTTGGCGCATGTCAAACAAGCTAGCTATGGCCCGCGCGGACTTCACGGCAGATAATTAAAAACATAA
>DBEWRE010000024.1:0-16110 GCA_048207125.1 Collinsella sp.
GGTGCACCGGATCTCGAATTCAGCAAACCTTAAGTGGGAAAACGCCGCCAACCAGATAGCATTGAAAGCAACCGGGGACATCGTCCAAAACTGCGTTCAAGACCACGTCCAAAAGACGGCGCCCAAATGCGCACGATGGGAGACACCATGAGCCTGCTAGGCAACATCATTTGGATTCTTTTCGGCGGCATCTTCACCGCCCTTTACTGGTTTGCCGTGGGCTGCCTGTTCTGCCTCACCATCGTCGGCATACCGCTGGGGCGGCAGGCGTTCAAGATGGCATCGCTCACGCTGGCGCCGTTTGGCAAGACCATCGAGTACGGCGGCGGCGCGCCGTCGGTGTTCGCGAACATCATCTGGGTTGTCGTCGCGGGCATTCCCATGGCGCTCGCCTACCTGCTCGCGGGAGCGGTCAACTGCATCACCATCATCGGTATCCCCTTTGGCCTGCAGTCGTTCAAGATGGCAAAGCTGTCGCTGCTGCCGTTTGGGGCGCGCGTAAACTAGGCGGTCGCCACCAGAATCACGCCGAAGGCCAAAACCGCACCCCCATCGCCTTGCACCCCCGTCATACTGTGGATGAGGTCGATTCGCATCGCGCGCACGCGCGTCCACGTTCCGGGAGGCTCCATGCTGAGCGAAAACGAAGCAAAGCTTGTTAAGAAGTGCTATCTCGTTCCCAAAATCGCGCGATACTCCCTACTATCGCTCTTCTCCACGGGTGCGGCGGCTATTTTGCTCGTGATGATCGACAACATCGCCCTGGGCTCGAACGGACTTGGCGACCTGCAGCTCATCGCCATATCCGCCATCATGATTGCGGAGGGAATCCTTACCATCGCCTGCGGGCTCTCGGCAAAGACCACGCTGCGCAGCGAACGTTGGAGAGCGATCGAACGCGAAACGCACGGCAGACCAACAAGCCCGGATTCCGCCAGCGGGATCAACGTCTTCGCGCTCATGGACCTTCTCGGCAGCTCGGCCGCCGTTATCGCACGCGAACAAGGCATCGCGCTGCCAAAGCCGGGCCGTGCCGCAGCAGCGGTCTTTCTCGCGCCCATCTTGCTGCTCGTCCTCGCGTTTACCCCGCGCTTCATCGACTCGGCGGCACAGGCATCCTCCGCGCAAAACAGCGCAGCCCAGACCCTTTCCGCGTTCCAAGACGCGCTAGAACCCGGCGTCTCCTACGTCATGGCAGACGATCCCCTTGAGCGCCGGCAGGACAGCGGTTACCGGGTCAGCGGCAACATCACCGACCAAGACGGAGACATCATCGCCCTCATATCCATCGAAACGGATCCTCAGGGCGCGGTGGACGGCGTCGTCTACACTGCGAACGTCGATATCGAAAAGACCGCGCAGGAAAACCTAGCGTTTGCGGACGAGAATTTCGACCGCCTCCATGAGCTTATCGCTGACGTCGATGCGCCCCAAGTCGCCGCAGGCCTGCTCAACGAGCCCCAGCTGCCCGTAGAGTTTCGCGAATCCTTCCTTGCAGGCGACTACTACACCCCGCTTGATGTCGACTTGGACAACACCGGAGATCTGCGCGCATGGGCGGCGTTCTCCACAGATTCACGCGAGGACTTTGACGAATACAGCTCGCCGAGGATTAGCATCTTCCTGCAGGCGAACCGCTAACGGCAAAAGCCTCTCGAAGCCGGCCATATAAGAACCGACGTCGAGAGGCTTAATGGGAAACCGCGTAGGCTAACTCCAAGGCAAGCTCTTTACCTCGTAGCCTCGCTAACCCCTATCAGGCGCCAGTCCGTGCACCTTACCGCCCGAGGTAACGCGGGCCGCGAGAGCCGTGAGGACAATGCCCGCAGCGCTTCCCAGCACCTGAAGCATCATATCGTCCACATCGACGACAAAGCTGGGAAAGCCGGTGAGAAGGTCGATAACCAGCTGCAGCGGCTCTATGAGAATCGCAATCGCAAGTGCCCATACCACCGCTTTCTTTATCGAGCGCGAATACGCAAATATCAACAACGGAAGCGGGACAAACGCCAAAAGCGTTCCCCAAATGAAAGGCGGGCGAAGCGTTGCGCGGACGAGGACGGTATGGGAATTGCTACAGCCCGCCGCCCTCGTCCAAAAACGCCGCGCTACTTCTTGTGGCGCTTGAGGCCGCGGCCAAGACGGCGGGCGGTCGCCTCGACCTCCGCCTCGTGCGCGGCGACCTCGGCCGGCGTGGTGAAGTGATGCGGGCGGAACTTGCTATCGACCGCGTCCATCTCCAGCGGGTGCACGGGCTCCATCACAAAGCCCTTGCCCGCCCGCAGGTTCTCCTTGGCAACGGAGATCATCAGCTTGATGCGGTTGAGCTGGTTGACCTCTGAGGCGCCGGGGTCGTAATCGACCGCCACGATGTTGCTCTGGGGATGCTGGCGGCGCAGCTCCTTGATGACCGCCTTGCCCACCACGTGGTTGGGCAGGCAGGCGAACGGCTGGGTGCAGATGATATTGGGCGCGCCGTGGTCGATGAGGTCGAGCATCTCGGCGGTGAGCAGCCAGCCCTCGCCCATGTTGTTGCAAAGCGACAGCACCTGGCTTGCCTTTGCCGCCATAACGGAGATGGGCTCGGGACGCTCGAAGCGCTCGCTCTTCTCGAGCATCTCCTCCACCGGCTTGCGCATCCAGTCCACCAGACCAATGGCGGCATCCATGGTAGCGCGCTCGGCGGCAGAGCTGCCCAGCTCGCCCTTTTGCACCTGGGAGTTGCTCATGGAATACAGGAAGAAGTCCAGCAGGCCCGGGACCACGGCCTCGCAGCCCTCGGCCTCGATCACGTCGACCACGTGGTTGTTGGCCGTGGGGTGGAACTTGACCAAGATCTCGCCCACAACGCCCACGCGCGGCTTGGTGCCCTCGCCCACCAGCGGCATGGTGTCGAACGCGCGGATCGCCTCGCGAGAGAGCTTGGTGTAGTTGCGGCGGTTAAAGCTTGGCGCAAGCGCGCGGGCACGGTCCATAAACTGCTCGAACAGCTGGTTGGCAGCCCCGGGCGTAGCCTCATACGGGCGGCAGCGATAGAGCATCTGCATCATGAGGTCGCCAAACAGCACGCTGTAGACGGCTGCCTTGAGCATGGTGGGCGTCAGCTTGAAACCGGGGTTCTGCTCGTCCAACTTGACCGCGGAGAGCGAGATGACCGGAATGTCCGCGTGCCCGGAGTCGCGCAAGGCCTTGCGGATGAGCGCGATGTAGTTGGTGGCGCGGCAGCCGCCGCCGGTCTGGGTGATGACCACAGCGGTCTTGGAGAGGTCGTAGCGACCGCTCTCGATAGCCTCCATAATCTGGCCGGTGACCAAGATGGACGGGTAGCAGATGTCGTTGTTGACGTAGCGCAGGCCCGCCTCCACGGCCCCGCGGTCGGTGGAGGGCAGAAGCTCCAGGTTGTAGCCGGAGGCGCGGAATACCTCTTTGATGAGGTCGAAGTGGATGGGCGCCATCTGCGGGCACAGGATGGTGTAGCCCGCGTCCTTCATCTCCTGGGTGAAGCTCACCTTGGGGAACGCCGCGCTCTTGGACGCGCGCTGTGCCTCCAGGGCGTACTTATGCGTGGCGAAGACCGGCTGGTCGGCAGAAGGCGCGACGGGACTTGCGGCGCCAACCCGGTACTCCTCGCCCGCCGCGGCAGCCTCTGCGGCGCGCTCTGCCTCCTGGTCCTTGAGGGCGGCCATGAGCGAGCGGACGCGAATGCGCGCGGCACCCAGATTGGAGACCTCGTCGATCTTGAGCACGGTGTAGATCTTGCCGGAAGCCTCCAGAATCTCCTGCACCTGGTCGGTGGTGAGGGCGTCCAGGCCGCAGCCAAACGAGTTCATCTGGACCAGGTCGAGGTCGTTGCGCATGGTGACAAAGCGCGCGGCGGCGTACAGGCGGCTATGGAACATCCACTGGTCCACCACGCGGATGGGCCGCTCGGGCTTCACCAGGTGCGCCACGGAGTCCTCGGTGAGCACGGCGAAGCCAAAGGAGGTGATCAGCTCGGGCAGGGCGTGGTTGATCTCCGGGTCGTTATGGTAGGGACGGCCAGCCAGCACGATGCCGTGCCCGCCGTTGCCCTCGATCCACTTCACGGCCTCCTCGCCCATGGTCTGGATCTGCTGGTGGAAGCGCGCGTCCTCCTCATAGGCGGCGTTGACGGCGGCATCGATCTCCGTGCGAGTGATCTTGGGACCGCGAACGCGACCGCGACCGGCCTGGGCGTCTGCCACGCGCTCCACGGCGATGAGCTCGTAGAGGCGGCGCTTGAGCTCGATCTTGTCATGGTAGGGCACAAAGGGATACATGAACTCGATGTGCTTCTCGGAGATCTCGTCGATGTTCAAGCCCAGCGCCGTGGGGTAGCTCATGACGATGGGGCAGTTGTAGCAGTTGCCTGCGGTGGGATCCTCCTTGCGCTCCCAACGAACGCAGGGCATCCAGATAAAGTCGGGATCCTTGTCGATGAGGTTCATGATGTGGCCGTGGGAGAGCTTGGCCGGGTAGCACACGGACTCGCTGGGCATGGACTCGATGCCGGCCTCGTAGGTCTGCTTGGTCGAATTGTCCGACAACACCACCGAGAACCCCAGCTTGGTGAAGAACGTGTGCCAGAACGGGTAGTTCTCGTACATATTGAGCGCGCGGGGGATGCCGACGGTGCCGCGCGGGGCATCTTTGGGATCCAGCGACGCGCGATCGAACAGCAGGGCGTTCTTCTGGGCGAAGACGTTGGGAGCCTCGGTCTTGTTGGAGCGATGGCCCGCGCCCTTTTCGCAGCGGTTGCCCGTGATGAAGCGACGGCCGCCGCCAAAGTCGTTGATGGTGAGCTGGCAGTTGTTGGAGCAGCGGCCGCAGCGCGCGTGGCGCTGGGTCACCGTGAGCGACGCGATCTCGTCCGCGGATAGGATGCCGGAGATGCCGTCCGCCCCGGCACGGTCGCGGGCCAGCAGGGCGGCTCCGTAGGCACCCATGCAGCCGGCGATATCCGGGCGCACCGCGTTGACACCGGTGAGCTGCTCGAATGCACGCAGCGTGGCGTCCGACATAAACGTGCCGCCCTGGACGATGACCTGCGTGCCGATCTCTTTGGGATCGCGCAGCTTGATGACCTTGAACAGGGCGTTCTTGATGACGGAGTAGGACAGGCCCGCGGCGATGTCGCCCACGGTAGCGCCCTCTTTTTGAGCCTGCTTGACGCGGCTGTTCATGAAGACCGTGCAGCGGCTGCCAAGATCGACCGGTGCCTTGGCCTCGATGGCCGCCTGGGCGAATGCGCGCACGTCCATGTTCATGGAGACCGCGAAGCTCTCGATGAAACTCCCGCAGCCGCTGGAGCAGGCCTCGTTGAGCATGATGTGCTCGATGACGCCGTCGCGCACGCGCAGGCACTTCATGTCCTGGCCGCCAATGTCCAGGATGAACTCGACACCCGGCAGAAACGCGCGGCTGCCGCGCAGGTGGGCGACGGTCTCGATCTCGCCGGAGTCAGCCTTGAGGGCCTCGATGAGCAACGCCTCGCCGTAGCCGGTGGTGGTGACGTGGCCAATGCGCGCGCCAGCGGGGATGTGCTGGTAGAAATCGGCCATGATCACCTTGGCGGTACCCAGGATGTCGCCGTTGTTGTTGCCGTACCAGGTATGCAGCAGCTGGCCGTCTTCGCCCACCATCGCGGCCTTCATGGTGGTGGAGCCGGCATCGATGCCTATGAAGACGCGCTGCCCGGTGTAGCTGGCGGGGTCGCCCTTGGGGACGACCTCCTTGTTGTGGCGCTCCTTGAACTCGGCGTACTCGTCCTCGCTCGCAAACAGCGGGGCCAGGCGCTCGACCTCCGCGCCCTGGGTGTCGCCCAGCGCGTCGATAGCGGTGATGAGCTCGTCGAATGTGGACAGCTTGGTGGATTCGCGCGCCATGGCAGCGCCGGACGCCACAAAGAGGTGGGCGTTGTCGGGGACGATGCGGTGCTCCTCGTCCAAATCAAGCGTGATGTAGAAGCGGCGGCGCAGCTCGGAGAGGTACTGCAGCGGCCCGCCCAAGAAGGCGACGTAGCCGCGGATGGGTCGGCCGCACGCCAGGCCGGAGATGGTCTGGGTCACCACGGCCTGGAAGATGGATGCGGCGACGTCCTCCGGGCGGGCGCCCTCGTTGAGCAGGGGCTGCACGTCCGTCTTGGCGAACACGCCGCAGCGGCTGGCTATGGGGTAGATGGTGGTTGCGTCGGCGGCGAGCTTGTTGAGGCCCGCGGCGTCCGTGTGCAGCAGAGTGGCCATCTGGTCGATGAAGGCGCCGGTGCCGCCCGCGCAAGTGCCGTTCATGCGCTGCTCGATGCCCGAATCGAAATAGATGATCTTAGCGTCCTCGCCGCCCAGCTCGATGGCGACGTCGGTCTGCGGAATGAGGGTCTCCACGGCGCGCTTGGAGGCGATGACCTCTTGGACGAACTCCAGGTCCAGCCACTGCGAGAGCAGAAGACCGCCCGAACCGGTGATGGCGCAGGTCATGCGGGCATCGCCCAGCACGCCGGCGGCGCCCACGAACAGGTCGCGGGCACAGGCGCGCACGTCGGTGTGGTGGCGCTGGTACTTGGCGTAGACGATCTGGTTGGCGTCGTTGAGCACCGCGAGCTTGACGGTGGTGGACCCCACGTCGATGCCCAGGTGCAGCTCGCCCGTGGCGTTTTGCGGATTGTAGATGGCGCCCTCGGGAACGACCGGGGCCTGCGAGCACGCCGGCGCCGCCTCGAGCGCGTCCGCAAGCGCGGTCCTCGCCGACTCCACGGCATCGTCCATGCGCTCAGCCGCGCCCTTGTCCTGATTATTCATGGTCCTCCCTCTTACTGGTATCTGCGGCGTTCCCCAACGCAGAAGGCGCAGCGAGAATCTCCAGCACGCTGCGCATACTCTGGGCGGAATTCATGCCCAGCAGCTTCATGCCATATTCCGGAACGTTGATGTCGATAGGCTTTCCGTACAGGTCGCCGGGACGTACGAATGCGATAACGGTCATGATGCGCGCCATGGTCTGCGGGCTCTCCTTGAGGCCCGTCTTAAACCAGCGCTTGATCACGCCCAGCTCGGACGTGATAACTGAATCGAGGTAGTAATCGAAGAAGGTTCCCAGCGCGTCCGGAAAGATACCGGTCTGCATACGATGCCTCACGCGCGACCGAACCAGGTCGAGCAGCTTCTCGATAAACGCCGGGTCGCCCCCCGGTCCCATCAAGGCGCCGATGAGCTCGCCATCGGCCTTGAGGTAGGTGAGCAACTCGACCGAACCCGATGCGGGCTCCAGCTCGTGGATATTGCGGTAAAGGTCGTCCAGCGTTGAGGCGGAGATGGCCAGCACGTGGCGGCCCACCTCGTCCAAAATTGATGACTCGACCTGCTCGATGAAATCAGGGATGTCTTTGTAATGGCTGTAGAACGTGCGGCGCGTTAGCCCGGCCCTATCGGTGAGACCCGCAACGGTCACGCTTGAAAGGTCACCGGTTTCCTCGATCTCGCGCGCGAGTGCTTGGCGCAGCAGGCGCTGGGAGCGGAGACTACGTCGGTCGCATTTCTGTTCGGCCACGGCCTCTTGCGACACTGGCCCTCCTTGTCTTGAGGGGCCGTGGTTGCAGCGCGGCCCGATATTACTCTCTCCGAGCATTATTGCACACGGTGTGCATAACTGAACGAATGTGGAGGAGCGTTTACAGAAACCTGACAACCATCAATCAATTGTCAACAAGAAGGCCATGGATGAGGATTTAGTCGATGCGAACGTACCCGGAGCGTTTACCTGCATCGGCATCGGCGTCCGCGACGCTCCCCTGTTCGCGCACCGTCTTGACCATATGGCGCGGCACGGCATGAAACGCGCAGCTGCCGATGACGTTGCCCGCGGCGAGTTTGGCGTCGTCGCTGCCGTTGCTGGTGGCGTAGGCATGCGTAAAGCGCCGGAGCATGGCGATGTCGTTTCCCCCGTCTCCGTAGACCGCGACTTCATCAGCGGAGTAGCCAAAATAGCCCGCCAGCCACTCCAATGCGGCGCCTTTGTCCACACCGACGTTGGTGATCTCGAACATAACGGGGCTAAAGGGGGCGTTGACCACCTTGTCCGCGTGGCCGGCAAGAAAATCCTTGAGCTCGCGATCGAGAGACGGATCGCTCACGCGCGCGTTGATTTTGCAGATGCTCTTCGAAAGGATGTCCGAGACGCCCTGGTTGTGCACGCAGTCTGCCTGCATCTGACGGCGCCTCACGCGCATCGCGGCCATCTTGACCTTCTCGACCGCGCCCGTTCCCACAAACCCCGCCAGCTGATCTTGCGGGCTACCCGTTACATACGTGCGGTCGAGGCCAACGCACTCGAAGCAGACCTGGGGAAACGTGCGAATCATTTCCTCGAGCACCGCTTTATCGACATCGCTGTGATAAATGGTGTTGCCGTCGCGGTCTAGAATGATGGAGCCGTTGGAGCACACCGCCTCTATGGGAACGCCGTGAAAACCAAAGTCGTTGGGGCTGCGCATGGTGCGGCCGGTGGCGACGGCGAAATGGGCGCCGCTTTTGGTCACCGTTCGCAGGGCGGACACGATGATGGGGTCGACCATATGGGTTGCGTTGAGCAGGGTTCCATCCAGGTCGCTCGCAAACAGCTTGATCATTCGTTCTCCCCTTCCGATGCGCCCGCGCGGACAAGCGTTGCGGCAGGCATGTTATGGCAGCACTTCTTGCGCGCTCAGATATCTCGAAACGTTAGCAGATTGGCCTGTGGATAGACAGGCCGCATGCATCCTTGACGAAAAGCGCGGCAACATGGGCGGCCATGGGGAAAGCGCGAGGAGAATGCCCCCACGTGGCGCGGGGAGCCCCTCTTCGCCGAAATGCATAAAGGCGCCTACGTATCCTGCGCGGTTTCAATCCTGTCGTTTAGCAACCGCCAGTCGAGGCCAAAACCTGCAAATTTACAAGTAGAAAGACTCCTAGCCCAGAGCAACATCCAGGACCATCATGAGGACAAAGCCCGCGATGACACCCAGCGTGCCCACGTTGGAATGCTCGCCCAGATGCGCCTCCGGAATAAGCTCCTCGACAACCACGTAGATCATGGCGCCGGCGGCAAATGCAAGCATCCAGGGCATAAACGGCGTGATCCACCCGGAGACCAGCACCACCGCGATACCGAAGATTGGCTCTACGATGCCCGACAGGCTGCCCATGACAAACGCCTTGGCACGGCTCATGCCCTCGCGGGCAAGGGGAAGCGAAACCGCCGCGCCCTCGGGGAAGTTCTGCAGACCCATGCCCAAAGCGAGCGCAAACGCCATGCCCAGGTATGCATCCGCAGCGGCACCGGAGGCCTGGGCCGCCATGGCGAACAGCAGGCCAACGCTCATGCCCTCGGGGATGTTATGGAGCGTGACGGCGGAGACCAGCAACGTGGTACGCTTCCAACTTGTCTGGATGCCCTCAGGCTGGTCCTCCTCGGGATGCAGGTGGGGCAAGAACGTATCGAGCGCGAGCAGAAAGGCCACGCCCAGCAAAAAGCCGCCTGCAGCGGGGATCCACCCTATCTGGCCCAGCTCCTCCGCCTGCTCGATAGCAGGGTTGAGCAGCGACCACACGGACGCCGCGATCATGACGCCCGCCGCAAAACCCAAGAAGATGTGATGCATAAGCTTGCGGTCGCTTCTAAAAAAGAAGACCATGGCCGACCCCGCGGTGGTCATAAGCCAGGTAAACCCGCAACCCAGCGCCGCCCATAGCAGCGCTTGGCCAATGTTCGCAGACAACATAATGCCTCCAAGTAAAACCAGGTAGTAATAGCAAAATCCGAATCGGGCGCGCGGAACCCCTGGGAGCGCACGGAGCCCTAAGGCAAGCAGCGGACCCCAAGGAGCGCGGAGTCCTTACGCCAGCACGCGAAGCAGCTTGGGGTAGACCTCGTCGAGTGTGTCGAACATGCGACCCATCGCTGCGATGCCAAACAGGCCCGCCACCTCGGGAACCATAAACACGTCGGACGAGCAGGTGATGCGCCCGTCATCTTCAACAACAAACGTAATCCAGCGATAAGAGCCGTTGAGCGCGTTGACCAGCTCAAGCGCCTGGGTACGCAAGCCCGCGGCAACGCGCCCAAGCTCCTCGACTTCCAGATGCGCGCCGCGATCGTTCACGCGAAACAAGATCACGGTCGCCGGCAAGTTCGCACCGGCCCACCCGACGCGGATGGTGTCGATCAGGTTCTCATCGTCCAGCGGCGTGTCGCTGCGATAGTCGATGCCCGCTTCGCGCATGCTCTGCATGAGCTGGATGGAATTGTCGTACATAGGCGCTCTCCTACCATAGAGGTCCGCCGCCCCAGATGAGGCGAACGGTTTCGCAACTGTCCAGCCCCATCCTACACCAACAACAGCTCGGCCGAGTCGTTAGTTTCCCTTGGCTAACCAATTATCTACCGCCGCTTGCCGTCTCGAACCCGCCTCAAACCTTATAGATTCTTAAAGACGCGCTCGGCAAGATACCGATATATGCAGTGCTAGCATGGTCAGCATCATCCCCTGAAAGGAGCAAGGCATGGCAACCACGCGCGTGCTGATCATAGAAGACGATGCGGACATCAACAACATCGTGGCAACGCACCTCGCGCGCGCCGGCTACGCATGCACGCAGGCGTTTTCCGGCACCGAGGCGAAGCTGCTGCTAGAATCCGCCAGCTCCCCCATAGCCGACGTGGTGGTCTGCGACCTCATGCTTCCGGGCCTTTCCGGCGAGGAGCTGGTGCGCTTCATCCGCGAACGCGACCGAGAGACGCCCATCATCGTCATCTCCGCCCGCACCGCCGCGAGTGACAAGATCGACCTGCTCAAACTGGGAGCCGACGACTACCTTGCCAAGCCCTTTGATTTGGACGAACTCCTTGCGCGCGTAGAGGTGCAGCTTCGCCATCATGGGCGCTCTTCTGCGATAGCAACGTCGAGTGACGGCGTGCTGCGCTTTCGCGATTGGACCCTCGATCCCCAGGCGCGCGTCTTTTGCGCCGATGGCGACCAGCTCGCTCTCACCCGCATAGAGTTCAATATCATGGAGATCCTCATGCGTCATCCAAAACGCGTGTTCACCAAGCAGGAGCTCTTCGAGCAGGCATGGGGCGAGCCGTATGCGGCGGACGATAATACCGTGAACGTGCACGTCTCCAACATTCGCTCCAAGCTCAAGTCGTCCGGCACGGATTGCTACCTCAAGACGGTATGGGGCATGGGCTTCAAGCTGGTCGAATAGTACCCATCGCTCCGCTTGTCGCCCCGGGTGCTGGCCTTCTGCGGTTTGGCTGGTTTGGCTTTAACAGCGGCTTCGAGTTCGCCGTCGACGACGTCGCCGCGCTCGCCCTGCTCAACACCGTCGCCGCAAGCGCCGCCGGCCTGGCCTCCTGGCTGGTAGTCGAGCGCCTGGCCACGGGTGACCCTACGCTGCTGGTCGCTCAGGTTCTGGGTATTGTGGTCGCCATCGTCATCGTCCTGATTCTCGACCTTGTCCTTGTTCTTATGGTTAAGGCCCTGTGCGGCGGCAGCCTGCGCGTTGACGAAGCCGACGAGACCCTGGGCCTGGATATCTCCGAACATGGAGAAAGCGCGTATCCCGCGTTCACTGGCTTGGACTAGCAACTATGTCCCCAACACAGGAATCATTACCAACGCATGGACCAATTGGAGGAGGGGCAGCCATGAAACAACTGGCTGCAACCATTCGCCAGGAAAAAATCGAGGTTCTCAAAGAGGCCTTATTTGACGCCGGCATCCGCGGAATGACCATCTCGCAGGTGCAGGGCTGCGGAAACCAGCACGGTTGGAAGGAATATGTCCGCGGCACCGAGGTCCTTCTCAACACCATCCCCAAGGTTAAATTCGACATTGTGGTGGATGAAAACCAGGTGGACGGCTTGGTTCAGGTTATCTGCAGCGCCGCGCACACGGGCGGCGTGGGCAGCGGCAAGATCTTTGTCACTCCAGTTGACGACGTCATCCGTATTCGCACCGGTGAGCACGGACGCAGCGCGCTCTAGCCCTTGCATTTGATGACAGCCCGCGCTCCCCGGCATCGCGCGTTGGCATCGCTTAGCGTCGAGCACCCAACGCGCGGCAGGCAGCGATAACGATACGGCCCGAATCGACACCCCCACGTTCCTCGGTGTCGAATCGGGTCGCTTTTGTGACAACCCAGCATCCAGAGACGCATTCGCTGTATTGGATACTGGCTCATTCTTTTACCTGCTCAGAAGCTTGCCAATGCAAATACATGCATAGAGATTTGCGCCAAGGAAACCGTGTCCGTTCGGGATGGTCAATGAGTGCCACGAGGTGGGTAAAAGCCGAACCCTACTCGCAATTCCGCAGAGAATTTTGCGGACTCCCGCGAATCTCACTCAGACTTATAACCACGTTTGGCTACAGGTCTGCACAATATGTCTCCGAATTTAAGCAGGGGTGCCGACGCGACGCGGCCACATCTCCGCCAAAAGAACGTTCGCTCCAAGAAAATGCCGCGAGGGGCACGCGAAAGGACTATGCATACCCTCCGCGTACCCACCTCGCGGCACTCATTGACCATTGCCAGCGCTCACGGCTTGCAAAGCCAGAACGTTAGCTAATGCGACCGTGCTCCACGCTGTAGAAGCGATCGGCAAATACGCAGGTAGACGCTCGATGACTCACCAACACCACCGTTTTACCGGCGCGGCGGCGATCGATCGCGCGCATAACCGCCGCCTCGTTCAGCGCATCGAGGTTACTGGTAGGCTCGTCCAGCAACACAAACGGGGCGTCGTGCAGGAAAACGCGCGCAAGTCCCACGCGTTGCCGCTCGCCGCCCGACAGCGAATCGCCCAGCTCCGCAACCGGGGTGTCGTACCCCTGCGGCAGCCTTGCGATCAGCGGCGCGAGCGCCGCCGCCTCGCAGGCGCTGTCGAGCTCGGCATCCGTGGCATCTTCCCGCGCGATGCGCAGGTTATCACCGATGGTTCCCACAAACAAATGCGTATCCTGCGTCATGTACCCGATCGCGTTGCGCAAGCTCGCGGTGTTGACGTCGCGCAGGTCGCGCCCGCCCATCGTCACCGCGCCGGACGTAGGATCCCAAAACCTCATGAGCAGCTTGAGCAGCGTCGACTTACCCGAGCCGGATCGTCCGGTAACGCACACCATCTCACCGGGCTCGAACGAAATCGAAATGTCATCCAAGATGCACTCGTCGTTGGGCAAGGAAGCGCACGCAGGCGCACACGCAGATGCGCGCGCAGACACCCCGTCCGAAGTCGCACCGGCGCCCCGCGGCGACCCCGCGCCCGCGCCGCCGGCACCGTAAGAGAACGTCACGTGCTCGCACGCCGCCCCGTCGAAGGCGACATCCGACCCATCGACCACGTCAACGGTCTGGGGCTCCTCGTCCAAAAGATCGAGCACGCGCGCGCCGGAAGCAAGCGTGGCCTGCAGAGACGTGCCCAGTCGGCACACCGCCAGCACCGGGCCAAAGGAGGACAGGTACGCAAAAGAGCAGATGAACGCGGACGAGAAGGAAAGCTCGCCCACGGCGTAGAGCCCCAGCGACGTCGCGATCATGGCGAGGCTGGTCAGCAGCACCAATGCATCCGCCAGGCCCTCGACCGCAGCGGAGCGCACATGCAGGGAGCGATCGGTGGCGCCCATGGCGTCGGTCTGCGCCGCGAGGCCGGCGGAACGCTTGGACACGCCGGCGAACTGCAGGGTCTCGGCAAGGCCCCGCAAGCCGTCGAGCACGTACGCGCTGATGGAGCCCGCCGCGTCACGCGACGCCCTACCCGCGCTTCCACACAGCTTGGACGAGGCGACAGGCACGATCGCCCCCAGTACCAGGTAGCCCGCCAGAGCGATGGCCGCCAGCGACAGCGAGTGCGCGCCGATGAACGCAAGCATGATAGCCGAGGAGGCGATGGCGATCGCGATGGGCGAGATGGTGTGCGCGTAGAACACCTCGAGCAGCTCGATATCGGCCGTCACCAGCGACACCAGGTCACCGCGCTCGCGCCCTTCGAGCTTGGCCGGCGCCAGGCGTCGCAGCGCGGCGAACACGTGGTCGCGAATAAGGGCGAGCAGGCGAAACGCGATGTAGTGATTGGCCAGCTGCTCGCCGTAGTGCAGCGGCCCGCGAAGGACTCCGCACGCGACCGCGAGCGCGCACGCCCCCGCGACGGTGAGTCCCGCTCCCTGTCCCACGGCCGCCATGATGCCATAGCCGCCAAACGCCGCCACAAACGTCGCCGCTAGCGAGCCCGCCGTGCCCAGCGCGATAGCAAGCGCCAAATGCAAAGCCAAAGGACGCACCAGACCCACCATGCGCATCATGATGGAAAACGCCGAGCGCCGGGCCTTGTTGGACGAGGACGCGCCAGCGGGATCGGGCGCCGCGTGCACGGGCGCGCCCACGGGCTCGGACGTCGCCGCAGGCACCGCCTTCGCCACGTCCGCCGCGGCATCCGCAAGCTCCGCAGCGACGCTCTCACCCTCATCGTCCAACTCATACGCCGCAAGCTCATGCTGGCTGCTCCACAAGCCGGCGTACGCGCCGTCCATCTCGAGCAATTGGGAATGCGTGCCCTGCTCCACCAGGCGGCCGCGACCAAACACCAGGATATGGTCCGCATGCGCCACCGAGGCCAAGCGGTGGGCGATCACTATGACCGTATGGTCTCCGGCCAGCTCGTCGATCACGCGGCCGATGGCGCGCTCGCTCTCAACGTCAACGTTCGACGTGGCCTCGTCGAAGATGTAGATGGGCGAGTCATGCAGCAGGGCGCGAGCGACGCAGACGCGCTGACGCTGACCGCCGGAAAGATTGGCGCCGCCCTCCGACAGCTCCATATCGAGCCCGCCGTTGGCGCGCACAAACCCGGCGATGCGGCAGCGCTCAAGAACGTCCATAAGGTCCTGGTCCGTCGCGTCCGGGCGAGCCAGCAGCAGATTCGACCGCAGCGTGCCCGCAAACAGATGGCCCGACGTGGGCACCAGCGTCACCGCGCGCATCAGCGACTCGAGCGTGGCGTCGCGTACGTCCACGCCGCCCACCTCCAGCTTTCCCAGATAGGAAGCCTTGCGACCCGACAATATGCCCGCAAGGGTCGACTTACCCGACCCGCTCTCGCCCACAACCGCCACCAAGCTGCCGCGACGTATGGAGCAATTCACCTGCTCAAGCACCACGTGCTCGCCGTGCTCGCCGTAGGCATACCCCACGCCGCGGCACACGATGTCGCCCCGTCCATCCAGCTCGCGCCCACCGCGCGGCGGCACCGGCGCGTCCAGGATGCGAAACATCGTTTTGGCCGCGCTCATGCCGTTCATAGCGGTATGGAACAGCGATCCCAGACGGCGCATGGGCAAGAAGAACTCCTGCGACAGGAACACCACCAAGAAGGCTCCGGTAAACCCGATAGCGCCAGAGGCCAGCTGAAGCACCGCCGCCGCAATGCCCGTCGCGGCGCCGCCAAAGGCGACCAGATCCATCACGTTGATAGAATTGAGCTGCACGCGGAGCATCTTCATGGTCGCGCGTCGAAAACCCTCCGACTCAGCGTTCATGCGCTTGTGCCAGCGCTGGTCCGCCTGGTAGATCTTCAGCGTCGTCAACCCCTGCACCGCCTCCAAAAAGCTGCCGCCAAGATCCACGTAGCTGCCCCAGTACTCGGCCGCCACCTTCTTGGCGTTGCGCATCACCATCATGATCGAGACGGGAATAAGCGGGACGATGACCAGCAGCACCGTCGCCGGAAGCCCTGCCTGCCCCACCAGCGCCGCGAACAGCGTGATTGGAGCGAGCACCGCGTAGAACAGCTGCGGCAGGTAGCCGCCAAAGTAAACCTCGAGCTGCTGGGCGCCCTCCACGCTGGTCTGCACCGCCTCCGCGGTAGACACCTGCTCCGTATACGCCGGGCCCATCTGAACCAACTTGTCATACACCAGCTGCCGAACCCGTCGCTTGGCCGCGAAAGCCGCCTTGTCGCCGGCGCGCTGGGCCGCGTAGATGGCGATTGCGCGGACGATGATGAGCAGGGCGAGCGTCATCGCCGCGCGGATGTGGAACGCCGCCGCGAGCCCCGTTGCCCCCC
>DBEWRE010000025.1:0-12036 GCA_048207125.1 Collinsella sp.
TGATTCTTTTTGATGCTTTTAAGGACCGTTAAAGGAACAAACATGATGAAAGTTCAGCGACAGGATCAACTCGAGCGACTCATAAACGCTCGAGGCATGCTATCGGTGCAAGAGGCGGCGGATATTCTAGACAGCTCTCCCATAACCGTCCGTAGAGATATGGATGAACTCGCCGAAGAGCATCGAATTACCCGCGTTCGTGGTGGTGCGAAAAGCATTCTGCCAGCACCCGCGCAGCCCCTTGAACAGTCCCATGACACCAAGCGGCAGCAGCACACGGCAGAGAAGCACTATATCGCCCAACGCGCGGCGGCGCTCATAGACAACGGAGACACCGTGTTCATTGGGGCGGGCTCGACGTGCGAGCTGGTAGGCAGCTACATTGAAGGCAAGACCGTTCGCATCATCACCAACAGTCTCGCGGCCTTTGAAATTGTAAAGTCCGTTCCCCACATAGAAGTTCTCCTGCTAGGAGGACTTTATCGACCAAAGACCAATGTGTTCTACGGGCCGATCACTGAGTCTACCCTGGAAACGATCAATCTTGATAAGGTTTTCTTCAGCGTCAACGGAATAGAGGGCTCGGCAATCACCGGCCATAATACCGAAATCGCCAATCTGCAAAGAATGGCCTTCAACCGAAGCAAAAAGCGCTACATCCTAGCGGACTCGTCTAAATTTGGACGCAGCGATTACTTTACTTTTTACGACCTTCGAAGAATCGATGCGCTCATCACGGATCCGGGAATCACGGAGGAGCAACTTAAAGAATACAGCGAGTATACCCAGGTGCTTCTTTAGCCCAATCAATAGAATCAAACCCATGCCGATTCGAACCAAGGTATCAATTAGCATACGCATCGCCCAAACGGGGCCTTCCCTCATGCGGAGGCGCGAAGACATAGCAGAGTGACGGGAAGGGCCGTTCCTCTACAGCAGCCTCCAGGGGCTTCTCGTCCAAAACAATATGACATAGCCCACATAAGGCGAAGCGCACGAGGGAACGAGGCGACGCGTGCGCGCAATGCTGAAATACTCGTGGGCGCGAAGACAATCCACCATCCTCGCCAAACATTAGAGGAAACGAAATAGCAGCCAGCCGAACACTTCACCCCCAAGAACCTTTCGAAGTTGAGCTCGCGACCTGGCACTCCCATCTCAATCCAAATGTACGAAAAAGGAGCCGCGGCCCCCCTTCGGAAAGCCGCGGCACATCTGATCCGTCTATGTCTTTGGACGAGAAGCCATGCGGAAGCCCCTCGGGCGCCCTACCGCCCCTACGCGTACATCAGGTTGATGAAGCGCATGAGGACGGCGGCCACCTCGGCGCGGGCGGCGCCGTCCGCGGGGTTCAGCTCGCCGGTCTTGTCGTCGCCTTTGAAGAGGCCCTCGGCCACGGCCCAGCCCATGGCGTCCTTGGCGAAGCCGGAGACCTCGGAGGCGTCGGGGAAGTCGATGTCGGCGCGCTTCGAGACGTCCATGCCCAGGTGCTGCGCGTAGCGCATGAGGAACACGGCCACCTGCTCGCGGGTCACGTCCTCGCCGCCCTGGAACTGCTTGCTGCTGTCCGGCATGTCGACGCCGGAGAGGATGCCCTCCTCCAGCGCCCACGCGGCGGCGCCGGCGTAGAAGGCGTCGGACGGGACGTCAGCGAGGGATTCGTCGCTCGCCGCCTCGGGGTTGAGCTCGAGGTTGTGGAGCATGGCCACGAACATGCCGCGGGTGGTCTTGCCGTAGCCCTGGAACTGCCTGGTGCCGTCGGGCATGTCCACGCCGTTCACGATGCCGCGGGCGGTGGCGAAGTCGACCACGTCGCCGGCGAACCAGTCGGTGCCCTTCACGTCGGGCATGTCCTTCGCGTTGTCGACGACCTTGATGGTCACGTTCCCGGTCGCCTCGAAGACGACGTTGCCGTCCTCGTCGACCGCGGTCTTGGGGATCAGGGTCTCGTTGCCGTCCTCGTCGACGGCGAACACCACGACGCCGTAGTTGGGCTCGGAGTCATCGCCCTTGGCGACCGGGACGGTCACCTGGATGGGTTTATCGGCGGAGACGGTCGCGGGCACCTTGACCTCGACCGCGGGGGCCTTGTCGACCTCCGCGACGGGATCGGACTTCTCGATCGGGAGCTCCACCTCGCCGGACTCGGCGTCCTGCTTGGAGACTGTCACCTCGGTGGACGTGACGTCGCCGTCCTTATCCTTCTTCACCACGGACTCCGTGCCGGTCGCGGTCTCGTGGGTGATCGTCTGCGAGCCGTCGGGCTTGGTCACGGTCGTGGTGGTGGAGCCGTCGGGGTTCTTCTCGACCTCGGTCTTATCGGACGGGGTCGTGGAGCCGCCACCACCGGAGGAAACCACCCTTACAGTGAACGTGTATCCATTCGCCTCGTCACCGGACTTGACGAGCCCACAGTTTGACGGCACCTTCAGGTTGGCGCTGATATCCGCAGGCGCTTTGATAGAGGCGCCGCTCTTGAGGGTGATTGACTTTCCGTTGAAGTCGAACAGGCTCAGGTCCTTGATTAGAGCGTCGCCATCGACGACCGCATCGCGAACCAATGCGATCGCCTTGGCATCGCCCGCCGCCTCAAGCGCCTCTACCAGCATCCCATAAGAGTCGGCATACCACGTGTCTCGAGAGACAATCGCAACCTGGTCCGTCCGCTCTTCCAGGTTCTCGTCCGCCATTGGATATGCGAGCTTGTTCAGGATGACCCAGCGCTGATCGTAATTCGCAATGCAGGTAGGATAGGTCACCGTTTCCGCGAAGTAATTGCCCGACAAAGACGCTATGCTCTGATTCGCGACGCTGTAGACCCCCAATGCCTCCTGCGCCACGTTGCCGTACATTTTATTATCCGTTACAAGCACCTTGAAATCGGTCTGCTTATCCATGTCGGACTCGATGTGGATGTAGCGCTGCTGGTTTATGGCGGCGTTTGTGCGCTTAAATACGTTGTTCGTAATCGTGATATCGGCAGCCATCGACAGGCCTTTATCGGGCGTGATCTGAATCGCGTCCCAATCGCAGCTATCAAAGGTGCAGTTCGCAACCGTCAAAGAGCCGGAGAACGCACCCGTGGCGTATACGGCGGACAGCTTGCCGCCGGCGTTGTGAATACCATTGAACTTGATATCGTTCAGAGTTGCATGGGCGTCCGCACCGATGTGAATGGAGGAGTCGCCCCCGACGATGTGCCCGTTGCCCTCAAACGTAATATCGGATGAAAGGAACAGGCTCCCGGTATCTGTCAGGTCGCATTCGAGCGAGATGGTATCCCCATCGTTCACGCCGATGTTTCCGTCGCCCGGAGCGAGAAACGCCTTAAGCGCCGCCTGGGAAGCAGGATAAAAGGTTACCGTCCCGTCCTCGTTGTAAGCATACCCATAAGAGCTGTAATCGACGGGCCTGGTTGCCTCGGGAGTCTCCACCCAAGGATAGAAGCTGACCGCCCGCTGCCCCGCGGGCAGCTTCACAGGAGCCGCGGTCCTGTCGACAACCACCAGATCATTCTCGCCCATCACGAACGTGTTCTCAGTCAGATCGAGGGCGTGTGCAGCGGCGCCGCGTGCCTGAATATAGTGCTCGAATGCATCGAACTTGAATTCGTTGCCCTGGATATTGGCTTTTTCCGTCTGCTGGAAGTAGAACGCTCCGGCGTTGTCGAAGGTGTTGCCCGTGATAACGAAATTGTCGTTCGCAGAAGGCGCCGCGGTTGTGATGCACGTTGCCTCCGCGCCGGCGCCAGACGTGGGACCGTCCGCCACGCTGTACACGGAGTTAACGAAAACGTTGTCACGGATGGTCACGTTGCCGCTGATATTCGGCAACATGGTGCGAAACGCGCCGTCAAAGCGGTTGTTCACAAACTGGATGCTGCCCTCATCCGCTTGGCCGTTAACATAAAGGCCGTACGACCATTGCAGGGCATCAATGGTCGCTCCATCGTTTTGCGGACTGTTCACGAAGCGGCATCCGCTGATCACGACATCGGCCTTGTTTCCGCCTACCGTTACCGCGGGGCCTCCTGCCCGTTTGGTCACGGAATACTTGACGGTGACGTTTTCCATGCGAATGGAGTTCTCCCGCCCGCTACCAATGGTTAGAAGCGAATCCGTCTCCGATGCGATCGTCATGTTCTTGAGCACGCCGTTTTGAAGCGTCATATGGCCGGTAACAGAATACTTGCCGGCACCATCGATAGTCACGTTTTTAGAAACCGTCACGCTCTCGGCAAGGTCGCTCTCAAGGACGATATACGCCCCGTCGGCAACGCTGTCACTAGCAAGGGCGGCAGTCAAAGACGAATAAGTCCCCTCGGCGGTAAGGCCTTTACCCACCCTGATAGCATTATCGGGAATCTCCCCGGTATTTCTCTGGGCCGAGGCGTTCACCTCAAGGTTCGTCTCCGCAAATACCGTCACAGTCGGAACGACGCTAAACGTCATCGCGGCCGCAACCAACGCAGCCGCGCTGCCGCGCGCCCAAACGTGCCCAATCTTGCCGGTCATGTCCGATCTCCTTCCACTGGGCAAATTCCTAGCACCACAGGCTTGCAAGACAAGCAGATCCCTCTAGCGGAGGGCGCCAGCAAACACATCGTAAGATTGAATCTACCATAGAGACTCCCCACGAAATCAAGACTGCCACCCGTGGCGCCCTAGCGCCCGTTCGCCCCTGCCACAAGCACAACGAAGCAAATTCGACACGAACAACCCACCGTGCCCGACCCATCGCAAAGACATATCAAGACTTAAGCAATCAGGGTCAATGGCGCCTGCCATCCTCGAAATCAGCTATCGCCCATTTCGCCCCAAAATCGCCATCGCGCTCAAAAGGGCAATCGAGAATAGGGCCGCGACCCCCTTTCGAAAAGCCGCGGCCCATCTTGGTCCGCCCAAATCTTTGGACGAGGAGTCCTCGCGGAAGCCCTCTTGGCCCCTACGCGTACATCAGGTTGATGAAGCGCATGAGGACGGCGGCCACCTCGGCGCGGGCGGCGCCGTCGGTGGGGTTCAGCTCGCCGGTGGCGTCGTCGCCCTTGAAGAGGCCCTCTGCCACGGCCCAGCTCATGGCGTCCCTCGCGAAGCCGGAGACCTCGGGGGCGTCCGGGAATTCGATGTCCGCGCGCTTCGAGACGTCCATGTCCAGGCGCTCGGCGTAGCGCATGAGGAACACCGCGACCTGCTCGCGGGTGACGGCGGCCTCGCCCTGGAACCGCTTGGAGCCGTCGGGCATGTCGACGCCGGAGAGGATGCCCTCCTCGAGCGCCCACGCTGCCGCGTCCGCGTAGAAGGCGTTCGCGGGGACGTCCGCGAGGGAGTTCTCGCTGGCGGCCTCGGGGTTCATCTCCAGGTTGTGGAGCATGGCCACGAACATGCCGCGGATGGTCTTGCCGTAACCGTCGAACACGCGGGAGCCGTCGGGGCGCTCGACGCCGTTGACGATGCCGCGGGCCGTCGCGAAGTCGACCACGTCGCCGGCGAACCAGTCGGCGTCCTTCACGTCGGGCATCTCCTTGGCGTTGTCGACGACCTTGATCGTCACGTTCCCGGTGGCCTCGAAGACGACGTTGCCGTCGTCGTCCACGGCGGTCTTGGGAATCAGGGTCTCGTTGCCGTCCTCGTCGACGGCGAACACGACGATGCCGTAGTTCGGCCCCTCGCCCTCTTCCTTCGCCACGGGCACCGTCACCTGGACGGGCTTGTCGGCGGAGACGCTGGAGGGGACCTTCACCTCGACCTCGGGGGCCTTGGAGGCGTCGGCCGCGGGCTCGGCGCCCTCGATCGGGAGCTCGACCTTGCCGCTCTCGGCGTCCTGCTTCGAGACGGTGACCTCGGTGGAGGTGACGTTGCCGTCCTTATCCTTCTTCACCACGGACTCGGTGCCGGACGCGGTCTCGTGGGTGATGGTCTGCGAGCCGTCGGGCTTGGTCACGGTCGTGGTGGTGGAGCCGTCGGGATTCTTCTCGACCTCGGTCTTGTCCGAGGGGGTCGTGGAGCCGCCGCCCGAGGGCGGAGCGGGCTTTCTCTCACCGCATATGGTGCAAGTGCCATCTTGTCCATATTTGTGCTCAGTATGTCCCTTGGAAATCGAGGAGTCATCTCCAAGACTGTTCACATATTCTTCCGCCCTGTTGTCAAGCTCCTCTTGGGTTGTATCGCCCTTCCAATCATTTGAGCCGTAGAGCTTTCCTCCATCCACAACATAGTTGTTTGCGATGGTAAGCTTGCCGCTCTTATGGGCGATGCCCCAGTAAAGGCATACTCCCTCATAACCATCTACGTAATTATCGACAAATTCAACGTCACCGTTCTGGTTCGCTACAAGTTGCAGCGCGGTCCTCTTCTTGTCGTTGGCGCTGTCCTTTAACGTAAACTTGTTTCCTTTAACGGTAATATTCGAGCTTCCATTCCCTCGTGTTTCAATATGAACACCTCGCGGACCCTCCACCGTATTGCCAACAAAGGTAAAGCCCAGAGCCTTGTCAACCTTGTACCAGACGGCGTAAGCGTTACCTGAATAGAAGTTGTTGGCGGTTCCCTTAAATTCGAACTTGTTGCTTGTAAAGGCAATAGAGGAGCACTGGGGATACCCGCTTATTGATCCGTTGAACTCGCAGCCTTCCACGGTAACCGCAGCACCAGGAGAGTCAAATCCCAAATCATTCGGAATACCAAGATCGGAAATCGCCAGCGTAGATGCAGGCGGCAACTTAATCGAAAGGACAGGGCAGTACGTCGCCCCATCAATACCATTGCCATCAACGCCTGAAATAAGCTTGACGCCTTGGGCGCCGCCCTTGATAGTGAGCCTGCTTATCTCGGAACTAGACAGGTCGGACCCAGGCAATTTCATTGTGCCGTCTTCAGCCACATAGGGAGTTAGGTCCACATCCGCTGACAGAGCAATCGCGACGTCACCCTTCTGAGTTTTTGCAAGTTCCAGTGCGGCTGGCAGCGTAGCTATTTTCTCGGGTCCAATAGCTCCTATCCAACCATCTGAATTCTCCGACACGCTGAACGAAGTGTCGTTCTTGTACGCAAATTTGTCTTTGCATTTACCAGTAATATCCTTCACGAGAGTGGTAGAAACGTTGTTCTCAACTTTGACAACGCCATCGCCGTAATAAAGATTGCCCTCGTTCTTCTGAAGGTTTCCCACGACTCCCGCCGCAAACGTACCGCCAGTAATACTGCCAGCCTGATTCTCGTTCTGGGCAACCGTCGCGCAATTGTAAACGGTTCCCACGATGCCGCCCCATCCAAGCCCTTCGCCATCTCCGGACTTGCCAACAACCGCTTTATTAATGTTGCTCGTAACGGCAATTGGCTCACTTTGAGGATATGAGGAAACATCGTTTTGGTATCTAATCCAACCAACAATGCCCGCCGCATTTGAACCGCTGGCAACAGTGCCCGTCGTTTCGTTTACGCACGAATTGACCGTGCCACGGTTTACCTGCTCTGCTACGATGCCGCCAGAGGTGTTTCCGCCTACGATAGCCCCATAGTTCGTGCAATGAAGAACATCCGCCGCGCTCAACGCCGCAATACCAGCCGCATGATAACTTTCGTTGGCGATCGCGCCACGATTCTCACAGTCCTCGATCACCATGACTTCATCTTGGCTCGAGCTTGTATAGTACGCCTTTGCAACAATGCCGGCACATCCTCCGACCTTTGCCTGCACGTTGGCTGTGTTAATACAACCCTTAATGGTTCCATGCTTTATCATTCTGCCAACAATACCGGCAACGCCATCGTTTCCAGTTACTGAACCAGAAACTTGGCACCCGGCAACCGAGCCGCCCTCGCAGACCATACCTACAACGGCGCCCATCAGATTGCTTGAAGAGCAATTCAGATTAACGTGTTCCAAAACCACATTGGAAATAGAACCTCCCGCCACAATGCCAAACAATCCAAGCGCATAGTTTCCATTGTTGGCAGTCGTCGTAAGCGTGAGGCCAGAGATGGCTGCGCCTGAAGCGTCGAAAGACCCCTTAAACGGATGGCTGTCGCTCGTATACGAAGAACCAGACCTTGTTCCCACTCCAATAGGGGTCCACTCACAACCGGCAAGATCTACGCTGGCGCTCAGCTTAATAGTCGCGCCCTCAAACGAATTGCCTTCGTTGACTAGCTTGGCAAGGCCCGCGAGCTGTTCTGCGCTTGAGAGCGCATACTCCGTCTTAGGATCGGCCGCCGAATACCAAGTAGTATCAACCGTGCCGTCCCAGGTATCGACCGCGCCAGCAAGGGCATCGGAAGCAGAAACGGGCGCCGACTCGGTGGCGGCGGGGTTCGCGAAGGCGGACGCAGCGCCGGTCAGCGTCAACGCGGCGCACAATCCAGCGGTCACAGCCGCCCTTGTCCTCAATTTGCTCGACATAAGGTCTCCCATCTCCCATGGCGCGAAACAATAGCCAAACCGTGCTCAATTCTGAGAGTACCTACCGTCGCCTGGCGGAGTCCAACGCAGTTCGGTAGCTGGTCATTTCTTTCTGTCAGCGCACAAAGAAGAGGAAAACTGATATCGCCCCTCTAGCAAGACAATGCAAATGAGATTCGCCTCCAGTCGAGCCGCCCCAAGTCACAACGGGAGAAATAGCGGCTGCCGTACCGGCTTCCTTCCAGGGTTTTCTGAGCCGCAGTATGCGGCGAACACACCCTGGAGGAAGCCGGGGCGGCGCTCGGATCATTCGTCCACATATGCAATTGAGCCGGAAACCGCCTAGAACCGCGGCAACGTAGGCACCAGCGACAGACGCTCCTCGATGCCGGACGTCCACCAGACCTCGTCCGCTTGGTCGATGAGCACGGCCTCGATGCCGGGCAGCGATTCCACAAAGTCGATGCCGTCGCGCGCACCCAGCATAAGGACGGTGGTGGAGTAGCCGTCGCAATCCATAGAGCGCGGGGCGATGATAGTGGCGCTGGTAAGGTCCGTCTTGGCGGGCATACCGGTGGCGGGGTCGAGGATGTGGTGGTAGGTCACGCCGCCCTTGGCGAAGCGCCGCTCATGGATGCCGCTGGTGACCACGGACCCGTCCGCCATGTCGACGATGGCTCGGCTGTGCGCGGGGTCCAGCGGGTTGATGATGCCGATGCGCCAGGGGCTGCCGGCGGCAACCGGCGGGCGAGCGGACGCGTCCGCGGGGCGCCCTCCGCGAACCACCACGTTTCCGCCCAGGTTGATGACGAAGCGGTCGATGCCGTGATTGATAAAGATGTCGGCGAGGTCGTCGGCGATGTATCCCTTGGCGACGCCGCCCAGATCGAGAATGGTATGGGGGTCGGTGATGGCGAGAGTGGGACGAGCCGGGCCGACAGCCTCTCCGTCGACAGCCCCCAAAGGCTCCTCGTCCAAAACAATATGCCGATAGCCCACATGGGGCAGGGCGCGCGCCAGCGCTAGGCGGCTTGGCACCTCACCGGTATGGAAGTTCCATAGCGAGGTCACCGTACCCATAGTGATGTCGAACTTGCCGCGGCTGCGCTCGCAGTATCCCAGGGCCTGACGGACCAGGTCGGCGGTCTGGGGCGAGACGGGCACGGCATTGGGCGAGGCGGCGTGCGCACGGGCGATATCCGAGTCATTGCGGGTGCGAGAGAACGCGTGCTCGAAGAACAGGCAGCGATCTCGGCAGGCGATGAGCGCGGTGTCCAGACGGGTCAGCGCATCGGCACCCCGGCGATCGGCGGGATCCATAGCGGCAGGGCCCGCGTCGGCAGGGCCCGCCGCAGCGGGACCGGCGGCGAGGGCGTCGCCGTACGCATGCATGTGCACCTGCGTGTTGAATAGGAAGAACGAGATGAAGCGCGAACCATCCTGCGCCCATGCGGGCACCGCCGTCTTGGCATCGCCGTATGTGTAGATCTGCGCCATGCTCTTCCCTCGCTCCCATTCGCCTTAGCCGCCCTTAGCGAACCGAAGGACGGCATGGGCCGCGCCCACGTGAAAGCCCTACATGCAATGGAGGGCACCAACCATCTTATCCTCCCCCGCGCCCGGCGCAACCGCGTACGCAGCCGCCGACTAGAGGGCTCGTGTATTCCATTTGTGGGTCGATCGACAGGGGCTTGGGTACAAAAGACCATGATAGTCTGTGAAAATCCAAACCACCTCGCCCTCGCCCGCCCGCACACACGCGACGCGCAGGAGAGGGCGCCCACATATTGTCGCAAGTATGTCGACGCGCCCAAGAAAGGAGCTCCAACCATGCGATTTCTTCTCAACTGGCTCTTGACGTCCATCTCCATCGCCATCGCAACCTTCATTGTCCCGGGCATCGCGCCGTTTGGACCCACGGATGCCTGGCTGAGCTTTGCCTTTGTTGGCCTGTTCCTCGGCCTGGTCAATTCGCTGGTCAAGCCGTTGGTGACCTTTATCTCGCTTCCGGTCACCTTTCTTACGCTGGGCGTGTTCCAGCTGGTAGTCAACAGCTTCATGCTCGAGCTCGCAAGCTGGCTGTCCGTCAACCTACTGGGATCGGGCATCTCCATCTCCGGCTTCTGGTCCGCGTTTGTGGGCGCCATCATCGTGAGCATCATGTGCTCCATCCTGGGCGTCGCCACCAAGGACGCATAAGGCGCGTAATGGAAAACCAAACCGTTCACGTTGAGCGCTACACGCTCACCACCGCCCTGTGCATGATCGTGGGCATCTGCATCGGGTCGGGCATATTCTTCAAATCTGACAACATCCTTATCGCCACGGGCGGCAACGTTGCCCTTGGTGTCGCCATGTTCCTGCTGGCCGCGACCACCATCGTCTTTGGCGGCCTCACCCTGGCGCGCTTCGCCTCGCGCACCGATGGTGCCGGCGGCCCCATCGCCTATGCCGAGCGCTTCTTGGGCCCGCATCGGCTCACTTTTGTAGGCTGGCACTTCACCTTTTTGTACCTGCCCATGGTGACCGCCATCATCTGCTGGGTGGTAGGCGTGTACGCATGCATGACCTTTGGCCTGGCGGGCACCTTTACCCAGCAGATGGGCATTGGCCTGGTATTTTTGCTGGCATGCTGCGTGTGGAACGTCTGCTGGCCCACGCTGGGCGGCTACGTGCAGAATATCACCACCGTCGCCAAGGTCGCCCCGCTGGTAGTGGTGCTGGTGGTTGGCCTCATCTTTGGACAGCCCGCCCAGCACATTATCCACGGCATCGAGACCGCCCCGCAGGCCGGTACCGGCTGGATCGCCGCCGCGGCCCCCATCGCCTTCGCCTTCGACGGCTGGAGTGCGGCCGCCAGCATCGCGCCGGAGCTCAAGAACGCCAAGCGCAACCTGCCGCTGGCACTCACCATCGGCCCGGCCATCATCCTTATCCTCTACGTGGGCTACTTCCTGGGCGTCTCCTGCACGCTGGGTCCCCAGACCGTCATGGCAGCCGGCGACGCCAGCCTGTCGCTGCTCTTTGTCGAGCTCTTTGGCGAGGGCGCCGCGACCCTGCCCAACCTTATCGCGCTCGTCGCCGTGGTAGGCACCGCCAACGGCCTGGTGCTGTCGCTTCTGCGCATGCCCTACGCCCTTGCCCTGCACGATGAGATCCCGTGTTCGAGCACGGTGCTGCGCATGAACAAAACGCTCAAGTTCCCCTTGGTATCCGCCGCGATCGCGCTGGGCACCACCTTGTTCTGGATGGCGGTGCACGCCGTAGTCACCACCTTCAACCTGCTGCCCAACGGCGATATCTCCGAAGTCAGCGTGAGCCTTACGTTGCTGGTGCTGCCGCTGTTCTACGTGCAGGCCCTTATCCACGACCCCGCCGGCCCCGCGCCCAACCGCGCCGTCCGCATCCGCCGCGCCATCGCGCCCGTGATCGCCATCGTAAGCTCCCTTGCCGTGGGTCTCTCGAGCATCTCCGACCCCACGCGCTGGCCGTTTGTGGCGGCGCACATCATCGCGCTGGCAATCGCTACCCACCTTATGGGGCGTCGTCGAGTTCGCAAGGCGTAGGTGGACGAGGAGCTTTGCCCGCAAGCAAGTCCGTGATGGGCGGGAGGTTTCCCCAAGGGATGCGTTCGACGCG
>DBEWRE010000026.1:0-10041 GCA_048207125.1 Collinsella sp.
AACGATGATTCCTTTTCAAAAAAGTTGTCTTGACGAGGCGCTAGACTGGGAACATAAATCGACGCATTTGGTTATGCATGTTAGTGAAAGGAGGACTGCCCATGGATGGTTGGAACCTCACCGGCACCCCGAGCGCGCCGGCGAAGGAGGACGATGCCGTATCCGTCTCGCAGGCGATCGATATCGCCGCCGGGGCGCTGGACGGCATCCCGCAGCTGTGCGTCCTGGGCGAGGTCACGGGCTTCCGCGGTCCCAACGCCCGCAGCGGACACTGCTATTTCCAGATTAAGGACGACTCGTCCGCGATGGACTGCATCATTTGGAAGGGAACCTATCTCAAGCGCGCATTCGACCTGCGCGATGGAATGCAGGTCCACCTCACGGGCTCGTTCAACCTCTACAAGGCCCAGGGCAAGATGAGCTTCGTCGCTCGCTCGTTCTCGCTTGCGGGCGAGGGCATGCTGCGCCAGCAGGTCGCCGCGCTGGCGGACAAGCTTCGCCGCGAGGGTTTGATGGACGAGTCCCGCAAGCGCCGTATCCCCGCCTTCTGCTCACGCGTCGCCGTGGTTACGTCGCTTTCCGGCGCCGTCATCGACGACGTCAAGCGCACGCTCCGCCGCCGCAACCCGTTGGTCGAGTTGATCTGCGTGGGCTCCAAGGTGCAGGGGGAGGGCGCTCCCGCGGAGCTGATCGAGGGTCTTCGCCGTGCCGCGGCGATCACTCCCGCGCCCGACTGCATCCTGCTGGTCCGCGGCGGAGGTTCGTTCGAGGACCTCATGACCTTCAACGACGAGTCGCTCGCCCGCGCCGTCGCCGCGTGCCCCGTGCCCGTGGTGACCGGTATCGGTCATGAGCCCGATACCTCTATCTGCGACATGGTCGGCGATCGGAGGTGCTCCACGCCCACCGCGGCTGCCGAGTCCGTCGCCCCCGCCATCACCGAGCTCGCGGAACTTCTGTCCACCCGCGAGCATCGTCTGATTCGGTCGTTCTCGTCCTCGGTCTCGTCTGCGTTCGCGGACCTTGATGCGGCGGACGAGCGCGCCGCGCGGGCCATCCTCTCGCGCTTGTCCCATCTCGGCGCCAACCTCGCCGCGTCCGCTTCGAGGCCGTGCCTCAAGAGGCCCACGTTCATGCTCGAGCAGCGCACGATGGACCTCGAGCGGTCCGCGGAGCGCTTCTCGTCCGCACTCGTCCGGTCCCAGCAGCGCTATTCCCGAGACTTGGACGCGCTGGCATCTCGGCTTCCGGCGTCGACGTCGGGCATGGCTTCGGTGCGCCATGGGCTCGACCTGGCGGCGTCCAGACTATCCGCTGCGGGCCCGGCGCTGCTGAGCGCCCCGTCCGCTTCGCTCTCGCGCAGTGCCGCCAAGCTGGACGCCCTGTCTCCCCTCGGCGTCCTTGCGCGCGGCTACTCGATTTCCTACTCAGAAGGCCGCGTCGCCACGTCCGCGTCCGATTTCGCGCCCGGCTCCCAGGTGCGCCTGCGCCTGGCGGACGGCGATGTCTATGGGACCGTCGACCGAGTGGAGCCCGTGGAGCCGGTCGAGCCGGAGGGCGCCGCGGGATGCCGCGCCGGTTCCGGTCCCTTGTAGAAGGGGGCTTCGATCGGTCGAGGAACCGGCAGCCCGGGGCGATGCGATAAGAAAACCTGTAACCAAGTAACCCGTAACGAAGGAGAATCCCATGGCAGAGAACAAGAACGTTGACGAGCTGAGCTACAAGGAGGCCTCCATCGAGCTGGAGGGTATCATCCGCAACCTGGAGTCCGGCGACCTGGAGCTCGAGGAATCGCTCGAGGGCTATACCCGCGGCGTCGAGCTGCTCAAGAGCCTGCGCTCGCGCCTGGCCGCGGCGGAGCAGAAGGTTTCCGTTCTCATGAAGGACATCGATGGCGGCGACGAGCTCGTCGCCGGCGAACCCGCCGACACCACGGACGGCCTGAACTTCTAGAATAGGGGAGGGAGGCGCGCGGACGGCCACGTTCCCGCACCGCCCTCAATGCCGCTGCGCGAGACCGCGCCGTCGAGAGAAAGGAACCGTAATGGACGACTGCATCTTCTGCAAGATCGCCGCTCACCAGATCCCCTCCACCGTCGTGTACGAGGACGAAAAGGTCATCGCATTCGACGACCTGTCCCCGCAGGCGCCGGTTCACACGCTGGTTATCCCCAAGGACCACTACGCCAACATCGTCGACGGTGTCCCCGCCGACGTTCTTGCGGCGATGGTCAACGCGGTCCAGGAGGTCGCGCGCGCCAAGGGCCTGGACGACGGATTCCGCGTGATCGCCAACACCGGCGAGGTCGCCGGCCAGACCGTCCATCATTTCCATATGCACGTCTTGGGCGGCAAGCCCTTGGGCGAGAACCTGGTCTAGGAGCCGTCCGCCGCTCCGGACGCGTCCGTATGCGGCGCCTTGACCAATGTTGCGGCGCCCGGAGTGGAACTTGGCGTATGATGGTGAATGGTTTTGCCGCGTCCGCGCGGCTTATAAGTTACGAGATGGGAGACACATGAACGTCCTCGTTGTCAACGCTGGTAGCTCCAGCCTGAAGTACCAGCTTCTCAACACCCAGTCCGGTGAGGTCTTTGCCAAGGGCAACTGCGAGCGCATCGGTATCGAAGGTTCCTTCATCGGCCACGAGGAGAAGGGCACCGGCAAGCAGACCCTGGAGGTCGCGCTGCCCGATCACCGTACCGCCATCAAGCACGTGTTCGAGATCCTCGAGAACGTCGACGCTCCCGTCGAGGGCATCGGCCATCGCGTCGTCCAGGGCGGCTGGTACTTCCCCGAGTCCGCCGTTGTCACCGACGAGACCCTGGCCCAGGTCCGCGAGGTCGCCCCGCTGGCTCCGCTGCACAACTACGCCGAGGCCGACGTTATCGAGATCTGCCGCGACATGTTCCCCGAGCTCGGTAACGTCATCGTCCCGGACACCGCGTTCCACTACAACATGCCCGAGCGCGCCTGGCGCTACGCGCTGCCCCGCGACGTCGTCGAGAAGCACCACGTCCGCAAGTACGGCGCCCACGGCACCAGCCACCGCTTCATCTGGCGCACCGTCAACGAGTTCATGGAGGGCAAGACCCACAAGCTCGTGAGCTGCCACCTGGGTTCCGGTGCCTCCCTGTGCGCTATCGAGGACGGCCACTGCATGGACACCACCATGGGCCTCACCCCGCTCGACGGTCTGGTCATGGGCACCCGTTGCGGCACCCTGGACCCCGCAACCGTCTTCTATCTGAGCCGCGTCGGTGGCTACAGCATCGATGAGATCGACACCATGATGAACAAGCAGTCCGGCCTGCTCGCCGTCTCCGGCGTGTCTTCCGACTCCCGCGACGTCTGCGAGGGCGCCGACAAGGGCGACGAGAACTGTGAGATGGCCCTGGAGATGTTCTCCTATCGCGTCGGCCAGCTCTTCGCCGAGATGGCTGCCTCCATGGGCGGCGTCGACACCATGGCCTTCACCGCGGGCATCGGCGAGAATTCCGTCGACCTGCGCCAGCGCGTCGCCGACAAGCTCGCCTGGCTGGGCGTCGAACTCGACCCCGAGCTCAACGCCATCCGCTCCGATGAGCCGCGCGTCATCTCCACGCCGGATTCCAAGATCACCTGCCTGGTGGTCCCCACCAACGAGGAGCTCATGATCGCCCTGGACGTCGAGGCCCTGCTCGGCTAAGTCCAGCTCGGCTAGGCGCCTTGCGCCCCCGTCCATCCCAGCCCAAAGTTCCTTTACGGGCGGACGGTTTCCATCGTGAATGATTCGGCCCGCTTCCGGCATGCGTCGGGGGCGGGCCTTGTTGTATGGATTCGCCCGGATGCACTTGAGTTTCGAGATAATGTCATAGAGAATTACTAGGATTAAAAGCATGGGAAAGTGGATACACTGTTACCATAATCTGCCTGCACCTCACGGCTGAACGTTCAACCGAGAGAAAGGAATCTCAATGACGCTTTCAGAGCACAGCATCTCCCGCCGTCACGCTATCGCCGCCGGCCTGGGCATTTTCGCTTCCCTGGGCCTCGCCGCTTGCGGTTCTTCCGAAGCCCCCGGTTCCGCCCCCGCCGCTTCCTCTGGCGAGCAGGTGGACGAGACCAAGCAGATCGACGCCGGCGCCTACGACAAGGTGATCGAGTCCATGCCCGTCGCGGATGCCGCCGCCATCGCGGCCAGCAAGTGGGCGACCAAGGTGAAGGATGCGGGCGTCCTGCGCGTCGGCGGCGTCCAGACTTCCATGCTCTTCAGCCTCCTCAACGAGAAGGACGGCGTCCTGCGCGGTTTCGATGCGGGCCTGTCCCAGATGCTCGCCCGCTACATCATGGGCGATGCCGCCAAGATCGAGGACACCCAGGTCACTTCTGACACGCGAGAGTCCGTCCTGCAGAACGACCAGGTCGACGTGGTCTTCGCCACCTATTCCATCAACGACGACCGCAAGAAGGTCATTTCCTTCGCCGGCCCGTACTACACCACCCAGCAGTCTATCCTGGTGATGGCCGACAACAAGGGCATCAATTCCGTGGACGACCTCGCTGGCAAGAACGTCGCCGCCCAGTCCGGATCCACTGGCCCCTCCATCCTGGAGGAGTTCGCTCCCGACGCCAACGTCCAGGAGTTCAAGACGGACGAGGAGGCTCGCACCGCGCTCTCCCAGGGCCGCGTCGACGCCTACGTCATCGATACCAACATGCTTCTCGGCAGCATGGTTCGCCAGCCCGGCAAGTACCGCCTGGCGGGCGACCCCTTTGGTCCGGTGGATGCGTACGGTATCGGTTTGCCGCTGGATTCCGATGGCGTCGCCTTTGTGAACGAGTTCCTGCAGAAGATCGAGGACGAGGGCATGTGGGCCGACCTCTGGCAGGTCTGCATCGGTGATCGCGCCGGCATCGACAACGTTCCCGAGCCCCCTGCGATCGGCGCGTAGCTCTCGCTAAAGCACATCTTCGCCCGTATCGGCGGGCGGTGTACTGACGAGTATGGGCCTTCCGCGTCATGCGGTGGGCCCATGTATGTATAAGGAGGGGATACATGGGGCTTTCCGAGCTCTTGTCTACCTATGGGCAGGACTACCTCACCGGCCTTCTGGTCACATGGGGCATGACCGCGGTCTCGTTCGCCATGGTTATGGTGCTCGCGGTTCTCATCACCGTCATGCGCGTGTCGCCTTTTAGGCCCTTGCGCATGGTGGGCGACCTGTACGTGCAGGTATTCCGCAACATCCCGGGCGTGGCGCTGCTCATCATCATCGTCTACGCCCTGCCCAGCCTGCGCGTCGTTTTGGACTACCGCACCTGCGTGGTGGCCACCACCGTGCTCATGGGATCTGCCTTTGGGTCCGAGAATTTCATGAGCGGCATCAACACCATCGGCGTGGGCCAGATCGAGGCAGCCCGCTCCATCGGGCTCTCCTTTGGACAGATCCTGCGCAAGATCGTGATCCCGCAGGCGCTGCGCACCACGGTCCTCCCCATGACAAACCTGCTGATCGCCGTCATGCTCACCACCGCCCTGGGTTCCCAGGTGCCCCTCGTTCCGCGCGAGCTCACCGGCGTGGTCTCCTATGTCAACACGCGCGCCACCGGCGGCATAATGGCCTTCCTTATCTCCGCTCTGGCGTACGTGGGATCGGCCTTTGTGATTGGCCTGGTGGGTAACCGCATCGACAAGAAGGTGAGGATCTTGCGATGAGCTCCCATGGAAACGCAACCTCTATGCGCGATGCGCTCTACGAGGCCCCTGGTCCCAAGACCAAGCGCAAGATCATGGTTGGAACCGCCTTGTCCGCCGTGGTCGTCGCCGTCGTCCTGCTGGCGATCCTGGGCCGCTTCTACGCCACCGGCCAGCTCGACGCGCGCTACTGGACGTTCTTCCTCGAGTGGTCCACCTGGCGCTTCCTGCTTCAGGGATTTGCGGGCACCGTCCGCGTCGCGCTTACCGCCGGCGCCATCTCGCTGGTGCTCGGCATGCTGCTCATGCTGGGTCGCGTCAGCAAGATCAAGCCGCTTTCCGCCGTGTGCCGCGTGGTCATCGACTTCTTCCGCGGCGTCCCCAGCCTGCTTCTCATCTATTTCTTCTTCCTTATCGTCCCGCAGTACGGTATCAAGATGTCCTCGTTCTGGATGCTGACGCTGCCCGTGGCGCTGGCGGCCTCGGGGGTGCTTGCCGAGGTCTTCCGCGCCGGCGTCAACGCCGTACCTAAGGGGCAGGTCGAGGCGGCCATGTCCATCGGGCTTTCCCCGGCCAAGACCATGCGCAAGATCGTGCTGCCCCAGGCAGTCCGCTACGTCATCCCCTCGCTGATCTCCCAGCTGGTGGTCGTGGTCAAGGACACCACCGTCGCCTACGTGGTGAGCTACCCGGACCTCATGCAGAACGCTCGCGTGCTCATCACCAGCTACGACGCCCTGGTCTCCGTCTACTTCACCATCGCCCTCATCTATATCCTCATCAACTACGCCATCAACAAGGCGTCCGTCGCGGTCGCCAACCGCACCGGCGTCAAGATCATCCGCTAGGCACCTGGAACGGAAGAGCTATGACACAGCAAATCTCAACTGAACCGATCATCGAGCTGCGCCATGTGGACAAGCACTATGGCGACCTGCACGTTCTTAAAGACATCAACCTCACCGTCCATAAGGGCGAGGTGCTGGTTGTGGTGGGTCCTTCGGGCTCGGGCAAATCCACCATGTGCCGTACCATCAACCGCCTGGAGACCATCGATTCCGGTGAGATCCTCATCGAGGGCGAGCCGCTTCCGCAAGAGGGCCGCGAGCTCACTCGGATGCGCGCGGAGCTTGGCATGGTGTTCCAGAGCTTCAACCTCTTCTCGCATATGAGCATCTTGCAAAACGTCACCCTGGGTCCCATCGAGGTCTTGGGGATGAAGAAGGACGAAGCCGAGACCCGCGCCATGGAGCTGCTCGCGCGCGTGGGCGTGGCCGAGCAGGCGGCCAAGTCGCCCGCGCAGCTCTCCGGCGGCCAGCAGCAGCGCGCCGCCATCGCCCGCTCGCTCGCCATGCATCCCAAGGCGATGATGTTCGACGAACCCACCAGCGCGCTTGACCCAGAGATGATCAACGAGGTCCTGGACGTTATGGTTGAGCTTGCCCGCGGCGGCATGACCATGGTTGTGGTCACGCACGAGATGAACTTCGCTCGCCGCGTCGCCGACCGCGTTGTCTTCATGGCGGACGGTCAGATTGTGGAGGAGGGCGCGCCGGCGGAGTTCTTCGACCATCCCAAGACCCAGCGCGCTCGCGACTTCCTCGATTCCATCAAGGGGCACTAGCCTCGCTACGCGTGCCGCGCGAGCGCCTGCCGCGGCACCTTATAACGCATATGAACACGTACTTGCATGGAGGTACTCCCAGCATGATGAATTCTGCTCACGCATCCACCGAACCAAACGACAAGCGCCCCCTGATCCTGGTAGCCCCGCGCTGGCAGGTGATGGAGCGCACGCTGGAGGTTCCCGAGCAGCTGGCTCCGGAGGAGGTCATGGCGAGCGTCTTCGCCGATGCGATCCTCGCCGCCGGCGGACTGCCGCTCATGATGCCGCTCACCGATGACGACGACGTGCTGGACTCCATGCTCGCCATGTGCGACGGCGTCGCGGTTCCGGGAGGACAGGATGTGAATCCCGCGCGCTGGGGCGATGAGTCCCCGTATGACGAGTCCCTGCTGTGCGACGTCCGCGACGAGTTCGAGTTCAAGCTGGTGCACCGGGTCCTCGAGCTCGATAAGCCCCTGTTCGCCACCTGCCGCGGCATGCAGCTGCTCAACGTGGCCATGGGCGGCAGCCTGTGCATGGACGTACCCGGCATCGCCCCGCTTGAGGGCACGGGCCTGTGGCGCCACGCCATGGTGTTAAACGATCCCGCTCATCCCGTCGAGGTGCAGGACGGCACGCTGCTTGCGCGCTGCGTGGGCGGTGCGGGGCTTATCCAGGCCAACTCGAGCCACCACTGCTGCGTGGACAAGATAGGGGAGGGCGTGCGCCTGGTGGCCCGTGCCACGGATGGTATCCCCGAGGCGATCGAGGTGCCGTCCGCCCGCTTCTGCTTGGGCGTGCAGTGGCACCCCGAGTACACCTGGCAGCGCATCGCCACGGACTTCGCCATCTGGCGGGCGTTTGTGGATGCGTGCCGCGCCTAGCGTTTAATCCTTCTGACCTTCTTAGGGGTTCTTCACCTGCTCGCTTTTTAACTGCTCGAAGCGCTGCTTTGCGAAAGATGCTTTGCCGTGAAAATAATAACCGCCCTCCAGTGATAGCATTTGTCATGATTTGCATCGCTGGGGAGCGGAGGCTGTGAATGATATCTATTTCCAATGGCACTAGCTTGCGTCAATTGCTGTTGGCGTTGCTTTTATCGCTTCCGTATTGTGTGTGGCGCAACGTCGAGCTTGCTGTCCCCGGTCTTTTCGGATTCTTTCCCGCCGCATTGGCGCTATTGTTTACACTTGTTTTCAACGATTTCCTTGCGCGTTTTCGCCGTGTTCACATCGCTGCGATTCGAGTTGTCACCGTGATTGCAGCAGTTTTCCTCGCGTCTGTAGAGCTTTACGGACTCTTTTTGGCACCCGGGTTGGTGGAGAATGAAACCCAGCGAGTATCATATCTTGTTTCCAGCTTCATCGAGTTCGCATCTTGTTTTATGTTCGTTGCCTCTTTTTTGTTGTTGGATGATGAAGGAAGGGCTAGCGACCCCGATGGCCTGCGCATCTCGCTTTTGCTCGGATTTAGCATTACGCTTCTCTTTTGGGTGGGAGCAAGTCTTTTCGATTTAACCAATCGAATCGAATGCGCTGTCTATTTCCTAGTCGCTTTTCCGATTGTTTGGTTTGTTATTCGTGTGCTCGAAAGATTTGCTGGCGGGTTTATTCCATTTCATATCGTTGTCGGTCATGAGATCGCATATGTGGCGATTATCTTGTCTAGAGGCGAGGAATTGAGTTTTGGGTTCTATAGCGGCGTGACGTCAATGGTTCCCCTGGCTATCGTCATTGCGATGGTGATACTTGCTTGCCTCATCGTATCCCGGCATTCACTTCCTGCTGGGGTTCTCCAGAGGCAGTCTGCGTTTGAAATCGATAGCTGGACTCTTGAGGGCGATGGAATTGACGATCTTTCTAATCGAGAGCGGCAGGTTTTGGCTCATCTTGCGGCGGGGGAGAAAAACGCAGCAATTGCTCAGAACATGGGTATCTCGCCTAGCAGCGTTTCAACTTTCAAGGGACGCGCTTTCGCGAAGCTGGGGATTCAGGATTATCCACAGCTGATGGAACGGGTTCGTGAGGGAAGGTTTGCCATTCGATCCGAGAGACGATTCGAAGCTGTCAAGCCCGATCAGAGGCTCGATGGTCACCTCTCTATGTATGGGGCCGATATTGGGATTGTTGTGCTCGTGGTGGGTGTGAGGCTATCTAAATGGATAGATTCCTTTCTGTTCTATCTTCAAACTCCTGTCTTTATGGTGTCCCACTATGTGGCATGGCTTCTCGCGACGCTTCTTTTTGTTGTTGGCGTACGGCTGGATACCGAGGAGGACAAGGCTGGCCGTAAGCAATCGCACGATAACGGGCTGGAGACAGTTGCCGCCTCCTCTCTCTGTGTGGCGCTCTGCACGTTTGGTGCGGTTGGCGTTAGCTTTTTTGACATACCCTGGGTTGTCACTTTAGCTGTGGTTGCATTTTGCCTCTTTTCAATTGGCGGGACACGTACCTCCTCTAGTCCAATCGAAGCTTGGGCTAACAATCGCTTTGGAGCTATGCGATGCCTTTGGGCGCTTTATGCGGGTTGGCGCTTGATAGTTTTACGGTTTGTGGAATCTCGCTATCTATTGGGATGCATTTTTCTCCTGCTTCCCTTGCTCGGTCCCGATCAACTTAAATGGTTGCTGTTCGATGTAAGTCTTGGTATATCCGGGCTTGCCTCAATCATGCTTCTCTATACAGGTGGGCTTGCTTCTCAACATTTGGATACGGATGCCGGGTCTCTCCATGATGTTCGTATTGCAAAACTATCCAATGA
>DBEWRE010000027.1:0-36618 GCA_048207125.1 Collinsella sp.
TGCTGAGCTACTTGTTGGTCATGCTGCTCTTATTGGTGCTGCTGGTGCTGGAATACATCAACATTCGCCGCGCCATCACCCGCGAGCGCAATCCATTTGGCTGAGGCGTCGGCGAGATTAGCCGCCGTCGCCGCTACTATAAGGCAGTGAAGCTCCCGCCGGCCGTAGCGCCGCACGACACGTTAAGCGAGATGCCATGAACCAGCAAGACAAGAATCCCTGGAACTCAATCGGTAGCGTATCCGTTAACGACGAGAGGACGCCCGTCGCCGATAACGCCCCCTTCACGGACGGCGCGCCCTCCCCTCGCGTCGACTTGCCCCCTCTTCCCGTAGGGGACCAGGATGCAGCCCGTCCGGACCTTATGGTAGAGCCATCCATCGAGAGGCCCCCGACCGCACCGGGCGCGCCCGCATCGCTCCCGCCCGCACCCGCAAACTCCCCTGAATCCGCCGGATCCGCGACGTTCCCGCCGGCGCCGCAGATGCTCGGCCGCGCTACGAAAAACGCGGGGCTGGCACCGCTTATCCTGGGCGTCGCCTCGATTCTGCTATGCTTCCTACCCGTCGCCAGCACCATCATGGGCGTCGCGGCCATCATCCTCGCGTTTCGCGCGATCCGACGCGGCGAGCACAGCGGAGCGCTCACCGCCGGCAAGGTCACCGGCATCATCGGCACCATCCTGTCCGTCCTCGCCCTTATCTTGATGATTCTCAGCATCTCGCTCGCCGCGCGCATGTACAGCTCGCTCGCTGCGCAGGGTCCGGACCTGGATATCACGCAGGGCTATACCGCGGACCAACGCGACGCATGGGCTGCCGTCGATGAAAAGATGGCCGCGCTTGCAAACCAGGATGCACAAGACGCCTCCGTCATCGCGGACGCTTTCTCCCAATACCTAAATGACGACGAGGAGCTCGCCCCTTTCATGCAGGGGTGCGACCCGAGCCTCTATGCAACGTGGGCGGTGCTCGGCCTCGAATATGCGGACGAGGGCGTATTCGTCTCTGGCAACGAGGGCTACGCCTACGTCGCCGTCACGCTCAGGGACGGCTTCGAGATGGTCGAGTGCTGGTCGAGCCTGTTGGACCAAGCGGCTTCGGACCCCGGCTTGGCCAACACCACAGACGAAGAGTTCTCCCAGATCTTCAGGGACACCTACCTTAAAGCCCTCTCCGCAAGCGACGAGATGTACGAGACTACCCTGGTGCTCGACCTGCAGAAAAGCTCGGACGGCACGTGGATGGTCCTGGACGAGAGCTGGAACGAATCCCTGGTCTACCTTTTCGGCCTGTAGGGTGTCCGCACCGCCGCGCAGCGAACCGTCCCACCGGGTCCGCGGCCCGCGCCGTCGGTCGTACGGGCACAAAAAGGCCGTTTAACCTGCCCGGCTATTCGCCCTCGCGAATCCCCGCATACCACACGCGCCTGTCCTCGAGCCTCATCACTCCCACGCGGCCCGACGGGTAGCCCGTCGCCGCGGCGCAGTCCACGCAGATGCGATCCGCCTCACCAAAGGTATCGCGCGTGGCGCCGACCTCTACCATGCAGCCGTACATCCCCTCGTGCGCGCCGCTGCCGCCCATCAGCGTGGCGTAGCGGCCGAGCAAGATTGAAGGGGTATGGCCGGCGACCACCACGGGGCCGCGCCCGTCCGGTCCGACCAAGCCCGTAGGCGCCCCCCAGAACTCAGATCGAATCCACAGCAGGTCATCCGCGGACTGGCTATCCATCATGTCGCGCAGGAGCGCCGAATCCGCAGTAGCCGCTCCGCTAGCACCGCCCGCCCCCGCCGTCGCCAGGTAGGCTCGAGCCGCAAGCGCATCGATGCCGGCGTGGGCCAGCAGGTAGCTCCGACGCGCCTCCGCGCCTAAAACGCGCGCACGCGCCGCGGCGCCCGAACGGCGGTCCTCAACCTCCACTACATCGAACAACGGCAGCTGGGCGATCCAGTCTATAAGGTCGGCCGCCTCGTCCGACCCAAGCGAATCCAAGCCGCGCGCGGTAGTCGAACCGCCATTCATCTCCCAGATAAAGACCTCGCGTTCGTCCTCGCTCATCAAGGTATCCAAAAGCATGCGCTCATGGTTTCCCATCAGGACGCGAACGTTGGGAAGAGAGCGAACGAGCCGCAGGACGCCCACGGGGTCAGGACCGCGATCGACCATGTCGCCCAGAACGTAGACTACGTCGCCGCTACCCGGCCCCGCGAGCTCGAGTGCCCTGTCGAGCGCCCGAACATGGCCGTGGGCGTCCGAAGTTACGTATGTCGCCATGTCTCTCCCTCGGAAGTAAACCTTCAACCTTAAAGTTATAGTTTACACTTTCTCATCCACGGAGTCGCAGCAAAGGCCGCAGACGGCAATCGTCATCAACCCACCATGAATGCGGATATTTAATCGAGACGTCGCGTTGCAGAGGCTCTAGGTAACGTTTCTATTAACTAGGCCCACGCTCCACTATAGTAGAGCACTAAGACTAAATTCCCGGACCCCGCAAGGGAGGTCGCTTGACGATGACACGCGTGCACAACTTCTCCGCCGGCCCGGCCGCCCTGCCCGCGAGCGTGCTGGAAGAGATCAAAAACGAGCTGCCGGAATACCGCGACTCCGGCATGTCAGTGATGGAGATGAGCCACCGCTCCCCCGCGTACCAGGCCATTATCGATGATGCCGAGGAAACGCTGCGCCGCGTGATGGACATCCCCTCAACCTACCGCGTCCTGTTCCTGCAGGGCGGTGCCACGCTGCAATTCGCCGGCATCCCCATGAACCTCATGCGCCGCGGCCGCTGCGGGCACATGGTCACGGGCAATTTCGCGAAGAAAGCCTGGCAGGAAGCTACCCGCTACGGAGACGCGCGCGTGCTCGCGTCCAGCGAGGATACCGGCTTCGACAGAATCCCGGCTTTTGGTGAGACGGAGCGTGCATGCGAGGAAGATAGCCTGGACTACGTCTATATCTGCCAGAACAACACCATATTCGGCACGCAATTCCACGCGCTTCCCGACTGTGGCGACACCCCTCTGGTGGCAGACGTCTCGAGCTGCTTCCTTTCTCTCCCCATCGACGTTGAACGCTACGGACTCATCTACGCGGGCGCCCAGAAGAACGCCGGCGCCGCAGGAGTCACCGTGGTCATCGTCCGCGAGGACCTCATCGAGCAGGGTCCCGCCAACCCCTACTGCCCCACCTACATGGACTACCGCGTCCAGGCAGACAAGGGATCCATGTACAACACGCCCAACACCTTCGGCATCTACGTGTGCGGAAAGGTATTTCGCTGGGTTGAGGAAACAGGCGGCCTCCCCGCCATGGAACAGCGCAACCGCGCCAAGGCGGAGCTGCTCTACAACCTGCTCGACAACAGCGAGATGTTCCACGGCACCGCCCAAATAGACAGCCGCTCTATCGCCAACGTCACCTTCCGCACACCCAGTAAGGAGCTCGATGCGGAGTTTATCGCGGGCGCGGCCCAGCGCGGCATCGTCAACATCAAGGGCCACCGCGTCGCCGGCGGCATGCGCGCCAGCATCTACAACGCGGTCAGCTATGAAAGCGTCCAGGCGCTGGCGGCATGGATGGAGGAGTTCGAATCGCAAAACGCTCTAAACAAGCGATCTTTGTAGCCCGCATCGACCCCGCGCATCGCGGCGCCGGCGGGCCCATTCCCACACCTCGACCTCACCCATGCAACCAAAAGGAGACTTGCAACCATGCGCCACATCAAGACTATCGATGACATCACCAAAGACGGAGACGTCGAGTTTGGCGAGGGCTACGATTTTGTCGCAACGGCGGAAGAAGCCGATGCCATTCTCATGCGTTCCACCGACCTGCACGGCTACGAGCTTCCCGAGGGAATCCGCGCCATCGCCCGTTGCGGCGCCGGCGTGAACAACATCCCCATCGAGGAGTACGCCCGTCGCGGCGTGGTGGTATTCAACTCGCCCGGCGCCAATTCCAACGCCGTCAAGGAATTGGTGCTCGCCATGATGATCCTATCCAGCCGCGGAGTGGTGCAGTCCATGGACTGGGTGCGGGCAAACGCAGACGACCCCAACATCCTGGAAGACGCCGAGAAGGCCAAGAAGGCCTTTGTGGGACGCGAGCTCAAGGGCAAGCGAGTGGGCGTGGTCGGCCTGGGCAACGTCGGGTCCAAGGTGGCAAACGCCTGCGTCGACCTTGGAATGGACGTCTACGGCTATGATCCCTTCATCTCCGTCGAGCACGCTTGGGCCCTGTCGCAAAACGTCCAGCGCGTAGGCACCCTCGAAGACTTGTGCCGCGGCTGCGACTACCTCACCCTGCACGTGCCCTCCAAAGCCGATACCGTAGGCATGATCGGCGCCAAGCAACTCGAGCTCTTGGCCCCGGACGCCGTCTTGATCAACTACGCGCGAGAGACCATCATCGATGAGGACGCCGTTTGCGCCGCGCTCGAATCCGGCAAGCTCTCCTGGTTCGCCGGCGATTTCGCCACCCCCAAAACCGTGCTGATGCCCAACACCTACATCACCACCCATTCCGGCGCCGGCACCGGCGAGGCGGAGGCCAACTGCGCCGACATGGCGATCTCCGAGCTCAAGGATTACCTGGAGAACGGCAACATCGCCAACTCCGTCAACTACCCCGCCTGCAACATGGGCAAGGCGCGCGCCGCGAGCCGAATCGCCTGCCTGCACGCAAACGTGCCCAACATGATCGGCCAGATAACCGCTATCTTGGCAAAAGACAACGCCAACGTGCAGCGCATGGTCAACGAGAGCGCGGGCGAGAACGCCTATACCATGTTCGACACCGACGAGCATCTGGACTCCTCCACCATCGAGGCCCTCAAGCAGATTCCCGCGATCTACCGCGTCCGCGTCATCAAGTAGCGCTTCCTGGATTTGCCTTCCGTTTCTAGGCCCGCTATTGGCTTCTCAAATTGGCCACTTCACACGGCCCGGCCCAATGCCGTTTAACACAGCGTTGGGCCGGGCCGTTCTTCATGCCGCACCCGCCCTAACCCCATGCCCCTGCGCCGATAACGGCGATATGCATCAAGCTATCCCGCGAGCTGCGAATTCTCATTAGCTTATTCATGAAAAAACGCTCTTGAAAAACCGTCCTTCTTCAGGATGGTCAATGAGCGCCACGAGGTGGGCAGGAAGCCGTCAAGAATAGGGTGCTTTCAATCGCTCTCCCCCTCCCGACCAACCCCGAGCGCCCTTTGAGCCTCCTTCAAAACTGTTTTCGAGCAGTCGGAGCGCTTATCGCCAATTCAATTGGCGACATTTATAAGTGTTTAGGACGCTAAGTTACATCTGCAGCCATCTGCCCGAACCCTCATAATGCGTATAAATCGCCCTCGCGCCTCTGCATAAACATAATTTCCCCACCCGAAGCGGTTCAATTGCCACAGGAATCGGACACGGTTTATTTCGGGGCGTACGCGTGCGAAAAATAAGCGCCGACCCTTCTAAAAACGTTCCGCTTGCGACGCTTCCGTGCACCATTTCGCAAAAAGGAGTATGGTAAGCCCAGGAGGCAAATCATATGAGGCGGGCCACGCGCCCGTCTCTTATTTTGCTACCGAAGGGAAGCCAATGGATGCATGGCAACTGGCGCAACAATTGGTGCGTATAGACAGCTCTAATCCCGGAGCGCAAGAAGATAAGATCGAACGCTATATCAAACAGCTGGTAGAGCAGCGCGTTTCAAGCATGCCCACACACCTTGTGAAGCACATCTCCATCAAGGAGCTCGAGGCCCTCCCCGCTCGGCGCAACCTCAACGTCACCGTAGCGGGATATGGCAACGCTCCCAATCTGGTCTACATCTGCCACATGGATACCGTCACCTTAGGCGAGGGCTGGAACAAGGACACGCCCGCGCTAGGAGCAACCGTCCGCGGGAACCATCTCTACGGGCGAGGCGCATGCGACATGAAAGGCGGGCTTGCCTGTGCTCTCTCCGCTCTGCTCTCGTTGCTGGACGCCATGGAGCATACCGGCACTCAACCGGCGCGCGGGTTCTCGCTCATCTGCACAGTGGACGAGGAAGCCAACATGCGTGGCGTTGAAGCCGCTATCGATGCGGGCTGGGTCGGCATGGACGAGTGGGTGCTAGACACCGAGCCCACCGACAACCAGATCCAAGTCGCGCATAAGGGGCGTACGTGGTTCGAGCTCGATATCAAGGGCGTCACCGCGCACGCAAGCCAGCCCTGGGAAGGAGCAGATGCCGTCGCAGCAACGGCGGAGGCAATCAGCCACATCCGCCACGGTATCGAGGCGCTGCCGCGCCATGCAGAGCTAGGAGCATCGACCGTTACCTTTGGCATGGTGCAAGGCGGATACCAGCCCTACGTTGTTCCAGATGCATGCACCACGTGGATCGATATGCGATTGGTGCCTCCGACAACCACGGCGCAGGCGGAAATGATAGTTCAGCAGGCAATCGAAAGTGCGCAGCGAGAGGTTCCGGGCATCCAAGGCACCTACCGCATCACGGGCGATCGTCCGCCCATCGAGCGCGACCCCGGCTCTCCCCTGCTGGCGGCCCTTAGCAAAACGGTCGAGCAAACCACGGGAGCGCCCGCGCAGGTAAGCTATTTCACCGGCTACACGGACACCGCCGTCATAGCGGGAACCTGTTCAAACCATAACTGCATGAGCTACGGCCCCGGATCGCTCGCGCTAGCGCACAAGCCTAACGAGTGGGTGCCGCACGATGATATCCAGCGCGTCGAGGCAGTGCTCACAAATCTACTGCTATCGCTATTGGACCTCGCATAAGAAAGGATTTCGCCGCAATCCATTAGCTAACACCAGCCACGGCCCAATCACAAACCCATCCACGCACCCCGCCAACGTTACCCTTCCAATAACCCTCCAGGCGGCGCGTGCGCACCCGTCGCGCAGCACGTACAATGAGAAAACGGCATAACGCCACCAACAAGGAGGACTTCATGAAGGCATTGCCCTTTCCCTGCATACGACCCCTGCCGGAGCACGCCGCCCAGGCGGCTTCGCTTCCCTACGACGTCTTCGACCGCAAAGAGGCCGCCGACTACGTAGCAGACCGCCCGCTGTCGTTCCTCAATATCGACCGTCCGGAGACGCAGTTCCCCGCGGATCAGGACATGTACGCGCCGGAGGTCTACCAGCGCGCCGCCCAGCTCATGCAGGATCGCATCGACTCCCGCGTCTACATGCGCGACCCAAATCGCTGCTATTACATTTACGAACTCGAGATGGACGGACGCGTGCAGACCGGGCTGGTCGCCGTATGCTCAGTGGACGAGTACGAAGACGGAACCATCAAGCGTCACGAGCTCACCCGTGAGGACAAGGAGCGCGACCGCATCGAGCACATCCGCGCGCTGGGCTGCCAAACCGGCCCCATCTTCTTGGCTTATCGCGACCAGCCCGTACTCGATATGATTCTGGGCGCCGCCAAGATGGCGACCCCGCTCTATGATTTTGTGGACGAGGAGAACGTGCGGCAAACCGTATGGGAGGTCAAGCGCACGGACACGGTCGAGGCCATCGCAGCGATGTTCCAGCACATACCCTGCGCTTACATCGCCGACGGCCACCATCGCACGGCAAGCGCCGTCAAGGTCGCCCAGCAAATGCGCGACGAGGCGAAAGCGGCGGGCACCTACACCGGGCGCGAGCCGTTCAACTACTTCCTGTCCGTGCTGTTCCCCGCAAGCCAGCTCACGATCCTGCCCTATAACCGCGTGGTCAAAGACCGCTGCGGCCTTGGCGCAGACCAGCTGGTCGAACGCGTTCGCCAAGCGGGCTTCACGGTCGAGCCGGCGAATGCACCCGTCGCTCCGCAGGAAGCGGGCCGCATGGGCATGTTCGCAGATGGTCAATGGTGGAACCTGTCGCTGAGCCAGGAGCTTGCACAGCAGTTCGCGGGCGCAGACCCGGTATCCGCATTGGATGTCTCCATTCTGCAAGAACAGGTGCTCTCGCCCATTTTGGGCATTGGCGACCCCCGTCTAGACCCGCGCATCAGCTTTGTTGGCGGTATTCGCGGTACGGACGAGCTTGAGCGCCGCGCGGGCACCGAAGGCGTCGCGTTCTCCATGTGCGCCACGGGTATCGACCAGCTGCTCGCCGTGGCCGATGCGGGCCTGCTCATGCCACCCAAATCAACCTGGTTTGAACCCAAGCTTCGCAGCGGCCTGTTCATCCACCAGATCCGCAAACAGTAGGACCAGCGAGACCCAGTCGTCACCATTCATGACGCCGATTCCGCACCAAACGGAGTCGGCGTTTTTCCTATCGGAAAATCAACGCGGGCCCAGCGCCGGCGCCACATGCCCTACTCCCCCAAGACCTCGCGCATCTCGTCCTGCTCCACAACGCGGACCAGCTCAAAATGCTCGCCGTCGAAGGCGTAGCGCATAACAGAGCAGTTACCGGGAACGTCCGGATAGCCCAATTCTTGCCCGTCGCGCCACTCGAGCATGAATTCGCGGCATGCGGAACCGTGGCTTACCACCAGCACGCTCTCATGTCCGGGCCGCGCCATAACTTCGCGCAGGGTAGAGCAGATGCGCGCATGGAACTCCCGCTCGCCCTCGCCCCCAAACTGAACAAAGTAGTCACCCCATGGACGCGCAGGCATAAGATCGACGCGCTCTCCCTCATAGGTGCCAAAGAACCACTCGCGCAAGCCCGGCTCGCGACCGTACGCCATATCGGTTATCGCCTCTATGGTCTGATGCGTGCGCGCCAACGTTGACGCGTATGCGTAGTCGAAGGAGACGCCCTCATGGGCGAAATAGCGGCCGACGCGGGCAGCCTGCTCCTTGCCCTCTCGAGTCAACGGAGAATCGCACCACCCCTGGATTACGCGCTTCTCATTAAACATGGTCCTGCCATGACGCACCAGGTACAGCGTTGACGGCATTGCATCCCCCTTGGTCTCGTAGCCCATCGCACGCGATTGTAGCATTGGTGGCATGCAATCTTTTGTTATCACGAGCTCGAATGGGTATACCACACTTGAGGATTATTACACATCTGTACAATTGGAGGTCCTCATCATGTCATTCTTCGATAAGCATTCCCTAGACCACGCGGATCCGTTCCATTTTGACGAGTACGGCATGGTGGATCACGTTATCGTCACCGTGCGCCGGCTATACGGCATCACGGGCGCAGCAGGCCTTCTCGCCGGACTCGCACTGCTCTTCTGGCCGGTTAAGACCCTGGTGGTGCTTACCGTGGTGCTAGGCGTCTACTTTATTGCGGCGGGCATCATCCGCTTGGTCACCGCCATCTGGACCCCGCTGCTGCCGGGAGGCTGGCGCGCGCTTAACATCATCACAAGTCTTTTGCTGCTGTTCGGCGGCATCATCATGGTCCGCAACCAGGCGCTCTCCGCGGCGACGCTCGCCACCTTTGTAGTGATGGCCACCGGCTTCGGCTGGATCATCGAGGGAGTCATGACGCTGGTCGAATCCGGCGCCGTGCACAACCGGGGCCTCGCCATCTTCTCCGGAGCGTTATCGATACTCGCGGGCGTCGTTGTGTTCATGTTCCCGCTCGAGTCCACGGACATGCTGGTCCTATTCGCCGGCGCCGCGCTCACCGTGCTAGGAATCACCCTGCTTGTCCGCGCCTTCACGTTTGGCAAGGTCGCCTAGCATCCCATCCTCACGTGCATCACCAAATCATCGCGCTCTTCCAGCACGTCCTCCTCATAGGAAAGCTGGAAGGGCGCGTTATGGTGGATAAGGTAGGGCACGCCGCGCTCATTCCGCCGGTCGGACACGATGCCAATATGCGAATCAAAAACCGCTATATCGCCGCCCCGCCATTCATCGATCGCATTCACGTCGCACGTTAGCTGGGTCGCGTGCCTGGCAAAGAACACCTTGAGGTTGCGCACTCGCCTAAAGTCGATTGCAGAATCCGGCGCGTCTAGTCCGTAGTCATCCGGATGCTCGGCGATATCCGCCGCCACCAGCACCTGCAAATCATAGCCCGCATCTCGCAGGGCAAACGCCACCACGTCCGTGCACACGCCGCAGCCGTCATCCGGGTACCCGCCCGTATAGTACTCGCTGCGATACACGGGCTCAGTCTGCACATAGCGTAGCCCCGCGGCCAAAATATCGGTCTGGTCATCCACCCCGTCGCCGTCCGCATCAGACGCACCCGCATATGGCGCCAGCACGCCCGTGTATTTGTTTTCCAGCCTAGAAGCAGAGGTCACGTTGACTCCGCCCGTAGCCACCATGCCCGCCAGCCCCGCAACGCCCGCACCCAGTACCAGCAGCGCTGCCAGCACAGCAAGCACAACACTCTTAGAAGAACGCGCACCTTTCCGTGCTTTTGGACGATGACGGCGCCCGCCACCCGCCGCGCGCCCTGCAGCAGGCATGCGCCTGCCTCCGTCCGAGCGCTCGCCGGCAGACGTCCCCTGCCCCGTAGCCCCAGCGTTATGCGTGCGACCGACCATGATAGACCCCCATCCAACGGAGCCAACGCAAGTACACAACGAAATACCAGCGGACGCTCAGGACGAGCAATCAACGCAAGCAAGCGAGGACAACCAGAGCAAGCCCCGCTAGAAGCCCATCAGCATCAACACCAAGCCCCAAAAAACGGCGACCGCGTACAACAAGATCAAAATCGCGATATTCTCGCGCATGCTGCGATTGGTGCGGAACAGCACCAGATAACCCACGCCGGCAGACACTAAAAGACCGGCCATGGCGGGCGCAAGCGAAAGCACGCCTTCAAGATAGAGCTGCGTGATCACCACGCTGGCGGAGCAATTGGGAATGATGCCCACCAAAGCGGACCCCAAAATGGCAAACGCACGGTTGGACGAAAGGAACGCCTCCATAGCAGGTTCGCCAACGGTCTCCAGCACCGCCACCAGCACAAAGGTAACAATGAAGATAAAGACCGTCACCTGCACGGTATGGGAAAGCGCGCTAAGGACGATGGACTTGATCGCGCCGCCGCCATGCGCGTGATCGCGATCATGCCCGCGGCCGTGCCCATGGCTGCGATCATGCCCGTGGCTACAAGCGCATGCGGTGGAAGCGCCATGGGAGCCACTACCGATTACGCCATCTTGGTAGGCGTGCTCGTGGTGCTCGCCATCGTCGCCATACTCGTGGTCGTCACCGTTCCCATGGTCGTCGCCATGTACGCGATCCTCGTCCTCACCATGATGATGGGCGTGAGAATCCTCGCAGCCGCAGTGGTCGCGCTCGCACAGACGGTGGATGTGCTCGGCGCCCTCCCCCGCCTCAGAAAAACTGTCGATGATGTCCGCCGCACTCGACTCGTCCTCGCCCGCAAGGGCCTTGGGCCCCAGAACCGTACGGCGAATAGCCGCATGCACGCGGGCATTACGACGCAGCGCGCGCAAGACGGCATCCACAACAACACCGGTAATCAGCGCGACCGCGGCCTTGACGGCAAGCAACGTCGCCACAGAAGACGCGTCCACGCGCTCGGCCAGCAACATGGGCAGCATCTCGTCAGATGTAGAGAGAAACACGGCCACCAGCGTGCCCAGGGTGATAACGCGACCTGCGTACAGGGTCGCCGCCATGGCAGAAAAGCCGCACTGGGGCAAAACGCCCAGCGCCGCGCCAACCACGGGACCGGCTGCACCCGCGCGGCGCACAGCGGCGTTGACGCGGTTGCCCGCCGCGTGCTCAAGCGCTTCGAGCACCAGGTAGGTTACGAACAGAAACGGAACAAGCGACAGCGTGTCTTCCAACGCGTGCTCGACAAAATGCAGCAGCAGATCCATGGAATCGGTCTCCTAATGCCATCTTCTACAAGTACTCATCATGCGGGCCGCCTCAGTCAAGCGAATCGCGAGGAGAGGGTGGACGATTTTTGTATAAGTCATTTGTTACCCCACTCGCGGCTTGCCTAACGCCCTATCTAAGGTAGGCTATTGTAGCGTTAGAGTTTCACATGGGAAACTATTATCTCCCAATCGCTACAATCGTTTTGAAAGGCACACATATATGAATGCACAGCAAGCGCTTGAGTATTACCGCCAGCCGTTTATCCCTATGTTCATCTACGGCGACTACGATGCCATGGAGTCCGAGCGTCAACGCGGCGAGGAGGCGCTCAAGGCGCTGCTCGACGAATGGCGCGCCAACGACGAGCCCGGATTCGGCTTCGATGTCATTCTGGATCTGGCCGACCGCAACCGAGAGCTCTGCGACCAGATCGGCGAGGCGCGCTTGCGCAACCTCTCCAGCCCGCTACTCGCCCGCAATCTCTCCGATGCGGACCTGTGCGCCGCCATCGGTAAGATGCAGGGTCGCGCCGCCAGCGCCGTCGCGCGCGAGGTCCGCGGCGACCGCGACGCGTACTCCGTCGCCTACGTGCGCAAGCCCATCAAGGGCACCGTCTTGGGCATCGACATCGAGACCACAGGGCGCGCGCCAGAGCGCGGCTACATCATCAACGTGGGCTGGGAGATCATGGAGCTCACCAGCGACGCCGTCCCGCACGACCCGCAGGCCTTCTACTGCGGCATCCCCGACCTGTACCGCGAGACCGGTGTGCCGCTGGCGGACATCCACCACATTCAGTGGAGCGACCTCGAGGGCAAGACGCCCTTCCGCTTGGACACCAAGCTGCAAAAAGAGCTGCTGAAGTTGATGAAGAAGTATCCCATCATGGCGCACAACGCCGCGTTCGAGGACAGCTGGTTCATGCTGCACCTGCCCGGCTACGCCGAGGCGCGCCGCGCGGGCAAGATCATCGTCATCGACTCGCGCCACATCTGCCGTTCCGTTGACGGCGAGGTGCGTACCCTGCCGCGCGAGAGCGCTCCCGCGAGCCTGCAGAACTGGGCGCGCCGCCGCGGCACCCTTGCCGCAGACGAGAACGAGCTGCACCTTGGCTTGGACGATACCGATCTTATGCTGCGCACCGTGCAGGCGGAGTTCAATCTCAAGGGCATGTTCTTGAAGTAACGCATGTGTAGCGAGCGAACGCTCTGCCTGCAGGATACGACGAGCGTCCCGGTGGCCTACAACCGAGAGGGTTAACAACCGAATAGACCAACAACTGAGTTGATAGGATTCGTCCAAATGACCGCTTTGGCGGCTTTGGGCGAATCTTTTATTTTGCGCATGAGCTGTGACACCCCCGGATTGTTCGCCCTCAATCTTAAGCATGTAGGCACTATTCCTAAATACTAAAAAACGGGGCCAAAGCAGGTAGGCCGTACACAGGCACCAGCGCATAAAAACAGCAAGCCGCCGCCCTAAGCCCTGGGTCGTCCAGGCTTTCTATCCGATGCCAACAGGCGGTTCACGCTCTCGATCGTCACCATACGCTTTCCGTTCACAAGCCTAACGTCAAGCGCGCCAGACTTCACAAGAGCGGTCACGCGCGGCCTGCTTACCCCAATACGTTCCGCCGCTCCCGTAAGGGTGACGCAACGAGCCGCCTCGGCATCGTCATCGCTCACATCAACGCTCACAACGTGAACCTCTGCCACGTGAGCCTGCCTTGGTGCGGAGGCGCCATCGGTCATCAGGTCTACCGCCTCCAGGGTGAGTACCTCGCGCGCGGCCCTCAAAGCATCGGTCCTGGTCTTACCGCTTGTCGCAACGCCTCCGAATTGCGGGAATTCCGCCACCCACGAATCACCGTCGCGAGTCAAAACGCACTCAGCGGACAAAAGCATGTAAACCCTCCGTTGATTCTATGCAGGCGCGATGACGCGCTATCACCGCGCCCTTGTGCATTAAGACCACCCTGCCTGCCTCTTGATACTCTGCCACTCTCTCCAAGTAGCATGCTTGCCGCCCTGGTCCCTCACGGTGACCTTATAGCCGTTTTTAGAGAAACGGCGGTGATCGCCTGCGGACGCTCGTTCGACGAAGCCCTCACGAAGCAGTTGTTGGATGATCTCGCGGTAAGTCGGTGGTTGCACGTCTGCTCCCTTCTACAAACCGCTAAATTAACTATATAGGATTTAATAGTTATATACAACACTATTTAACCTTTTTTAGCATACATCGCTCGACGAACACGCCATTACATGAAGCGGGGCTTTCCGTAGCGCCTCGTCCAGACAGGTTTTCTTGTCCGAACGGGGCGCTATCATTATGCGTCGTCGATACCCCCAACCGTAAGGCTCGCCATGTTGAACCGCACAGAGGCCCCGCGCCGAGAAACGGACATCCCGCACACCCTCATCGTCCTCTCCCTCGCTCTGTTACTTGCCATTGCCGGAAGCACCGGCTGCTCCAGCGCCGGCGCCGCGACCGGAAGCGGCGCGCAGGCAGGCGTAGGGTCGGGTGCGATTGGGAATGCCGACGCCGGAACCGGCGCGGAAAACGCAGCCGCAGACAACACCTCGAGCGACTGTCAAACGCCGGGAACAAGGAGCGACTTTGATTATTCGCAGGTCCCCGCCTACTCCGGCAGCCCATACGCCGTTATCAACGATAACGCGCCCAACCTCAACGCTACCGACGCTGAAGCCCTGCTGGCTCAGGCAAGCTCCCCCGCGGAGGCAGAGGCGTTTTCGCCACTCGACGACCTCGGTCGCTGCGGCGTCGCCATGGCGGTGGTAAGCCCTGACACGCAGCCTGCCGAACCGCGCGGCAGCATCGGCATGATCAAGCCCTCCGGCTGGCGAACCGTACGTTACGACGACCTGGTAGACGGCAGGTACCTGTACAATCGCTGCCACCTCATTGGCTACCAACTCACCGGCGAGGGCGCCAACGAGCTCAACCTCATCACCGGCACGCGCTACATGAACACCCAGGGCATGCTGCCCTTCGAGAACTGGATCGATGGCCACGCAGACGCCGGCGGACGCGTGCTGCTGCGCGTTGAGCCCGTGTTTGTGAACGATGAGCTTGTTGCGCGCGGCGTGCACATGGAGGCGTTCTCGCTTGACGATGGCGGAGCGTCCGTGAGCTTCAACGTGTTTTGCTACAACGTACAGCCCGGCGTTGGCATCGACTATGCCACGGGCGACAGCTGGCGCGAGCAGGATGCTGGAGCGAACACGGAAGCCGCCGGCACCTCTGCTCAGAGCAACGACGAGCAGGCACGCACCTACGTGCTCAACACCAATACGCGCAAGTTCCACCTGCCCGGGTGCAGGTCCGTTAGCCGCATGAAGGCTCGCAACAAGCAAGAGGTCAACATGACCAGAAGCGAGGTCACGGCTCAGGGCTACGAGCCATGTGCGCAATGCAATCCCTAGCGAGCCGCTCGCCAAACGAATCCAACCATTGGTAGAAGCTCTTTTATTCCACGGCTCGATGGGAATAAGTGTGCCAACCGGCAGCAATTGCCGAGCGCTCCTAGAGATGCGGAGGCAACCATGGACGCTATCAAGCGGTACTGGGCGGCTTTAGACCAGGCATCGCGCCGTGCGTTAAGGCGGGCATTCATCATCCCCCTCGTTATAGGCACCGCCTTGATCATTGCAGCCGCCGCCCTCTACATGGCGACGGTCGACGACATCGAAACTTCGGCGGATCTTGCACGGGAATTTGGCATGCTCCAGGCGCTTATGGCGGCGACCGTGATCGCGGGCATCTACTCGTACTTCTTGATTTACAAGGCGCATAAGGCCATCAAGGAGAATCTCTTCGCCCACCCGGCGGACGGACGCCCCACGCCCGAGACCTGGAGCCGCAAAGACGGCGTTATCCTGGCTCTCGCCCTGCTGGGCGTTATCAGCATTCCAGGTGCCGTAGTTGGACTTGTTGCGATGACGGCCTTGCCCATCGACCTAGAACCGTCTAACTTCACGCGCCTTATCTGGCCCATCATCGGCCTGGCGCTGGGACCCTACGCGGCGAAGCGCTATATTCCTGTTGAGCAATAAGGGCAGGTAGGGTTCTAGCGCTAGTGCTCGCGCTGCTAACGCGATTTAGCATCTAGCTGGTCCTCGTCCAAAAACTCTGGTAAACAACGGTTAACGCGCCGCCAAGCGGACGTTGCACAAGGGATTTGGCAGCGCTAAAGGTACGAAGATTCTATAGTTCCCTTAAGGGGTCTCGCGGGATTCCCTTAAGGGTTCTTTGGTGTACGGGTGTGTGGACGAGAGGCGCGGAAGCGCAATCGCACCGCCAGCGGAAAGGGATGGTCATGATTCTCTCTGAGCAGATCAGGCGCGGGCGCAAGCAGCTTGGTATGTCGCAGGCAGACCTTGCCGAGGCCATCTGGGTGTCTCGCAACACCATCAGCAACTGGGAAAGCGGCACCACCACGCCGGACATCCAGAGCCTCGTGCTTATGAGCGCGCTGTTTGGCATCACGCTGGACCAGATGGTGAAGGACGACGACCGAGTGATGGCACAGGCATTCGCGCGCGACAAGAACCACATTCTGCTAGCGAGCTCCGCGATCGACGCCAGTAACATGGACGCAATCGAGACCGACGGAGCCGATGGGGAGGATCTGAGCCTATTTGGTCTGCGGTCGCTAGGCAATCCGCTGTATGGCAAGTTTGAAAACGCCGATATCACCGACTCGAATGGACTTGCATTCCGCCTGGTGCGAGCGGCATCGTTCTTTAGCCGGGCGCTCTATTTCATTATCGATGAGGAGGGCGGGCGCGTGGGCAGCATCGCCCGCAAGCATGCGCTGCATCATCCCGTGTTTCAGGTGCGCATGGACGGATTTGGCCGCGTGCAGCTGCGCCGCGAGATTCGCTTCGACACCGGCTACCGCGACGTGATCCGCATCGACGGCGAGGGCGTGGGCGTTGAGGGCAACCTTATGGGCGACGATTTCGCCGTAACGCGCAACGGGTCCGTAACGGCTCGCGTGCGCGTGCAGCCCGCGCTGAACCGCGTGGCATACGGGATTGAGCTGGCGGACCAAAAGACCGCTCCCCTTTCTCTTGGCGTGGTGCTCGCCATCATGATGCTGCGCGATTACGACCGCGTGTGGGTAAGAGGCGCGGGCGCGCGGACGGATTTGAAATAACCCATTTGAGATGCTTGATGCGCGGCGAGATTGCGTCGCGCATCTTTTTTTGTCCGCTATTGCCAAGTTTTGGAACGCCAATCGTATTGTTGGTAGAGGGAGATATCGAAACCGGTCCCTCGTCCAAAAACAACGACGACCGAAGCGAGGTGAGATCATGGCGAAGCAACAATGCGAGAAGGCCGCACGCCCTAATCGCACGTACGCGACCGAGCCCGAACGACTGGTGGACACCTATGCGGACACCATTTTGCGCGTGTGCTACACATACCTGCGCAGCACGCAGGACGCCGAGGATATATGCCAGGACGTTCTACTTAAAGTTTTGCAGCGTCCGCAGCGATTTGCCTCTGCAGATCACGAGCGCGCGTGGATTATCCGCGTGGCGGTCAACGCATGCAAGGACCTGCTGAAACGTCGCAGCGGCCGAGCAACAGTCGCGCTTGACGATGCGCCCGAGCCCGCAAGCACGCCGTATGCGACCGAAGCGCAGCTGGCGGCGCACTCGCAAAGCGTGCTGCAAAGCGTCATGAACCTGCCGGCGAATTATCGCGTGGCAATCTACCTGCACTATTACGAGGGGTACTCGATCAAGCAGATCGCTGAGCTGGCAGGCGCGAGCGAATCCGCCATAGCGACCCGGTTGAGCCGCGGGCGCGCCATGCTTCGCCCCGTTTTGGAGGGAGCCGACCATGACAACCTTTGATAGCGATACGTATCGCAACGAGCTCGACCAGCTCTGTTTCTCCGATGAGCAAAAGGCCCGCATGGCGCAAAGGCTCGAAGCCGCCGCGAGGTCGAACAAGGCGCTGGAGTTGAATGGGACGCAGCCGACGGCGGGCACCCGCAGCGATGGGCACCGCGATGCGTGCCAAACCACCAGGTCGCAGCGCGTGCGTCGCCGCAGCCCGCGCAGAATCGCCGCCGCCATAGGTATCGCCGCCGTGCTGGCACTGGGCGGAGGGACCGCCTACGCCACGGGCACGCTCGCCCGCGCGGCAGATTCGCTTGCCGCCGTCTTTGGCGCCGGCCCCGCGCAGACCGAGCTTATCGACCAGATTGGCCGGCCCATAGGCGCCAGCTGCACAAGCAGCGGCATCACCATCACGGCCGACGCCATCATAGGCATGCGCAACGCCTACGCGGTGGTCTACACCATCGAGAAGGACGACGGAACGGCGATCGACGAGCTCACCAAGAACGAGAACGGCACGTACAACCTTGTCCTCGACGGCGGTGGAAACATCAATGCGCTCACAGCGCTGCGCCTTGGCGCAAAGGCGATCGGAGGCACAAGCTACTCCTTTGATGCCGATCCCACGGACAACGCCATTCAGCTTGTCGAGATGATGAGCCTCGGCGGATCTGACGTCTCCCTTGTTGGCGAGACGCTGCACTTCAACGCTACCGAAATAGGCTTTACCCGCGTTGGAGAAGATGGGCGTGACCTGCCTTCGCAGGCAATTGCTACCGGCGACTGGAACATGTCCTTCAAGATCGACTATGAGGACCTCTCCGTCGACCTGCCTGTGGGCCAGACGTTTAGCATCAACGGCAACAGCGCCGTTGTGGATGAGCTTGCCGTCTCCCCGCTCGGCGCCTCCATCACCTATACGGCTGATGCCGTGGACGGACCCTCCGGACCCACCGGCCGAGAGACCAATTCCGAGTCCCGCGCGGGGTACGGCGATTTCACGGTGACCTTCACCGATGGCGCCTCTCAGGACATCGGCAGCGGCTACAGCTCTTGGCAGCAAGACGGCAAGACCGTGGTGCAGAAGACCTGGTTCTTCGACCAGATTCGCGATGTCGACGATATCGCCAGCATCACCGTGGGCGACCTAACGGTTCCCGTTCAGTAGCAGCTACATAGCATGCTGGCATCTTCTGGCAGCATGTAACAGAAGGCAGAAGGGCGTCCTTGCGGCGCCTTTCTGTTGTTCACGCAATATACGTTCCAGGCGAAAACCCGCCTGCGATGATGCTCCGCCCTTTCCTCGTCTAAAGAAATTCTTAACCCCGTTGACGTCTTATACTATGCGTCATATAGTATCAGTCGAAGGGAGGTATCATGGACGCACAGATGAAGCGAGGCTTCCTGGAAATATGCGTGCTGGCGTCGCTGCGCGGCGGCGACAGCTACGGCTACCAGATAGTCAAAGACGTTCCCGACGTGCTGGAGCTGACGGAATCCACGCTCTACCCGCTGCTCAAGCGCCTGGAAAAGGCCGACTGCCTAGCCGCGTACTCCGTGGAGCATAACGGGCGCCTGCGCAAATACTACCGCCTAACCCAAGAGGGCGCGCGGCGCATCGACGAGTTTTTGGCCGAACAGGCCGACATCCTTTCGATCTATGACTTTGTGAAACGAGGTGCATCGCAATGACCAAGCAGGAGTTTCTCGCGGCGCTGGAGCGAGCGCTCGCCAAGCTTCCGCATGCGGAGGCGCAGCAGGCCATCGCGTTTTACGACGAGGCGATCAGCGACCGCGTCGAGGACGGCATGGCGGAAGATGAAGCCGTTGCAAGCCTAGGCGATGTGGACGAGATAGCGCGGCAGATCGCAAGCGAGATTCCGCCCATTCCCCGTGCGATCGCCAAGGCGAATACCGGCAGCCGCACCCTCAATATTGTGTTGCTGGCGCTGTTCTCCCCCGTTTGGGTACCGGTGACCGGCGCGCTGGCGTTGGCCGCGCTATGCATCTACCTGGCTATTTGGTTGATTATCGCCGCCATGTGGATGCTGGTTGTCATCCTTATTGGCATGGGGCCTTTGGGGCTGTTTGTCTTTGCCAGCATCTTTGCACGCGGATTTGCGCTCTCGAGCTTCTTTGCCTTGGGCATCTGCCTTATGGCGTGCGGCGCAGGACTGCTGGCGATGTTTGGCGTGGTAGGCGTAAGCAAACAGCTAGCGCTTCTCACCCGCGACTTTGCACGCTGGGTGCGGGGGCTGTTTGTTAAGACCGATTCCGCACCCGTACCGGTGGATGTGGATGCACCCGCCCGTCCGTCTGGAAACCTCTCTGGAAATTCGCCCAACGCATCCCCCGCTTCGAAGGAAGGTGCACTTGATGCATAACGTTAAGAAGACCCTGCTTATAGTGTCCGTCGCGCTCATTGCGGGAGGAGCGGTGCTCGCCGGCGGCGCTTGGGCAGCAGTTGGTTTCGACTTTGCGAAGCTCTCCACCCACGTTAACAAGTTTGACAGACAGGCCAAAACGCTCGAATCGGAGTCGACGGCACCACACAAGGCGATCCGCGTGGAGAGCGAGTTTGGCGACGTGAAGGTTGTGCCCGCGGACGGCGACGCCATCGAGCTGGTGTATTGGACAAACGCCAACCGCACCGCCGACGTTACGGATGAGAACGGCGTGCTGACGCTTTCTTTTAGAGAGACCGAATCGATTGGATCCATTGAAATCAACCTGATGGACAAGGGGCAGGATGACACCACGGTGGTTCGCGTGCCCAAAAGCTTTACGGGCGACATCAGCGTGAGCAACGATTTCGCCAGCACCACGGCGACGGACCTTGAAGGAATCTCATCCTGCACGCTTGTATCTGCAAGCGGCGAGGTATGGACGAGCGACGTGAGCGCCAAGACGCTGGAGGCGACCTCTGACGACGGCGTGGTCATGCTCAACAACGTTACTGCGGACACATTGCGGGCGCAAAGCGACAACGGAGAGGTGGGCGTTATTGGCTGCTCGTCCAAAGACGCCAATGTAACCAGCGGGAACGGCAAGGTGACCGTAAAGGAAAGCACATTCGACCAGGCCAGCCTCCGCGCGGACAACGGAACCATCGCGCTGGCGCAGCTGATATGCGACAAGCTGGTTGTCGCTGCGGACAACGGCACCATCACCGGGCGCGAGCTCGATGTGGTAGACGGCGAGTACACCTCCAACAACGGCATGATCACGCTGGGATACGCAGGGTCGTCCAGTGCGTACGTTATCGATGCGGCGTCCGCCAACGGCGTGGTCACGGCGCCGGCGAGCAACCTGGGCGCCACCCGCATCGTGCGCGCGTTGAGCGACAACGGTATTATCACCATCGAGTTTGAAGAGGATGAATAGAAAGGCCACCCATGACAGACGCCATCACACGCGACAACTACGCAGAGGCCAACGCTCGAGCGATCGACGGCTGGAACGCAAACGGCTGGGAATGGGGCGCGTCCATAACCCATGAGGACTACCTGCGCGCATGCCAGGGCGACTGGGAAATGCTGCTGACGCCGACCAAGCCGGTTCCGCACGAATGGTATCCGGAGGACATGACGGGCCTGCGAGTACTCGGGCTTGCCAGCGGCGGCGCACAGCAGATGCCCATCTTCGCTGCCCTTGGCGCCGTGTGCACCGTACTGGATTACACCCCCAGCCAGCTTGAATCCGAGCGCAAGGTCGCCCAGCGCGAGGGCTATGAAATCGAAATTGTTCGCGCCGACATGTCAAAGCCCCTGCCCTTTGAAGATGCGTGCTTCGACATGATCTTTCACCCGGTCTCCAATTGCTACATTGAAGAGGTCAAGCCGCTTTGGCTCGAATGCAACCGCATTTTGAAACCCGGCGGCAAACTGCTTGCAGGGTTGGACAACGGCTTTGGCTACGTGTTCGACTACCCCGGCGAAGAACGCGCGATCTATAGCCTGCCATTCAATCCGCTGATAAATCCCAATCATATGGCAGCGCTCGACCCCGATGAAGACGGCATCCAGTTCTCGCACACGCTGGAAGATCAGATTCGCGGCCAGCTGCAAGCTGGGTTCCAGCTGGTCGATTGCTACGAAGACACCTATGGCGAGGGACGCTTGCATGAAATGAACATCCCCACGTTTTGGGCGACGCATGCGGTGAAACCGCTATAAGCACGTTGTGTTGCGCGGCAGCAAACGCGACTTGGATGCAGCATCGGACATAAGGACGGGAAAACAATCATCAACCCATTGCGACGGGCATTGGCCTACCGTTCCAGAGCCTGATAGCCAGGCAACAATCAGGCTCTGGCCCTGTTTAAAAGCCGTCCTCAATCCAGATGGTCAATGAACCGCTTAAGGTGGGGAAAAATCTTTTATACATAGGCAATATGAGCAAATCTGCCAGAACAGGACGAGAGAAATCAGCATCATAAGTTACTTATATATCTAATTGAGCATATTTGTAACCAGGTTGATAGGCAGTTAATGACCGGAAACGTCCAGCAATCAGCTAGATAGCCCGCCCAACCAAAAAACAGCGGGTCCTGAAAACCTAATACCACCTGATTTCATTCGACCCTTACCCACCTCGCGGCACTCATTGACCACCCCGGCGGGACACGGTTTTTTGCTGCCGATTTTCCGTGGATACTCTTATAAAGAGTTCGCAGGTCGCAGTTATTTTATATGTATATCAACAATCTCATCGCGCTCAACAAGCACGCTCGGCAAGACGTCAGCCCCCGCCGCACGGCCCCAAGCTAAGAAAACCGCGGATAGCTGCAACGCACACGGTCTAGGCCAGGCCCATGCGGTCGTCCACCTCATCGTCCGGGATATATTCCAGCAGGTCTCCCGGCTGACAGTCGAGCGCTTGGCATATGGCATCCAACGTCGAGAAGCGCACGGCGCTGATCTTGCCCGTCTTGATGCGCGACAAATTAACCGGCGAAATGCCGATACGCTCTGCCAGGTCCTTGCTATTGACCTTTCGCTGCGCCAACATGCGGTCGAGCCGTAACACAATCACAATGCCACCGCCCTACAACAGCTCGTCGTCTTGCTGCTGCAAGATGCCGCCGTATTCCAGAATGCGGGCGAATACCAGCAAAAAGAATCCCATAACGCAAAGCCACGGCTGGAAATCCGGATAAATGGAGAGCGATCCTGCGTAGCCCATAGTTGCCAGCAGCAGCTCGATGACCGCCCACACCACCAGCGAGGGCGCAAAAGATGCGAGCACGGCGATGGCCCCGATGCGCTTGACTTTGTGCGCGGCGGCGGTGCCGAAGGGGCGCTTGGTCGAGGCGACCTCGCTGAAAAAGCGGCCCGCAACCGCGAGCGCCAACGCCATAAGCAGCATAGAGAACTCGCGTGCAATGGGAAAACTACCGTTTTGGTCGATAAGAATAATAGAGGCGGCTTTATCCGGCGTGGTGATCGCCAGCAGTTCTGGGCCTGCAGACATGGCAGCCTGCGACAGCGCCTTGGAACCAACCAAGATCAAACCGTTGGCAAACGATCCGTCCAGCATGCCGCCCACCGCCCACGACAACCAGGTAACGGCGCCAAGCACCGCGGGAACCAAGCAAACAATGGCTCCCACGCGGCACACAATGCGGGCGGCGCCCGCAATGGACGACATCTCCGCCAGCGCGCGCTCGCGCACATCTGGCATCTCATGGGACAACGTCTTTTTCATTGCGAAGCCTCCTTTACGCTTGGATAGCGATGCGGTAGATGGTGCTTACACTCCCCTATTTAGCATCTACTATATCATAGTTAATGTTTATCATTAATTTCCTTCTTACTACGTGCCGTTCACGTACTGTCACCCAAATAAGCTTGACATATGAGCATACGTTCATATACTCATAGTTAACCAATATATGAGCATGTGTTCATATGAAAGGAGGATACATGGCCGATAACACCCCCGACGCCTATGAAGTGCCGTGCGCCAGCGATTACGTCGACACGCCGGAGGAGGAGCTACTCTACGACCTTGCCGACCTGTTCAAGGTGTTCAGCGACACTACGCGCATCAAGATCCTCTACACGCTGATGTCCGCGGAGCTCAGCGTCAACGACCTTGCAGAGGCCATTGGCACGTCGCAATCCGCCGTATCGCATCAGCTGCGGATTTTGAAACAAGCACACCTGGTCAAGTTCCGCCGCGACGGGCGCAATATCCATTACTCCCTTGCGGACGACCACGTACTCACCATCCTCGACCAGGGCCTCACTCACATCTGCGAATAAACCAACGCCGTAAAAACGCGCCCGCAGGCGCAAACGCACAGGAAAGGAATCCAACCATGCGTAAGTCTTTCAAGCTCGATGAGATCGATTGCGCAGTCTGCGCAGGTAAGCTGGAGAACGCCATCAAGAAGGTCGACGGTGTGACCGACGCCAAGGTCAATTTCCTTACCCAGAAACTCACCCTTGAAGCGGACGACGCCGCCTTCGACCAGGTGCTCGACGCCGTGGTCAAGCTCGCCGCCGACATCGAGCCCGACTGCGAGATTCTCCGCTAACACGACGCCCCGCACGCATGCGGCACGACGCCCGCCCTCGTCCTCAAACCCCACCGCAAACACCGGCGATATCGCCATGGGAGGCCACATATGAACAAGAAGCAGAAGAAATTGCTCAAGCGCATCTTGGTCGCGCTCGCGCTCTTCTTCGCCGTCATGATTATGGACGAGATGGGCCTGCTAGCGAGCGTCTTTGGAGAGCCAGGTGCGCTGTATGCGAGCTTCGTGCTCTACCTTGTCCCCTATCTCATCGCCGGACACGACGTCCTGCTCAAGGCATGGCGCAACGTCCGCCGCGGCGAGGCCTTTGACGAAAGCTTCCTCATGGCGGTCGCCACCATAGGCGCCTTCGCGATGATCTTCTTCCCGGACACAGAGCCGCATATGGCCGAGGGCGCAGCCGTCATGCTTTTCTACCAGGTTGGTGAGCTGTTTCAAAGCTACGCCGTGGGCAAGAGCCGCAAATCCATCGCAGCCATGATGGATATCGCGCCGGATTACGCCAACATCGAACGCGACGGCGAACTCGAGCAGGTCGATCCGGACGAGGTCGCTGTGGGAGACGTCATCGTCGTCAAGCCCGGCGAGCGCGTGCCTATCGACGGCGTGGTGGTGGAGGGCTCCTCGCAGCTGGACACCGCCGCGCTTACCGGCGAGTCAATGCCGCGCCACGTGGAGGCCGGCGCAGAGGTGATCTCCGGCTGCATCAACATGACCGGACTTTTGCGCGTACGCACCACCAAGCTCTTTGGCGCGTCCACGGTGAGCCGCATCCTGGAGCTTGTCGAGAACGCGAGCGAGAAAAAGGCCAAGACCGAGAACTTCATCACCCGCTTCGCCCGCGTCTACACGCCCGCCGTCACCTTCGCGGCGCTGGCCATCGCTCTCATCCCGCCCGTGCTGGGGATGGGCGCGTGGGCGGACTGGATCTTGCGCGGCCTTACCTTCCTGGTGGTCAGCTGCCCATGCGCCCTGGTGATCAGCGTACCCCTCTCCTTCTTCGGTGGCATCGGCGGCGCCAGCCGGCTAGGCATTCTGGTTAAGGGCTCCAACTACCTGGAAGCGCTCTCTCGCGTCGATACCGTGGTGTTCGACAAGACCGGCACCCTCACCTCCGGCACCTTCAACGTGGTAGCGATCCATCCCGAAGAATCCGTCGACCCCGACTACCTGCTCGACCTCGCCGCCCATGCGGAGGCATTCTCCGACCACCCCATAGCCGCATCCATCAAAACCGCCTACACCGGCAAAATCGACCAGGGGCGCATCGCAGATGTCGAGGAGGAATCTGGCCACGGCGTCTCCGCCAAAGTGGACGAGCACGTGGTCATGGTAGGCAACGATAAGCTCATGGCAGCGCACGGATCGAGCTGGCATGACTGCGAACTCACGGGCACCATCCTGCACGTATCCGTGGACGGCCGCTACATCGGCCATATCGTGATCGCAGACATGGTGAAGGCGGACGCCAAGCAGGCAATCCGCGATCTACACGCCGCAGGCGTAGAGCGCTGCATCATGCTTACCGGCGACCGAGACGACGTCGCAGCTGCCGTCGCCAAGGAGCTTGGCCTGGACGAATACCACGCGCAGCTCCTCCCCGGCGATAAGGTCGAGCGCGTCGAGCAGATTATGGACACCGCGAACAGCAACCTCGCCTTTGTTGGAGACGGCATCAACGATGCGCCCGTGCTCGCCCGAGCGGACGTTGGCATCGCCATGGGAGCCATGGGCTCGGACGCCGCTATCGAGGCCGCGGACATAGTCCTTATGGACGACAAGCCCAGCAACATCGCCCGCGCCATACGCGTCGCCCGCAAAACCATGGGCGTCGTATGGCAAAACATCGTATTCGCCATCGGCGTCAAGCTCATCATCCTGGTACTCGCCGCCTTTGGCATCGCCAACATGTGGCTCGCCGTCTTTGGCGACGTGGGCGTGGCAGTCATAGCGATCCTCAACGCCATGCGCGCCATGAACGTGAGGAAGCTCTAGCCTAGTTGGACGATGCCTTCTTGCGGACAACCACCTTGAGCGAGGGCGAGAGGCGAACCACCGTGGAGATGCCGCTACCGGAAAGGCGCGCGGCGGGATCGAGCGCCGCCTGCTCCACAATAGCCTCGATACCGGGAATGCTTGCAAGCAGGCGCTGCAAGGCATCGCTATGCGGAGCTATGAGCTCGCCCGCCTCACCGCGAAATAGCGGGACATGCATGTTGCCCATCTCCCAGCCGACGCGGGCCACAAGCGCGGGGTCCGCCGAACCGGACGCGGTGAAGCGGATTCGCACCACGCGGGCAGAACGCAACTGCACCGCAACCACCACGGGCTTGGCGCCGGAAGAGAGCGCGCCGTCGGGTGCGGAAGCGCCCTCGCAACCCAACACGTCGCCATCCTTGAGGCCGACCTCCTCAACCCACTCGCCCAAGCGAAGCTCCACCGCACGACCGGCTCCGCTCTTCGCCACGCGGTGGCGCGCGTGCACCTGGTCCCACTCCAAATCGACGTAATCGACCTCAAAAGGAGCGCCCAGCCTGCGCTGAAGCGCGATAACGCTCGATGGGTCGTTTATATTACCCAGAACCTCGGTGCACAGCATGCGCGGGGCCTCCTTGCCGTTACGGGCGACGACGCTGCGTCGCGGATGGACGAGAGCGGACCGCATGGGAGTGGACCCGCGGGCCGCACTCCCCCACACGGGTCCGCGCTCGTCCGCACATTCGATAGCGTCCAGACTACGGCAAGCGCGACAGAGACGTCAACGGGACGCTTGAGCTTTACCACAGCCCATGGCAGCGTGTCTAACGCTTCCCAAGGATCCTTACGTACATGACGGCGGCTATCGCTTCTATTGCCAGCGTGAACGGAATTATCGCCGCGGCTCCGCCCATGCCGTACAGCCAGCCCGCGACCGCGCCGCCCAGCATGGTGCCGGCGCCCACCACCAACGCAAAGCAGCCATATCCCGTGGCGCGCTGGCTGCTGGGCAAAAGGTCCGCCACGTAGGCGCGCATGGTCGATTCCTGGATACCCGTGGTGATGCCCCAGATCAGCACGCCGAGCATCACCATCGCCGCTTGGTCACTGTAGGCGAACAGAGGGATCAACGCGCTCAACAGGGGGAGCGACAGCAGGGTCTTGGGGCCGATCTTGTCGTACAGCGCACCCGTGACCATGGCCGCCGCGCCGTCGATGAGCATGGCGATCGCATACACCACCGGAACGAACGACTCCTCCACCACGTGCGCGGAAACCATATGGAATGAGAGCACGGCGAACGTTGCCACGCCTACCAGGGCGAAGCCGCAAAAGAGGGAATAGGCCCAAAAGCTTGCGGGCAGCTCGCGCGCCGCCGCGCCTCTGGATGCAGCGCGCCGGGAAGACGGTGGCGCATCCGTCGCCGCAGCGGCGTCGCCGTGCGCGACATCCTCGTCCGCGCACTCAAAACGGGCAGGATCGGGATTCTTCTTGCGCAAGATTAGCAGCACCGCTATCGCCGCTGCGCCCGGCAGCAGCATGACACCAAGGGCCTTAGCGTAGGCGCCACCCGTCGCCACCAGTATGGCGGAAACGATCAAGGGGCCCAGCGTGGCGCCGATCTGGTCCATGAGCTCGTGCAGCGCAAAGCCCTTGCCGCGGCCCACTGCCGCCGAAGCGTGCGAGATCATGGCGTCGCGAGAGGGCGTACGAACAGCCTTGCCCATGCGCTCGAGCACCACCAACGCGCCCACGGCAGCCACGCTGCCCGCAAGGCCCATGGCAGGTACTGCCAGCGCCGTGATGGCGTACCCTGCGATCGCGAACAACCAATAGCGGCCAACCCGGTCGGCCAAGGGCCCGGTCACCAGGCGGCCCATAAGAGATGTCGCCTCGCCTAAACCGGAGATAAGGCCGACCGTCGCCGCTGTGGCGCCCAGCGACGCGAGCAAGGGACCCTGCACGCTGAGGGCGCCCTCGTATACCACGTCCATCAGCATGCTTACTAACCCAAAGCCCATGATGAATCGCGACGCCGCCAAAGCGCGCCTTCCCGCTTCACCCTTCATGCTCCGCCTCCGAACACCTTTCCGCATGGTCGCAGAGGCGCATGCGGTCGACCGCGCACGCGCGGCCATTCAACCTAAAAGAACAGTCAATGATAGGTGTTTAGCGGATGAAAAGATAGTTATTCCACATGTGCTGACAAACAGCTTACATAGCAACGAGATGCCGCTCCACGACCCGGCAGCGGGAACCTCGCAACCGATGCTAGCGTCCGACGCTCTCGATGTAGGCTTTCAGCTTATTGAAAGAATCATCGGACAGGCAGTGCTCCATGTGGCATGCCTCCTCTGCAGCCACGCGCGAATCCACGCCCGCGGACAAAAGCAGGTCGCGGAAAAACAGGTGCTGCTCCAGCACATGCTCGGCACGCGCGAGGCCCTTATCCGTCAGGCGCACATCGCGCTTCGCCATCTCGACGTAACCGCGCTCCTCAAGCATGGACATAGCTTTAGAGACGCTCGCTTTGGTGACACCCAGGTGCTCGGCGATATCCACGGACCTTACCACGCCGTGCGCGCGGTGCAGTATGAGGATCGCCTCCAGATAGTCCTCGCCAGATTCCCTTAGTGCCATAGCCTTCCCTGCTTTCCGTACGTGACAAAGAGCGCTCCGTCGCGCATCTGCTAGTTAGTCATAGCTTACACTAGCGAAAACGCGACGGAGCGCAAGTCAGTTAGACAAGGTTAATCAAATTGCCAGATTTATGATCTGGCGACAAGCCCGCCAAGCACGTCTTAGTCCAGGACCTCGACCAGCTCGATATCGAAGTTGAGGTCCTTGCCGGCCAACTCATGGTTTGCATCGAGCTTGACGCCCTCGGGCGTGACCTCGCATACGGAAACGGGAACGGGCATGCCGCCCGGGCCCTGCAGGAACAGCTTCATGCCGACCTCGATCTTCTCGAAATCGGGCACCTGGTCGGCGGGGAAGAAGAGAATCATGTCCTCGCTGCGCTCGCCATAGGCCTCGGCAGCGGGAATGTGAACGGTCTTCTTCTCGCCTACCGCCATATCGAGCACGGCGGCGTCGAAGCCCTTGATCATCTGCCCGGCACCGGCAACGAACTCGATGGGCTCGCCGCGATCATAGGAGCAGTCGAACTGGGTACCGTCATCCAGCGTGCCGCGGTAGTGCGCGCGGACCTTCTTGCCTTCATTGGACATGTAAATCCTCTTTCAGTCGAAAACACTTGCCGGCAACTTGTCGGCAACACCGCTCCACTATACCCGACTATCCAGCAACTCATGCAGGATGCGTTCACGATTATTGATAAAGAGCTCGGTTATCTGGTAGCTCTCCGTCTCCTCGTACGCCACGCGGCGAAGCTCTCCCCCATCGAAGGAAACGATCTGCGCGCCGGGGAGCCCTAGCAGGATGGGCGAATGCGTAGCAACGATCAGCTGGCTGCCGTGCCGTGCGAGCTGGTCCATCTCATAGAGCAAGGTAAGCTGACGCGAGGGTGAGAGCGCTGCCTCTGGCTCGTCCAGGAAATACAAGCCGTTTTCCTTCGACGAATCCTGGATGAAGCCCAAGAACGCCTCGCCATGGCTCATCTCATGCAGATACGCTCTGCGCCCCGTCGCGGGGTTGTGGTATTTTACGCCGGAAGTCCCCGGGAGGAGGCTGCACGCCTCCGCCTCGGTCGCAACGTTGTAGAAGCTCTCCGCCCGCAGAAAGAACGTGGTCCACGGCCGCAGCCGTCCGCGACGCATGAAAACGCCCTCATAGAGCGCGGAGTGGGAATCGCGCGTGGAGAAGGTGTAGTTACGCGTGCCGCCCTCTGGGTTGAGGCCGTATGCGACCGCCATGGCCTCGAGCAGCGTCGACTTGCCCGACCCGTTCTCCCCGACCAGGAACGTCACGTTGGACGTGAACTGCAGCGGACACGTACCCAGGCTCGCCAACGCCGGAATCTGGCGCAGATAGCGATCTCCATGGACGTGCTCCCACAGCACCTGAACCGATGATATGAACAGCTCGCCCTCAAGCATGGTTATCGCCGTCCTTGCCGCCATCGAACGCGCCACCCTCTGCAGCGCTCAGCCGCCCGCTGTGCAGATGTGACGGATAGTTGCACGGATTTGGAATTTGCCTTTGTATACCCCGAACACGCACTTTTTCTACCAGCACCTTTTCTTACCCAGAAGACCCGCCCACTTCGACTTTTTCAAATTCGATGCGATTATCCGTCACAACCGCACGGCACGGTCGCTCAGCAGCGAAGATCATCGTCTGGAAAGCAGCGTTTATCGACATCCGCGGGTCAAAAAACGCTACAGTCTACTGCCGGGGTCCATCTGGGTAAGAAGAACCCAGCCAAAAGAATCCCGCCCCCAGGAAAGCCCTTGGAAAGAGAGGAAAGATCCATGCCCCCAAGCGCCCCGGAACACGCCGTGCGCACCGCTGTCATCACAACAACAAGCGGCGACCGCAGCATCCAGGCAACCGTGACGCGCAAGCGCGTGAAGAACCTCAACCTGCGCGTCCACGCAGACGGCACGGTGACCATGAGCATACCCATGCGAACCAGCATCGTCCGGGCGCAGGATTTCCTCGATCGCAAGGCGCCCTGGATAGCGAAGAGAATCGAGCGCATCGAATCCGCTCGCAGCAACCGTGGCATCATCCATCCCGCGGCAGCGCCCGCAGGCGCGCAGAAAGCCGGCAACGACGGCGCCGTTGGCGCAGGCACCGCGGCAAAGCCGCGCCTGCTTTTATGGGGCGAAGAGGTCGATGCATACAGCACCCTGCAAAAACACGGCCTTCTACCAGAAGTCTTCGGTGGCGCAGATATCGATGCCGCCAGCGCCGACATCGACCCCACTCGGCTGCAGCGCCTGGTAGACGTCCTATACAAACAGGAAGTCACCCGTGTGCTGCCGCAAATTGCCCAACCCTTGGAGTCCGCCATGGGCGTCGCCGCGAGTCGCTGGCAGGTACGCAGCATGAAGACGCGCTGGGGATCTTGCACGCCAAAAACGGCGGCGATCCGCATCAACTCGCAGCTCGCCGCCTATCCACTCGATTGTCTATCCTTTGTTGTCGCGCACGAGCTCGTCCATCTTATGGAGCCTAGCCACAACGCGCGCTTCCACATGCTGCTCGACGTCTATTGCCCGCCCAACCGCGAGCTCGCCGCACGGCTTAAGCATGCCCCCGCCTAGCGAAGGCGCTCGATCTCCACGCCCACGGAACGCAGCGGCAGGCCCACGGGAGCCCAGGGCTTCTCGATGCGCAGGCGCACGCCCATAAGCCGCGGATAGCCGTCCAGCAGATGCTCGGCCAGCGACTCCGCCATACGCTCTACCAGCTTGAACGTGTGATCGCGTAAAAACCCGTCGATATCATGGCACACCGCGCCGTAATCAATCGACGCATCCAAATCGTCGGTCTGCCCTGCGCGGCGCGTGTCGCAATACAGCGTCGCGGAGATCACAAACTTCTGGCCTAGCTTGTTCTCCTCCTCATACACGCCATGGTTGGCAAACACCTCCAACCCATCGATAAAGATCTTGTCCGCCAGCGCGATCTGCTCTGCGCTCACGTGCGCCAGGACACCGCGACGCGCGGGCAAGCCGGCACCATCTCGACGCGCGAGCTCGCCGCGGTCGTCCTCGATGCTCTCGGTCAACTTCTTCTCACTCATAGCAATCGCTTCCCTACCACGTTATCGTGAGATTCTTCTTCCCGTCCGGCCAATTGCACAGCTCGCGGGCCGGACACGCATAGCAGGCGCGCGCAGCCTTGTCGGCGTAGCGTAAGGCATCAGCCAGCACTGCCGCGCTGAACGAATCGGAAGCAGAGCCGGCGCTCGTTCTGTGATGCGCAATCGCCGCGAGAATCTGCTCGCATTCGCCAGACGAGAATCTCTTGTCCTGCTCTACCGTACCCAAAATCTCTGCCGCAATCCGCGTGCCCGCAATATCATGCGGCTCACCGGTCTCATATTCATCAGCTCGCCCCATATCATGCAGCAACGCCGCGGCGTACACCACGTCGCGCGCAACCTTTGAACTAGGCGTATCGACTACCGCAACGCTGCCGTCCGCCACATCGCCGTCCGACGGTGCGTCGGTATGCGGCGCCGCGGCGCCGCGCTCCAGTAAGACGATCCAAGCGATACGCGCGACATCCAAAAAATGCTGCAGGTCATGGCCGCAAAACACCCTGTCGCGCTCGGCGCGCTGCAAAGCGCGATATCGCTCTTGATATATGGGATGGTTCCAAATGGCATCGATCCGCGGCATGGCCCGCGAACGGTCAGTCTTCATTACCCGCGGTCCAACATGTTGAAAAAGCGCTGCTCCAGCGCTGGGTCGTCCTCAAAGATGCCGCGGCGCGCCAGCGTCACCGTCTTGGTCCCAGGCTTCTGCACGCCGCGCATGGTCATGCACATATGCTCGGCCTCCATCAGCACGATAACGCCCCGTGGTGCCAAGAACTCCATCATGGCGTCCGCCACCTGAGCGCACAGCTGCTCTTGCAGCTGCAGACGACGGGCGAAGGTCTCAACCGTGCGCGCCAGCTTCGAAAGCCCCGCCACACGGCCGTTGGGAATGTATCCGATCGCCGCCTTGCCGTAAAACGGCAGCATATGGTGCTCGCATAGAGAATAGAACGTGATGTCGCGCTCGATGACCAAATCATCGCTGCCAACGCTAAACGTCTTAGAAAGATGCTCGCTGCCGTCCTGGTCCATACCCGCGGCAAGCTCGGCGTACATGCGGGCGACGCGCGCCGGCGTCTCGACCAACCCCTCGCGCGACGGATCCTCGCCAATGCCCTCAAGCAACAGGCGAACCGCCTCTTCTACTTTTTGCTGGTCGACCATGAAACCTCCCGCATCTCTAACCACGCAGGTATCGTACCATCAGCGCGCAGGCGCCGCAGCATATGTGGACGAGGAAGCATGAGGTTTCACGCAGCTGCTACACCATCGGCATCGCGTTCCCGCTGGATGCATGCCGCGGCGCCTTCGACGCCGCATCGTCGACGCGCCTAATCGCTACATGCTATGCGTCGAATACACCGGGCCGTCGCTCCATATGCATATCGCCTCCGACGGCGCGATGCCTGCAGCCAAGCGTTCGCGCGTACGGTTCATATCGATCAGACGCTGGTTGGACGACCCCCTAAAGCGCAGCGTGATGTCATAGAGCTCTTGCACAAACGGGCCGTCAACCAGCACATCGATGCACTCAAGCAGACGATCGGTCACATCCGTATGGTGCCTGCCGCCCTCTAAAAGCTCGGTCTCCAGCGTATCGCCCGTAAAGCACCAAATGCTCTTGGCAGCGGCCGAGCCGCAGGGGAACTCCTTGCGCACTCGTTCCAAAAAGCCCACCAAGCCGGCTTGATTCTCGGGTTCCATGGGCTCACCGCCCAACAGCGTCAACCCGTCGACATAGCCGGGACGCAGGCTCTCGATGATCTGGTCCTCGACCTCGCGCGTAAAGGGCTTACCCGCGGCGAAGTTCCAAGCGACCTCGTTGAAGCAATTCTTGCACCCGCGGCGGCATCCGCTGACAAACAGCGTGGTGCGAACGCCCTCGCCGTTAGCGATGTCGAAGTTCTTAATCTCCGCGTAGTTCATGCACGTCATCTCCCACATATACGCCGGGTTCTAACCCAAAAGCCGTCTTTGTACAAACCTTACACCGCCGGCAGCCTATCGCAAAAGCATGGGTAGCGGACTTTACGCACTCTTTTTCGCATCCTACTCGCATGCCTCCAGCGATCAATTCAAAAGAAGCCCGCTTGCGCGGGCTCCCAATTGCATTCGATGTAACCGTACGGAAGGACCGCGTACCAGCGCTTACAGATGCAGCACGCGATCGCGAATCTCCTCGGTGCGGCCCTGGTTCCAGAACTGGGTACCGATATAGCCGCACGTGCGACGGGCCACGTTCAGCTTCTCCTGGTTGCGGTTGCCGCAGTGGGGGCATTCCCAAATGAGCTTGCCATCGTCCTCCACGATACGGATCTCGCCATCGTAGCCGCACTCCTGGCAGTAGTCGCTCTTGGTATTAAGCTCGGCGTACATGATGTTGTCGTAAATGTACTGCATGACGCGGATAACCGCCTTGAGGTTATCCTGCATGTTGGGTACCTCGACGTAGGAGATGGCTCCGCCCGGAGACAGGCGCTGGAACTGGCTCTCGAACTTGAGCTTGTCGAACGCGTCGATCTCCTCGGACACGTGGACGTGGTAGCTATTGGTGATATAGCCCTTGTCCGTCACGCCGGGAATGATGCCAAAACGGCGCTGCAGGCACTTAGCGAACTTGTAGGTGGTCGACTCCAACGGCGTGCCGTAAATGGAGTAGTCAATGTTCTCCGCAGCCTTCCACTCGTTGCACTTATCGTTCATGTACTGCATGACTTCCATGGCGAAGGGCGTGCCGTTCTCGTCCGTATGGCTGCAGCCGGTCATGTACTTCACGCACTCGTAGAGTCCGGCATAGCCCAGGCTGATGGTGGAATAGCCACCGTAGAGCAGCTTGTCGATGGTCTCACCCTTATCGAGGCGGGCCAGCGCGCCATACTGCCACAGGATGGGCGCGGCATCGGACAGCGTGCCCAGCAGTCGTTCGTGGCGGCAGCGAAGGGCCTTGTGGCACAGCTCCAGACGCTCGTCGAAGATCTTCCAGAATTTCTCCTTGTCCTGATGGGAAGACAAGGCGACATCCGGCAGGTTGATGGTGACCACGCCCTGGTTGAAGCGGCCATAGTACTTGGGTTTGCCGGGTTCGTAGTTCATCGCGCGAGCTACGTTGTCGTAGCCGTTACCGGAACGGTCAGGAGTGAGGAAGCTGCGGCAACCCATGCAGGTATAGCAATCGCCATTGCCCTCGGTCTCGCCCTTGGAAAGCTTGAGCTCACGCATCTTCTTCTCGGAGATATAGTCAGGCACCATGCGCTTGGCGGTGCACTTGGCTGCCAGCTCGGTAAGGTAGAAGTACGGGGTGCCTTCGGCGACGTTGTCCTCCTCCAGTACGTAGATAAGCTTCGGGAACGCCGGGGTGATCCACACGCCTGCCTCGTTCTTGACGCCCTCGTAGCGCTGGCGAAGGGTCTCCTCGATGATCATGGCGAGATCGCGCTTCTCAGCCTCGGAGCGAGCTTCATTAAGGTACATGAACACGGTGACGAAAGGCGCCTGCCCGTTAGTCGTCATAAGGGTGACGACCTGATACTGGATGGTTTGGACGCCACGCCTGATCTCGTCGCGAAGACGGCCCTCGACAACGTCGGAAACCTTCTCCCCGTCCGCCTCGACGCCGAGCGCGTCGAGCTCTGCCTGCACCTGACGACGGATCTTCTGGCGACTCACCTCAACGAAGGGCGCGAGGTGCGTCAGGGAGATGGACTGTCCGCCATACTGGCAGGATGCAACCTGGGCGATGATCTGGGTCGCGATGTTGCAGGCGGTCGAGAAGCTGTGCGGGCGCTCGATGAGCGTGCCGGAGATGACCGTGCCGTTCTGCAGCATGTCCTCAAGGTTCACCAGGTCGCAGTTGTGCATGTGCTGGGCAAAGTAATCCGAGTCATGGAAGTGGATGAGGCCCTCGTTGTGAGCCGCGACCACGTCCTCGGGCAGCAGCACGCGCTGGGTAAGGTCTTTAGAGACCTCGCCGGCCATATAGTCGCGCTGCACCGAGTTCACGGTGGGGTTCTTATTCGAGTTCTCCTGCTTGACCTCTTCGTTGTTGCACTCAATCAGCGAGAGAATCTTGTCGTCTGTGGTGTTCTTGGTGCGCTTAAGGCCCTGAACGTAGCGGTAGATGATGTAGCGGCGGGCGACCTCGTAGCGATCAAGCGCCATGATCTCGTCCTCCACCATGTCCTGGACCTCTTCAACCGAGACGGTATGGCCGCACTTCTCGCATGCCTCGGTAACGTTCTGGGCGGCGTAGACCACCTGGCGATCGGTCAGGCGCTCGTTCTCGCCAACCTCCGCATTCGCAGCCTTAATAGCACTGATGATCTTCTCGATATCGAACGTTACCTCGGTGCCGCTGCGCTTGATGATCTTCATGGACGCTGCTCCCTCTCTTCAGCGCACAACACCCCGGGCGAGGCTGCTGCCCCACCACCGGCGTCTTTGCGTGTCTGTCGATTCCTGACTACCATATCGCGCCGCCCGGACAGGTTTTCCGCACGTGCGCGTAGCGTTGCTTATGTCGTGCCCGTCTATAATACATCACCCACGGGCTCTATATACTGATTGATTCTTGAACGGTAACACAACATATAGTGTTTTAGCAGGTCAGAGAGGATGCACATGGGATCGCCGTTTTGTCAAGCATATCTGCAACTCTAAATTGCCCCGTCCCAAGCGCAGGCTCCACCTGCGGCTTTGCATGTGAC
>DBEWRE010000028.1:0-70101 GCA_048207125.1 Collinsella sp.
AATCAAACGGCAAGCCCCTGCTGGTGCTTGCGCCGGCGAGCACAAGCAGTGACTCATCCTATAACGTCAACCGCGCCATCCTGGAGTCCATCCTTACCAGCTACCTGCAAAACCAAAGCCTGATTGCGAACGTAGCCCAGAGCAACCCCGCCGCACTGGCGAACACGGCCGCAGTAGAAGCCGCTCTCTCCCAAACCGTCGACGTCATCCAAGTGTCGCTCACGCGCGCGCAGCCGGATGCCATGGTGCGCTTCTACTACGCCCTGCTGGGCATGGCCTCCATCTTTGCCGCCCAGCTCGCGGAGAAAAGCGTGTGGAGTCTGCAGCCCACCGCTTCTGCAGAGGGCGCGCGGCGCGCCGTGTCGGGCACCAGCCGAATGCGCCTACTCATCCCCACCATCGCCGGCTGCTGGGTTGTGTCGACCGCTTTTCTCGCAATCGCCTTTGGCTACATCTGCCTTACCGCGCACATCGACTTCGCTGGTCGCGACCTGCTCTGTCTTGTAGGAATCGCCGCTGCCAGCCTGCTTTCCTGCGGCCTGGGAGCGCTGATCGGCTCGCTTCCCGGCAGCATGGGGTCGGACTCGCGGCGCGGGCTCCTCACCGCCGCCACCTGCCTGCTCTCCTTGTTCGCGGGCCTCTATGGCCAGTCCACCATGGAGCTCGCCGATTCCGTCGCCAAGGCCTTCCCTGCCTCCACCTGGCTCAACCCGGTCTGCCTCATTCGAGATTTGTTCTACAGCGTCTACTACTACGACGCGCTCGTCCCGTTCGCCCTGCGTGCGCTTGCTGGCGTCACCATGGCGGCCGTCTTCCTTGCTATCTCCGTCGCCTTCATGAGGAGGTGCGCCCATGAACATCTGTAAACGCGCCCTTACCATCGCGCTTCGCCACCCGCTTTACCTCATCATCTACATCTGCTTTCTCTCCGCAATGGGTGTCCTGCTTATGGGAGAGGTCGGCGGCACGCAAGACACTGCTGTATCCACCTCGTCCACGTCTGCCCCATCCGCATCTTCCTCGTCCACAACCACCGCGCCTGCGGGATCTCAAGTCTCCATCGCGCTGGTCGACCGTGACAACTCGGCCGTCTCCCGTGCGCTTCGCGCCGCGCTTGCAACAACGGATGAACTGGTAGATATGGACGATGAACCCATCGTGCTGCAAGACGTTTTGGCAAAAGACCAAGCGGACATAGTCCTTATAATCCCCGCGGGCTTTGGCGAGCAGCTTATTGACGCGGCGCGTACGGACCAAAACCTGCCACAGCTCAACATGGCAGCTGGGTCGGACATGCAATCGGCCGCGCTGGCGTCCCAGCGTGCAAGCCGCTGGGCATCCCTGGTCGCCGCACAAGCCGCGCTGGACCCCGCGCTCGATGCGGGCGACGTTATCGACGCGGTCGAACAAAGTACGGCCGTCGTGCCGTCCGTGAAGGTACTCAAAACAACCCCCGGCAACACGGCAGCGTCACGCTTGGCCTTCTACCTCACCTTTAGCTCCTACACCGTGACCTCGTCCATTGTTGTGATCGCGGGCGTGGTGCTGGCGACACTCAACGAGCCCAACGTGCGGCGCCGCCAGCTGTCCTCGCCGGTAAGCACCTGGCGCTTGGGGTTGGGCAGCATCGCCGGATGCGCGGTGCTGGCGCTGGCGGTGTGCGCATGGGTCTCTGCGATTGGCATTGTCACCGCGGGAGCCGCACCCCTTCTTTCGCACGCGCTGCCGCAGGTTGCACTCGCCCTGGCAGCACTGGTGACATTCGCCCTGGTGCCGCTTGCGCTTGCCTACACCCTTGCGCAGTGCGGTTTTCAAGAAGACGCGCTTAACGCCATCGCCAATTTAGGTGGCATGGTTATGTCGTTTTTGGGCGGCGCATGGGTGCCGTTATCGCTCATGGGCCCCGGCGTGCAGGCGGTCGCGCGCTTTACCCCCACCTACTGGATGTACAACGCCATCACAGAGGCCCTGGGTGCGCGGGCTGTCACCCTCGACGTGCTCGCAACCGTGGCGAGTTGCCTGGGCATCATCGTCCTTTTCGCAGCAGCTATAGCCTCCGCCGGCCTTGTCGCCGCGCGTCTACGCGTCCGCGAGGCATAGGCGCTCCACCGCAAGCGACGTCAGCACGCCGTAAACCGCAAGCAGCGCCGCCGTGAACAGCAGCACGCCGCCCGTGATGGCGAAAAAGCCGCTCGCGCCCAGCGCAAAAGCAAGAAACGCAACCAAAAACAGACCAAACACGTCGTGCACCATCGCTCCCGCAAACGGAGTGGCAAAGTAGAACAGCACCTGCTTGCGCACGGACGCGACCATGTCCGCGCGTTCGCATCCAAGCTTTGCAAGCGATGCGTACGCGCGACGGGCATCCGCCGCGCCGGAGAGCTGCTGCAGCGACAGCACGGCCACGGCGCTGAGCAAAAAGACGGACCCGTAGAAGATTCCTATAAACCCAATGGGTGCCATGGAGGTCGCGATGCCGGATGAGACCATCTCTGGCGTGCGCAGCCCGATGCTAAACGCAAAGCCCGCCACCATCATGCACACGGAGACCGCGATCAGGACGCACACGCAGGCGAGCGCCATAGACGAGCTTGCCACGCGCGCCTCCACCTGCCGCACGGTGAACGCGCGCAGCCCGCGCCAATAGCCCTCCGTGCTGCGGCGGGCCCGAGCGGCCCAGCCCGTCACGGCGATGCGTGCCACCAATGCAGTCGCAAAGCAGGCAGCGAACCCCATGGGGACGATGAAGGCGATAAAGTAGACGGGCTGGAACAGGCAGGCGCCCCATACAACGGCAAGCAGCACCGCCGCCACGACAATCTGCGCGCTACGCGCCAGGCGCCCTCCCGTAGCCGCGACTTCCGGCGCGCGTTCGGCCGCGATCAGGCGAATCAGGGGGCGCTTGGAGATACTGCGCGCTCCATCATATGCGTTGAGCGCGAACACCGCTGCAAAGCATCCTGCCGTCCATACGGCGGATTGGGACGAGAACACCAGCATGGGCCGCCACGGCACGTCGAACACGAACGCGGTGATGGCCCCGAAGGCCGGCGACAGCGCCACGCCCAGCATCACGCCCAGCGCAAACGCGAGCGCGCCCACGCAAGCGGTCTCCATCACCAGCACGCACGACACGGCGCCCCGATCCATGCCGACCAACTTGTACAACGCGAACTCGCGGCTGCGACGGCGCAGCAAAAAGCGGTTGGCATAGCGCACCAAGAACAAAAACACCAGCACGGTAAAGATCGAAAACGCCTGCAAGATGTCGCCGGAACTTACCACCACGCTCATCTGGTCTGGCGAAAGCTCCAAACCATTGAGGTAGTCAGACGACGCCACAAAGGAATAGAGCAAGCACGCGGCGAAACCCAGCGTGGCGAAATAAACCGAGTAGTCGCGCGCGCTTCGCCGCACATTGCCAAGCGCGAGCTTGAGATACAGACCCATGGAAGCCATCCTTTACCCATCGATGCGGTCGCATCGTCGTTTATCTGGCAACTATTGTCCGAAATCCCGCCCGCCGCAGCCATCGATTCAGCTTACGGCTGGCTTACATGTTCGTAAGCTGGAAGCGCACGGGGCCAGGCTTGTCGCAGGGAAACAGAGCGCCAGGCTCAGGAGGTGCCGGGGCAGCGCGCCAACAACGCGACAACGCCAATCCTCGTCCAAAAAACGAGCCCCTTATGCAGGGGCTCACGTGCTTTTATGGCTTGCTTTTACGTTGGGTTGCGACCAAATCACCCGGTCACGCCGCGAATCGCGCTGCAAATCAAAGGGCCCACGCGCTTAGAGCTGACGAATGGGCGCGCCCTCGATCTCGCGATAGCCCATGCGCTCGCGCTCGGCCGCGTCCCCGGGCGCGGGGCCCTGGTCAACCGCCTTGCCCATGTGGGCCGCGTATTCGATACGCTCGTCCGTGGGCGACGTCGCCGCGGCCCACGAGCGCATGACGCGCGGCACCGCGAAGAGCGCCGCGATCACCAGAAGCACAACGACCGCCAGCATAATCAAAATCTCATACCCGGGCATGATGGCTCCTTTCCGCCGCGTTCCGGCGCCGAAAAAACGGTGCTATCTACGTACTACCCACCGAGCGGCGCGCAAACCATATCACTCGACAAATGGGCCGAAAATGGCGAGAGCGTGCCCGCATTCCAGGGCGCCCCCGGCCTACCGGGCACTTACCGAGCACCCCACTTCTCAAGAAAGGCGCCATAGCCGGGAGCCTCACGCAAAAACGCGTATTCTTCGTCCTCTTGCACGCCGGCTAGCATCACGGCGCCCATTTGCGAGGTTAGCTGCGCCAAATCATTAAAGTCGCCGTAGCGGTACAGAGGGCTCTTAAGAACGCCGGCGTCGCCTCCATGCAGGGAGGACATCATCTGCTCTAGCAAATCAAGCGTCTCATCCACATCCTTATTTGCCACCGCAACGGTTAGGCTGGGCGCAAACCTCATCCACCCGGGCTGGTCAAGCGCCTCGAACACCGCCTGCGCGCGGCGGGCGCACGCTTGCGCATCGTCCATACGGCCCGCACGCAGGGCGATCTCGATAATGCTGTTCAAAGTCCCCATAAGGTCGGCCGACATCCTGATCAGGCGCGCCTCCCACCGACGCGCCGCCTCCTCATCGCGGCCTTGACGCATAAGAAGGATCGCCTGGCGCTCCTCCTTGTCAATCTGCGGCTGATGAATGGTGTCGAGCAGGCGCTGCGCGTCCTCATAGCGTTCATCTTGCATAGCGCGCGCAATCAGCATACCGCATGCCTGCTCGCGGGCTTCGGGCAGGGCGCTTTGGGACAGCCGCTCGTAGGCTTTGTCCAGCGTGGGACGATACTGGTCTTGTTCCTCAACCTGAAAAAGCGTAAGCGCGCCGTCAAGGTACTGCGTGAGCACAATGGCGAGTTCATCGCTAGCCGGATACAGACGCAGCTGCTCCTGCGCGTAGGCAAAGCCCGGCGCGTAGCCCTCCTCGCGCACCCGCCGGTCCACCTCGCGCTGAATGGCGAGGTTGGTCTCCTCGTCCAAATCCGCCTCAAACGAAAGCAGTGTGTTTGCGTCTGTTTGCAGCAGGCGGGCAAGCGGCGGAATGATGGTGATGTCCGGATAGCTCGCGCCGCGCTCCCATTTATTGACCGCCGGCGCGGAAACCCCCAGGCGCTGGGCCACCTGCTCCTGGGTAAGACCCAGCTCGCGGCGGCGGTCGCGGATGATATCGGCAATAGGCATTGCGTTTGTCCCTTCAGGATAAGGTGGTTCCCTCGCAGCTGCTTGCTATCTATTTCAGCAGCTTGCGGGCGTGGGCGCAATTGACGCGTCATCATGTTTGGCGCGCAAAACCTAACCGGCGCTCATGTTTCATGCGGCAACAGAGCGGAAGTGGGCGATGGCGGAACGTGAGATCTCGCGCCTGAATACGAAAACGGGGCAGAACCGCTTGCGCAATCCCGCCCCGATAAGCCCGAAGGCTTTGCTATGTACGATTACCTTAGCGCACCGATCGCCGTCGACAGCTCCTACTCGCTGCGCAGGGCTTCAACGGGGTCGCGGCGCGCAGCGGAACGACTGGGGATGAGGCCCGCCACAACGGTAAGGACAACGCTGATGAGAATGAGCCCCAGCGCCGAGGAGACGGGCAGCCTCATGACGTTTTCAACCTGGTGCTCGGCCAGCGCCCACGCGTTGACCGGGAAGGACACCAGCACTACCACGGCAATCGCCAGCACGCCGGCGATAAGCCCCTCGATAAAGGTCTCGGCGTTGAACACGTTGGCGACGTTTCGCTTGGAAGCGCCCATCGCTCGCAGGATGCCGATCTCCTTTTTGCGCTCCAGCACGCTGATGTAGGTGATGATGCCGATCATGATCGAGCTAACCACCAGCGAGATGCTAACGAACGCGATGAGCACCAGCGAAATCATGTTCACGATGTCCGTCACGCTACCCATGATCACACCCATGTAGTCGGTGTAAACAATCGCCTTATCGTCCTCCCCCGCCGCGCGAACATCCTGGTTGTAGCCATCGATGGCGGCGAGCACCGACTCTTTCGCCTCAAAGTCCACGGGGTAGATGCTCACGGACTGCGGGTTGGCCTGGTCCGCGTAGCCCAGCGTGACCAGATTGTTGTCATACGTGAGCTTGCTCGCGTTGGCGTAGCTCGACATGAGCGATGCGAGGTCTTCCGCATCCATGTTGAAGTGGATCGCGTTGGCGAACGCCGAGGCATCCACGTTGAACGCACCCGCCATGTTGGCCGCCAAGCGCTGCGACAGCTGGGTGCCCATGTTCGAGGCCATCTGCGCCATAGCGTTGCCCAAGCTTGTCTGGAGCTGCGAGGAAATCGCTGCCGAGATCTTGTCGGATACCTGCCCAAGCATCTTCTCAAATGCACTTCTCATATAAGGGGCGAGCTGGTTCTCGACGTAGTCGCGCGCGATGCTCTCCAACCGGTCCGCCACAGGCTGGCCCGCTATCTGGACGATCTGCTCCAAGAGCACCTTGCCGCCATCGGCGTCGGCGCTGCCCGCATATGCCGCGAACTGGACGAGGAGCCTTGCCGCAAAATCATCTGCAGACGGATCGAGGCCTTCGCCATGGGCGGGCAGCCAGCGCGTGACAAAGCCCTGTACAAACTGGTTGGCAAGCGTTGCGGTCTGCTCCAGCTGATCGCGATCGAGCACGGGGTCATCGGCCAGATCGCCCAGGATGCCGGAGATATCCGGCGCCGGCGCGCCCGCGACGATACCCTCGATATCAAGCGATCCCGCGATACCGGACAGGTCGATATCGACTCCGCCCATATCGATGCCCGAGAAGTCGAATCCGGAAAGATCGAGCCCCGCACCCAGCTTTGACGCATCGATAGAGAACGCCGCACGCAGACCGGACTCGTCCACGCTAAAGAGGCTGGAAAGGTCGACACCGTTTTTAGCCTCGTCCTGCAAGGTCGCGAACGTCTTGCCGGTGAACACGTCGACGTCCGGATTGGCGAGTTGCTGTCGGACGATCGGCGAAGTGGCGGCACGCGCCATAAGCTCCTCGGTAAGGCCGTGCGTATAGGCGATGCCCTGCGAGAGCGCGGCCGACTTAGCGGTGGGGCTGGGCTGAACCACACCGACGATTCTAAGGTCAAGGCCGCCTGATACCTGCTGCGCCATGAACGCATCGTCGTCGGACATATCGGTCCAGCCGCCCGTCTCGTCGTTCTTGCGATAGAAATCGCTTGCGGCGAGGACCTTGAAACCGGTGTCCAGGGCATCCTCATACGTGAAGTCGACGTCCACCTTCGGCACGTCGACCTCCCCTGCGCCGCTCATGGTGCTGTCGACCATGCGGTCCAGCTCGGCGGGGTCGAGCACGCCTATGCTGTACAAGGTGAAATCCGAGATCTTGCCGTTGCTGGAGAGCACCAGCACGCACTCGTCGGCAGCCCTCGCCCACCTGCCGGCGACTACGTCGTATTGCTCGTCCAAAAGATCGGGGTTATCGATCATCTCGTTAAAGGAGGTGGCGCCCGTCATCATGGTGCCCGCCATGGCCGCAGAGCTCGCCCCGCCCGTCATGGCGGTGGACATGGCGTTGGGCGAAAGCCGCACCGGCCCGTTGGAGGCATCCGCCCGGTACACCAGCGGCGTGATGCCGTAGTCGTACTGAATCGCGGAAACCTCGCCGTCCAGTTCGTCGGCATCCCGGTCCAGAAAGGTCTTAAAGCTCGCCATGTCATTCGACTTAACGCTGGCGAACATATCGGAAAGCATGGTAAACACCGGAATCGAGGCGCTCTCGTCCACCTCGGCGTCCGCTTCGGGCATTGAGCCATCGGGGCCCGCGCCATCGTCCGCTCCGCCCTGGTCCGCGGCATCGCCCGAACCCGCGTCTCCCGTCAGCATGCTGGAGAGGTCGTAGCTCTGCCGCGCTATGGTCAGCGGATAGCTCGACAGCGTGTCCTGCTCGACCTTGGCGATATAGCCGTTCACACCATTGGAAAGCGCCAGGATGGCCGCGATTCCGATGATGCCGATCGATCCAGCGAAAGCCGTCATGATGGTGCGGCCTTTTTTGGTCATAAGGTTGTTGAACGAGAGCGACAGCGCCGTGAGCAGGCTCATGGACGAGCGTCGAGCGGGGCCCGCCTTTCCGGGGTCGTCCGCAGAAGACCGCGCGGCAGACAGCTCGTCTTCCCCCACCGGGTCGGTATCGTCCACAACGCGGCCGTCCTGTATGCGGACGATGCGCGTAGCGTAGTCCTCGGCCAGCTGCGGATTGTGCGTGACCATGATGACCAGGCGCTCGCGTGCGACCTCCGCGAGCAGATCCATCACCTGGATGCCCGTCTCCGTGTCGAGCGCGCCGGTAGGCTCGTCTGCCAGCACGATCTCTGGGTCGTTCACCAGGGCGCGCGCTATAGCCACGCGCTGCATCTGGCCGCCGGAGAGCTGCGAGGGCTTCTTGTTCACATGCGCGCCCAGCCCCACGCGCTCGAGCGCCGCCTGGGCGCGCCGGGTCCGCTCGGCACGTCCCACGCCCGCCAGCGTAAGGGCGAGCTCGACGTTTGCCAAGATGGTCTGGTGCGGGATGAGGTTATAGCTTTGGAAGATGAAGCCCACGCGGTGGTTGCGGTAGGTATCCCATTCGGCATCCCCGTAGTCGCCGGTAGAAACGCCGTTAACCACGATGTCGCCCGAATCCGCGTGGTCGAACCCGCCCAGGATGTTCAGGAACGTGGTCTTGCCGGAGCCGGACGGACCCAACACGGCCACAAACTCGTTCTCGCGAAACGCTACGGACACGCCGTCCAGCGCTCGTTGGACCAGGTCGCCCGTGGTATACGTTTTGGTTATGCCGCGAATCTCGATCATATGCGTTCCCGCCCGTGAAAGAAACGCCGACGCAACGCAAGTCCGGATGCGCCGGCGGTACCGTTAGGTGTTGTTACCATTTGTTCCTGATACCCAAATTCACCATCGCGAGAAGACTTTTTTGACAACCGGGCGCGATCAGCCTACTCCCCCAGGCGCTCGCTCGCCTCGAGCCACGCCATCTCCAACTCGTCCAGCTCATCCTTCGCAGCCGCGATCGACTCCTGCTGGGCGGTCAGCGCCGCGAAGTCCGTGGGATCGATATCGAACATGCCCGCCTCGAGCTCCTCGATACGACCGCGTCGCGTATCCATCTTGCGCTCCAGCGAGGCGACCTCCTTCTTAAGGCGCTGGCGCTCGGCGTTCGACATGCCGGACGCGGCGGAACCGGACTGCGCTTTGGGCGAGGGCGCTGCGGAGCTGGACGAGGAGGAGGCCTGCGCGCGCATGAGGGTCGCGGCGGAATCGAGCTCGTCGGCAACCTTGAGGTACTGGTCCACGCCGCCGGGCATGTGGCGCAGGCGGCCGTCGATGAGGGCGAACTGCGAGTCGGTCACGCGCTCCATCAGGAAGCGGTCGTGCGTCACCAAGATGAGCGTGCCGGGCCAGCCATCGAGCAGGTCTTCAACGATGGCGAGCATATCGGTATCGAGGTCGTTGCCGGGCTCGTCCAGAATCAGCACGTTGGGCTCTTCCAAGATGGTGAGCAGCAGCGACAGACGGCGTTTTTGGCCGCCCGAGAGGTCGCATATGCGGCTCCACTGCTGCTTGGTGGTGAAGCCCAGGCGCTCCAGCAGCTTCTCGGGACTGGTCTCTTTGCCGTCGACAACGTAGACGCGCTTGTAACGCGACAAAACCTCGCGGATGGTATCCGTCTCGTACGGGTCGAGCTCGTGCAGCTGCTGGGAGAGCACGCCGAACTTGACCGTCTGGCCGATCTTGACGCGACCGGTCCGCGGACGGATCTTGCCCTGGATAACGTCGAGCAGCGTGGTCTTTCCCGCGCCGTTGGCGCCCAAAAGGCCGTAGCGGTCGCCCGCGCCGATAAGCCAGGTGACGTCCTCCAGCACGGGGGCGGCGGGATCGCCAGCGGAGCTATCGGTATAACCGGCGGTCACGTCGACGACGTCGATCACCTGCTTTCCCAAGCGACTCACCGCCAGGCGCTTGAGCTCGAGCTCGTTTCGCACGGGCGGAACGTCCGCGATGAGCTCGCGGGCGGCGTCGACGCGGAACTTGGGCTTGGTGCTGCGTGCCTGGGCGCCGCGAGAAAGCCATGCCAGCTCCTTGCGGGCCATGTTGCGGCGGCGCTCCTCCGCCACCTGCGCCATGCGGTCGCGCTCGACGCGCTGCAGGATATAGGCGGAGTAGCCTCCCTCGAAGGGGTCGACCCTGCCGTCATGGACCTCCCACATAGAGGTGCAGACCTCGTCCAAAAACCAGCGGTCGTGGGTGACCACCAGCAAGGCGCCCTGGCCGGCATGCCAGCGCTGCTTCAAGTGCTCGGCGAGCCAATTGATGGTGCGCATATCCAGATGGTTCGTGGGCTCGTCCAGCATGAGCACGTCGTAGGTTCCAATAAGGAGGCGCGCCAGGTCGACGCGGCGGCGCTGGCCGCCCGAAAGCTCGCCCACCCTGCCCTCCCAGGGCACGTCGGCGATAAGACCGTCCAAGATCTGGCGGATACGGGGTGATGCCGCCCATTCGTACTCGGGCATATCGCCCACCACCGCATGGTGCACGGTGTCGTCCGAATCTAGCGAATCTCGCTGCCCCAGCAGGCCAACGTGGACGTCGCGACGATGCGTCACGCGGCCATCATCGGGTTCGAGCGTTCCAGCGAGGACGGAAAGCAGCGTGGACTTGCCGTCGCCGTTAGTGCCCACGATGCCGATGCGGTCGCCCTCGTCCACGCCCAACGTGACGCTATCCAAGATGAGCTTGGTGGGAAACTCAAGATGAACCGAGTCGCAGCCCAGCAGAATCGCCATGTATACCACCTTCCAAGCGCGCCGTAGCAGAGAAAGAGGCGCGCACGATCGTTTCCAACGTTTTATCCTAGCAGGTACGTCGGGCGGCTGGCGGCGTCGCGGCGGATTCGTGCCGAATCGAGACATAGCGATGCGGCGACCCGGTGCCTAAAGCCGAGCCGCCGCATAGGGAAGGTCCGCATCGCGCCGGCATGGGCAACGCGACGGGCGAGCGCGTCCCGGACTAGAAGGACGCGCGTATGTGATGCAAGCTGCAGGACGAGGACCGGCTGCTAGGAGAACATGCCGGTGAGATAGTCATTCAGACGCTTGTCCTGGGGGCGCTGGAAGATCTGGTCGGTCTCGCCGTACTCCACCATATCGCCCATGTAGAAGAAGGCGGTGCGGTTGGACACGCGCGACGCCTGCTCCATGTTATGGGTGACGATGATGATCGCGCGCTTCTCCGCCAGGGAGTTCATAAGGTCCTCGATGGCGAGCGTCGAGATGGGGTCGAGAGCGGAGCAAGGCTCGTCGAACAGGATGACGTCGGGCTTGAGAGCCAGGGTGCGGGCGATGCAGAGGCGCTGCTGCTGTCCACCGGACAGGGCGAAGGCGCTCTTATCGAGCTTGTCCTTCACCTCGTCCCACAACGCGGCGCCGCGCAGGCTCTCCTCGACCAGCTGGTCCAACTCGGCCTTGTTGGTAACGCCATGGCGCTTGGGGGCGAAGACGATGTTCTCGTAGATGGATTTACGGAACGGGTTCGGCTGCTGAAACACCATGCCGATGGAGCGACGGAGTTCGTAGAGGTTCTCCTTGGGCGTATTGATGTTGTGGTCGCGGTAGATGATCTCGCCCTCGACGCGGCAGCCGCGTATCTCGCGGTTCATCAGGTTGAGGCTGCGAAGGAAGGTCGACTTGCCGCAGCCCGAGGGGCCAATGAGCGCGGTGATCTCGCCCTTGTGGAAATCGAGCGTCGTGCCGTGGAGCGCATGGTGGTCGCCGTAGTAGACGTTGACATCGCGCGCGGAGAGCACGACCTCGCCGGAGGTGGCGCGACCGCGGCGGCGGCGAGCGCCCGCTTCGCTGGTGGCGACGCTATCGAGGAACTGGTCGGTCTCGTTTGTCATTCTGCGGTCATCCTCCTTGCAAGGGCCTTGCCCACTATGCGGGCGAGAACGTTGAACAGCAGGACGCAGATCATCAGAAGGGCGGCGGTTCCCCACACGATCTCCTGGGCCTGCGGGCTGCCCTCGCCGTAGATCTTATAGATGTGCACGGCAAGCGACTCGCCGGGACGAAACACGTTCCATGCGCAGGTGGGGCTGGAGAAGTTAAGGGTCGCGAAGTTGAGTCGCACGGGGCTGGACATACCGGAGGTGAACAGCAGCGCTGCCGCCTCGCCGAACACGCGGCCTGCCGAGAGCACGATGCCGGTGACGATGGCGGGCATGGCGGCGGGGATCAGCACGTGGATGGTCGCTTCCCAGCGGGTGAGACCCATCGCCAGGCACGCGTCGCGCTGCGACTGAGGAACATCCTCAAGGGCCTGCTGGATCACGCGGACCAAGATGGGGATATTGAACATGGTGAGCGCCACGGCACCGGAGATGATGGAGTACTTCCACCCCAAGTTGACCGAGAACACCAAAAAGCCGAACATGCCCACGACAATGGAGGGAAGGCTGGAGAGGGTCTCGATCGCCGTGGAGGCGATGGTGGTGATGGGGCCGTCCGGCGCGTACTCCACCAGGAACACCGCGCCTCCCAGGCTGATGGGAACCGAGATGACCAGCGTGAGGAACAGCATATAGAACGAGTCGAAGAGCTGGTAGGCAACGCCGCCCTCGGTGCCGTTGGCGCGTGCCGCCTCAGTAAGGAATCCAGGCTTGAAGAGCATGCCTATACCCTGGAACAGGATGTAGGCGATCATGGACACGACGAGCAGCATGACCAGGCCGACGATGGCGGTGAGCACGCCCGTCGCGATCTTGTCCTGCATGCCGGTGCGCTTGATGTGGGCGTCCTGCGCGGACTCCGCGGACGCGGCGGGAGCCGCTTGGGTGTTAAGCACGTTCGGTCGCCCCCTTCTTGCCGATGAGGTGGATGATGAGGATGAAGATGAGCGACATGCCCATGAGCATCAACGCAAGCGACCACAACACGTCGTTCTGCACGGAGCCGTCGGCGTACACGGCCATGCTGGTGGTCAGCGTGGTGGTGATGGTGGACGCGGCGTCGAGCAGGCCGTTCGGCATGGTCTCGATGCCTCCGATAACCATGCGCACGGCCAAGGTCTCGCCAAAGGCGCGGGTCATACCAAGGATCACGGCGGTCATGAGCGAGGGCAGCGCGCTGCGAAGCACCACGTGCCAGATGGTCTGCCAACGGGTGTAGCCAAGCGCGAGCGAACCCTGGCGATAGCTATCGGGCACGGCGCGCAGGGCATCGATCGCCAGCGTGGTGATGGTGGGCAGAATCATGATTGCCAGCACCAGGGAGCCCGGCAGGATGCCAAGGCCCGTGGGCACGTTGAAGATCGCCTTCATGGCACCGACGATGACATGGAAGCCGATGAGGCCGAATACGACCGACGGGATACCGACCAGAAGCTCGATCAGGGGCTGGAAGACCTTCTGACCGAACTTGGGCTGAATCTCGACCGCGAAGATGGCCGAACCGATCGCCACGGGCAGGGCGATGGCGGTCGAGAGGACCATGACCGAGAAAGACGTCACGATCAGGGGAAGGGCGCCGGTGTAGGGCATGCCGTTCTCCTGCGTGTTATGCAGGTCCCACGTGGTACCGGTAAAGAACTCGACAACGTTGACGCCGTCTTTGAAAAAGGTCGAGAGACCCTTTTGAGCAACCATGAAAATCAGCGCACACACAACGAGTGTCACGAGCGCGACGCACGCACCCGTGACACCCAGGCCCACTTTTTCCAGGTTGCGCTTTGGCATTTGACGTGCCATCACGCATCCTTCCTCTTCTAACGGGCTTCTGTTATTTGGTAGAAACCTTGCCGGAAGCGTCCTTGGTGACCTTCATCTCGGATACGGGGATAAAGCCCTGCTCCTCGACCAGGGAGCCCTGGACATCATCGGAAAGCATGTACTCCAGGAAGGCAACGGTTGCCTCGTCGGCGTCCTTGGCGCAATACATGTGCTCGGTAGCCCAGATGGGGAAGGAGTTGTCGTAGACGTTCTCGCTCTTGGGCTCCACGCCGCCGACCTTGATGGCGTTGAACTTGGAGTCATCGAAGTGGGAGAAGTCAAGGTAGGAGATCGCGTTGTCGGTCGCGGCGATCTGGGTCTGGACGTCGCCGGACTTATCGAGCTCGGCATCGCCCTTGAAGGTGTTCTCCTCGCCGGCGAAGACCGCGGACTCGAAGGTGGCGCGGGTGCCGGAACCGGCCTTGCGGTTGAGGACGACGATCTTGGCGTCCTCGCCACCGACCTCGGACCAGTTGGTGATGGCGCCGGAGAAGATGCCCTTGAGCTGCTCGAGGGTCAGGTCGTCGACGGTGACGTTCTTGGAGACGACGGGACCCATGCCAACGACGGCGACCTCGTGGTCGACGAGCTTCTCGGCGTCGGCAGCCTCGAGCTTCTCCTCGGCGAAGACGTCGGAGTTACCGATGGTGACGGTACCGGCGGCGACAGCGGTCAGGCCGGTGCCGGAGCCGTTGCCGGAGCCGGAGACGGAGACGTCGGGGTTCTCGTCCATGAACTTCTCGGCAGCAGCCTCGACGAGCGCCTGGAACGAGGATGCTCCGTCGTAGGTCACCTCACCGGTAAGGGTGGAAGCGGCAGCGTCACCGGAACCGGCGGCGGGAGCAGCGGAGTTACCGCAGCCCGCGAGGCCGAGGCCGGCGAACGCGGCGATGCCGCCGGCGAGACCGAGGAACTGACGACGAGAGCAGTTATATTCGAACATGGTTCTCCTTCCGAGAATGAACGGCGCCGAGGATGGGGCGCGCGGTGCGGTCCGGCGCGACCCCATGCCGCCCGTCCGCTCTTCGCTTAAGTAAGATATCGTTCGTTCACGGAAGAAATGAGCGCGTTTGCAGGTCATTACTTGCTTTTGACCAAGCATTACCCTGTTCAAACCATCGATTTACAGGCAGCTTACAAAAGAGGGCGCCGACAGCGTCGACGCCCCTTAAGGCACCCCTACCCGCGAGACGCGGGCCGGGGCGCATATGCGAGATTCCGCAGACGGACGCCGCCTGGCGCCCCTTGGCACCCGCTTAGTATTCAAGCTCCATAAGCTGCAGGATGGCCATGATGTACATCTTGAGCGCCTCGCGCAGCAAGCTCTCCTTGGCGGCCTCGTTGGGACCGTGCATGGTGCCCGCCCACTCCGGCAAGACCAGCTGGTTGTCCTCCGGTCCAAAGGAAACAGCGCTCTTGAAGTTGCGCGCATAGGTGCCGCCGCCCATGGCAAACGGCTTGGCGTCGCGACCCGTGACGCCGTTGTAGATATCGATCAGGGTCTGCACCTGGGGCGAGGACGCATCGACCGAGAAGGGCGGCTTGGCACGAGAGGTCTCGACCGTGCCGCCGTGGCGCGCGGCGAGCTCGCGGCAACGCAGCGCCAGCTCGTCCGCATCGGTGCTGTCAGGGAACCTTACATCGATGGTCTGCTCGATGCTGCCGTCCCCCAAGACCCGCACGGTGCCCGCGTTACAGGTCAATGGACCAAAAGCGGGGCTCTGCGTGGCGATGCCAAGGCCCGTGCCGGCGGCGTCAAGGTGTATCTGGGCGAGAAGGTCGAGCGCGGGTGCGGCAGCGTCGCCGAGAACGCCGGATTCGCGCAGGTAGCCGACGATGAGGGCGATCGCGTTGACGGTACCCTCCGGCAGCGACGCGTGGCCGCCGATGCCATGCGCAACGATACGGCTGACGCCGGGCCCTACCGAGCCGATCTGCAGGCGGTCGACGTTGGCGACGGGAGCGGGCAGGTCCGCGGCGTCGATGGCAAGCTCGATAACGGATTCGCCGGGAATGGCGTTGGTCGCCTCTGCTCCGCTCCAGGAACGGATCAGCCCGCCCGGAACGGGAGCCGTGACAAAGGTGGCTCCGAAGCACCCCTTCTCCGCATTGCAGACAGGGAACTCCGCATCAGGGGTGAAGAGGAACAACGGGTCGTCGTAGCGCTCCAGATAATGGTGCACGTCGGTCATGCCCACCTCCTCATCGCAGCCCAGAAGCGCGCGGAAGGTGTAACGGGGCTTGATGTTCTCGCGCAGCAAGAAAGCTCCGGCATACAGCGAGAGCACCGCGGGACCCTTGTCATCGATGACGCCGCGACCGAGCAGCCAGCCCTCGCGGCGCTCCATCTTAAACGGGTCGGTCGCCCAACCGGGGCCGGCGGGGACAACATCTACATGGGCGATGGTTGCCACCTGCCGATCGCTTTCACCTGGAACGTCGGCGAAGCCGACATACCCCTCGTCTTCGCCGACCGAATACCCCAGACGATCGGCAATAGAGAGAGCGCAGTCGAGCGCGTCGCGAACCGGCTTGCCAAACGGAGCGCCCGCCTCGGCCGCCGAAGCATCAGCGATGGAAGGATGGCTCACCAGATCCGCGATATCGGCGACGACGTCCTCCCAGACCTCGTCCACATAAGCGTCGATACGCCCCAAAAGCTCTGTATCCATAAACGTCTCTCCTCGAAATCAATCTAGTCGCAGCAAATGCCGCCACTATCTTACATGTCCGGCGAAACCCCTGGGGAAATCAGCCCTACAATCCAAGAAGGCGCGCGAGCTCCTCAACGGAGTGGCAGGTCGCGATGGCCCCTGCCTCCTCGAGCTCGCCGGGATACGCCGCACCGGAATACAGGCCAATGCAGGGCATCTCCCATTCGCGCGCCCCTATGACGTCGTGCATGCGATCGCCGACCATGATGGCGTCCCGAGCGGGCACGTGAAGCGCCTGCAGCGCACCCTCGATGGATTCGGCCTTCGAATAGCGAACGCCGTGGACGCGACCGATAACGGCATCGAACTGGGAAAGACCCAGCGAAGCGACCATCTCCTGGGCAGAGGCTTCCATACGGGAAGTGGCGACGGCGAGCCTGCGGCCGGAGGCGACAAGGCCGTCCAGCAGCTCGCGCATGCCCGGCATCAACGGAAATTCATCCGGCGTGACGGTGCGAGAGAATAGGTCGCGATACGCGTCGGCGCAATCGCGCGCCTCGACCTCGTCCATACCGCACACCAAGGCAAAGCCCTCCTCGAGAGGAGGCCCGATCATGCTGAGCATCTTAGAGGGATCGGGGTCATAGCCGTGCTCGCGCATTATCTGCATGGCGACACGGAAGATGGCAGGCTGCGTATCGGCGACGGTGCCATCGAAATCGAACAGCACCACCGGGTATTCGCTTAGCGGACGAGGAGCCCTCGACACGCGGTTTGATTCGGACATTACTCCCCTTTCAAGCGGTCGCGGGCCTCTTCGCGCGACCCAAGACCGCCAACAATTGATAGCACATGGCAGTCATGCGATTCTACCCGCGGACGACGATGCGAACCATTCAAGGCAGATTTCTTGGCGCGATTCTTTTCCCGCGCATAAAAAAGACCCCCGGGAGTCTATCCCGAGGGTCTTCTTATGCATGATTGCTAGCGATAGCTAGGATGCAGGCTACTCGGCGTCGGTAGCCTCGGCCTCAGCCTCGTCGTCCTTCTTCTCGGAAGGAAGCGGGGTGACCTCGATCTCCACGCCGAGGGTCTCGGCAGCGGACTTCATGGACAGGGAGATGCGACGACGGTCGAGGTCGATCTCCATGACCTTCACCTGGACGGTGTCGCCCACGTGGGTAACCTGGCTGGGCTGGTCAACGTGCTTGTTAGCCATCTCGGAGATGTGGACCAGGCCCTCGATGCCCTCACCAAGGTCAACGAACGCGCCGAAGGGCACGAGCTTGGTGACGGTACCCTCGACGATAGCGCCGACCGGGTACTTCTTGACGAGTGCACGCCACGGATCCTCGGTGGTCTGCTTGAGACCGAGGGAGATGCGCTCGCGGTTGAGGTCGACATCCAGAACCTCGACCTCGACCTCCTGGCCGACCTTGACGACCTCGGAGGGGTGGTTGACGTGGTTCCAGGAGAGCTCGGAGATGTGGATGAGGCCGTCGATGCCGCCCAGATCCACGAAGGCGCCGAAGTCCACGATGGAGGAAACGGTGCCCTTGAGGCGCATGCCGCTCTTGAGCTTGGAGAGGATCTCGGAGCGCTCGGCCTTGCGGGACTCCTCGAGAACCACGCGGCGGGAAAGAACGACGTTGTTGCGGTTGCGGTCCATCTCGATGACGCGGGCCTCGATGGAGGTGCCCATGTAGGAGGTGAGATCCTTCACGCGGCGAAGGTCGACCAGGGAAGCGGGCAGGAAGCCGCGCAGGCCGATGTCGAGGATAAGACCGCCCTTGACGACCTCGATGACCTCGCCCTCGACATTCTCGCCGGCGTTGAACTTCTCCTCGATGCGGTTCCAAGCACGCTCGTACTCGGCACGCTTCTTGGAGAGGACCAGACGACCGTCCTTGTCCTCCTTCTGGAGAACGAGGGCCTCGATGGGATCGCCCAGGGAGACGATGTCTGCAGGGTTAGCGTCCTTGCGGATGGAGAGCTCGCGGACGGGGATGACGCCCTCGGACTTGAATCCGATGTCAACGAGCACCTCGTCGTGCTCGATCTTGACGACAGTGCCGTTAACGAGATCGCCCTCATCGAAATCGGTGATGGTACCGTCGATAAGGCTGTTCATCTCCTCCTCGTTGACGTCGTCGAGGGAGAAGATGGACGAGTTCTGAATCTCACTCAAAGGTGGACCCCTTTCGAACTACGGGGCCCCGATTGCTAGGACCTGCAGATGAACGCCTGCGGGGACGAGCGCCCTGGCGCATTTGCTCACTGTTTGGAACATACTCGGGGGCCGACAGATACGTATGTGAAGCGTTTGCATTCACGTTCATCTAGGGTACGAGGATTCGACCACATTTTCAAGCGTAATGCACGAGTTTTACGCGGGCGGTTCAAAAAACATCTATGACTTTTGTTAGCTATTTCCGCCCTCTCCGCCGCCGGCGCGCGCAGCTCCGGCACCTCTTCGAGCGGCGCGCGGGGGCTCGCCGGCGAAAACCTTATAAAACCGTAAGGGACATCGTCCGCGTTAGCCCCTACCATACTGGGTACAGTTGACGTATTGACCAGCCGCAGTCGCCCCTTGACGGCGCCAAAGGGAGGTACCCGTGCTTAAAGCCGTGGTTTTCGATATGGACGATACGCTGCTCAGCATCAACCTGAGCGCCTTCATAGCCGTCTTCGCACGCGACGAGGCGGCGCTTCTGGCGGACATCGCCCGCAAAAGCCCCCTATCCGCGTTCGCCACGTTTGGTGCCGCACTCTACGCCCTCAACAACGGCGAGCGCAGCGACGACGACACCAACCTTGCATTCTTCCAGAAGCAGATCGAGCGACGCAGCGGCATTCCGCTCTCCGACCCCGTCATCGCCGACGTGCTGACCTACTACGAGCGCGAGATCCTCCCCGGCAAGAACGACGGCATCATAAACGCCCGCCCCCGCGAGGGCGCCCGCGAAGCCATCGACGCCGTCGCCTCGCGCGGCCTGCGCTGCGCGCTGCTCACCAACCCCAGCTTCAGCCGCGCGTGCATCGAGTGCCGCATGGGCTGGGGCGACATGCTCGACATGCCCTTCGAGCTGGTCACCACCATGGAGAACAGCACCCGCTGCAAACCCTCGGCGGACTACTACCTCGATAGTATCGCCAAGATGGGCCTCGAGCCCCAAGAGGTCCTCATGGTTGGCAACGACCCCCGCCGCGACTTCCCCTCGCCCGACTGCGGCATTCAGACCGCCTATGTTGGCAACGGCTCGCCCGTGCGCGCCACCTGGGCGGGCTCCATGGCCAAATTCGCCGATAGCTTCAACGAGATCGAGGAGCGCTTCTACGATCGCCAGGACCAGACGGCTTAGGCAGACGTCGAGAAACCCGTGGTGCGCTGATCGCACGTCGGCGCCCCCATGCCCCCACATGCACGAGGGCCCGGCACCTCGGGGATCCCCCCCCTGGTGCCGGGCCCGCTTATTTCTTCCGTTCGCCGGACGCTGAGGGAGCCCCTTACGCGTCGACGTCCGTTTTGCCGATCATGATGTTGAGGATCTCGACATCGGTATCTTTCATGCCGACGCGGCCCACATAGCCCATGGCGGCGATGGTTTCCTCCACCGTATCCTGCACCACGCCCTCGCCCGCACGGAAGCCGCGGTCCACAAGCGCCATGTCGCAACCCAAGATGGCGGCGTCGACGGCAGCGGAGATCTTGGCGGCGCAGCTCGCCTTGGCGCCGTCGCACACGATGCCGCCCACGTTGCCAAGGGTATTGACCACGGTCGCGCCGATTTGCTCGCGGCTGCCGCCGCGCATCCATGCGATTGCGGCACCGGCGCCGCACGCCGCGCACACCACGCCGCAGAACGCCGAGAGCGCACCGATATAGCTCTTGGTGTGGATGGCGACCAGGTCCGCCAACGCCAAGGCCCGCAGGGTGCGCTCGCGGTCGATGCCCAGATCCTCCGCATAGGTCAGCACCGGCATGGCGCAGGTGATACCCTGGTTTCCGGACCCGCAGACGATGGCGACCGGCAGGGCGCAGCCGCTCATGCGGGCATCCGAACCCGCCGCGGCGCGGGCACGGGCACGACACGCGACGTCATCGCCGCGGGTGGCGAGCAGTGTACGGCCCACCTCGGCGCCCCATGCGTTCCTCAAGCCCTCGTCCGAAATATCTTTGTTGAGGTCGAGCTGGCGCTCCAACGCCTCGCGAGCAAGCGAGATGTCGCCCGTCTGGACAAAACTAAGGATGACGTCCAAAGACAGGCCGCCAAGGGGACGGGAGACGGGTGCGGACCCAGCCTCGTCCTGCGAAACCGCCGCCATGAGGGCGCAGGTACCCGAGCACGCGTCGACCACGTCTCCGCCGCGCGCCGCGGGGCAGAGCTGCGTCGCCGGAACGCCGTCGCGCGTGCAGCGGACCACGTTGGTATGGTGCTCGGAGATAGCGACCTCGGCAACATGGCCCAGCGCCTCCGCACGCACCTCTATATAAAGGTTGGGGACGCCCTCGACCAGCTCCACTTCGCAGTAATCCGAATGGGCAAGCAGCTCGCGGGCGCGGGCGCGGTCGGCATCCGTCACGGTCTCCAGCACCTCAAGCGCGGCGGCGGCGTTACCACCCACGGCGCCCAGCACCGCCGCTGCCTCAACACCGCGCATGCCGTCGGAGTTAGGCACGGTCACGCTCTTGACGTTTTTGATGATGTTACCCGAGCACCCCACCCTGAGCGCCTCCGGCTCGCACCCCAGCACCAAGCGGGCAAGGGCCGCCGCATACGCCACGGCGATGGGCTCGGTGCATCCCAGCGCGCAGATGAGCTCGCCGTTCAGCAGCTCGCACAGGGCCTCGTCGCGCTCGCGCTCATCCATCTGGTTGATGTCGTTCTCTACGGTGTTGTCTGCCACCACAACCTCCTTGCTTGTACGCAATTCGGTTTCCATTGTACGAGTTTTCTCCGATTTGTATAAAATCGCCCCGCAGCCGAATCGGGCAGCGGAGCGTTTTTCTAGCCGAAAAACCGCTCGATCTCTATCGCCGCGTTCTCAACGCTATCGGATCCGTGGATAACGTTGGAACTGGTCTCAAGGGCAAAGTCCGCTCGAATGGTGCCCGGCATCGCTTCAAGCGGATTTGTCGCCCCCATGAGAGAGCGCAGCTTCGCCACCGCGTTGGGACCGCTGAGCACCATCTTGACCACGGGGCCGCTGGTCATAAAGTCAACGATCCTGCCAAAAAACGGCTCGCCCGCCAAATGGGCGTAATGCTCCTCCGCAAGGGAACGGGTGAGATCGCACATTTCCATGCGCTCGATAACCAGGCCAGAAGCCTCGACCCTCTCTATGATGCGACCCATCTTGCGGTCGCGCACGGCGTCCGGCTTAAGCATGCAAAACGTCTTTTCAACTGCCATGGTTCTCTCCTATGTATTGGGGCTGGAAACGTGGACAGAGTTCTCGTCCCCTTATACCCACCTTTTCAGTAGGCGTTCATTGCAGCAAGCAGTTGCCCACCCTATGTGTCCGCATGCAAACACGTACCCGAGAGGGCAAACGGGCTTGAAATCTAAATTGCTCATAATGAGATGATATTTTTCTCTGTGGGAATACTGCTTAACAAGCGTCGCAGATCTGCAATCTGCCGCTGCAGTTTTAACCCATCTTACAAGGGAGGACGTCATGGCTCAATCGCACGCTCGCACAATATGCATCGCCGCGGTGGCTTGCATCGCCGTCTTGGGAGGAAGCGCGCTCTTGCTCAAAACGCCCTCCCTCGCGCCCGACGGTGCCAACTCCTCCCAGCCAGCACAAGGCACCGATACAAAACTACCCGAACCTCTCCTCGTCCAAGAACTAACGGGATCAGAGCCAAGTTACAGTTTGGACGAGGCCGCCGCGAAAGCGGATCTTATTGTCACCGGAACAGTCTCTAGCGAGGGAACCTCGCTGCTGGTCAAATCCGTGCATGAGGATGCCGATCCCCGCTTTTTCACCGACCGCACGTTCAAGGTCGATGGCGTCCTTAAAGGCTCGCCCGCGTATGCAAAGGGTGACGATATAACGCTGCGCACTTTAGGCGGACGAGGAACATACGTCGAGATGCTCAACAGCTCTGCTCCAGAGCTGAACCAGGGCGACAGCTACCTGCTCTTCCTCTATTCCATTCCAGATGGATCCTCGTACAACACCGAGGGTGACCACTATTACATCCTGGGCGGCTCCTCGGGCGCATGGGAGCAAACTGCGGAAGACGGCGCGTACGTTAACCCAAGCGCACTCGAGGATAATCGCAACGTCACGGCAGATGACGTCACCGCCGCAGTCGAGAAGCTGCCCGCTAACGAGGACGAGAACTCAAACAACGGAGCGCAGGCGACCATCGAGCAGATTGAACAGGATTATCAAAACGGCAGCCTAAGCGAGGAGGCGTACCGTGATTACCTGGAGATCGCGCAGAAAGAAGCCTCGTCCTTCGCAACCGTGCTCACCGGTGAGGACGCCCTAGCGGCGGAGGAAGAGATGCTGGGCGCCAGCGGCGTCGAGATGCCGGCGACTTCATAGAAACTTGTACATGGTATTGGCCGCGCGTCTTCGTCGCATGAAAAAAGCGCCGCCGTATGCAAGCGCATCCAACAGCAATGTTGAATCGCGAGCTCACGGCGGCGCATTGCGGTTACGCTACGCGCCCTGCCCCATGGGGACGATGTAGGGCAATCCCTCCAGGTAGGCCTCGTCCGCAGTGTAGGACGCACGGACCAGGCGCATCTGCTCGGCGACCGCCGCGGGCGCGGTGCCTCCCTGCGTGGTACGCGCCGCGACGATGGCGTCGATATCCAAAGCAGAGGTGATGTCCGCGCCAAACAGCGGGCTCGCCCCCTTGAATACCTCGAGCGGAAGATCGTCGAGCTGGCAGCCGCGCTTGTCGCACTCCAGCACCAGATGCCCCACCACGGCGTGCGCCTCACGGAACGGCATGCCGCGCTTGGCAAGGTAGTCGGCCACGTCGGTCGCGGCCAGGTGACCCACCTTGCAGGCGGCGCGCATGGCGTCCGCGTTGACGGCCATGGTCGAGATCATGCCGGACATGACGGAGAGGCACTGGGCGAGCGTGCGAGCGGAATCCAGGGCGCCCTCCTTGTCCTCCTGCAGGTCCTTGTTGTAGGCCAGCGGCAGGCCCTTGCAGGTAACCAACAGTTGGACCAGGTTGCCGTAGACGCGCCCGGTCTTGCCGCGGATAAGCTCGGCGAAGTCCGGGTTCTTTTTCTGCGGCATGATGGACGAGCCGGTGGAGAAGGAATCGGACAGCGTGATAAAGCCGAACTCGGAGCTGCTCCACAGCACGATCTCCTCGGCCAAACGCGAAAGGTGCATGGCCATGGTCGAGCAGGCGAAATGCAGGTCGAGTAGGAAGTCGCGGTCGGATACGGCGTCGAGCGAGTTGGGGATGATCTGCTTGAAGCCCATGGCGTGGGCGGACGCCACGCGATCGAGCGGATAGGTGGTGCCCGCCAGCGCGGCGGCCCCCAGCGGCGAGGCGTCGGCAGCCTCGAACGCGGCGACTATGCGCTTGTAGTCGCGCGTGAACATCCAGTAATACGCCAACAGATGGTGCGCGAGCAGCACGGGCTGGGCGTGCTGCAGATGCGTCATCCCGGGCAGGATAGCCTTCTTGTTCGCCTCGGCCACATCCACCAACACGTGGCGGAGGTTGAGGTTCGCCTCCATAAGGTCCTTGGTCAGGGCCTTCACGGCAAGGCGGGTATCGGTCGCCACCTGGTCGTTGCGCGAACGGCCGGTATGCAGGCGCTTGCCGGCCTCACCGATGCGGCGCGTGAGCTCGCTTTCGATCGCCATATGGATGTCCTCGTCGTTGATGTCGAAGACAAAGTCTCCGGCATCGATCTGGACCTCGATCTGGTCCAGCCCCTCCACAATCGCCCGGGCATCCGAGTCGCTGATGATGCCCTGCTTGGCGAGCATGCCGGCATGTGCCTTAGAACCGGCGATATCCTGTTTGTAGAGGTGCTTGTCGACCGGCAGCGACGCGCCGAACTCCTGCGTTGAAGCAGCTACGCCGCCTTCGAACCTTCCGCCCCACAATGCCATGAACCCAACCCTTTCTCATGTCTCCGGATGTGCCGGATGCGCAGTAACGGGACCGTCGCGAAGGCGACCCCGCAAAAACTAGCAATAACCAAGTGCAACCATCTGCGAGCGAACGCCGTGGACATGGGCCCAGCCCCTCAGCGTATAGCCGCCCAAAGGCCCCTTCATGCCTTGGACGCGGTCCCGCTCCATCTCGCGAACCAAGGACTTGGGCCCCTGCTCGCAAGTCCACTCTTTAAGCGTGTAGGGGATCTGGGACACCTTCTCTTGATCGACGTTGAATGCGAACATGGCTCCCCCTTAGTAGTTGACGGCCTGGTCGCAGACAGGACAGGTGCCGGCGACAACGTCGAGCTTCACGGATGCGGGAGCCTTCTGCTCGGCAACCTGGGACTTCTTAATCGCCCAGGTCTTGAGGGACAGCGCCTGGATATCGATGAAGCCCTTGGCGGCCTTCTGGTCGAAGGCATCGTCGTTGTCATAGGTTGCCAGATTCTGGTCGTACAGCGCGCAAGCGCTCTTGCGACCGGCGACCACGCAAGATCCCTTGTAGAACTTCAGCTTGATGACACCGGTCACCATCTCCTGGGTGCTGGCCATGAAGGCGTCGATAGCCTGCTTGTAGGGAGAGAACCAGCGGCCGTTGTAGACCTGGTCCGCCCATGCCTGCTCAAGGCTCAGCTTGGCGTGAAGCACGTCGCGCTCCAGGCACAGATCCTCAAGCGCCTTATGAGCGGCGATGAGGGCCAGGCCGGCGGGAACCTCGTAGCACTCGCGGGACTTCAGGCCAACATAGCGGTTCTCGATCATATCGATACGGCCATAGCCGTTCTCGCCGGCGATCTTGTTCATCTTCTCGATGAGCTCGACCATGCCCATCTTCTCGCCGTCCAGGCTGCAGGGAATACCCTTCTCAAAACCAACCTCGACGTAGGTGGGAACGTCCGGAGCCTCTGCGGGGTCGACGGTCATGGTCCAGATGTCCGCCGGCGGCTCGTTCCAGGGATCCTCGAGAACTCCCGCCTCGATGGCGCGGCCCCACAGGTTGTCATCGATGGAATAGGGAGCCTCGGTGGTTACGGGCACCGGCACGCCGTGCTTCTTGGCATACGCAATCTCGTCCGGACGCATGCCCAGGTCCCATTCGCGTACCGGGGCGATAACCTTGAGGGAGGGATCGAGCGTCATGATAGAGGTCTCGAAGCGCACCTGGTCGTTACCCTTACCGGTGCAGCCGTGGGCGATGCAGGTGGCGCCGTACTTATGGGCGGCCTGGACCAGGTGGGCGGAAATCAACGGGCGAGACAGGGCGGAGAGCAGCGGGTACTTGTTCTCGTACATGGCGTTGGCGGCAATCGCGCACGAGACGTACTCGTCCACGAACTCATCGCGCATGTCGACGACCTCGCAGGCGACCACGCCCAGGGAGAGGGCCTTCTGCTTGATCTTCTCAAGACCGTCGTGCTCCTGGCCAACATTGCCCAGAACGGCGATGACGTCGAGGTTCATCTCCTCCTGGAGCCACTTGACGCAGACAGAGGTATCCAAGCCGCCGGAATACGCGAGTACAACTTTTTCCTTGCTCATGGGAATCGTCCTTTCGACATGGCAGGCCCCCCGCCTGCCTTGCTTCTTACACGTCTTGCCGTCATCCAACCCACGGATGCGGCGATGTGGGACGAGCCAACTGGAGCCCATTAGGGATATAGGTGTTGCAACAATTCCCGCGAGCATGCGCGCGCACTACGGCAGCAGCCGGCATGAAAGCTTGCGAGAGAAGAACCCCCGGCGAACTCAGTTAGACTCTGCGGAGGTCATCTTGGCGCCCTGGCCGCAACCTCCATGCATACAGAGACAACGTTATCGTCGTCGGGAAATTGCGCGCTGGCGTCGCGCGGCGCTATCGGCAGCGTTCTGGCTGGGCAGTATGGCGCACATCGCCATGCCCTCATATGTAGCCAGTGCCGTGTTCACTCGTCCGCTCCTCGCCGTAATACCGTCGCAATTACCAATTCGCAAATGGTTGGTACTTTTCGATAAACGGTTAATTCACCAACCAATTTGCGTTGTCGCTATATTACGCTAAAGCAGACAAGATGCAAGATGCATTCTTTTTTGTTTCGATTTCTTTTCACGTATGGGGGAACCATGAAGAGCTATTTGGAAGACCAGGACCTCGCGAGCATCAGGATTGTTGCCACGGACATGGACCTCACCCTGCTGCATGACGACAAATCCATGCCTGAAGGCGTGGCGGAGCGCATCGACGCCCTCTACGAACGCGGAATCCTGTTCTGCGCCGCGAGCGGACGGCCCGCGCCCGCCCTGCGCCTCTCCTTTCCCGAGAACCACCATCGCATGGCGATGGTCTGCGACAACGGTGCCACCGTCTACGTGAGCGACAACCCCATCTATAAAGACAAGATGGACGTGGAGCTCTACCAGTCGGTGCTCGCACGCGTGATAGAGTCCGGCGAGGGCGTGCCCGTGCTCTGCGCGTACGACGAGGCCTATGCGCTTGCGCGCGACTACGAGCACCATGATGAAGTGGGCATCTACTACAAGTCGATCAACTACCTGGAAAGCTTCGACGGGCTGGACGTAGACGCCAACAAGGTCTCGGTCTTCTATCCCGCTTGGAACAGCAAGGAACAGTTCGACGCCATCTACCAGCCTGAGTTTGGCGATAAGCTCTACGTGACCTGCGCGGGAGCCGAATGGATCGACTTCATGAACGTCGGCATCGACAAAGGGGCGGGTATCCGCCGCCTCGCCGAGCACGCCGGCGTCGACCTGTCGAACATCGCCGCCTTCGGCGACACCTACAACGACATCCCCATGCTCGACATCGTTGGCCACAGCTACATCATGGGCAACGCCGCCGAACACATGCACCAGCACGGGAAGTTCCTCGCGCCTAGCAACATGGAAGACGGCGTGTTGACCGTTCTCGACCGCATCATCGAGGCGGTTCCGGTCAAGTAGGAAGCGACGCCTGCCGACGAGGCGCCCTTGGCCCTACCCGTCGCCAGCCCTTGCAGCGCGTCCGGCGGAGCCGACGGCGCCATCGGACCCGCTCTGGATCCACACGGAACGCAATCGACACGAAAATACATACAAGAAGCGGGAGGCCCCCTTCCCCCGGAGTATTCCGCGAAGCGCATACTCCGGGGGAAGGGGGCCTCCCGCGCTATGTATCGGCTATCAGTGTTACTTGGCGTCCGCCCAAGTCTTGCCCGTAGAAGCCTCGGCGATCAGGGGAACGCGCAGCTTCACCACGTTCTCCATCTCGTCGCGAACCAAAGCAGTGAGCTTCTCGACCTCGTCCAACGGGCACTCGAAATCGAGTTCGTCGTGCACTTGCAGAACCATGCGGCTGGCCATGCCCTCGTCTCGCAGGCGCGCGGCGACGCGGACCATCGCGATCTTGATGATGTCCGCGGCGGACCCCTGCATGGGATGGTTCATAGCGGTGCGCTCACCAAAGCCGCGCTGCACGGGATTCTTCATCTTGAGCTCGGGAATGGGGCGGCGGCGGCCGAACATGGTCACGGCGTAGCCAGTCGCCTTGGCGTCCACGACGGTCTGGTCGAGATAGGCGCGCACGCCGGGATACGCCTCAAAGTAGCGATCGATCATCTCGCGGGCCTCCGCCATGGGAATGTCGAGCGTCTGCGACAAGCCGTACGCCTGCTGGCCGTAGACGATACCGAAGTTCACCGCCTTGGCACGGCTGCGCAGCGCCGGGGTTACCTGATCGACCGGCACCCCAAAGACGCGCGCGGCGGTCTCGGCATGGAAATCCTCGCCCTCGTTGAACGCCGCGACCAGGTGCTCGTCGCCGGAGAGGTGCGCCAGCAATCGCAGCTCGATCTGGGAATAATCGACCGCCAGCAACACGGAGCCCTCGCCCGCCGAGAACGCCGTCTTCACCGTGCGCCCCAGCTCCGAACGGGTGGGTATGTTCTGCAAGTTAGGGTTGGACGAGGACAGGCGTCCCGTCGCGGTGATCGTTTGGTTGTAGGTGGTATGCACGCGGCCGTCAAGACGGCGCAGTGGACCGAGGGCGTCCAAATAGGTGGACTTGATCTTGGTCTTCTCGCGATACTCCAGCACCAGGCGGACAAATTCGTTGTCGCGGGCGAACTCGTCCAGAACCTTTGCGTTGGTGGAGTAGTAGCCGGTCTTGGTCTTCTTAAGGCCCTTGGTGGGCAGGCCCATCACATCGAACAGAATATGCGAGAGCTGCATGGGGCTGGATATGTTGAAGGTCTCGTCTCCGGCGAGCTCGCGTATACGGGCCGCCAGCGCGTCGATTTGACCCCCGAGCTGGTCGGACAAGTCCTTCAGGCGGTCGGGATCCACCAACATGCCCGCGCGCTCCATGCCGGCGAGCACCGGGATGAGCGGCATCTCGATCTGCGTGAACACATCGATGTCGCTATCGCGCTCCATCGCCGCCTGCAGCGCCTCGCGCACCGCGACCGATAGGGCGGCGTCACGAGCGGCGGCCACGGGAGCGTCCTCGCCCGCCCCATCCTCGCCGCGCGCGGCGGGCAGGCCGGAGGAGAGATAGGTATCCGCCAAATAGGCGGCATCGAACTCGGAGCGGATGGAATCCAGAAGATAGGCGGCGACGGTGGTGTCGAACACGCGATCAGGATCAACATCCAGCGGATCCATAAGCTCCGGCTCCGAGGAATCGATGGGAGACAGCTGGTGGATGAGCTCCTTTATGTCGGAGGAGCAGACGCGTCCCTTGGCGAACAGGAGCCTGAGCACGCCGTTGACAAGGCCGGCGGTCGCATCGACCCCATTCTTGTCGGCAGCGTCGACGCAGGCGGCGCACGCGCCCGCGGTCTGCGACTCCTCGAAGCAGACCATGCCGGAGGCGGTGGCAACCCACAGCGCGCGCGTCATACCAAAGAGCGCGTTCGCGTCCTTGTCATCGTCCAGGGCGACGCCGAGCCACTCGCCAGCGTCGACGGCGCGGGCGACCTCTTCCAGCGCTTCGGCAACGCCCTCGCCCGTCTCGGCATGAGCTTCGGCGACAAGACGGGACATCTCGAACGCCGGGGCGGTGTCCGCCAGCGGGGAAGCGCCCTCGCCCAGCAGCGCCAGGAAGCGGTTCTGCATGGCCATGATGCCCAGTTCGCCCAAGCCTTCGCCCACGGACTGCGCATCGTAGGCGGGGAACGACAACGTATCGAAATCCATCTCGATGGGGGCGTCCGTACGGATGCGCGCCACCTCGCGCGAGAGCAGGGCGTCCTCTATGTGGGCGCGCAGGTTCTCACCCATCTTGCCCTTAACCTCGTCCGCATGGGCGATGACCTCGTCCAAGCTGCCGTACTGGGCGATCAGGGCGCTGGCCTTTTTGGGGCCGATGCCCGGCACGCCGGGGATATTGTCCGAGCTGTCGCCCTTGAGGCCGTAGAAATCCGGCACCAGCTGGGGCGTTATGCCGTGATAAAGATCGTCCACGCTCTCCGGGGTCATGATCGCGATGTCGGAAAGCCCCTTGCGGGTGGATACCACGTTGATATGGTCGGTGACCAGCTGGTACATATCGCGGTCGCCGGTGATGAGCAGCATGTCGCAACCAGCGGCCTCGCCGCGGCGCGCAAGCGTGCCCAGGATGTCGTCGCCCTCCCATCCCTCGGCCTCCACGATGGGCACGCGGATGGCCTCGAGCAGCTTCTTAACCATGGGGAACTGCTGGCGCAAGTCGTTGTCCATGGGCGGGCGCTGGGCTTTGTACTGTGGCAGCATCTCCATACGCACGGCGGGGCGGCCCTTGTCGAACGCGCAGATCACGCCATCGGGATCGAAAGCGTCGACCATCTTGAGAAACATGTTGAGAAACCCGAAGACGGCGTTGGTGGGACGTCCGTCAGGGGCGTTCATGGTGGGAGGCACGGCATGGAACGCACGGTGCATCAGCGAGTTGCCGTCGATGACGGCGACCACGCGACGACGAGATGTCGCCACGGTGGAAGGGGAAGCGTTCATCGAAAGGTCGGTCGAAACGTCGGTCATAAGACCCTCCTTAATTTCTTTTTGCTGTGCACCAGTCTACGCGAGCGGGAACCTTGGCGCCATATCCCAAGGCGCCCTCCCCCACTCTTTCGCAAGCGAAACGAATGCGCCCGACGCGGCAGAAAGCACAAAGGCTCCTCGCTCACGTGATACCATGGCATCCGGTAAGACAACCTGCGCAATGGAAAGGAACGTCATGGAACGACCCAACGCATGGAAGAAATACGACGACAACGCCCTTGCCGAGCTCGACGACCTCTGCGAGCGCTATCGCGCCTTCATCAGCGACAACAAGACCGAGCGTGAGTGCGTGACCTCATCCATCAAGCTTGCCGAGGCCGCCGGCTACACCAACCTTGCCGACGCCGTCGAGCAGGGCCGAGAGCTCAAGGCGGGCGACAAGGTATACGCCGTCAGCCACAACAAGACCCTTATGCTGGTCAACCTGGGCAGCCGTCCCATGGAGCAGGGCATGAACATCCTGGGCGCGCACATCGACTCCCCGCGCCTGGACCTCAAGCAGAACCCGCTCTACGAGGCCGGCGATATGGCCTACCTGGACACCCATTACTACGGCGGCGTCAAGGCCTACCACTGGGTCGCCACCCCGTTGGCGCTTCACGGCGTCATCTGCAAGAAGGACGGCACCACCGTCGACGTCGTAGTGGGCGAAGACCCGGCCGATCCCGTCTTCTGCATCTCCGACCTGCTGATCCATCTGGCGAGCGACCAGATGGAGAAGCCCGCCGGCAAGGCTGTCGAGCATGAGAACCTCGACGTCATCGTCGCCGGCCGCCCCGTGGTAATCGATGGGGACGAGGAGGCCAAGGAGCCCGTCAAGCAGATGTTCCTCGACCTCATCAAGGAGAAGTACGACGTCGAGGAGGAGGACTTCCTCTCCGCCGAGATCGAGGTCGTGCCCGCCGGCCCCGCCCGCGACATGGGCCTCGACCGCTCCATGATCTTGGGCCACGGCCAGGACGACCGCGTCTGCGCCTACACTTCCCTACTCGCCCAGCTCGACGTACCCCAGGTCGAGACCACCAGCGTCACCCTGCTGGTCGACAAGGAGGAGATCGGCTCCGTTGGCGCCTCCGGCATGACCAGCCGCTTCTTCGAGAACACCGTCGCCGAGATCATGGCGCTCGCCGGCGAGGACTCCCCGCTGGCCCTGCGCCGCGCGCTCGCCAACTCCCGCATGCTCTCCTCCGACGTCTCGGCCGGCTTCGACCACCTCTACGCCGATCGCTTCGAGAAGAAGAACGCCGCCATCATGGGCCATGGCCTGTGCTTCAACAAGTACACCGGCGCCCGCGGCAAGAGCGGCTCCAATGATGCCGACGCCGAGTACTTCGCCCTGATCCGCGACATCATGGACGAGGCGGGCGTCGACTACCAGACCTGCGAGCTGGGCCGCATCGGCGCAGGCGGCGGCGGCACCATCGCTTACATCTTGGCCGAGTACGGCATGGACGTCATCGACTCCGGCGTAGCGGTCATCTCCATGCACGCGCTTTGGGAGGCCACCAACAAGGCCGACATCTTCGAGGCGTACAAGGGCTATAAGGCCTTTATCGCCCGCGCCTAGCGCCTCGCTCCACGCGTCGCAATGCAAGCGGCCCGACCCCTGCGCCGGCAATGTGTCCGGGCAGCGGATCGGGCCGCTTTGTTTTTGGACGACGCTCCCTTGATCAATACGAGATGCGGGCAGCGCCGCTCGCCGTGACCTCAGGGGCGATACGGCAGCCAGGGCACCGCCCCTAGTATCCAGCGGCCTCCGCGACGCGTCCGCACGGCAGGTGCGCTCCGGAGGTTTCCACCACCGCAGAGGCAACCCGGTTCGCGCGCGCCAGGGCGTCCTCGATCGACTCGCCGCGATGCAGGGCGCTCATCAACGCGCCTATATGCGAGTCACCGGCACCAATGGTGTCCACCACCGTCGCCGCCACACCCGGCACCACGCCGCGGCGCTCGCCGGTATCGAAGTAGCAGCCGTCCGGCCCCATGGTGGCGAAAACGGTGTTGCCCACGCGCTTTTGCAGCACGGCGACCGCCCGCGCCACTGCCGAATCGCCGTCCAAAGCGCCGTCGCGCGCGACCGCATCCGCATTGCCCGTAAGGCGAGCTGCCGCCACACATGCCTCGTCCGCGTTCATATGCAGCAGAGGGTGCAGGTCGTACACGCGCTCCACCAGATCCATGGGAAGCGATTCCGGGCGGGGGCCCGGCGTGAAGAACAGCTGCTTGCCTGCGCACGCGCGCTCCAGAAACTCGACCACCGCCGGTCCGGTAGGGTCCTCGATCTCAAGGCCGCAGGAGTACACCGCGTCGACATCGTCCATATCCAACGTATCGAACCACGAGGGCTCGTAATGGTAGTCCGCGCCATGATAGGAGACAAAGGTGCGCTCGCCGCCGGGCTCCACAAAGCAGTAGCAGCAGCCGTTTTCCATATGCGGGTTCTCCACCAGCACGGGCACGCCCTCCGCCTCCAGGCCCTTGCGCACAAAGTCGCCAAAGGCCCCCGTGCCAACCGGGCTGAAAAGCAACGCGGGCTCGCCCAGCGCGTGCGCCACAAAAAACGCGTTGAAGGCGCATCCGCCCAGCATGGTCTTCTGCCCGTAGACGATGACGTCTTGCGCGGTCCGCGGCAGCCGGTCCACGTTGATCACCACGTCCGCGCAGGTGACCCCTATAAACAGCATCTTTCCCACGGCGCCTCCTCGCATACGCCGCCCGCCGACGGCAAAATCCAATCACGCTCTGCATGGTACCATCCAGAGACGTCGCCCAACCATCACCCGGGCGCAACTCAGTTATGGCAAGGCGCTCCCAAGACATGGCCGCCCCTCCCCCGACCGCGTGCGAAACGGAAAATCCCCATGCTGCAAGTCATCATCTCTCCCGCCAAGCAGATGCGCGTCTGCACAAACGCCTTCTCCGCGCAGGGCATCCCGCCCTATCCCCGGCTCACAGAATCGTTGCACCGGCGTCTGCTGCAAATCGAGCGCGAAGAGGGGGAGGGCGCGCTTCAGGCGCTCTGGTCGGTCAGCGACAAGCTGCTGCAGCAAAACCTCGACCGGCTGCACGACTTCACGCCCCTCATGGACGTCGGCGACCTCAACGACCCCGCGCTCGCACGCCTGGCCTCGCCCGCCGTGTTCTCCTACATCGGCATCCAGTACCAAAGCATGGCGCCGGAGGTTCTGGACGAAGAGGCCCTTTCATGGTTGCAAGGCCATCTATGGATCCTCTCCGGCCTGTACGGGTGCGTGCGCCCCTTCGACGCCGTGCAGCCCTACCGGCTTGAAATGGGCGCCAAGCTGGCCGTCGACGGAGCCGCAAACCTCTACGCCTTCTGGGGCGACGCGCTGGCCCGTGCCGTCTGCGGATATGCGGACGAGGAGGCTGCGGCGCGCGTCGGCACGCCCCCGAACGCGGCTGCGCCCTCCGCAAGCACGCGGCCGGATGCCACGGCGCCGCATGGGGGCGCCTGCGTGGTCAACCTCGCCAGCGTGGAGTACTCCAAAGCGGTGCTCCCCCATTTGGACGAGGGTTCCCGCTACGTCACGTGCATCTTCGGCGAGGACCTGCGGGCGGGCAAGCCGGTGCAGCGCTCCACCGCCAGCAAGACCGCCCGCGGCTCCATGGTCCGCTGGATGGCGGAGAACCGCATCGAGGACCCCGCGGAGCTCGTCCGCTTCGACGTGGGATACGCCTTCTCGGCAGACCTCTCGTCCGCTCCGGACGCGCGCGGCAACCAGACGCTGGTTTTCATGAAGCTGTAAGAACTCGGTATCGGGTGCCTCTCGGTACCGCGAAGGGCTCCATGCAAAAGGCTCCGCTCCCCCGGATGGGACCAAGGGGAACGGAGCCTATCTTTTACCGTTTCGTCGGACGAGGCGCCTTACAGGTACTTGCGCCAGTCGTCCTCCTCCGCCTCGACCGCGGGCTTCACCTCGACGACCGGCTTCGCGTACGGATGGGGGTTCTTGTCCGGGAACATCGCGAACACATGGGAGAACTTCGCAAGATTCTCGTCATAGCGCGCCTTGGGAATCGCAAAGACCACCTGCTTGGCAACATGGGTGCCAAGGCTGAGCTCCTCGCGGAACATCTCCGCCACCACGTCCGCGTCCCAACCGAAGACGCCGCAGCCAAAGGCGCCCAGGACGAGTTTCTCATGCCCCAGCTCGTCGGCAAGGGAAAGGGCGAAGCGGATGCGCTCGCGCATGGCGCGCTCCAAGGTCACCTCGTCCACGTTGTATTCCTCGCGGGCGCGGCGGGCGTTGGGAGCGGCGACCACCAGAACGTCGGCATACGCGTGCACGCGGTCGCGACCGAAGCGCACGGCGGGCACCACCAGGGCGCGGTTCTTGTACAGATTGCAGTTGATGTTGCGGCGACGATTCTCGACGTACCAATCCTCCCTGCGCTTGAGGACGTTGTAGAGATAGGACTCCATGCATAGGGACTCCTCCTGCGCCGTGGTGCCGCGGGCGTAGCCACCGCCGGGAGAAGTGAAGGACGCGAAGTCAAGCACCGCCATATCGCAGAACTGGGCGCGGCCGCGACCGCTCTCGAGAATGGCGCTCACGGCGTCTTGGTCCATAACGGTAACGGAGGGCACGCATCCCTCCACCTCGATCTTGGGAGAACCGTCCACCTCGCGCAGCCCTGCAAAGGACCGCTCGATATCCTTGGCGTACGCGTCCTCCATATCCTTGGTGTGCAGCTCGTTCTTGCGGGCGCGATCCGCCCTTCGAGCATCCCGATCGCCAGAGCGCGCATCGCGTCGACGGTCTTCGCCGGAACGACCCCTACCAAATGCCATGAGTCAGCCTCCTCCTGCCGGTTACCACACGGACCCGCGCCAACGGCGCCATCCGTCACTGCGGTTCATGGTACCCGCGAACAAGCGATGCGATGCCATCGTTTTATACGCGCGCGACGCTTCGCTGACGCGGGCGTACAATTCCGTTGAAGCCGCACATCGAGCGTCGGCGAGACATACGGATGCAAAGGAGCGCGCATGGGCCAAACGGACGAATATGCAAACGGAGAGATCATCGTCCTCGACAGCGTCGGGTCGACCAACGAGGAGCTCTTGGCGCGCGCGAGAATGGGAGCTCCGCACGGAACGGCCCTAAGAGCCCGCATCCAAACCGCCGGGCGCGGCAGGAGGGACCACGAATGGGCGTCTCCCGGAGGAGGGCTCTACCTCTCCATCCTGCTACGACCCGCCGTGGCACCCGCCCAGCTCCCTGGCATTCCCGTGGCGTGCGGCCTGGGCGTCGTTCGCGCCCTGCAATCCAGCGGCTGCGCCGGCATCTCGCTCAAGTGGCCCAACGACGTCATCACAAGGGCGGGTAAGCTCGGCGGCATATTGGTCGAGGCGGCGCAGACGGCCGACGGCATGGCAGCCGTCTGCGGAATCGGCATCAACTTCGACCTGCCCCGGCCCGGCGCCCGTACCGCAGGAGCCCTTCCCATCACCTGCCTGGCGGAAGCCCTCGCGCCCAGAGCGGGGCTTCCGGAAATCGAACGCGTCGCCAGGGCCGTTCGAGACTCGGTCCTCTCCGCCGTCGACTCATGGTCCCGCGGACTCGCAAACGAGGGCCCGCAGGCCCCTCCCCTCTTCGGCATCCTCGATGACTACAACCAGCTCCTTGCATATAACGGAAACCGAGTCAAGATTTTTTCTCCCCAAGGAGCCTCAATTGGCGCGGGAATTCTCCGCGGAGTCGATCCCTGGGGCCGCGCGATCGTGGAAGACGAGAACGGAGCCATGCTGGCGCTTGATGCGACCCACGCGTCACTTAGACCGTCTACCTGCGATTAGAGCCGGTTTTCACATCACCCTGATAAAGAATCCCCTTGGATTTCACCCGACGATAAGTCGCGCGTCGAGCTTTCGCAACTGGTCTGACACCCCGCGTACCAGTCGAAAAAGTACATATGCCCATTAAACCGTTACCCCTTTCAACCCATCACTTTGACCGATTTTCTAGACGCGCGGTCTCGCATAAGGGGCATAGTGAAACTCGTGCGTCTGAGTATCACTGGGTAAGAAAACCAAGGAGTGAGTGAAATGATCAGGACGATACTTAAGGATCTTGGAATCACCTCGGAGACGGTCAACGTTGACTGGTCTCCGGCCAAGCTGACCGAGTACGCCGTCAAAGCCGGCGAGGGCGTTCTCACCGACACCGGCTCGCTGATGGTCGAGACCGGCAAGTACACCGGCCGCAGCCCCCAGAACCGTTACATCGTCGACGCCCCCAAGGCACACGAGAACGTGAACTGGAACAGCCCCCAGAACCGCCCCATCGACGTCGAGACCTACGAGCGCCTCTATTCCAACGTCGCCGCTTACCTCTCCGATCGCGAGGTCTTCGTGGTTCGCGCCTACGCCGGCGCCGACCGCGCCTACGCCCGCAAGGTCCTCGTAGTCTGCGAGCGCGCAAGCCAGGCGCTCTTCATCAGCCAGTTGCTGGTCCGCCCCACCAAGGACGAGCTCGCTAACTTCGGTCGCCCGGACATCACGGTCTTCGCGGCCCCCGGCTACTCCACCAGCAAGGAAGTCGACGGCGTCGACGGAGACGCTGCCGTCATGCTCAACTTCGACACCAAGGGCATCATCGTCGCCGGCAGCGGTTACTCCGGAGAGATCAAGAAGGGCGTCTTCACGACCATGAGCTATCTGCTCCCCGTCGAGGACGGCGTTCTCTCCATGCACTGCTCGGCAAACGTCGACCCCGCCACCGGCAAGACCGCCGTGCTCTTCGGCCTGTCCGGCACCGGCAAGACCACCCTTTCCGCTGACCCCAACCGCCGCCTCATCGGTGACGACGAGCATGGCTGGAGCCCCCGCGGCATCTTCAACATCGAGGGCGGCTGCTACGCCAAGTGCATCGACCTCACCCGTGAGCGCGAGCCCGAGATCTTCGATGCCATCAAGTTCGGCTGCGTGACCGAGAACCTGGTTCTCGACCCGGAGACCAGCGAGCCCGATTATTCCGACGGCTCGATCACCGAGAACACCCGCGCCGGCTACCCGCTGACCCACATCCCCAGCGCCGTCGAGCCCAGCGTGGGCGAGACCCCCTCGGTCATCCTGTTCCTCACCGCCGACGCCTACGGCGTGCTGCCCCCCATCTCGCGCCTGGACCGCACCGAGGCCATGTTCCACTTCCTGACCGGCTACACCTCCAAGGTCGCCGGCACCGAGGTCGGCATCGTCGAGCCCCAGCCCACGTTCTCCGCGCTGTTCGGCGAGCCCTTCATGCCGCTGGACCACATGGTCTACGCTTACCTGCTTGGCGAAAAGATCGCCAAGCACAACACCCGCGTCTACCTGGTCAACACCGGCTGGACCGGCGGCCCGTACGGCGTGGGTCACCGCATCGCCCTCTCCCACACCCGCGCCCTGGTGCGCGCGGCCATGGACGGCTCCCTTGATTACGCCGGCTACCGCCACGACGACGTCTTCGATGTCGACGTGCCGCGCGAGTGCCTGGGCGTTCCGTCCGACCTGCTCGAGCCCCGCAAGACCTGGGAGGATCCCGAGGCTTACGACGAGGCTGCTGCCAAGCTCGCCAAGCTCTTCAAGGAGAACTTCGAGAAGCGCTATCCCGGCACCTCGCTCGAGGACCTCACCACGCTGAAGCGCTAGGGCCCGTCCGGTTCGTCCCTAAGACCCCCTTTTCAGCCCGCCTGCCATCCGCGCAGGCGGGCTTTTTTCTTGCGATCGCGACCGCAGCCAATCGTCCACCAGTCTTCAGGCTCGGTGGCAAAGCGCATTCGAACCCATCGTTCGGTATCGCCCAAACGCAAAAAAGTGCCCGTCCATCGCACTTGCATACGATGAACGGGCACTTACCGGTTAAATCGACAGACGATCCGATGATCGCGCTAGCAATCGATGGAGACGCTTACCTCCTGGACGGGGACGTCGTAGAACGGGTCCTCGCGGCGGCCGAGGAAGTCGCGCGCCTGCTCGGGGAACAGCGCGTAGGAGAGCACGTCCTCCTCGCTGCGGGCGTACTGCGAGATCTCCTCGCGCAGCTTGGGCATCTGCGGCTCGATCAGGTCGGCGGGACGGCACGTGATGACCTCGTCGTCGCCGATGATCTTCTCGCGGATCTCCTTGGAGATGCTCACCGGCGGGCGTCCGTACATACCGTGGACGTAGTCGCGGATCTCAGACGGGACGATCTTGTAGCGCTCGCCGGAGATGACGTTCATCATCGCCTGGGTTCCGACCATCTGGGACAGAGGGGTGACCAACGGCGGGTAGCCCATATCGGAGCGGACGCGGGGAACCTCCGCTAGAACCTCGCCGTAGCGATCCTCGATATGCATCTCCTTAAGCTGGTTCAGCAGGTTGGAGAGCATGCCGCCGGGCACCTTGTAGAGCAGGGCCTTGGGGTCGACGCCCAGCACCTTGGGGTTGAGGACGCCGGATGCCAGGAAGCTGTCGCGCACGGGCAGCAGCGCCTTGGCGACCTCCTCCATGGGACCAAGATCGAGGCCGGTGTCATAGCCCAGCCCCTCGAGCGCGATGGCCATGGATTCGGAGCACGGCTGGCTGGTGCCTTCGGCAAGCGGAGACATGCAGGTATCGATGATGTCCGCACCTGCCTCGACGGCCTTCAGCAGGGTCATCTGGGCGATGCCCGCCGTGCCGTGCGTATGCACCTGCAGCGGCAGGTCGGTCGCGTTCTTGATCTCTGAAACCAACTCGTAGGCGACGTCCGGCGTGAGGACGCCCGCCATATCCTTGATGCAGATGGAATCCGCGCCGGCGCGCTCCATCTCGTTTACCAGGGAGACAAAGTAGCGGACCGTATGGACCTCGCTGGTGGTATAGCAGATCGCCGCCTGCACCTGACCGCCGGCCTCCTTGGCAGCGCGAATCGAGGTGGTGAGGTTGCGGGTGTCGTTCAACGCATCGAAGATACGCAGGACGTCGATACCGTTCTCGATGGACTTCTTCACGAAGGACTCGACGATATCGTCCGCATAGTTGTGATAGCCCAGCAGGTTCTGGCCACGCAAGAGCATCTGCAACTTGGTGTTCTTCACATGGGAGCGAATGGTACGCAGGCGCTCCCAGGGATCCTCGTTCAAAAAGCGCAGGCACGAATCGAATGTCGCGCCGCCCCAAACCTCAAGCGACTCGTAACCGCAGCTATCGAGGGTCTCCAGGATGGGAACCATGTCCTCGATGGGCATGCGCGTCGCGATCTGGCTCTGCTGGCCGTCGCGCAGAATGGTCTCCATAAAGCGAATCTTATGTGCCATGGGATGAGTCGCACCTCCAATCTATTGTAAGTTGCGAACGTATAGAGCGAACGTATCCGGCTAGGCGTCCTTCTTAGGTGGGAACATCTTGGAAAGCGCCATGGATACCAGGTAGATTATGAGCATCACGACGAAGATGCCACCCCAGCCAAGGAGCAGGATCTGGAAGGCGGTCGCCAGGTCGCCGGAAAAGAGTTCAGCCATCTCAAACCTCCCTTAGAGCAAAAGGCCGAGGACAAGACCGCCGGCGACAACCGATGCGATCTGACCGGCAACGTTGGCACCGGCAGCCTGCATGAGGATGAAGTTCTGGGGATCTTCCTCGGTGGCGAGCTTCTGGATAACGCGGGAGCTCATGGGGAAGGCGGAGATGCCGGAGGCGCCGATCATGGGGTTGATCTTCTCCTTGCGGAACAGGTTCAGCAGCTTGGCGAACATGACGCCGCCCACGGAGTCCATGACAAAGCCCAGAAGGCCCAGGCCCATGACCAGCAGGGTGTCGAACTGGAGGAAGTCGGTATAGACCATCTTCACCGAAACGCACAGGCCCAGCAGGATGGAGACCAGGTTGACCAGCTCGTTTTGAGCCGAGACGGACAGGCGGTCCAGCACGCCGCACTCACGCAGCAGGTTGCCGAACATAAGGAAGCCGACTAGGGGCAAAGACACCGGGGCGATAAGGCCGGCGACCACGCAGATGATGATTGGGAAGAGGATCTTCGCCGTCTGCGACACCTCGCCCGGCTTGTACTTCATACGGATCCGGCGCTCTTTCTTAGTGGTGACGGCCTTGATGGCGATGGGCTGGATAATGGGGACCAACGCCATGTAGGAGTAGGCGGCGACCATAATAGCGCCCATGTACTTAGATCCCAGTGAATTCGCCACGAAAATCGATGTGGGACCGTCGGCTGCAGCGATGATGCCGATCGAGGCCGCGTCGGCGATATCGAAGCCAGCGAGCACCGCCACGATGATGACGAAGAAGATGCCGAACTGGGCGGCAGCGCCAAACAGCAGCAAGAACGGGTTGGAGAGCAGCGGGCCGAAATCGATCATGGCGCCGATGCCGATGAAGAGCAGGAGCGGAAAGAGCTCGGTCTCGATACCCGCCTCGAACAGAACCTGGAACGGACCGGCCTCTCCACCGGTCATGAGCACGCCCGTGTTGGGGATGTTCACGAGGATGGTGCCCAGGCCCATGGGGACGAGCAGCGTGGGCTCGTACTCCTTCTTGATGCCCAGGTACATAAGGATGGCGCCGATAAGCATCATGACGATGCGTCCCGGCTCGGCGCCGAGACCGATAACTCCTTCAATCAACGTTTCCAATGGTCACGCCTCTTTTCAAATCGCATGTGGATAGGGCGGAGCTAGGCGATGCTGAACAGCTCGTCGCCGGGATTGACCATATCGCCCTTGGACACGCCGATGGAGGCGATGACGCCATCTACCTCGGCGACGATCTCGGACTCCATCTTCATGGCCTCGAGAACCATGACGGGCTGGTTCGCCTTTACCGGGTCGCCGACGTTGAGATGGATATCGAGGATGGTTCCGGGCATGGGAGCGCCCTGGACATGAGCGCCGGCAGGAGCCGGAGTCGCGGCGGCGGGAGCGGGCTCGGGAGCGGCAGCGGGCGCAGGGGCGGGAGCGGCGGGCGCGGGAGCAGCCACGGGAGCCGCAGCGGGCGCAGCGAGGTCGGCGGGAGTCGGCACGGGCGCGCCGACTTCCTCCATCTCGACCAGATACTGGGTTCCATCGATTGAAATCTTGAACTTACGCAGCATGATCTTTCTCCATATCCTTCTTCTTGTAGATTCGACGTACCTTAAACGAACTTTCCTCCAATGCGCCGGCACCTATCGCGGTAGCGATGCACGCGACGCGGCGATACTCGGGGTTCGCCATACTCACGCGGCGGACCTTCATCTCGCTTTCCGGACGATCCCCCGCAGCGATGGCAGCGGCGATCACGCAGGCGACCCCATGCTCTTCAGGGTCGACGGGAATGTAGGCTGGAAGCTCTTGCCACTCATCCGCCGCGAATCCCGGAGCGATCTCTCGCGGGCGCGGCGCCTCCTCCGCCTTGACTTCCCGGGCTTCAGCCACCTGGTGCCGATCGCTCGAGCGCCGTGCTCGCTCACGCAACCAAGAGCGTAATCCCATACAACAGTCCTCTCTCACGTACCGCTTCCCCCGTCGACACCGTGTCCGCGAAGGCATAACGGCACTAGTCCAATATGTTGATTGTATAAAGGATTAGAGGTATTTCTGCGTAGAACGAAACCTTCTCGGTCAGCGGTTCTCGCTTGACAGATATGAAAGAAGGGGTTAGCCCTACGGAGAAACTAATCCCGGGCAACCCCTTCTACCTTATATTATGCTTACGATCGCTTGCGCTTCGGGCAGCATGCGCTAGCCCTTCATGCCGGAGAGCGCGACGGCGACGGCCTCGTCGACATCATCCGTTATCTTCACCATGCGATGATCCAGCTCGCCGATCATACCGGCATCGCGGACCGTGCCCTCGATCCAGTCGAACAGGCCCCGCCAATAATCCTCGCCAACCAGGGCAACCGGCGTCTCCTTCACCTTGTGCGTCTGAACCAAGGTGAGAAGCTCGAACATCTCATCCAGCGTTCCAAAGCCCCCGGGAAACACCATGGCACCGCTCGAGTACTTGACGAACATGGTCTTGCGCACAAAAAAGTACCTAAAGCTCATTCCCAAATTGACCCATGGATTGAGGCTCTCCTCAAAGGGCAGCTCGATACCCAGGCCAACCGAGACGCCGCCCGCCTCAGCCGCCCCGCGGTTCGCGGCCTCCATGATGCCGGGGCCGCCGCCCGTGATGACGGCACAGCCGGCGCGGGCGACCTTGCCTGCCGCGTGGCGCGCAGCGGCGTACATCTTGTCATCGGTCGGAGTTCTGGCAGAACCAAAGACCGCAACGGCGGGACCGAGTTCCGCAAGGGCTCCAAAGCCGTCCACAAACTCCGCCTGGATGCGCATGACTCGCCACGGATCCATATGCAGCCAATCGGTCGAAGCCTCGGGGGCGAGCAGGTTGCCATACGTCGTATCCTTGGGAACCATGCGCCCGCGCATGATAACCGGGCCGCGACGGTAGGTCTCGTCGAACGGCGCCGTCTTGGCAGCATCCTCCCGCGCAGATACGGGGCCGTTTTCGCTGATTTCCATGTTCCATCCACTTCCTCGCGTAAAGCCGCGCTTCAGGACGCGACGCGTCTCCTCCATCCATCACCATACCCGTGCCGGGGCAGCAACGGTGCAAGCAGTCGGTAACGGCTGGCGCATAAAACGGTAAGAGCCCCGACCTCCCATGGGGTACCATAGCCCGTGCCGCACGAAAAAGGAGGAACCCCATGATCCGACCCATTATGAAGTCGCCCCTTATACTCTCGCGCCCCTGCGCGCCCGCCACAAGGCAGGACGAGGGCGTCGCCCGGGACCTGCTCGACACCTTCGCCGCGAACCGCCAAGGATGCGTCGGCATGGCGGCCAACATGATCGGCATCTTAAAGCGCATCATCGTGATCGATTGCGCGGGCGAGGCGCTGCTGATGTACAACCCCGTCATCGAGTCCTCGTCCAATCCCTATACGACTGAGGAGGGATGCCTGTCGCTCGAGGGGCTGAGGCCGGCGACGCGCTACCGCAATATCACGGTTTCGTATGAGGACGAGGATTTCTCACCCAAAAGGCGCGCGTTTTCCGGTTACACCGCCCAGATCATCCAGCATGAGGTCGACCACTGCGACGGGATCGTCATCTAACGCGCGCGAGAACACCGAATGTCGGACTCGGGAGCGATCGGAAATCTACGACGTGGCATCGGGAGCGTAGACGTTGCGATACGTTGCCGCCTGCATGGGCGCCATCATGATGCGGCCGGTACCACGGTAGACGTTGACAAGGCCCTCGCCGGAGGCCGCCGACCCTATGAGGCTCTTGCCGGAGCGCTCGACGGAGAACTCGAGTCCCGACGTCCAGACCAGCGCGTAGTTGCCATCGACGCGCAACTCGTCGTTATGCAGGTCGACGTAGACCACTTCCGACTCCGGACAGGGGGACTCGAGCGCCAAGACACCGGACCCGTCCAGCCTCAGGTTGAACAGGCCCTCGTTGCCCGCCACCGCGCTTGATAGGTTGGAGCGGCGCTGCAAGGAGTGCTGGACGGTGCTGTCGCACGCGAGGAAAAGGCCGTCGTTGAGCACCACGGAGTTGCCCCACTTGGATAGATCGACCAACAGGAGATGACGCCATGTGGGCTCGCATACCAACTTGCCGGTGCCCGAGTACTCCGGCTTGATGACGGAATCCTGGCTCACGGCGCCGCGAAACATCTTGCCCATAAAGTCCCCGGCACCCTTGACGCCGGTATTCGCCTGCACGGAGCCCACCGTCCACTGCATGGCGCCCGCCTGCAGCGTGACGCCCGTCTTGCCGTCCAACTCTGCCACAAGCTGGCGGCGGCGAACGTCCATCTGAGCGGAGAACCAGGCCGTCGCCGCGCTATCCGGAGAGACGGACAGGTCGCGGTCCCACTGGATGACCTTGAATTGCCCTGCCTGCGCCAAGACGCTGACATCGTTGTTGTCCTCGAAGTTATATATGGTGAAGGACATGGTCGGTACCTCCGTATCGACATCAAGGGCTCGTTACCATCCAGCTCATGGTACCCAAGGCGCCACGGATCGCTTTGCCGCCGCGGCGGATGGAGACGCGGACATCGGCGGACGGCGCTAAAAGAGGCACCGCTCGATCACGTCTTTCCCGCGCAGCGCGTCCATCCACGAACGTGGAATAGACGAGGCCCCGTACGCTATCCCGGCAAGGGCGCCCGCGACCGCAGCCGTGGTATCCGTGTCCCCGCCCAGGTTGACAGCGGCGAGAACGCACTCTTCATAGGAACTCGTCCCCACCAGGCACCACAGCGCCGCCGCCCACGTATCGAGCACGTAGCCGCCCGAGCGGATGGTGCCGCGCGGGGCCGTGGCGACCCACGCCATGCCCACAGCGCGCGCAGCCTGGCCCGCGCTCGCGCCGGACGCCAGCATGCGCGCCGCCCTCACGCAGTCGACGCAGGCGTCGCAGGCGATCGCGTGGGCATGGGTGATAGTCGACACCGCCCTAACCTCATCGTCGGTCGCATTGGTGAACGCGAGCGGAACGGTGCGCATAAGCGAGCCGTTGCCGTTATCGCGCTCCCCCGTGCAGCCGCGCCCCCTATCGAGCGCGACCGACGTGGTTATCCCTATGTCGAACAGACCATCGACGGAATAGGCGCCCTCGTTTCGCCAGGCCCTGAAGCGCGCCAGAATATCGCCCGCGTCCACGCGCCCCCGCTCGCGATAGGAATCGCAGATCGCCAGCGCCATGCTGGTATCGTCCGACCACGTTCCCGCGGGCCTGCCATGGGTCCCGTGGCCCGTCATATCCGAGCACGCAAAGCTATCGCGCGCCCTGAACTCATAAGGAACTCCCAGGGCATCGCCCACCGCCTGGCCGAATACCGCATCTCTCAACGTCGCCATAACACACCTCGTCTATCGAGCGTTCGCAAGCAGCGCGCTTGCCTTTCTCCATCAAGGTTACGCGCCGAGAGCGTAAGCGAGGTAAACCGCCGGGCGACATCCACGGGTCGAGAAACGCTAGAACGAACCGAGTAGGGGCTGGTCGAAAGCGAAGAGCATCTGATTGATCGCCACGATATCGTAGGAGCCCCGTTCGATGTAGTAGCGCACGATCGCGTCGAACGTGCTCGCCGTCGATAGGGCGTATCCCGCGCGCTGCAAAAGATCGCGCGTTTGGTCCATATCCAGCTCGAGCGCGATCGCGAGCGCCACCGCAGTGGGTTTGGCGGGCCTGTAACCGCCATCTTTGCGCAGCTTGGAAAAGAGCTGGCGCGATAGGTTCGCCCTTTTGTATACGGCTGCGTCAGTCAGGCCCCGCTCATCTATCAGGGAGAGGACAGCCTGGGAGAAAGACTGGTCGAGATGAACGAGCATGTTCTCGAGCTCGCGCTCATCGACCGCGCCCCGCGCGGGCGCAAAGCGAGGGCCTCCGCGCACCGCATCGTCCGGGGCGGCGTCGACGACCACGCCGCAAACGGGCATGGACGACCGCAAGTCACCCATCCTGTCGCGCCCATGACGTGCCTCCACATATTCCTCGTCCACATATGCAGCGACCTCCCCGTAATCGGCGAGGCCGGCGGCAAAGGCGGATCGATCGAATACCACGAGCCGTACCTCGATGTCATGGGAGCGATCAAGAAACGCGGAGATCTCGCCCGTTGCGATCGCCAGCGCGCGGTCAATCGGGAACCCGAAGATGCCGGCGGAGATCAACGGAAGGGCGACGGAGCGGACCTCGAGCTCACGCGCACGCTCCAGGGCGCTGCAATATGCGGAGCGAAGCAGGGCTTCCTCACCCCACGAGCCGCCGCGCCAAATAGGCCCCACGGCGTGAATGATCCAGCGTGCCTTCAACCCAAACCCCGGCGTCACCACGGCGGAGCCGGTGGGGCAGCCACCCAATCGCCTGCAAGCTGACTCCAGCTCGCGGCGGCCCGCCGCATCGAAGATGGCCCCGCACACACCGCCTCCGACGGATAGGTGCTCGTTCGCCGCATTCACCACGGCGTCCGCATCGACGCGCGATATGTCATCGCGTATAAGGACGAGGGGCATGGCGCTTCTCCGTTCGCTCGCAGGGAACCGTTGCCGCCAATCATACTATCCGGCAGGGACGCAGCGGAGGCGTTTGGGTTCACCTCCGCCCAAGCCCGCCCTATGCGGACGCGCAATACCTCATCATAATCGCGGCGAGCTGGGCGCGCGTGACGGGCATCGTCGCCCCCAGCATCTCCCCGTCAGAGAAACCGAGCAGGTAGTCATTGGCCACCGACCATTCCACCGCGTCGCGTGCCCAAAAGGACACGTCTTGCGAATCGGAAAACCGGGACAGGTCGGAACGGGATGAAACGTCGTCGCCCCGCGCCGCGGAGAACCTCATGAGGATGACGGCGAGCTGCTCGCGAGTCAGCGCGTCATTGGGGCCGAACGCGCTTCCGTCCCCGTATCCCGCGACAAGCCGTTCGCCGGCACCCCAGGCGACGGCGGGCGCGTACCATGCGAAGGGATCGACGTCTGAGAATCGCGTCGCCCCGGAGCGGGCAGAATAGTCCGCGCCCGCGACGCGAGAAAGCACCGTGACCGCCATGGCCCGGGTCACGACATCATCCGGCCCCATCATGCCGGAAGCGTACCCGCGAAGGAAGCCGTTTTGGATTGCCCAGTCCATAGGGCGGTGGTACCACGCCGTCGCACCCACATCGGAAAACGCCGCGCTGGGGCAGAGATGCTCGGGGGCGCGGCGGACGGATGCGCGATCGGAGACGACGCGGCGCGAGGCGGCGGGGCGGGAGCCGGTGGAGTCGGACGATGGGGCCACGCCGTCATCGGGCAGCATCCCCTCGAAGCCCCGTCCGGAGACATCATCGGACGAACCCCGGTCGGCCTCGGATGCCGGCAGGGCATCCTGAACGGGAAGGGAGACCTCGTCCGACTCGACGGCTTCGGGCGCGTCGGGCTCGTCGGGCTCGTCGGACGCGTCGGACGCGGAGGGCCCCGCATCCCCAAACCACGCCTGCTCGATGATGCCCTCCCGGACCAGCTTGCTGTCCGGCCCGGCAAACTCCCTCACGGCATCGATCGGATACTCGACTCGGGGAATCGCCCCGCTCGCGATTCCGTTGAATGCCCCTTCCGCGAACTCGGGAGGAACCTCGCCTGCAAACCGCAGCACGGTCGTCTCGCTCGCCCCCGAAAGGAACTTGACCCCGATGCGCTTCACCGTGGCGGGAATCGAGACCAGCGAGATCCCGGGGGTTGCGCCCACGCCGACGACGGCAAGGTCGAACGCCCTCACCCCTATCTCCTCGACCCCCTCTTCGAGGACAACCGACTCGAGCCCGGAGCACTGTCGAAACGCATCCGGGGCAATGACCGCCAAAGACCCCGGCACCTCGATCGCCAACATGCTCGCGCACCCCACGAACGTCGAGGCGTTACCGTTGCCGTCGACGCCGAGCACCTTCAGCGTCCGTGGCAACTCGACGCGCTCGAGGGAGGAGCACCCCCGAAACGCGGACGCGCCTATCGAGACCGGCCCGTCATGGAACACGATGCTCTTGAGCCCAAGGTTTCCCATAAATGCACGGGGAGCTACCTCGAGCACCTCGTACCGTGTGCCGTCAGGCCCCTCCACGATGGAGGGCACCTCGACGTCCCCGACGGCGGCGGCGCCGCTCTCGAGGACAACACCGGCAGGCGTCCCATCCGAGGCGGCCTCCACCACCCTGAACGTCATGCCGTCTTTTGATATCGCCTCGGCCCCGCGCGCGGCGTGGTCGCCCGCCTCCAACCCGGCCTCGCCAGACGACGCGTCCCCGAACGCGACCGTGGGAGCGATCGCTAGCGAGGAGCCCCCTAGGGACAGTACTGCGAGGACCAATGCCGTCCTCTTCGAAATACCGTTCATGCTCTTCCTCTCATCCAAGTATTTTCCTATTTGATTAGTAGGTAGCAATCTACCCCCTAAGCGCCCCCCCTCCCAAAGGCGGGGGCAAGCATGACGGAACGGTCACGCCCCCATCACGTGCCGCACATAATCTTTTTCAACGGTACTTTTTATGTCCGCACGAACCTGTAGGATCCCCCTATATTCAACCTGAGGAGGTCACCATGGCTCATGCTGAAAGCCGCACATTCAACCTGTCCGAATCCGCACGCGACGCCCTTTCCCGCATAGTCGAGCCCGTCGGCGAGAACGCTCTGCGCGAGCTCGCTGCGGACATCGTCGCATGCGAGTCCTTGTACCGGGCGATCATGAATCAGGACGGGCAGCTCTCCGAGGACGAGGCGACCTTTGTATGCGCGTTCTTGGACGAAATCATTTCCATGGAGGGCGAGAACTCCGGTGACGCCGCTTGCGAGCTGGGCTCCCTGCATTACTCCGGGGCCATCTCCCCCGATGGCGAGCCCGACTACGAGCAGGCGTTCAAGCTGTACAGCATGGGCGCCGAGCGAGGAAACATGCAGGCTATGGTCAATCTCGGTTATTGCTATCTATACGGCCGTTCGATCCCCCCATCGCCCAAAGACGCCTTCGAATGCTTCCAGCGAGCCGCCTTCACCACCAACATGCCCGAGGCGATCTACAAGCTGGGCGATATGTATGAGCGCGGATGCTATGTGGAACGCGATGGCGAACTGGCGTTTGGCCTGTATCGCAAGGCGTTCCTACTCATCCAGGACAAACCCGATGAGGCCCCGGAAATCAAAGCGAGCATCTATCATCGCGTCGCGGACCATGTCGCGATGGACGATAAGGAGGACGAGCCCGTATCGGAGCGCAGGGAACGTCTGCTCACGGCCCTCGAACTCTATCAGCGCGCCGAGCGCGATTACTACCGAGCGATCGAGGCGGGCGCATACTACTACGACCGCCGCCTCGATGAGGTCATTGCCGCCCAAGATCGCATGCGAACCGAATTCTTGCGTCGCTAAAGATGAACGAAGGTCTTGTGGTTCGGTTGTGGTTCAGCGCGCGGACACGGCGATTTTTCTTGCCAAGGATTTCTTTTTCAGGGTAAGCTGTTCGCATCGTGCCTGTTAATCAGTAGTATAAGGTCCGTTATCCCACTCGCCGCGGCGCAGCATAAACACCCCTAGGACCAGCCAGCGCACCTCCGCATAACCCTGCGGGACGCGCATCGGCATCACGCATTGAGACTGGCGCGTTGTATAGGCACTTGATCAAGAAAGACCAACATGCTCCTACAACTCATTCTTATCCTGTTCGGCTTCGTGCTGCTCATCGGCGGAGCGAATATGCTGGTAGACGGATCCAGCCAGATCGCCGCGCGCATAGGCCTGCCCGACCGCGTCATCGGCCTCACCGTCGTCGCCGTGGGCACCGCCATGCCCGAGCTCGTCGTCAGCGTAGTCTCCGCCGTCGACGGCCATGCGGACATGGCGTTCGGCAACGTCGCGGGAAGCTGCATGGCCAACCTCCTTCTCATTTTGGGAATGAGCGCCGTCATCACCCCGCTGGGCCTATCGCGCCGCACGCAGCGCTTCGAGATTCCCCTCAGCGTCGCCGCCGTCGTCCTGCTGGTGCTCCTCTCCAACATGGGAGGCTCGCTCAACGCGATCGAGGGCCTGATCCTGCTCGCCTGCTTCGTCGCCTTCATCGCCAACGCGGTCATCACCGGTCTACGCGAGGGCGATTCGGGACGCGAGGACCTCGATCCCGAGCAGCAGCTCGCGCCGCACGAACTCGAGGACGAGGACGCCGACGAGGACGAGCCGCGCGGACCGCTGGTCTCACTCGCCCTCATCCTGGTGGGCATAGCCTTCCTCAAGATCGGCGCCGACTACGTCGTCAACAACTCCGTCGACCTGGCAACCGCCATGGGTATCAGCGAGCGCATCATCGGCATCACGGTCATCGCCCTGGGCACCTGCCTGCCCGAACTGGTAACCAGCGTGGTCGCAGCGTTCCGCGGCAATACGGATATCGCCGTGGGCAACGTCGTCGGATCGAACATCACCAACGTCCTCATGGTCATGGGCGTTCCGGCGCTGTTCTCCCCCATCGCCTACGACGCCAGCTATAACTTCGACTTCGCCCTGCTCGCCATCTTCTCCGTCGTCCTGGTCGGCTTCGCCTTCGTGGGCACCAAGCACACCATGACGCGTCGCGAAGGCGTCGCGTTCGTCTTCCTCTACGTGGTCTATATCGTGCTCAGCATGATGATGTAGCCATAGCAGCGCATCGCCGCGCGCAAGCAGCGTAAAGCAAAGCAGGGGTCCCGCAGCTCAGCTCCGGGACCCCTGCTTTTTCATGCTCCAGCGAATTCAACCCATGCAGGCCGCGAGTGGATCGCATTCAAACGTCCGCTTCGTCAGTAATCCTTCGCGCCGGCGCTCTGCATCCATTCGTCGCGGAACTCCGCATAGCGGCCCTCGATGATGGCCTGGCGGGCGCGACGCATGAGGTCGAGGAGGAAGTAGATGTTGTGCTGGGACAGCAAGATGCCGCCGAGCATCTCCTTCTGCGTCACCATATGGCGAATGAGCGCGCGGCTATAACCACCGGTGCAGACCGGGCAGGTGCATTTCTCGTCGATGGGACCGGCATCATGGGCGAACTTGGCGTTGCGGAAGTTGAGGCGGCCCTGGCTGGAGAAGGCCGTGCCCATGCGACCGGTTCGCGTGGGCAGCACGCAGTCGAACATATCGACGCCCATTCCCACGGCGCGCACCAGCGTGGTGGGGTTGCCCACGCCCATGAGATAGCGCGGCTTCTGACGGGGCATGTGCTCGGAAACCAGCGGCTCGAGTGTCTCGAACATGGTCTCGTGGTCCTCGCCCACCGAGTACCCGCCGATGCCGTAGCCGGGGAAGTCGCCGCACTCCTCGAGGTGCTTCAGAGAGCGCAAGCGAAGGTCGAGGTGCATGCCGCCCTGAACGATGCCGAAAAGTGCCTGGTCGGGACGGGCATGCGCCTTGTAGCAACGCTCCGCCCACATGCTGGAGAGCTCCACCGCGCGTTCAACGTATTTCCGCGTAGCGGGATAGCCGGGGCACTGGTCGAGCTGCATGCAGATATCGCTGCCGAGCTTCTGCGCTATCGCCATGTTGTCCTCGGGAGTCCAGAAAACGTGGCTCCCGTCGTAGTCCGTCGCGATGAAGCGAACGCCCTCGTCCGTCAACTTGACGGCGTCGTTATGGCTGAACACCTGGAATCCGCCGGAATCCGTCAGAATCGGGCCGTGCCAGTTCATGAAGTTGTGCAGGCCGCCCAACTCGTCGATCAGGTCGGCACCCGGACGCATCGCCAGGTGATAGGTGTTGGCGAGGACTATCTGCGCGCCCAAGCCCTTCACGGTCTCGGTGGGGATGCCCTTAACGTTAGCCTTGGTTCCCACCGGCATGAAGATCGGGGTCTCGATATCCCCGTGGGGCGTATGGAGGATTCCCGCGCGCGCATGAGTCTTGGGATCCTCGGCTACGATATCGTAGGTAAAGAGGGACTGGTCCACCTGTTCCACCTTTCCGCGATGCTTGGGCCGCCGCGCGCGTGCGCGGGCGCCGCATCGAATGACAGTTGTCTCGAATTCAATATTGTACGGGGATTACCCATTGCTGGCACACGGTGTCCCCTTCGACAGGTAACATACTGACATGAAAAACACGCGCGCGGATTATCGACGAGTCGCGCGCCAGACGGGAGCAAGCTCATGGACGAAACGCAGAAGGGCAACGAGACGACCGAGCAGACCTCTTACGATACGGAGGCCGCGACGGTTGCAAGCACCGATGCGCCCTGCACAAACGATATAGAATCCCAAAGCGACGCCCTAGCGACCGACGATTGCGAACCCGCGTCTACGGACGAGGCAATCGACGCCGCAGCCGGCGAGGAGTCGGACGCCGGCGCCGTCGAGGTGGACGAGTCAGGCGACGGGCATATCCCCGAGGGCGCGCAGGCACCCCTCATGCCCTCATTTCTCACCCGCGAGGAATACGAGCAAATAGGCGACGACCCCGATCCCCTTCCCGAGGGCTTCGAAGTCATCGATGGCGGTATGAGCGACGACACCTTGATCGAGATCGGCACCTACGCCGTCCAGCAAAACCCCTACGCGCCCGCCGCGGCAACCTACGCAGCCGTGGAAGAGCCTTCCGATGCGACGACGCTCCCTGCCGAGCCCGTCGCCCAGGAGGCCTCGGCCGAGCCCCCTCGCGCGCCCGAGGCGAACGGGCCCGGCGCGGCGCAGGCAGTCGGAGCGTTCATCACCGAGGGCGTCGGCGCCGTGCGCCAGGTCAGCGCGGCGAAGCGCGCCCACGCGAGCGCGCGCGAGGAGCTCGAGCAGCTTGAGCAGACCATCCTGGAGCAACAGGAAGAGCTCGCCCATCGCCGCGATATCGAAGAGCGTTACAGCCAGATCATCGAAGAAGAGTCCGCCCGCCAGGACCAGGCGATCCTCAACATCGCCCAAGCCAAGGCAACGCAGGAGTCCATACGCTCGGCCATCGAGGCGCTCAAGGAGAAGCTCTCGGCCGTCCGCGAGGCGGACGCGCAGACCGAAAAACGCCTCAAGGCGGCGGTCGACGCGGCCGAGGGGAAAGAGGCCTCTTCCCGAGAATCGGGGACTCGCCTGCAGCGCCGTCTCGACGATGCCAAGAAATCACTCGAGAAAGCTCAGACCGAACACGAGGTCGCCATCGATACCGCCAAGCGAGCCATCGAAACCGCCGAGGCGCGCCTCGCCACGCTGAGGGAGGAGTTCGCGGAGGTGCAGCGCAACCCATCGGCGAACTCCGCCGCCTATTCCGTGCGATCCAACGAGCTGCAGCTCGAGATTTCCGACGCCGCGGAGGAGCTGCGCCAAGCACAGCACGCCCTCCCCGTCATAACCGATGAGGTCGAGCGCAGCCTGGCTGCTGCCCGCGCCATGGTCGAGGAGGCGAAAAAGCCCATCGATGCGGCGAAGCGGGCCCATCGCGAGGTCACCAACGAGGCGGATGAGGCGCGCGACGCGCTCGACACCGCCAAGAACGCCGCCGCCGAGCGCCAGCGCGAGCTTCGCGACCAGATAGCCGCTCAGGAGAGGGCGATCAAAGAGCAAGACCGCCTCATCTCCGGCGAGCAGGCAGAAGCGGACGACGCCCAGGCGGCCATGGACGAGGCGAACGATATCCACGCCCATCCGGAGATCACGCAGTCGCTCGAGGCGGACTTGGAACGCAACCGCGCGGAGCGAGCGGAGCAGGCAAGCGAGGTTCAGGAGCTTGCGGACGCCGAGCGCGACGTGAGGCAGCGGACCCGCGATTCCCGCGTCCGCTTCCTGGGCGCCATCGGCATCGGCGCGGCGGCGGTACTCGTCCTCATCGTCCTCATTTGGTTCATATTCGGCTAGCTCGCATACGCTACCATGCAGTAATCTCCCGACGCGACCGCGACCACCGTCATCGGCGCGTCGGGCATTTTATTCTCGATTCCTAAGGAGCCCATCCGTGCTTTCAGAACGAATGCTAACCGGTGTCATCAAGACCATGACCAAGCACGAGCTCGCCATGGAGCCCGCCACGGAGACCCATCTGCCCGGGCCCAAGCCCAACATGAAGTACATGCTCTACATGCACATCCCCTTCTGCCAGCGCCTCTGCCCGTATTGCAGCTTCAACCGCTACCCCTTCCGCGAGGAAATCGCGCGACCTTATTTCGCCAACCTGCGCCGCGAGATGATCATGCTCAAGGACCTCGGCTACGATTTCGAGAGCATCTACTGCGGCGGCGGAACGCCCACCATCATGATCGACGAGCTATGCGAGACGCTCGATCTGGCCCGCGACCTGTTCTCGATCAAAGAGGTTAGCAGCGAGACCAACCCCAACCACCTCACCCTTCCCTACCTTGAGAAGCTCCAGGGCCGCGTGCAGCGCCTGTCCGTCGGGGTGCAAAGCTTTGACGATGACCTCCTGCGCCAAATGGACCGCTATGAGAAATACGGCAGCGGATCGGAGATATTCGAGCGCATCGGCATCGCGGCCCCCTATTTCGACATCCTGAACGTGGACATGATCTTCAACTTCCCCTCGCAAAGCGAGGAGGTCCTACGCCGCGACATCGAGCTCATCAAGGAATGCGGCTGCCAGCAGACCACGTTCTCGCCCCTCTACTTCTCGCGCGCGACCACGCGCAAGATGCTGGACACCCTGGGCGACCCCAATTACACGCGCGAATACGAGTACTACAAGATACTGGACCACGAGCTGGCGGACGGCAGCGACCCCGTCTTCGACCGGCGCACGGTATGGACCTTCAATCGCAAGGGCATGGACCTGCACGCGTGCGGCGAGGTCCCTGTGGACGAGTTCGGCGTCTCCTACGAGGAGTATCCGGCGATCGGGTCGGGATCCGTCACGCATCTCGACGGCACCATCTACGTCAATACGTTCAGCATCCGCGAATACAACGAAGCGATCGAGAGCGGCAGAATGTCGCTGATGGGCAAGACCGAGATGAGCAAGCGCGACCTCATGCGCTACCGCTTCATGCAGGAGCTCTACGCGCTTCGGCTGGACAAGCGCCGCTTCAAGAGGGACTTCGGCGTAAGCGTGGAGCGCGGCCTTCCCGTCGAGATGGCGTTCATGCGCGCGAATGGCGCCTTCGCGACCGACGACGCCGACGAGCTCACCCTCACCACCAAGGGCCGCTACTACACGCTGGTGATGCAACGGCAGTTCCTCTCCGGCCTCAACGAGCTGCGCGACCAGGCGCGCGCCGCCCTCACCGGCCCCGAGCACGACCTGCTCTTTGGTGACGGTACGCAGAAGTAGGGCGACCGGGAGCCCGACGCAACCGGAAGCATCGAGACAAAAAACGGACGCCTTCCGCGGATTCTCAACCGTGGAAGGCGTCCGTTTTCCTATACCGTCAGCATCGACAACGAATGGGGCGCGGCGAGTCGGCGACTGCCGCCGCCCGGGAGCGGGCCGACGCGCGGCTACTCGATAAACATCGCGTCGCCGAAGCTGAAGAAGCGATAGCGCTCCTCAACGGCGGCCTGGTAGGCAGCCATGATCTGGTCGCGCGTGGCGAATGCGGAAACCAGCATCATCAGCGTTGAGCGGGGCACGTGGAAGTTGGTGATCATCGCGTCGACCACATGGAAGGTGGAGCCGGGCATGAGATAGAGGTTGGTGGTGGCGTTCTCGCGCGCGACTATGTCTCCGCGACCGCTCACGGCTGCGGAATCGGACGCGCCCTCGAACCGACGGGCGACGACGGCGGGGTCTGCCGCGGGAGCATCCGCCTCCCAAGCGCTCTCAAGCGAGCGGACGGCGGTGGTGCCAACGGCGATCACGCGGTGGCCGGCGGCCTTCGCGGCGCGCACCGCATCGACGGCTTCCGCCGGCACGTGGTAGCGCTCGGTGTGCATGACGTGCTGGGTGGGATCGTCCTCCTCCACCAGGCGGAAGGTGTCGATGCCCACCTCCAGCTCCACGGTCACGAACTTCACGCCCTTCTCCTCGATGCGCTCGATAAGCTCGGGCGTAAAGTGCAAGCCGGCGGTAGGCGCCGCGGCGGAATGCTCCTCCTTCATGGCGTACACCGTCTGATACTTCTCGGGATCTCCCTCGTATTGGGTGATATAGGGAGGCAGCGGCACGTGGCCGGCGGCGTGGATCGCCTCGTCAAGGGAGCGGGGCTCGCCCGAGGCGTTCTCACCGCAGGGCTCGAAACGGACCAGACGGCCACCGCGGCTATCGTCCACGAAATCCTCGACCACGGCGCGGAGGACGACCGGCGAGTTCTCCGGGGCGTGCGCACCGCCCGCGCGGTACTCCACCACGGCTCCGGGCTTCAAGCGCTTGCCCGGATTAACCAGGCATTCCCACACATGGCCCAAGGGGTCCACGTCCTCACGGCGGCGCAACAGGAGCGTCTCCGCGACGCCGCCCGTGGGCTTGCGGCCGATAAGCCGGGCGGGCATGACGCGCGTCTGGTTCGCCACCAGCACGTCGCCGGGCTCCAGATAATCGATGATGTCGCGGAACACCTTGTGCTCAACAGAGCCGTCCCCGCGATGGAGCACCAGCATGCGGCACATATCTCGCGGCTCGGCCGGGGCCTGGGCGATCAGCTCGTCGGGAAGGTTGTAATCAAAGTCATCGGTGCGCATGCGCGCCCTCCATCTCTCAAGCACTTCTGGCGGCGCTTGGGCACCGCCGACGGCGTCCTATGATAGCGCCCTCAAACTCGCAGGTACAGACCAATGGGAGCGCTTCCAGCAATCCATCATCGTCCATATAGGAACCGTCAGGTGAGAACGCCTAGCCCTTGCGGGCGCGACGCTCGTCTCGCAAGCGCGCGCGATCCAAGGCTGCCTCCGCGGCCGAGAACCGGCAGCCGCAGTAGTTCTGCCTATACATTCCCAACTCGCGCGAGCGACGCGTAGCTTCGGGATACCAAGGGCGAAAATCCCTGATGACGGGCGTCAGGCCATGCGAGCGGCACAGGCGCTCGAGCACATCGTTGCACGTGTCGAAGAGCTGGTAGGGCGACACCGCCAGCGTGGTGCCCACATGCTGGAAGCCCCGCTCGACGGCGACGTCGCATGCGCGGGCCAGGCGCATGGCGTAGCAAGCACGGCAGCGGCGCTCGCGGTCCCGGGCCCCTATGGGGGCGACGCCGCGCTCCCATCCCTCGAAATCCTCGTCCGCCTCTATGAGATCGATGCCTGCGGCGGCGCACCAACGGCGCAGCTCGCGCAGACGGCGGTCATGCTCGTCCATGGGCTGGATGTTGGGATTGGTCCAGCAAATATGGGGGTCGAAGCCCTCCTCCATCAGCAGGCGCACCGGCTCGAGAGAGCACGGGGCGCAGCACGCGTGCAACAGCAACGGAACTCTCTCCACCACGTCTAACCCCTTTTATCCAAACCCTCGTCTTCCAAACCCGCCCCGTAGAAGCTCACGCCGAACGAGGTATCCTCGCAATGGGTGATCAGCGGGTTGCGGCGAATGATGTCGGCATACGCGATGTCGCCCGCGCAGCCGCACAGATGCACGGTCGCCACGATGATGGTCCACAAGGGCCAACTCAAAGCGACCCCTAGAACGATCAGGGCGCCCGTGACCACGAACGCGGGCCCCAGCGCGATGACCTGGTACTCGCGACGCGTGTAGACCACGCCCTCGGCACACGCGTAGATCATCCCCGCCCGCCAATTGGCCCCGAACGTCACGCGCGAGCCCGCAGGGGCGAACAGCTTGAACAGCGCCCCATGAACCAGCTCGTGCACCGGCAACGGCAGCAGGCAGCCGGCAGCGAGCGCCAGCAACCACGCGACGCAGCGCCCGGGCGTGCCGCCCTCGCCCAGCCCGGGAATCATCCACTCGAATTCGAACGCAGGCGAATGACGAATAAAGACCAGCGAGAACGCGAACCAGGCGAGCGCCGCCAAGACGCCGACGACCACCATGAGCAGCGAGATGCGCAGCATCTTCTCGTGGAACGAGCCGTCTTCGAAGGTATATATGTCATCAATCTTCTTCATGCGACCAAGCATACCAACTTGCCCCCTCGCATATGAGATAATGTTGGGTTACGTACAACAAACCAACCAATCGCCCACAGCCCCGACGCAGACGGGGCACGAGCGACAACGGTATTGCAAAGGAGCCGTTCATGGCACATGAACTCAACCGCGACCAGCGACCCAGCTGGCCGCGCCGCGCCATCGTCACCGCCGGCATGCCCTACGGCAACAAGGGCCTTCACTTTGGCCACGTGGGCGGCGTCTTTGTCCCCGCGGACTTCTACGCGCGCTTCCTGCGAGACCGCCTGGGACGCGAAAACGTCATCTTCGTCTCCGGCACGGACTGCTACGGCTCCCCCATCATGGAAGGCTTCCGCAAGCGCCGGGAAGCGGACGGCTATAAGAAGCATATCTCTGACTACGTGCGCGAGAACCATGACAGCCAGGAGACCGACCTGGCGAGCTTCGGCGTATCCTGCGACCTGTACGCCGGCAGCGCCCTGGAGCCCGCCGTGCACATCCACGAGCGCGTGACCGATGAGATCATCCACCGCCTGCATGAGAAGGGGGCCCTTGAGAAGCGCTCCACCAAGCAGTTCTACGATCCAAAGGCGGGCCAGTTCCTCAACGGCCGCCAGGTGCTCGGCCATTGCCCCATCCAGGGTTGCAAATCCGAGAAGGCGTATGCGGACGAGTGCGATTTGGGCCACCAGTTCGAGCCCGAAGAGCTCATCGCTCCCAAAAGCGCGCTCACCGGCGAGACACCCGAGCTGGTGCCCGTCGACAACCTCTACTTCGACCTTCCGGCGTACCTGGACTATCTGAAGGACTACACCGAGCAGATCGAGAACGACCCCACTGTGCGCTCCGTGGTCTCCAAGACCATGGAAGAATGGCTCAATCCGGCGCAACTCTATATCCAGAACAAGTTCCGCGAAGCGTTCGACGCCATCGAGCACGAGCTTCCCGAGCACACCGTCATCGAGCCGGAGGGCAACAAGAGCTCCTTCACCGTCGCGTTCCCCAGCTGGCGCGAGCGCGACGAGGCGCACGAGGTCCTCAACGCCGGCGGCGTGCGCTTCCGCTCCGGCAAGGCGCTGGTGCCCTTCCGCATAACGGGCAACGTCGAATGGGGCGTGCCCGTCCCCAACGATTGCGGCTGTACCAACCTCACCTGCTGGGTATGGCCGGAGAGCCTGTGGGCGCCCATCAGCTTTAGCCGCACCGTCCTGGCGCGCGACGCCGCCAAGCTCGTAGCGGCGGGCGCGGACGAGGCGGGGCTCGCGCCCAGCGCACTCGCCGACGCCGCGCTCATCGACGAGATCCCCGCCATGATCATGGACGAGCCCTCCTATACGCACTCCACCTTGGACTGGCGCGACTGGTGGGCCAGCGAGGACGCGCGCGTCTACCAGTTCATCGGCCAGGACAACATCTACTTCTACTGCATCGCCCAGTCCGGCATGTGGGAGGCTCTCGACTGGAGCATGCGCCAGTCCTGCGTGGCCGCCAACTACCACATCCTGTACATGGGCAAGAAGGCGAGCTCGAGCTCCCAGACTCCCCCGCCGCTTGCCCACGAGATGCTGGAGCACTACACGCCCGAGCAGCTGCGCGCCCACTGGCTTTCCCTCGGCCTGGGCGAGAAGCCGGTCAGCTTCAGCCCCAAGGCGTTCGACACCCGCGTCACCGGCAAGGACAAGGACGGCAACCCCGTGCTCGCGCGCGATGACAAGCGCGTGATCGACCCCGCCCTCAAAGAGGGCGCCATGCTCACCGGCGTCTTCAACCGCCTGGCGCGCTCCTGCTTCTACGGCGTGGCCGAGAAGGACGGCGACAACGCCCCCTATCGCAACGGCTGCATTCCCGCGGGCACTCCCGACGAGGACGTCCTCGCGCAGACCGAGCAGGCCGTCCTGGCGTTCGAGCGCGCCGTGTACACCTTCGAGCTGCACCATGCCCTGGGCATCTGCGACGAGCTCCTCCGCGCCGCCAACAAGCGTTGGAGCGACGCGAGCAAGGCAGCGAAGAACGAGGGCGACGACGCCGCGATGACCAGGGCGCTCGTCAACGCCTTCCACCAGCTGCGCGTCGCCACCGTCCTCATGCACGGCATCGTGCCGTCGGGCTGCGACCTCATCTGCGAGCACTTCGCCATCGATCCCCAGGTCTTCTTCTCTTGGGACAACATCTTCATGACCTGCGATGAGATCTGCGCGCTTCTGGGCGAGGAGCCCGGAAGCCATCGCGTCAAGGAGCTGCCTCCCCGCTTCGACTTCTTCCAGAAGCACGAAAGCCAGTTCTAGCCCCTTCTCAGCCCCCTCCCCGTCCATCCCGCCGGCGACTTCGCGCGGGCGGCGCATACGGGGACGGGGCTTTTCTCCCCCCCCCCTCTTCCCGTGCCCCTCAGCCCTATCGCATGCAGGGGCATCCGCATCGAAAGGACCATCGCATGGAGATCATCGTCCGCAAGACAACGCAAGACGACGTGCTCGCCGCCGAAGCGGCCCTGGACGACGGCCGACGCGCACTCGCCCAGATGGACATCCCCCAATGGCAGGGCGAATATCCCAACCGCATCGACGTCGCGGACGATATCGAGCACGGCCGCGGCTACGTGGCCGTCGACGCCGGCGGAACCGTGGTGGGCACCCTCGCCTTCACCATGGACGGCGAACCGACCTACGACGCCATCAATGGGGCCTGGCTCACCGAATCGAGCAGCGACGCCGCCACGTACGCCACCATCCATCGCTGCGCCGTCGCGGCATCCGCCGCGCGCCAAGGCGTCATGAGCGCGATGTTCGACGCCGTCGAGTCCATGGCGCGCGAGCAGGGGGCTAGGAGCGTCCGCATCGACACGCACCGGCTGAACGTCCGCATGCGCGGCCTCGCGAGCAAGCGGGGCTACACCGAGTGCGGCGTCATCACGCTGCCCTATGAGCACGAGGCGGACCCCACGCGAATCGCCTACGAGAAGGTGCTGTCCTAGCCATGGCGCGCCCCGGCATCCAAAAGCACCTCGACATCGCCCACCTCTTGCGCTGCCCGCACTGCGGCGGTCCCATGGCGGCGCGCGAGGCCGACGTCGCCTGCCCCCGCGGCCATTCCTATCCCGTGGCGGCGAAGGGCTACCTCACCCTGCAGGACCGCGTTCCGGTACTCAAGGGATATGACCGGGGATTCTTCGAGGCAAGGCAGCGCGTTTTCCAGGCCGGTCACTACCGGGACCTCATAGACCTGGTTTGCCGGCAGGTTTCCCGCAAGCTCGAAGAAGTCGACGGAGCGGGCGTGGTGGTCGATGCCGGCTGCGGCGAGGGCACCTACGCGAAAGCAATCCAGAGCGCCTGCCATTCCCTTACCATCGGGCTCGACCTCGCGAAAGACGGCATACAATGCGCCGCGCGCGGGGGCGGCTCGGAGCGCTGGATAGTCGCGGACCTCGCGTCCATCCCCTTGGCGGACCATGTCGCGGACGTCATGGTCAACGTGTTCACCCCCGCCAACTACGCCGAGTTCTCACGCGTGCTCAAGCCGGGAGGCTGGCTGATCAAGGTGGTTCCCGCAGCCAACCACATGCGCGAGCTTCGAGAGCTTGTGCAGGACCGCTTGACCAGCAAATCATTTGACGACCACGGCGTGGCGGAGCACATGGAGCTCTCTTTCGGCGTGGCGGAGCGCCTGCGCGTGACGCAGACCACCCCGGTGGCGCCCCATGAAGCCGCCGACCTTATCAAGATGAGTCCCGTCGCCTTCAATATGGACGAGAGCGGCGTGGACGCAAGCTCGCTGGACAGCATCACCGTCGACGCCGAGATACTTCTCGCGCGGGCGTAGGCGCACGGCTATGGAATCGACGCAGCAGCTTTTATACCTGGTCCGGCATGGCGAGACCCAATCGAACGCACGGGGCCTGCTGCAGGGCACGCTCGACTCCCCCCTTACGGAGCGCGGGCGCCGGCAGGCGCTCGACATCGCGAACACCCTGCGCGCGCACGGGGCAAAGCCGATGCTCGCGCTCACCTCTCCGCAGGGCCGCGCCAGGGCCACGTTGGATATCGTCCTCGACGCGCTCCCCCCGCTTGGGGATGCGCCCGCGCGCGTAGAACCCTGCTTGGCGGAGATGGACTATGGGACATGCCAGGGCATGCCGCTGGCGACGCTCGCCTTCGATCCCTGGAGACCGGAAGATGCCGCCGCGCGTTTTGGCGGCGAGACGGGCCAAGAGGTGCGCGACCGCGCGACAGCGGGGCTCTATCGGGTTTTAGACGAGGCCCCGGGAGACGTGCTCGCCGTCTCGCACGGCACCGTGATGAGCCATCTACTAGAAGCGCTCGAATGCAGCGAGGACGAGCGTCCCTCCGATTCGGCACCCGCTGTTATCGAGAACGGAGGCATCCTCGTTATGGCATACGACCGCGCCGGCCGAAGGCTCTCCCTTATCGAGACCCTTTCGGCGCCGCGTCCGTAAGACGCAGGCACACCTGTTCAAAATCGCATGCATCGGCAGGCTCCGCCGGGCGCTCTATCACCACGGGCACCGCGCCCGCGCCAAGCGCCGCCTCGATCTTGTCGTCCTGCCCGCCGGCGTCACCGGACTCCTTGGTAACAAGCCATGCCGCCCCAATCTGCTTCAGAAGGGCGATGTTGAACTCAAGGGAGAACGGTCCCTGCATGGCGATGATGTGGGAGCGCGGCACCCCTAGGGCGCGCACCTGGGAGATAACCTCTTCATCGGGAAGGACGCGCGGGTACAGACGGTCCGCCAATCCGGCGCGCCCCGTAAACGCCGCGAGCTCCTTGCTACCGGTCGCCAGAAGAACGGCGCCGGCGCCGGCGGCCACGGCGTCTACCGCCGCGGACGTGTCGGCGACGTAGAGCGCCCCCTCATGCCTTGGGACGGCCGGGCGCGCCAGACGGAGATGCCTTACTCCGGCCGACGCGGCGGCCTCGCGGATGGCGGCATGCGCCTGCCGGGCAAACGGATGCGTCGCATCCACGGCATCCGAGCAATCGGCGATCGCGAGGGCCATCTGCGCCGCATCGAGGCGCCCTTCGCGGACCCGCACATGCGGGAGGCCCGCGATAAGCGAGGCGCCGTACGAGGTGGCGACAAACGCGACGGTGTCCACGCCGCGGGAGGACAGGTGCTCCACCAGACGACGTCCCTCCGTGGTGCCCGCGAACACCGCGACTCGCCGCCGGTACGGCATACCGGTCCCACGCAATGCGTCCATGGCGCCTCCCATCGCTACGACTCGTCCCGCGTGAGCTGGTAGAGCAGCGCGTTCACGATCGCCGCCGCCACGGTGGATCCCCCCTTGCGGCCGCGCGCCACGATCGCGGGCACGCGGCGGGCGAGAACCTCCTCCTTTGCCTCTACCACGTTCACAAAGCCCACCGGCACGCCTATTACCAGGTCGGGCGCGATACGGCCCGCGTCGATGAGCTCGCAAAGCCTCAGCAAAGCGGTGGGCGCGTTGCCCACGGCGACGATAAGCGGTCCGGCGATCTCGCATGCCTTGTCCATGCTGGCGTAAGCGCGGGTGGTCCCCCGCTCGCGCGCGGACGCCGCCACGTCCTGGTCCGCCATATAGCAGACGCACCTGCAACCCAAAGCGGCAAGCGCGGGGCGACTGATGCCGGAGCGGGCCATGTTGGTGTCCGTGAGGATGGTGGCGCCGCGGCGCAGGGCGTCCCATGCGCGCTCGACCGCGCCCTCGGTAAAGACCAGGCTGTCAGCGAAAGAGAAGTCCGCCGTGGTATGAATCACCCGCTTGATGACGGGCGCCTGCAATGGGTCGAGCTCTCGGTCGCCAAGCTCGCGCGTTATGATCTCGAAACTCGTCCGCTCTATGTCATGCGGCTGAGTGTGGAGCTGTGCCATCTCGTATCTCCTAATCTTTACGACACGACGCGCCATGCGCGCCGGAAATGGCTCGAAACCTTATACGACCACGTCGGCGGGGACGAGCCCCTATACCGCAGCGGGGACCCCGCGCTCGATGATGTCCATGACGGCATCCATGTCCAACGCGGCGCGGACCGCATCGGCGAGCTTGTCGAACTGCGCGTCGCGGTACGCGTCGCCCCCGACGACGTCGAACCCGGACGGGTCGAGCGCGCGGGCGCGCAGCAGGGCGTCTGCCACGGCGCGCACCGCCTCGGGCGCATCGAACAGCCCGTGCAGGTACGTTCCCATCACGTTGCCCGCCGCCACCCCGCCCGCGCGTCCGTCGCCGCCGTTGGAGAACACGGCGCGGCGGGAACCGTCGGCGAGATCCGTCACGCCCGCGTGAATCTCATAGCCATGCGCGCATATGCCGTCCAGACAAGAGAAGAAGCCGTCCGGCACGCTCAGGACCGCATCCGTGCGCTCCAGCGTCTTGGCTCGCTCGAACACGGTGCGGACCGGCAGCAAGCCCAACCCGCGGGCGCTGGCGGGCGGCCCCTCGACGCCGTCCGGATCGAGCAGCTCTTCTCCCAGCATCTGGTATCCGCCGCAGATACCCAAAACGGGCGTCGAGGCGTGGGCAAGCCGCAGCACGCAGTCCGCGATGCCGCTGGCGCGCAGCCAGGCAAGATCGCCCAGCGTGCTCTTGGTGCCGGGAAGCACCACCAGGTCCGGACGGCCCAGGTCGCGAGCCCGCTCGACGTAGCGGACACCCACGGCCCCATGGCGCTCCAGAGGATCGAAGTCCGTGAAGTTCGACAGGTGCGGCAGGCGAATCACCGCGATGTCGACGGGACGCGAGGAATCCCTTGCCCGCAGACGCGAGGACAGGGAGTCCTCGTCATCAATATCGAGCCGCGTGTAGGGAACGACGCCCAACACGGGCGCGCCGCACAGCTCCTCGAGCGGGGCCAAGCCGGGCCGCAAGATGGAGGCGTCGCCCCGAAACTTGTTGATGATCAAGCCGCGGATGCGCCGACGGTCCTCCGGGGGGACAAGGGAGACCGTGCCCGCCATCTGGGCGAAGACGCCGCCGGGATCGATATCGCCCACCAGGAGCACCGGGGCATCGGCCATCCTCGCCATGCCCATGTTGACGATGTCGTCTCGCTGCAGATTGATCTCGGCAGGAGAGCCCGCCCCCTCGATCAGGACGATGTCGTGCGCTCGGGCAAGCCGGCGGTAGGCGGCTTCGACCTGCGGGGCGAGACCGCGGCGGTACACAAAGTAATCGCGGGCGGACATGGTGCCCCGAGAAAGGCCGTCCACGATCACCTGGCTCCCGCGCGGCCCCTCCGGCTTGAGCAGGATGGGGTTCATGTCGCTCACGGGATCGAGCCCCGCCGCCTGCGCCTGCATCGCCTGCGCCCGGCCCATTTCGCGGCCATCCGCCGTAACGTAGCTGTTGAGCGCCATGTTCTGGCTTTTAAAGGGCGCGACGGAGTACCCGTCTTGGACGAGGACCCGGGCGAGGCCCGCTACCAGCAGGCTCTTGCCCACGTTGGACATGGTCCCCTGAATCATCAATGGCTTAGCCGTCATCGCGGCCCCTTTCTTCCACGGAAGAACCGCTCGCATGGCGCACGGCGTCGAGCAGCGCATCGGTCTCCGCCCTGCCGCGGACGCACGCGCGCACCCACGACGAGTCGAGGCCAGTGTAGTTGGAGCAGCCTCGCACGATCACGCCCGAGCCCGCCAGGGCATCCGATGCGCCCGGTACGGGAGCGCCGCCGCGCATCAAGCGAAAGAGAACGTAGTTCGCCTCGCTCGGGACCACGCGGCAACCGACAGCCGCCAGCAGGCCCATCATGCGGGGGCGCTCGGCATCGACGAGTTCGCGCGTGCGCGCGACAAAATCATGGTCCGCCAAAGCGGCGATGCCGGCCGCCTGGGCGGGCGCGGAAACGGGCCACGGAGGACCCGCGAGGTAGACCCTGCGCACCAGGTCCTCGTCCGAACAAAGCAGATAGCCCAGGCGCAGACCCGCCATGCCGTGTAGCTTGGTAAACGCGTGCAGCACCACCAACTTCGGCGAAGCGGCGATCCGCGCGTCGAGCGTGGACCCGCTCGATGCCGTGAACCCCAAGAAGCATTCGTCCACCACCAGCCGAGCACCCACCGCGGCGCAACGGTCGATCAACTCGTCGAGGACCGGCGGGGCGACCGTGCGGCCGGTAGGGTTGTTGGGATTGCAGACGAACACCATGTCGACGCCGGGAACGACCGCATCTACAAAGGAGCGGTCGAGGTCGAAATCGCTCTCGGCGCGCAAGACGACCTCGTCCACGAGGGCACCGGCGGCGCGTGCGGCGGCGGCGTACTCGGAAAACGTGGGGGCCGCGACCAAGACCCTCCTTGGAGCCACCGCCAAGCACAGGCGCCAGATCAGGTCCGCGGCCCCGTTGCCACATAAGACCCAGCCGGTCGCCGCGCCGCTTCGCTTCGCGATCGCGCTCGCGAGCTGACGGCAACGCGGATCGGGATAGCGGTCCGATACCCCGATGGCTTCGCGAGCGGCGTTCGCCGCCGCGGGCGAGATGCCCAGCGGGTTGGTGTTCGCCGACAGGTCTATCACCGTCTCGCCCCAGCGCTCCCGCTGGGTCCAGATGTCGCCGCCGTGACCATACGGCAGCTTGGTAGCGCAGGGCATGGTTCCTCCCATCGTTACGCGCATCCGCGCGGTCTGGCGGCCTAGCGAACAGCCGAGCAAATCGCAAGACGAATGACGGCCGCCGCCGCCAAAGCCAGGATCGACGCCGCGTACATAAGACGGCAGACACGGGCGATATCGTCTGGCTCGATCTGCCTCGCAGCTTCTCCCACGTAGGGTTTTTGGACGAGCACCCCTCCATAGACGCCCGGGCCGTTGAGGCGGACGCCCAGCGCGCCCGCCGCCGCGGACTCGGGCTGGCCGGCGTTGGGGCTCAGGTGCGCGGCGCGGTCGCGACGCCACACCCGAAAAGCGCCGGCGGCATCGAGGCCCGCCAACGGGGCTGCCGCGACCATGCACAGCGCCGTGGCGCGGGCGGGGATCCAGTTAGCCGCATCGTCCAGCCGCGCGGACGCGCGCCCAAAATCGATATAGCGCTCGTTCTTATACCCCAACATGCTGTCCAGGGTGTTCACCGCCTTGTAGGCGGCGGCAAGCGGAGCGCCGCCCACCATCATGTAGAGCAGGGGCGCGACCACGCCATCGCTCGCGTTCTCCGCCACGGTCTCGACCGCTGCACGGATACAGCCCGCGGCGTCGAGCACAGAGGTATCGCGTCCAACGATCATCCCCACGGCACGCCTGGCGGCGACAAGGCCGCCCGCGCGCAGGGCATGGACGACGGCAAGCGACTGGCGGCGCAGCTCGCAGGCAGCCAGCAACTGATAGCACAGATACACCTCCGCCGCGAAGCGCGCAGCGGGCGAGATGGCGCCGAGCAGGGCGAGGACCGCCCATACGAGGCAAAACGAAATCGCGGGCAGGCCGGCTGCGAGCACGCGGCCCGCACGGCGGCGCCCGGCGGGACTATCAGGAAACGCGGCGCGCAGGCGAGGCTCCGCCCATGAAATCGCCCTGCCCATAGCGACCACGGGATGCGGCAGCCAGCGCGGATCGCCCAAGACGGCATCCAGCGCGAAGGCGAGCGCTGTAACTACGACCAGGTACACGGAGCCTCCTCTCCGGGCGCGGCGAGCACGGCGAGGCGCCCTCCCTCCCATTCGAGCAGCCACCTGCCGGCAGGAGGCGCGTCGACGGAAAAATAGGGGATCCGGGGATGCGCGAGCTCGCTCATGACGGCGCGGACGGTTCCGCCGTGGGCGACGATGGCCACATAGCCCGAATCGCATGCGGATTCCCGGTCCAAGATGGCAAGCACCTCCGCAACCACGCGGCGCGTGAACCCCGCCTTGCCCTCACCGCCGGGACACGCCTCCTCGCACCCGGAATCAACCCAGCGGCGGTAGGCGGCGTCGTCTTCCATGTCCGCGAAGCCACGCCCCTCGAACTCACCAAAGTGGATTTCTCGCAAGTTCGGGCGCAATGCCAACGGCACGTCGGGGTAAATGAGGCGGGCGGTCTCGACGCAACGGCGCATATCGCTCGCGAAAACGCAGCGAGGGGCGCCCGCCGGCCCGGACAATCGGGAAAGGGCGGAACGGGTCGCGGGGATGTCGAGCGGCGAATCCGTTCCGCCGCCCTCGTAACGGCGCGCGATCGTTCCCGCGGTGGGACCATGGCGCCACAACTCCACGATCATAGCTCCCCCTTGATAACCTGGGGGCATCCGCAAACCAGACGAACCACCGCATCCGCCCTCAACGCGAGCTCGCACGAGAGCCTGCCGGCGCGCTCCCGCCACGCCCGCTCGTCGCGATCGAGCGGCACCACGCCGCAGCCGACCTGGTCCACCATCACCACGGAGCGCGAGGCGAGACGGTCGGCCAGGGAGGACGGGTCGGCGGCGGGGTCGCGTGCGAGCTCCTGAGCGCGCGCGACCGCCGCGCCCGAACCCAAAACCGCGTCGTCGACCGCATCCTCCAAGATGCCCAAACGCTCCCGCGCGAAAGCCCTCTTTCCAGAGCCAACTCCCCCTATCAGCAAGATCACCGCATTCCTCCCGCTATCAAAACGGCGAGCATCGCAAGCTCGCACCACTGCAAGAACCATCCCGCCGTATCCCCGGTCACCCCGCCGAACTCCCGCAACGCGAAGCGGTGGTACCAAGCGAGCACCGCTGCCGCCGCGGCGATGGCGAAGAGGCCGCTCGCGGCTGGGGCCAGCGCCACAAGCGAGACCGCGGACAGCACCGCCTGTCCCGCCAGCGCGAAAACCGCCGGACGAGGAGGGTTATCGTCCTCCCCCGCCATCGCGCGCGCCATGCCGTCCGGGCGCGCCTTGGGCCAACGCAGCACCGCTAAACCCGAGAGGCTGCGCGAGAACGCAAGGGCGGCGGGCAGGGCTATCGACGAGCGCATCAGCTGCATCGGTCCCGCGCCCGCCGCAAGCGAGTAGAACAGCAGCAGATAGCATCCCAGGGCCATGGCGCCAAACGCACCGGTTCGCGGATCCTTGAGAATCTGCAGCTTGCGGTCGCGATCGGCGTGCGAGCACACCGCATCGGCCACATCGCACAGGCCGTCCAGATGGATGCCGCCGTTGACCGCCACGGGCAGGCACGTGAAGACCGCGGCAGAGACAGGGGCGGGCAGGCACAGCCAGCTCGCACCCAGGGCCCAGGCAAGCATGGCGAGGCCCTCCACCACGCCCACCAGGGGGAACCCCGCAAGCGCCGCGCCGTCGCGCCAGTCAACGGCATCTAGGAGCCGGGCGGGCACTCGAATGCGCGAGAACGTCGCGAACGAGGCGACGACAGCGTCCTTAGCGTTCACGAGCATGCCCCTTTCCAGACATCCTCGTCCCCTTTAACCCAAACGGGAATTCCGCACACAACTTCGACCACGCAATCCGCATCGCCGGCAAGACGGGCGTTGATGCAGCCGAGCGCCCTTTGCCAGGCACGCGTCTCCTCATCGTAGGCGACGCCGTCCGACGAGACGTCGCACGTGACCGCCACCACGCTCCCGCATACCGAGCGCACGCGCCCCACCCCCGCGACGACGCGGTCGCAAGCGGCGTCCACGCGGTCCGCGCGGGCATCCGGTCGCGAGGGCGCGAACAGCTCGTTGGCCGCCAGGTTGCCGATGTCGTCGATGAGCGCCACGGCATATGCCCCCAAGTCGGCTTGGGCAAGGTCGCGCGGGCATTCAAGCGTAGCGAACCCGGCGCCCTCGCGCTGCGAACGATGGCGCTCGATGCGCGCCGCGGCCTCCTCGCCGAAGGGCTCCATCGTCGCAACATAAAGCGCGGGCGAGCCGCATGCGACAGAGCACGCCTCCGCAAACGCGCTCTTGCCACTTGCCGCGCCGCCTATAACCAGCATGAACATTCCCTACTCCAACGCCTCGTACGCATCCATCCCGCTCTGCTCGAACGTGATGCACCCTCTATAGACCTCGATGGCGGCATCCAGCAGCGGCAGCAGGGCCATCGCCCCGGTGCCTTCGCCAAGA
>DBEWRE010000029.1:0-11565 GCA_048207125.1 Collinsella sp.
GGGTTCATTTTCGTGAAGTGGGGGGCGGTCTTTTTGTCTCTAGACCACGCGCTCGGCCCGTGATGGGAGCTCTCGACCATGACGAATGCGGGCGGCCGCCCACCCGTGCCCGACCACATCGAAGTGCGCGGGGCGCGCGTCCACAACCTTAAGAACATCGATGTCGACATTCCCTTGGGGCAGCTGGCGGCCATCGCCGGCGTCTCGGGATCGGGCAAGAGCTCGCTTGCCCTGGGCGTTTTGTACGCAGAAGGGTCGCGGCGCTACCTTGAGGCGCTCTCGCCTACACCAGGCGGCGGCTTACGCAGGCCGGTCGCGCGGACGTGGACCAAGTGCTCCATGTTCCCGCGGCGCTCGCCCTGCACCAGCGCCCCGCCGCCCCCGGTCCGCGCAGCACTTTCGGCACCATGTCCGAGCTTCTGAACGGATTGCGACTGCTGTTCTCTCGCGCGGGATCGCACGTGTGCCCCGCTTGCGGCAAGCGCTGCGAGCCCAGCCTCGCCGTTGCCGCCGAGCGGCCCTTGGTCTGCCCGGCATGTGGGCACAGCTTTTTTGGTCCCCCGGCGGAGGACCTCTCGTTCAACTCCGGCGGCGCCTGCCCCACCTGCCAGGGCACGGGCGAGGTACGGACCGTGAACCGATCTTCCTTGGTGCCGGACGAGTCGATCAGCATCGACCAGGGTGCCGTGCTGCCTTGGGGCTCGCTTATGTGGGACCTCATGAAGCAAGTCGCCCGCGAGATGGGCGTCCGCACCGACGTGCCGTTTTGCGAGCTCACGCAACGCGAACGCGACATCGTTTTTGACGGCCCGGCCGAAAAGCGCCACATTCTCTACAAAGCAAAGAAGGGCAACGATTTCGCCGAACTCGACTTCACCTATTACAACGCCGTCTACACGGTAGAAAACGCCCTTGCCAAGGTTAAGGACGAAAAGGGCCTGAAGCGCGTGGCACGTTTTCTTACCCAGGGACCGTGCCCGGACTGCGACGGCACCCGCCTATCGCCCGCCGCGCGATCTCCCCACGTGCGAGACATAGATCTTGCGCGGGCGTGCCAGATGACCCTGACCGAGCTATGCGACTGGATCCGCGGCGTGCCCGCCACCCTGCCGGCAGACATGCGCCCCATGACGGAGAGTATCTGCGATGCCGTGCTTGACGGAGCGCGCCGCCTGCTGGATTTAGGCCTGGGCTACCTTTCGCTGGACCGCGCGGGCTCCACGCTTTCAACGGGCGAACGCCAGCGCGTCCAACTCGCGCGAGCGGTGAGAAACCACACCACAGGCGTGCTCTACGTGCTCGACGAGCCCTCGATAGGCCTGCACCCCTCCAACATAGACGGGTTGCTGGGCGTGATGCGCGACCTGATCGCGGACGGCAACTCCGTGGTAATGGTCGACCATGACGTACAGCTACTGGCGCACGCGGACCATCTGGTAGAGATGGGCCCCGTTGCCGGCGCGGGCGGCGGCAACGTCATCGCCCAAGGCGACATCGAGCAGGTAATCGCAAACCCGCGGTCCGTCATAGGACCGTTCCTCGCCGGCGAGCTCAACCGCGGGGGCTCCACGGGCGCAAGCGCGAACTGCCCGCGCACAAGCGAAGACGAGATGTTCGATTTAGGTCGCATCCGCCTGAGCTCGCGCGGCCTTCATACGGTCAAGCCCCTTGAAATCGACATCCCCTGCGGCAGACTCGTAGCGGTTACCGGCGTATCCGGATCCGGCAAAACCACGCTGGTACTTGAAACGCTGGTGCCGGCGTTGAGGGCGCTCTGCGCGCAGCGCAGTTGCGATAGCGCCGAGCACTGCGGCGACGGCCCTTCGCCCGCTGAAGCCGCGGCGAATCAAGGCACCGCATTGCCGGAGCACGTCGATTGGATCGACGCCGAGAGCGCATCCAAGGTCAACCTTATCGACGCCTCGCCCATTGGCATCAATGTCCGCTCGACCGTTGCCACCTACACGGGCGTCCACGATGAGCTTCGCCGTGCGTTCGCCAAATGCGGCGCAGCTCGCGCCGCCGGTCTTAAAGCAGGCGACTTCTCGTACAACACCGGCTCGCTGCGCTGCCCCGTGTGCGATGGAACGGGATCGATCTCGCTTGACGTGCAGTTTTTGCCCGACGTCGAGATCACGTGCCCCGAATGCCACGGAACCCGCTATTCGCAACGCGCCGAATCCATCAAGCGCGCCTGCGGAAGCCAGCAGACCGAACTGTCTATCCCGGACCTCATGGCGATGAGCGTAGACGAAGCGCTGGAAGTAACCGGCGACCTTAAACGCACGCACGGCAAGCTGAGAATTCTCCATGACCTGGGGCTGGGCTACCTCACCTTGGGCGAGGCGACCCCGTCGCTATCCGGCGGCGAGGCGCAGCGCCTAAAGCTTGCTAGCGAAATGAAGCGAAACCAGCAAGGCAGCGTCTTTGTGTTCGACGAGCCCACGATAGGTCTGCACCCCTTGGACGTGCAGGTGCTGCTAGACGTATTCGACCAGCTGGTCGTGCACGGAGCGACGGTGGTGGTCATCGAGCACGATTTAGACGTTATCCGCCATGCCGACTACGTTGTTGATATGGGTCCCGGTGGCGGCGATGAAGGCGGGCGAGTCGTCGCATGCGGCACGCCGGCGCGCATAGCTGCCTGCCCTAAAAGCGTGACCGGACGCTACCTGGCTTAACGCGCAGGAGGGGGCCGGAGCCCCCTCGGCTTGCGCTAAAATTGCCCTGGATTTCAACACGAAAAAAAGAGGACCTCTTACGAGATCCTCTCTATCAAGTCAATGGGTGGAGACGAAGGGAGTCGAACCCTCGGCCTCTGCCATGCGACGGCAGCGCTCTCCCAACTGAGCTACGTCCCCAAGACAAGTGATTATTCTAGCCAACTCTCAGCGTCTGTCAATGAGAAAAGTGAAAACTTCTTCATCGCCCGAACGAGGCGGTCGCCCGGCGTCACCCCGCACCTCTCAAAGATGCGAAGCGAGGGCCGTCGAGCCGCCCACGGCGTCAAGAGCCGCCCTCACTTTTGCTATGACGGTGTGGTCAGGCCACCCATCCCCTTCAGGCATGTCAACTCGGCTATCATAGATAAGATTCTGTACGTATCTACGATAAGCGGTATCCACGTGGAGTCTTTGCTTCCCTACATATGTCTAGCGCTCGCGGCATTCGCCACCACCTACGTGCTGACCCCGGTCGTCAAGAAGATCGCCATCAAGCTCGACGCCGTTGACTACCCGTCCAAGCGCCGCGTCAACACCACGCCCACCCCGCGGATGGGCGGCCTCGCGGTGTTCGCGGGCCTCATAGTCGCGTGCGCCCTTCAGATATTCGGAACCCTCAACTGGGGGTGGCCGTCCGCCCTGGTCCCCCATCCCAGCATGGAAATCAACTACCCGCTGCTGGGCCTTTCGTTCCTGATCATCGTAGCGACGGGGGCCTTGGACGACGTCTTGCAGCTCTCGCCCAAGGCGAAGCTCGCCGGCCAGGTAATCGCCGCCATGGTCGCCGCCGCCAGCGGCCTGCTCATCCACGCGATCGTCAACCCCCTCGAAGCGGGCGGGGAGATCTCCCTCGGCTTTCTCGCCTACCCCATCACCATCATCTACCTGGTTGCCTACACCAACATCATCAACCTTATCGACGGGCTGGACGGACTCGCCACGGGCATCTCGGCTATCGCGGGCTGCTCCATGTTCTCCTTCGCCGTCCTGGCGGGACGAGGCGACGCCGCGGCGATTTCCATCGCGCTCATCGGCTCGTGCTTCGCCTTCCTGCGCTACAACTTCCACCCCGCCAAGATCTTCCTGGGTGACTCGGGCTCGCTGCTGCTGGGCTTCGCCCTGGGCTCCATCTCGCTGCTCAACGTATCGCGAACCGCCGCGCTTACCTCCCTCATCATCCCGCTCATCGTGGCGGGCGTGCCCATCATCGACACCTTCTCCGCCATCATCCGCCGCATGCGCGCGCACGTCAGCATCGGGCAGGCGGACAAGGGCCACATCCACCACCGCCTCATCCAGGGCGGATACGATCAGCGCCAAGCCGTGCTCCTCATCTACCTGTGGTGCATCCTGCTCAATCTGGGAGCAGCCGCCATCAACCAGGTAGAGGTCTTCTGGCGCTTCGTCATCTTCCTGGTGCTCCTCGCCCTCTCCGCCGCTTTCGCGTTCAGACTCCATCTCTTCGAACCAGTCTTGAGGCATCATTACAACCCCAAGACCAAGAAGGACGAGATCGTCACGCCCGACGACGAGGCTTTCGCGGACGAGGTCAGGGCGGAGCGCCGCCAGCACCAGGAGCGCACCGCCAAACTCAAGCCGCACAAGCGCGGCGCCGCGCCGACCCCGCGCGACAAGACCAAGCGCTAGCCCCCGCGGCGCGCTCAGACCATGTGCGCCCGCACGCCCATCCGACTGTACGCCCACGCAGGCCTCATGGCCGCAATCAGACGCAAAAGGAGACCACCATGCCCAACGAGCTCAGCTACGAAGTCAGCCTGGAGCGCAGCAACCAGATCCGCGCCGACCTTCCGCTGCATCCCGAGAAATACACCATGCTCACCGGCGACCGCCCCACCGGCCGCCTCCATCTGGGCCACTACTTCGGCACGCTCAAGAGCCGCGTGGAACTGCAGGACATGGGCGTGCACACCAACGTGCTCATCGCCGACTACCAGGTCATCACCGACCGCGACTCCACCGACAACATCCAGGACAACGTCTACAACATGGTCCTCGACTACCTGGCATGCGGCCTGGACCCCGACAAGACCATGATCTACACGCACTCCGCCGTGCCCGCTTGCAATCAGCTCATGCTGCCGTTCCTCTCGCTTGTCTCCGAGGCGCTGCTGCAGCGCAACCCCACGGTTAAGGCCGAGATGGAGGCCTCCGGCCACGAGCTCACCGGCCTTCTGCTCACCTACCCCGTGCACCAGGCGTGCGACATCCTGTTCTGCAAGGGCAACGTGGTGCCCGTCGGCCGCGACCAGCTGCCGCACATCGAGCTCACCCGCACCATCGCCCGCAAGTTCAACAACCGCTACGGCCAGGTGTTCCCCGAGGTCGACGCGCTGCTGTCCGACACGCCGCTGCTCCCCGGCCTCGACGGTCGCAAGATGAGCAAATCCTACGGTAACGCCATCAACATCTCCATGACCGCAGAGGAGACCGCCAAGCGCATCAAGAAGAGCCAGACCGACGGCGAGCGCATGATCACGTTCGACCCCGATGCCCGCCCCGGCGTATCCGGCCTGCTCTCCACCGCCGCCATCTGCACCGGTCGATCCGAGGTCGAAATCGCGGAAGAGATCGGCATGGGAGGCTCCGGCCAGCTCAAGAAGTACGTCACCGAGAGCGTGAACGAGTACTTCGCCCCCATCCGCGCCCGCCGCGAGGAGCTCGCCCGCGATATGGACTACGTCAAGGACGTGCTGCACGAGGGCAACCGCCGCGCCAACCAGGTCGCCGATGCCACGCTCGCAGAGGTCCAGCAGGCTATGGGCATGGTGTACTAGCCCGCTCCCATAGAGACGGTCGCCTCATCGAGCTCGCAACGCATTTGTTCCTAACTTTCAAAACCCCTCCGCCCCGAGATTCGCAGGCGGAGGGGTTTCTGCTAGATTTGGACCATGCGGTCGTTCGCGACCGCACCGTTCTTGATCCGCGCAAGCGCGCCGTGCTTAAGGGGGAAGCATGTACAAGCTGGTAGCAACCGATATGGACGAGACCTTCCTAGACCACAACCATCAGATTCCCGCGGCGAACATCCGCGCGATAAGGCGGATGAAGGAGCTCGGCGTGCTCTTCGTCCCGTCAAGCGGCAGATGGTACTCCTCCATCATGGATAATTTCGCCGAGCTCGACCCGACGCTTCTCGAGGGCAGCTACGTCATCTCCTACAACGGCGGCTTCATCAACCGCGTGGGCGACCCCGAGCCCCTCACCAGCTGCGGCATCGGCCGCGACTGCGCCGAGGAACTCTACGCCCTTGGCCGCAAGCTGGGCAAGTGCATGCACGTCAACGTGGCCGACGGACACGTCTTCGTCTGCGACGCGCCACATGCCGAGCGCGCCTACCTTGAACAGATCTCCGGCGTCACCCACTTCAATAGCGACGACCACGCAGACCTCTCCTTCCTCGACGGCCGCGACATCGTCAAGATCCTCTTTATGGATTCCGACTTCGAGGGTCTACAGCAGCTTGGCCGCGAGCTGGAACCCATGGCGAAGCGCCTAGGCGTAGAAATCACGTTCTCGTCCAAGCGCTACCTCGAGTTCATGCCCGCCGGTATCGACAAGGGCTACGGCTTGAAGAAGCTCGCCGATATGCTGGGTATCCCCATGGACCAGGTGATTGGCGTTGGAGACTCCGCTAACGACCTCGCCATGATCAAGGCGGCGGGGCTGGGCGTGGGCGTCGCCAACGTGACGGACGACGTTCGCCCCCATTGCGACGCCGTGCTCGAATCCACCGGCGACGACGGCGCTTTCGAGGAATTGGTCGAGAAATACCTCGAGCCCTCGTCCGCTCTGTAGCGACCTCGGCCCTTCACGGCAGCGCCGAAGGTGGTAACGCTAACGGTGCAAGAAAAACTTGTAAGCCATAGCTAACTTATGGAGAGAATGTGAGGGAGGATGTTCTCAGTTACCTAGAGCTAACTGTTTACTATAGTTAACTCAACGACAGGAGCTGCCCCGCAGGCGATGAAAATAGGGGTCCTGTCAGAAGGATTGCCTCCCTCCCCTCTGGGCAATTCCAATGGTGTACCTCGGAAAAGACCCCGTCACATACAACGTGGCGGGGTCTTTTCTGCGTTTATCGCGCAAACAAAAGCGCAACAAGACGCACGGACGTCGCTTAGTGCTGGTCGATAGTTCGAACGCTCTTGATAGACCAGGAAAGTGCCGCCAGGACAATCATGGCCGCACCCACCAAGACAAAGCAGCGCGTCACGCCGATTGCGTCGGCGAACAAAGTTGAGAAGATGAGGCCCACGGGCATGGCCCAGCTACATACCGCGCCGTACAGGCCAAAAACTCGTCCCAAGCAATCCGGATCGACCTTGCGCTGCATAAGCGCCATCTGCGGGCTGCTATACAGCGGGGACGATACCCCCATGGCGAACGTGAACGCTAGGAACAAGGCAAAGGCCGACGCCGGCAGCAAGCCGGAGGCAAGCGTCGTGACGCCGAACAGGGCGATCGCCAGCACGCAGGAAACACCCTGATGCTTGAAACCTCCCGTGGCGCCTATCCACGCGCTGGCGGCGATCATGCCCAGCGAAAAGACGATCTCGGTAGCCGCGGACTGTATAGTGGTGCCGCCAAAATGCTCGAAGGTCATAAGGGGGAACAGGGTGGAGATGGGACTGAACAGGACGGAGAACGCAAAGCCTATCCACAACATGGCGAACAGGCCGGTATGGCGCCTGAGCTCTCGATAGCCCTGGATGGTATCCCGCATGAACCCGTGCAGCGCGCCGGCGCCCCCTTGGTCTATCCGCTCTCGGTGAACGCGCGGCGTCTCCACGCCCGATATGGCTACGGCAACGCTAGCAATCACCGCGCCGGCGACGTCGAGCGCGATCATGGCGGAGAGACCAACCATGGGATAGAGAACCGCCGCGATGGCGTTGCCCAAAATGTAGCTGCCGGACTGCATGAACTGCTGGATGCCGGCAAGACGGCCCAGCATCTCCGGCGGAGCGAGCATGGGCGTCAACGCGTTGAACGCCGGTGTGTGCAGCGTGGTGCCAAGGGCGCGGACGAACACCACCGCGGCGACCGCCCATACGGGCAGCTCGCCCGCCGCAGATCCAAAGGCAAGGGTGCAGCTCACCGCGGCGATAAAGAGGTCCGCCCCTATCATCAACCGTTTGATGGACGAGCGGTCCACAATGGTTCCCGCAAACACCCCCAGCACCGCCATAGGCAAGAAGCCCGCCAGGCTTACAAGCGAAAGCGCGCTGGCAGACCCCGTAGCTAGCGCGACATGCCAAATAAGGCCCATCTGCAGCACGGAGCTGGTAAGGACCGAAAACGCCTCGCCCAGCCAGACAAGGGCAAGGGAGCGCTTCCAAGAAACGCGATCATTCGTATGCATATTCATTTTTTCCTTTTGATGCGATCGGTTGAACAACATGTGACCGGTCGCTCACGCGACCGTGGCTAGAGCCAAATCCTCATGGAAGCAAGCATGATGAAGCTCCCCTTTCCCAAAGCATGAAAGACTACTGCAGTCGTGAGTATCACCTGATGTTACGAGGTGACAAGCTGTTTGGCAACCTCCTCCGCCCTACTATGCGTAGAGAACGCCGGCAAGCGGTGCCTCCCTGCCACCCGACCACCCGCCGTGCGCTACACTTAGCCTCAAAACAAGCCTCATCGCAAGGAGAGATATGGACAAGCCGGGCAAGGACGGGTTCTTCGAACGCGTCTACCAGATGGTCGAGCAGGTGCCTGAGGGCATGGTCGCAACCTACGGCCAGATAGCCAAGCTGATCGGCGAACCGCGCCGCGCGCGCTATGTGGGCTACGCCCTGCACGTCAACCCCCGTCCGGGCGTCATCCCGTGCCACCGCATCGTCTTCGCGGACGGCCGGCTCGCCCCCGGATTCGCCTTTGGCGGTCCCGAGGCGCAACGCGAGATGCTGGAAGCGGAGGGCGTGGGCTTTCTTGCAGACGGCCGCGTAGACCTCTCCGCCAATCGTTGGCCAGCGGGGGTGGAATAGATGGATTCAACAGAGCGGCGCACGCAAGACCAGCGCGGCGAACAGGGCAAGCGCCTGGTGATCCGTCCCATCGAGACGCGTGATGACGCCGCCATCGCACGCATCGTCCGGCGCAACCTTGAAGCGTACGGGCTCGACCGTCCGGGAACGGCGTACTTTGACCCCGAGCTCGACCATCTGAGCTCGTATTACTCCGCCGCTCCGCACCGCGCCTACTTTATCGCGGAGCTCGATGGAGGGGTGGCGGGCGGAGCGGGCGCTTCGCCGGTCCCCGGCGCCACGGGCACGGCGGAGCTGCAGAAGCTCTACGTTGCGCCCGAAGCGCAGCGACGCGGCATCGCGACCGCGCTCACCCTCGCGGTAGAAGACTTTGCGCGCCGAGCCGGCTTTAGCACGCTATACCTGGAAACGCATCACGCCCTTACAGGGGCCATCGCCCTCTACCGCGCGCTGGGATACGCCGAGGACGACCGGCCGCTACCGGGTAGCCCTCATACCACGATGGATGTGTTTTTCAAAAAAGAGCTGTAGCGTCGCCATGGGCGAAAGCGAACTCATTCAATCGGGCAAAACTCGCTACGGCAGACGCGAGCGCCACCATGCAACCGCAAGCTGCGTTCTATTCTTGTAACCGGTCTTGGAAAGCACCGAGCTAATCCGGTTTCGCACCGTACCTTCGCTGATAAACGCTTCCGCTGCGATCTCGTGGTTGTCGAGTCCCTCGGCCACCAAGCGAACAATCTCGTATTCGCGCTCAGTCAAGCATTCAAACTCGCGCGGACGGGCGTCGGGCTCCGCAGTGGCAGCGGCAGCAGACGCGCCCGCAACAGCGCCAGCACCCGCAGCGGCTCCCTCGTCCGTCACGCTAGGGCCACCGGCCGCCGCCCGCCCCGCCGCCAAAGCATCACGCACGCAACGCTCGCGCTCAACAAGATCGTCGCGCGTGCGTCTCGTTAGGTCGCGCTGAGCCGTAAGCGCGCATGTTCGCATGGATAGAAGCGCCGCCAAGGCCGCCACCGCAACAACCAACAGCAATGCGGGCACCATCCCGCCGCGCGCCGCCAACGCGATGGCGGGAACAAGCACCACCGCAGGAGCAGCCTTCCACGGCAGGGACCCGCGCACAAACCGCATGAGTTCATAGAGCGCTGCGGGCACAAAGAAGGCGCCGGCGGGCACAACCGCAGCGATCACGCAATACGCAGCGGGCAGGACCGCGCGCCAGCCACAGCCAGACCACTCGCATCCCAGAACGCAGATGATAGATACCAGAAAACAAGCAACGGACGCCAACCCCGTCAACCCGCCGTACAGCGCAAGAACCGCCGGCGTCGCAGCGGGACAGCACAGCGCAAGCAGCATCGACAGCGCGCAACACGCATATACAACCGTTATGTCAACTATCCTCTCCATGGGTTTGTATGGTAGCAAAACGCGGTCGTGACAATTGTCACTATCCACATTCCCGCTCCTCAGGCAGCATAAGGGCCAGCAAACCAATCGCCAGCAAAGCCATACGGAGGACCCATGGATATCATCGCCGTCGAGAACCTTGTCAAACGCTATGACGATCTGCTCGCCCTCGACCACTTCGACCTGCGCGTGACCCAAGGCGAGATCTTTGGCCTGCTGGGCCCCAACGGGTCGGGCAAAACCACCAGTATCAACTGCATGCTCGCGCTGCTCACGTATGACCGCGGCAACATCCAGTTGTTCGGCGAGCCCATGGGTCCTACGCGCTACGACCTCAAGCGCCGCATCGGCGTCGTGCCGCAACAGGTCGCCGTCATCAACGAGCTCACCGTCCGCGAGAATATCGATTACTTCTGCTCGCTCTACGTAAGCGACCGCACGCGCCGTCGCGCGTTGGTGGACGAGGCGATCGAGTTTGTGGGCCTGGAAGAGTTCACGGCGTTTCGCCCGGGAAAGCTCTCCGGCGGCCTGCTGCGACGCCTCAACATCGCCTGCGGCATCGCCCATAAACCAGATCTCATCTTCTTCGACGAGCCCACCGTCGCCGTCGATCCCCAAAGTCGCAACGCCATCCTCACCGGCATCCAGCGGCTGCGTGCAGAAGGCGCAACGGTGGTGTACACCAGCCATTACATGGAAGAGGTAGAGCAAATCTGCGACCGCATCATGATCATGGACCACGGCCGCGCGCTGGCACTGGGCACGTGCGATGAGCTCAAGCGCTCCATAAAAACCGGCGAGCGCATCGTGGCAGAGATCCACACAACGCCGGAGCAACGAGACGCCGCCGCGCCGCTCATCGAAAAGCGCGAACTCAACCGACTGCGCGCGCTCCCCCACGTCATCGACGTCGCGCTCACCGACAACCTGCTCGCCGTCTCGTGCGAGGCTAGCGAGCACAACCTCACCGACGTCCTGGCAGCCCTGCGCGCCGGCAACGTCCGCCTGGGCCGCATCACGTGCGCGCCACCCACCCTCAACGATGTCTTTCTCGAAATCACCGGTCGCGAGCTGCGCGATTAAGGAGAAACGCCCATGTGGTCCACCTTTACAACAACCGTCCGCACGCTGTTGCATACGCCCAGCGCCATCGTGTGGACGCTCGTCTTCCCCATCATCCTCGCCACCGTGTTCAACTTTATGTTCGAGCCGTTACGCGCCCAAGAGTCCGTCGAGGCCGTCGACGTGGCGGTAGCGGACGATGACGCATGGCGCACCTCGCCCTTCTCCCAGGTCATCGACGCGCTCGCAACGCAAGATGAACCCTTGTTGCGCATCCATGCCGCCGACTCCGCCAAAACAGCCCAGTCTCTGGTAAAAGATGGCCAGGCAGACGGCGCCTTCTCGATCCAATCAAA
>DBEWRE010000030.1:0-41936 GCA_048207125.1 Collinsella sp.
GTTCGGTGCGCTTCGCGCGCCTCAGAGCATTTCCTTAGATACAGGTCGGCGGGCCTGTTGCTGCGAAGGGGTGTCTTGTTCTGTGCGCTCAGCCAAGCTGTAAATACATTCGGCTAGCTTGTGGGTAGATAGGTGCGCTCCGTGGTCGAGTCGCCGTTGAGCTCGATGCCCGTTATGCTCCGCACGCCTTGCGGATCGACCAGGCCGCTCGGAACCCAGACGCTTCCGCGGCTCTCTATGCCTGACTGGACGTAAGTGTTCGTCACGTTGACGCCGTCGGGGTTGAGGCGCGCATCTTCGAAGACGGTCCAGGCCGCTCCGTCGGACAGGTTCAGTTTGAGCGAGCGATAATCTGCGTCATGGTTGGCGAACCAGATGCTGAAGGGGCTTAGATAACAAGAGACCCCCGCTTGCCGGTCTGAGAATTCCCTTGTCTCAATCAGGGCACTTGGCTTGAAAGCCTCGCTGGCGACCGTGGCGTTCATGCTGCCGCTTATGCGCCACCTCACGCCTTGGAGGACGCTTGCGGCCCCGATGGTCTGACCGTCCGTGCGGCGTATCTCTCCGATGGGGGAGAAATACATGGTTCCATCGAGATGGGTGTCGGTAAGGGTGCTGGCGTCGTAATATGAATATGAGTTGAGGTCGATGCCATTGGTGCATTCCATGCGGATAGCGCTAAACCTATTCGCGCTCGAGTGGTCGAAGACTATTTCGTTGGGGCCTCCGTATTCCGTTGCGAGATGAAGCCCGTCGGGGCAATCTAGGGAGAAACGCACCATTCCGCAGCCGTTCTCATCCGCAAGCATTTCCCTTACGGTCATGGTGAGGCCCGGGCCCTCGAACCTGATTCCCACGGTCTCTACTTCGTTTTCCAGGCTGTTGACCACGTCCTCGCTCGCGATTACGCGGTATTCCTGTTTGACGGGTATCTCATGGGTGCCATCACCTCCTCCGGGAACGACCCATGATGCCTGGTCCGACCCGTTCTCTCCGCGCGGGGCGAATGCGTTCGCGAAGAACTCGGAGTTGGAGACGGCGCTCACGGTGGCTCCTCCCAGAGCGATGACGGCGACTCCCGCTGCGATGGCTGCCGGGATGGAACGAAGCGCTAGGCGCCCAGGTATGAGTCGCCCGCGCGCTGCGTTCATCCGCGACTCGGCGATCACGCGGTCGTAGAGGTCATCTGATGCGTGCAGCGTGTGCATGGCCTTGTCGATCTTGTTACTCCTCATAGCGATCATCCTCCAGATAATCGGCTTTTAGCTTGGCGCGCCCGCGTGCAAGGCGGGTTCTGGCGGTTGCCGGGGGAATCTTGAGTAACGCGGCGATCTCGTTGGTCGAGAATCCTCCGTAGTAATACAGGACCAAAGGCACACGGTATTTTTCCGGCAGCGCCAGCAGCGCGGTCAGCACATCGCGGACCTCCTGCTTGTCGGGAATTGATAGCGACCGCGCATGGTCGTCGATGTTTTCGACCCAGCGCCAAGACATGCGAAAAAGCGATTTGCATCGGTTGATGGCGACGCGCGCCAGCCAGCGGCGGACGTGCTCGTCGCTCTCAAAGGCGGCGTCGCACCTCATGAGTTGGACAAAGACGTCTTGCGTGACATCGTCTGCGTCGGCGGGGTTGCGCAGGTAGGTGTAGGCGATGCGGTATACAAGGTCGCGGTAGCGACCCATGATGTCTTTCAGCTCTGCTGCGTCCATGATGGCGGGTCCTCCCTTCGCTTGGTCGTGTGCGTTGCTTGTAAGGATCCTCAACCAATCTACGTTTGAAGGCGTCCATATGTTTCAAGTCATGTTGAGAAAAAGCCCGCCGACCTTTATCTAAGGAAATGCTCTGAGGCGCGCGAAGCGCACCGAACGCATTTCCGTGATACAGGTCGGCGGGCGTGTTGCTGCGAAGGGGTGCCTGCTATCCCACGCAGGAGAGTATGTAGGCGGGCACGCCGTCTTCGTCATTGCTGGCCAAGATGACGTCGGCGGCGTCGCGGACCTCGCGCTCGGCGTTGCAGACCGCCGCGCCGCAGCCCGCGAGCTCGAGCATGGAGATGTCGTTGCAGTTATCGCCGAAGCAGATGGCCTTTGAGGCGTCGGTGCCCAGGTAGTCGCAGAGCCAGGCCATGGCGGAGCCCTTGGACGCGCCCTCTTCCATGACTTCGATGTTTTCCGGATAGGAGCGCGTGACCTCGATGGCATCTACCTGGGCGAGTCGGGCGAGGATGGCCTCGCGGTCGGCAGGGTTCTTCCAGTACATGGCGACGCGCTCGAGGTTGGCAACGCGGTCGATGGTTTGTTCGGGCTCCTCGTCCACGGGGGTACGGGACGCGATCATGGTGCGAAGGATATGGGGGTCTGCCATAAACTCCGCCAAGCGCTCGTGGAGGTCGCGGCGAAGCAGGCATTGTCCGTCTGCGAAGATGTCGAAGGTGACGTCGTAATCGCGTGCGATGCGCCAGATGGCATGTGCCTTTTCTCGCGTGATGGGAACGCGGTGGATTATCCGTGCCTTATCGGTGTCTTGGGGGTCGGCGGTATCGAGCTGGGCGATCGATGCGCCGTTTGCACTGACGACGTAATGCACGCAGGGATGGGAGAGGATTTCCGCGGGGACTCCGGAGAGCGCCCTTCCCGTGCAAGGGACGAACTCGATTCCCGCCGCCGCCAGCGCGTCCAGGGCTCGCCAGCCCATATCGCTCACCTGCTTGGTCGAGGTGAGAAACGTGCCGTCCATATCTGAGAAAAAGATCATGGGTGAACTCCCGGTTAAGCGCTTACAGGGTATCGGGCAAAAAGCCCGCCTTCACAGGATACAGCGCGAAGGCGGGCTTATAGATTTGACGGGGATGTTTAACGCGCGCGAGGTGCCCGCGGGCGCTGGTCGACGCGGCGTCGCGGCGAAGGCGGTGGGGCTCGCGCGGTTAGCGCTGGCTTAGGGGCACGTATTCCATATCATCGTAGACGGTGTTGTACGCAGGACGGATGATGCGGTGCGCGCCAAAGAGCTCTTCCATGCGGTGCGCTGCCCAGCCGGCGGTGCGGGCAACGGCGAACATGGGCGTGAAAAGCGTCTGCGGGATGCCCAGCATGCTGTAGATGAAGCCGGTGTATAGGTCGATGTTGGCGCAGATGGGCTTGGAAGTGCCGCGCACGTCGCGCATAACCTGGGGTGCCAGGCGCTCGATGCTCTCGATCAAGCGGAACTCATCGCCCAGGCCCTTCTCGTCCGCGATCGCTTCGGCGTAGTGACGGCAGATCTTGGCGCGCGGGTCCGAGAGGGTGTAGACGGCGTGTCCCATGCCGTAGATGAGGCCGGAGCCGTCGAAGGCCTCACGGCGCAGGATCTTCTCGAGGTAGGCGGCGATCTCGTCGTCGTTGTCCCAGTTCTTGATGTGGTTGCGGATGTCCTCGTGCATGTGCACCACTTTGGAGTTGGCGCCGCCGTGGCGCGGGCCCTTGAGCGAGCCGATCGCGGAGGCGTAGGCGGAGTAGGCGTCCGTGGCGGAACTGGAAAGCACGCGGCAGGCGAAGGTGGAGTTGTTGCCGCCGCCGTGCTCGGCGTGGAGCATGAGCATGACGTCGAGCAGCATGGCCTCGCCGTGGGTGAAATTATCGTCCCCGCGCAGCACTTGCAGGATGGTTTCCGCTGTGGAGAGCTTGGGGTCGGGCGTGGGGATGAGTGCGCGGCGACCCTGCTGGCGGGCGATCGCGAGCGCATGGGCCATGGCGGCGATGCGCGGCAGGCGGGAGAGCATGGAGACCGCGACGTCGATCTCATGCTCGGGCGAGATGTTGTCAGGTTCGGCATCGAAGGCGTAGAGCAGCAGCACGGCGCGCATGAGCACGTTCATGATGGAGCTGGAGACCGTAGTGATGGGGAACTGCGCCACGTAGCCCTCCGAGATGTGGCGGTAGGCGCCCAAGCGGGCTTGAAAGTCCGCGAGCTCGTCCGCGCTGGGCAGGGCGCCGGTGATGAGCAGGTACGCGACCTCTTCGTAACCAAAGCGGTCTTCCGCCTGCGAGCTATTGATGAGGTCTTCGATGCTGTAGCCGCGAAGCGTCAGCTTGCCCTCGTCCGGCACCAGCTTGCCGTCCACGATGTTGTAGCCGTGGACGTCGCAGATGCGGGTGAGGCCCGCCACCACGCCGGAACCGTCCGCGTTGCGCAGGCCGCGCTTGACGTTGTGCTCTTTGTAGAGGCTCTCGTCGTAGGGCTCGCTGGAGGCGCCGTGGTAGAGGCGCTCGCTCTCGGGCGAGATCTGGCGGCTCGCCTCGTAGTCGATGACCAGGCGGCTCAGCGCGTCGTCGAAGCGGTAGTAGATGTTTTGCGTGGTGTAAGCCATGGGGTGCCTCCTATTCGCTGGGGGATGCGTCGACGCCAAGGGCCGCTGTCGTGCTACCGGGGCTCGCGGTGGGCGCGGGGCGTCGAGGTCGCGGTGCGCGACTAGAGTCGATACATGAAGTTGAAGACGTCCTCGCGCTGGATGGTGACGGTGACGCCCACCGCCTCGCCGCCGGCGGCCAGGGCCTCCTGCAGGGCGGTGAAGTCCATGGGGCTCTCGGACATATCGGCCAGCATGGTCATGGTGAAGATGTCCTCGATGATGCTCTGGGTGATATCGCGGATGTCGACGTTTGCCTCGCCCAGGATCTTGGAGATCGCGGCGACGATGCCGGCGCGGTTCTTGCCCAGGACGGTGATGACGATGCGATGGGAATCGGTCTGTGCCATGATGGGACCCTTCTGGTTGGTTCGACGCCGCCTGCCTGTCGCGAGCGTCGCGTGCCCGCGCTCGAGCGGCTGCGCGCACTTTGACTTGGTACAGTGTTCACCATTGTAGCGTGTGTTTTGCGTCACCTGTTGGATAACCGTGAGTATTACAGGGATGTCACGGGGTCGCGGGCGCGTCCCGCTCCTTTCAAAAGGGCTTGAAGGCATGTTGATGCGTGCGGAGTTGTATTGGGCGGCGGATTTAAGGTGCCTTCAGCTTATGCCGACGTGCAAAAATGAAGGATAATTGCATCGAAATCGGAAAGTACCTTGTATACCAATTTTGTATCAATTAAAGATTCCTATACTTTGCTGTTTGATCATGAGGGCTACTCGACATATTTTGAAATGGATGCAATTATCCTTCGCTTTTGCACACGTCAGCAGCGCTGTTCGACGCGGCCGTGAGGGTTCTGGCCGCCGCCGGCGCTGCCTGCCGCGAGGATCGCGCCAATTTGTAGTTCTCGTGCACGAGCTCCCGCCTGTGGTAGACTAGCAAGGCTGTTTTGCCTTGGTCGGAAACCAAGGCACCCCTTAGTTCTGGTCGGTAACCAGAGCGCGAGTAATAAGAGGAGCCCTGCCATGAAACAAGGTATCCATCCCGAGTACGTCGAGTGCACGGTGCGCTGCTCCTGCGGCAACACCTTCAAGACCCGCTCGACCAAGCCCGAGATCACCGTCGAGCTTTGCAACGAGTGCCACCCGTTCTACACTGGCCAGCAGAAGTTCGTCGACACCGGTGGACGCGTCCAGCGCTTCGCCGACAAGTTCGGTGGCGCCGCTCAGGCCGCCCTCGAGCGCGAGGCCGCCAAGAAGGCCGCCAAGGCCGCTGCTGCCGCTGAGGCTGCTGCCAAGAAGGCCGCCGAGCGCGAGGCCAAGGCCGCCGAGAAGGCCAAGCGTGCTGAGAAGTTCGCTGCCGAGGCTGCTAAGAAGGCCGCCGAGGCTCCCGCAGCCGAGGCTGAGGTCGCCGAGACCGCCGAGACCGAGGCCGCTGCTGAGTAGCGCCTCGCTGTAACAGGCATTGAAAACCCCGCATCGAGTTTGAAGCTCGGTGCGGGGTTTCTTTTTGCTCAGTCGATGTTCGTCAGCGGTGCGGGTGCAGCCGCCTGGGCGCTGCGCGCGATCCTTGCGCGCATCATCGTCCCGACGCCGTCGGCAGGGGCGGGCGTTCTATATATGCGCGCGGGCTTTGCCGGCGAACTCGTCCACTTCTATGCGCCACACGTGGGTGCGGTCGATAATACCCGGGCCGTAGGCGGTGGGGGCGTCCGGTGCTAGGTGCTCCATGATGAGGTCAAGGCCGTAGACCTTGTCTTCGCCGCTGGTGACGGGGTGGAGCGTGCCGGTTCCCATGATGCTGCGATACGTGAACGAATAGTCGCAGGCGTGCTCGCCGGAGATAACGCCGTCCTCGATGTCCATCTCGATGGCGACGGGGCAGCCGGCGTCGCCCGCGTTCTTCCATGCGGCGGCCTTGCGGCCTTCGCCGGCAGAATGCAGCCACAGGCTCAAACGACGTGTCTCATCATCGAGTTCAAAACCAAAGCTCATGGGAACTATGAACAGCCCCTGGTCATCAGTGCACGCGATGCGGACCGTTTTGCATGCTTCAAGAATCTCTCGCAGTTTGGCGATATCCGTAACCTCGCGTTTCGACAACCTCATGATGGAGCCTCCTTGGCTGTTCCGCCCACGTATGGGTTCACCCGCGTGGAGCACGACGGGGCGCGGGCGAGTGATTTTCTCGAACCACACCATAGTATCAGGGCAGCATCCGCGCCGGGGCACTTGCACTCCGCGTCCCTTTCCGTTCGTCCGCTTGCACCCATATTCTGAGCGCGCTTTCACGATCGGCAGCCGCGCGCAGATGTGCGCAAACCGTGTACATGTGTAGACGATTGCATGGGGACGCTTGTGGGTCACTCCACTCGGGAATAGTATGAACATCGTTCAGGTGAACACAGTTCATTAATGGGACGAGGGAAGGACGCCCGGCGGCGGGCTGTGAGCTATAAGCGCTGCCGGGCCGCCGATCCTTGACCGCATGTGCATACAAAGGAGGCTCCCCATGAGCAACAATACTGAGAAGCAGGCGCGTTCCGCCGGGGCGCGCGTCGTCGAGATCGAGAACTCCATGACCCCCAAGGCCTTTTACGTGACCAAGGAGGTTCTGCTGGGCATCGCGGGGTTCGTGTGGTGCGCGGCGGGCTTCAACATCGTCCGCATCGGCGTGCTCGCCTACGCCGAGCAGTCGGGCGCGCTGCTGATCGCGGGGCTGCTTGCGGGCAGCGTCGCCGTGTTCCTGGTCTTTTGGACCCGCATCTTCTCCAAGCTGCTGGGCAAGCACACCGACCGCATCGTGGGCTACGGTAACGCGCGCCAGCCGTTTTGGCGCTTCTTCGACCGTCAGGCATTCATCATCATGGCGGTCATGATGACGGCGGGCATCTCGCTGCGTGCCTTCTCGCTGGTTCCCAGCTGGTTCATCGCTTCGTTCTACACCGGTTTGGGCGTCGCGCTGTTTGGCGCGGGCGTGGGATTCCTGATCAACCTCGCGCGGCTGATCAGGGCCTCGCGCAGGGCGGGAACGCTGGCATAAAGATTCTCTGCCCCGGCTGCTTGCCCGGGATCTGCATGCGACGTGAAGCCACGGCGCCTCCTCGCATCAGGGAGCGCCGTGGTTTCTACGTGTTCGCTCACATTAACCGATGGAATGCGCGGGCAAATGGTTAGAGTTATGGTCGTCTGAGTATCTACCGTGGAACGCAGCGCGCCCGTCCGACCTTTGGGGCCCGCTTCGACCCACGTCAGCCCGCATCGCGCGGGCGAGGATCATTGAAGAGGAAACCACATGGGATTCGTTTCTAAGCTGCTTTCGTTTGGCTCTGATAAAGATCTCAAGCGCTACTACAAGCTGGTTGATAAGATCAACGCCCTCGAGCCCACCTATGAGAAGATGGACGAGGAGGAGCTCAAAAAGCAGACGGACCTGTTCCGCGAGCGCTACGCCAACGGCGAGTCCCTCGATTCCATGCTTCCCGAGGCATTCGCCGTTACTCGCGAGGCGTCCAAGCGCGTTCTGGGCATGCGCCACTTCGACGTCCAGCTGATCGGCGCCATGGCGCTGCACGAGGGCCACATCGCCGAGATGAAGACGGGCGAGGGCAAGACCCTGGTTTCCACGCTCGCCGGCTACCTCAACGCCATCGCCGGCAAGGGCGTGCACATCGTCACCGTCAACGACTATCTGGCAAAGCGCGACTCCGAGTGGATGGGTCGCCTGTACCGCTATATGGGCATGAGCGTGGGCCTTCTGCAGAACGGCATGCCGCTGGAGCTCAAGGGCCCGGCATACCAGGCCGACGTCACCTACGGCACCAACTCCGAGTTCGGTTTCGACTACCTGCGCGACAACATGGTCACCTATGCGTCCCGCCGCGTGCAGCGCGGGCATCATTTCGCCATCGTCGACGAGGTCGACTCCATCCTGATCGACGAGGCCCGTACCCCGCTGATCATTTCCGGTGCCGGCACCAAGTCCGCCAGCACCTACAAGGACTTTGCGCGCGCGGTCCGCGGCTTGGAGCGCGGCGAGGAAGTTGTCTACGACATGCTCTCCGATCCCGAGCCCAAGGAGCCCACGGGCGACTACGTGATGGACGAGGCCAAGCACACCATCGCCGCCACCGAGCGCGGTCTGAAGAAGATCGAGCAGCGCCTGGGCATCGACGACATCTACGCCGACCTTTCCGGCCAGCTGGTCAACCACCTGCAGCAGGCCCTTAAGGCCCAGTACATGTTCCATCGCGACAAGCAGTACGTGGTCACCAACGGCGAGGTCAAGATCGTCGACGAGTTCACCGGCCGCATCATGGAGGGCCGTCGCTACTCCGAGGGCCTGCACCAGGCCATCGAGGCCAAGGAAGGCGTGCTGGTCCGCGAGGAGAACCAGACGCTGGCCACCATCACCCTGCAGAACTACTTCCGTCTGTACGAGAAGCTCTCCGGCATGACCGGTACCGCGCTTACCGAGGACGCCGAGTTCCGCGAGATCTACAAGCTGCCCGTCCAGGTCATCCCGCCCAACCGCCCCGTGGCGCGCAAGGACAACGAGGACCTGGTCTACCGCACCATCGACGCCAAGTTCAACGCCGTCGCCGACGAGGTCGAGGCGCGTCACGCCAAGGGCCAGCCGGTCCTGGTGGGCACCGTCTCCATCGAGAGCTCCGAGCGCCTGTCCCGCCTGCTCAACAAGCGCGGCGTCAAGCACCAGATCCTCAACGCCAAGTTCCACGAGCGCGAGGCCCACATCGTCGCCCAGGCGGGTCGCGAGGGCGCCGTCACCATCGCTACCAACATGGCAGGCCGCGGTACGGACATCTTGCTGGGCGGTAACGCCGAGGAGCTAGCGGACGAGATGATCACCTCCCAGGGCATCGAGCTCGAGGAGGCCACGCCCGAGATGCGCGCCGAGGCCCTGGCCAAGGCCAAGGAGACCTGCGCCGAGGAGCGCAAGAAGGTCCTGGCCGCCGGCGGACTCACCGTCATCGGCACGGAGCGCCACGAGAGCCGCCGTATCGACAACCAGCTGCGCGGCCGCGCCGGCCGTCAGGGCGACCCCGGCGAGACCCAGTTCTACCTGTCGCTCGAGGACGACCTCATGCGCCTGTTCGGTGGCGACCGCATGGAGAAGGTCTCCAACATGATGGTCTCTGCCGAGATGGACGACGATATGCCCATTCAGCACAAGATCATCTCCAAGGCCGTCGAGGGCGCCCAGCACAAGGTCGAAAGCATCAACTTCGCCATGCGCAAGAGCGTTCTTGAGTACGACGACGTTATGAACAAGCAGCGCCAGGTCATCTACGCCGAGCGCAACAAGATCCTGGACGGCAAGGACCTCTCCGAGCATGTTGACGAGGTTATCAACGACACCGTCCGCCGCTGCGTGGCAGAGTTCTGCCCGGTCGACTCCCGCAAGGGCGAGCGCGACATGGAGGGCCTACACAAGTGGCTGGTCGAGCTCACCGGCAACGTCTTCGCCCCCGAGTTCGAGGAGCAGGACTACGAGCAGCTGTGCTCCGCCGTTCTGGAGTACGTGCAGAAGGTCTATAACGAGAAGGCCGAGCGCCTGGGCGATGAGCTCATGCGCAACCTCAACACCCAGGTCATGCTCCGCGTCATCGACACCCGCTGGATGAACTACCTGCAGGAGATGGACTACCTCAAGCAGGGCATCGGCCTGCGCGGTTTCGGCCAGCGCGACCCGTTGGTCGAGTACAAGACCGAGGCCTTCGCCGCCTTCCGCATCCTCGTCGACACCATGTACGAGGACTACCTGCGCACCGTCCTGCGCGTCGAGCTCAAGCAGGCCCCGGCTCCCATGGAGTCCCAGGCCCTGCGCGGCGCCACCTATTCCGGTCCTGATCAGGTGGATGGCGACTCCGGTTCTTCCACCTTGCGCCGCCAGGCAGCCGAGCAGGCCGCCAACAGCGCCGGTCACGCCCCGCAGGCAGCTGCCAGCGCCGGCGTCCGCACCTATCGCAAGGACGAGTCCGATCCGTATGCGGGCGTGGGACGCAACGACCCCTGCCCTTGCGGTAGCGGCAAGAAGTTCAAGAACTGCCACGGCAAGGACCGCTAATGGCATCGGCGAACGAGGGCGCCGTCGTGTCGCAGGCCGACTTGACGGCGCTTGCCGAGCGCCTCTCCCAAGTTGAGCAGTACCTGCACGTGGACGAGAAGCGTCTGCGCGTGGCAGAGCTTGAGAGCAGAAGCACCGAGCCCGGCTTTTGGGATAACGCCGACGCAGCCCGCTCCGTTATGGAGGAGCTCGCCCGCTGCAGGGAGGACGTGAAGCTGGTCGAGAGCGCGCGCGAGCGCCTGGCGGACGCCTCCGCCGCCCTTGAGCTCGCCGACGAGCTTGAGGGCGATGAGGCCGCCGAGCTTGTGGCCGAGGCATCCTCGACCGCCGCGGAGCTCGAGGCATCTATCGACCAGATGGAGCTCTCCAGCTGGTTTACGGGCGAGTTCGATCACGGCAGCGCCATCGTCACCATCAAGCCCGGCCAGGGCGGCTTGGAGGCCCAGGACTGGACCTTCATGCTGTTCAAGATGTACATGAAGTACTGTGCCCGCCGCGGTTGGAAGGTCACCATCAACGACTGCCCCGCTGCGGAGGTTATCGGCATCGACCGCGCGACCTTTACGGTCGAGGGGCGCGACGCCTTCGGCATGCTGCGCGCCGAGGCCGGCGTGCACCGCCTGGTGCGCATCTCGCCTACGGACGATAAGAAGCGACGCCAGACCACCTTCGCGGGCGTGGAAGTCATCCCCGTGCTGCCGGACGATATCGAGATCGAGGTTGCTCCGGACGATATCCGCGTGGACGTCTATCATGCATCCGGCCCGGGCGGTCAGGGCGTCAACACCACCGACTCCGCCGTCCGCGTTACCCATCTGCCTACCGGCATCGTCGTCACCTGCCAAAACGAGCGCAGCCAGATCCAGAACAAGGCCGCGTGCATGCAGATTCTCAAGGCGCGCCTATACGAGCTCGAGCTCGAGAAGCGCGAAGAGGCTCTCGACCAGATCCGCGGTCCCAAGCACACCATAGGTTTTGGTAACCAGATCCGTAGCTATGTGCTGTATCCTTACCAGATGGTCAAGGACCTGCGCAGCGGCGTCGAGACGGGGAACGTCGAGGCCGTGCTCGATGACGGAGACCTCGACCCCTTTATTGTTGGCTACCATCGTTGGGCCACCGGCAACGCCGAGCCCCTTTCGCTGAGCGATGACGACCTGGACGAGTAGGAGCGTATGGCTAAGAGGATCAATATCCAGGCGATCATTCAGTCCCAGTTTATGCGCGACGTCCCCCTGGTTATGGCGGGCTGCGCTATCGCCGCTTTGGCGACGGACATCTTTCTCATTCCCAACGGCCTGGCTGCCGGCGGTTTGACCGGTCTTGCGACCATCATCGCCGAGCTGGGCCGTCGTTCCGGCATCAACCTTCCAGTCGGTATGCAGACCATCGTTATGAACGCGCTGCTGCTCCTTGTGGTGGTGCGCGCCGGCGGCTTGCGCTATGCGCTGCAGACCGTGACGGGATTCGTGTTCTTCGGCTTCTTCACGGATTTGTTCGCGCCCTTCGTGCTTCCGCTCGATGCAGCGGACCTCACGCTTTCCGCGCTGTGGGGTGGAATCATCTCTGGCTTAGGCTACGGCTTGGTCTTTCGATGCGGCGCAAACACGGGTGGCTCGGACACCATCGGCCAGATCATCTCCCGTAAAAGCTCCCTGCCCGTAGGCGGCACGGTCATGGCCATCGACGTGGCGGTCTGCGCGGCGTCCGCCCCGGTGTTCTCCGTTGCCAACGCCCTCTATGCGGCGCTCGCCATGGTGGTCATGGGCTACGTGGTCGATATGGTGGTCGACGGCGGTAACCGCCAGCGTGCCGCGTTCATCATCTCGGACTGCTTCTCCGATATCGAGTACGACATCCTGCATGAGATGGACCGCGGTTGCACGCGCCTGATGGCCCAGGGCTCCTGGACCGGCAAGGACCGCCCGGTGCTGTTCTTCGTTTTCAGCAAGCGCGAGATCTCCATCATCAAGACCATCGTCTACGAACACGATCCCGATGCGATCCTGGTGATCACGGACGTGAACGAGGCGATTGGCTACGGCTTCAAGAAGGCGGGGGAGTAGGGTTCTTTCGCTGCTTCGACGGGGGTTGCGCCCGCGTTATTTGGGCGGGGTGGTTGCAATGTTGCGGCCGCCCCGCATTTTGTCTGTATCCCACTGTGCTTTCTGCCCTTCAGCCTGCCCGTCCTCGTCCCCTGCGCCCGATTGCCGGGTGGATCGTTCGCGAGGGCCTCCTGTCGCCGGCTTTCGCGGCGGGTTGTTCGTTGCCGCTTTCATGAGAACGCCTTTTGGTCGTTTTTCGACGGGCGCAAAGGTGAAAAAAACGACCAAAAGGCGTTCTCACCAATTTGAGCGTCGGGCGGCATCGCGCGCGGTCGCCGGATTACCAATTTGAGCGTCGGGCGGCGCCCTGCGAGCCCGCACCGCGCCCGCGCCTCCTGTCAGCCGCGCATCGTTTCGCGGTACTTCTTGGGCGTCATTCCGTAGGCGGCAGAAAACTTCTTGTAGAAAAAAGTCTGGTTCGAGATGCCTACCTTCTTCGCTATGGACTCGATAGATCGTTCCGTATTCAGCAGCAGATACGCTGCTTCGGAGAGTTGCTGGCCAAGTTTTATCTGGCTAAACGTTTCACCCGTCTTGGCTTTCAGCATATTGGAAAGATAATTTGGACTGTAGCCAAACTCTTCCGCCGTCGATGTCAGCGTGCACTCCTTGTAGTGGTGCTCTATATAGTCGAGCACGCGCGCGGTGCCGTCGTCGATACGCGATGCCCTTCCGGTTATCTGGCTTTGGTAGTACAGGCCCCTTATCAGCTCGATAAAAACCAACGTGGAGTAATGCTCCAACATGTTGGGCGTGTAGATGTTGGGAAACATATACTCATTCGTCAGCAGCATGAGCAGTTCAAAGAGGTTGCCGGTATGTTCCGCCTCGATGGTGATGTAGTGCATGGAGCGCCGCCTGTTGGCAATTGCCTCGAACAGGAACGTGGTGAGTATGCCTCCGCCCGGAAGGCGCGAGAGGAATACGGAATCAAAAAAGTCGCGCTCGAACGTGAGGGCGATCACGATGTCGTTTTCCGCCTTGGGCACCGGCGAGGACCTAACCGCCTCCGTGTCGATAAGGATGGCGTCGCCGCGCTGTAGAATCACTCGCTTGCCGTCTATTTCGAGTTCGCAGGTTCCATCATAGACAAAATCTAGCTCCATGTTACTGTTTACGTGGGGAGGAACGGTTGCGAAACGCGTCTCTTTGATCATGCCTATGAAGTTGCGCTTGACGGTGTTGCGCCAGTCGAAATAGTAGACCTCTTTTCCGCCCGCATTCACCTTCGGCGTGGTCTCGTAGATCGGGCTGGGTTCGCCCGGGTGCTCAAGATGCCATCGCTCGCTATTTGTGATGCTCCTCATGCGCTTGTCTAACACGGCGCGGTCCATCTGCCGTCCTCCTATCTTGGGCGAGAAAATATGGCTCGTAAAACCACATTACAATCTGTAAAAATGACAGTAAACATACGATTTCATGACATTATATAAAATCGATATTCACCGTAGACTGTGAATCAGTAAAGCGCGCTGGGCGATGTAGGGCGACGTGCGAATCGGAGCATGCATACGTCGCAAAGATGTCACCTTCTACGGATTGGATTGCATCATGACCAAACTCAAGGCAGGATTTGATGACGGATTCTTGTGGGGCGGCGCTATCTCATGCTCCCAGGCGGATGGCGGCTGGAAGCAGGGCGGCAAGGGTGCCTCTACTCAGGACCTGCGCTATCTTGACCCCTCTTGGGACCACGAGCAGGTGGAGCTCAAGCACCATGGAAACCCGTTCTCCCGCGAGGAGTTCGAGGCGGCGCTTGCGGACGAGGGCACCGAGTTCTATCCCAACCGCAGGGGCATCGACTTCTATCATCGTTATAAGGACGATATCGAGCTTTTCGGCGAGATGGGCCTCAAGCTGTTCCGCACCTCTATCTGCTGGAGCCGCATCTTTCCCAACGGCGATGACCTGGAGCCCAACCGCGAGGGCATCGAGTACTACCGCAGCATGTTCTCCGAGTGCCACAAGCGCGGCATCAAGGTCTTCGCGACCATCCTGCACTACGACATCCCGGTGAACCTGGTACTCAAATACGGCGGTTGGAAGAGCCGCGAGACCATCGAGTTCTTTGTCCGCTACGCTGAGACACTGTTCTCCGAGCTGGGCGACCTGGTTGATTTCTGGCTTCCGTTCAACGAGTTCAACGCCGGGCGCTTCGCGCCGTGGGATGGCGTCTGCCTGATTCCCGGCGATGAGGAGTGCACCAGCCAAGCGGTGTTCCAGTGCCTGCACCATCAGTTTGTCGCCAACGCTCGCGTGGTCGAGCTGTGCCACCGCATGCTGCCCGGCGCGCCGATCGGTGGCATGATCGCCCGCTTCTGCACCTACCCGGCAACGTGCAAGCCGGAAGACAACATGCAGGCCATCCAGGATGACCAGTATTCCAATTGGTTCTACACCGACATCATGGCGCGCGGCGCGTATCCCTCGTATATGAACCGCTATTTCGACCGCTTCGATATCGACATCAAGATGGAAGACGGGGACGAGGAGCTCCTGGCTGCAAACACCGTCGACTTCCTGGCATTCTCCTACTACTTCTCGCAGGTTTCCACCACCGAGCAGGGATGGGAGAAGACCGCCGGCAATCTTGTCATGGCAAACAAGAACCCCTATCTGCCCACGTCCGAGTGGGGCTGGCAGATGGATCCCGTGGGCCTGCGCGTCACCCTCAACCAGATGTACGACCGTTACGGCCTGCCGCTCTATATCGCGGAGAACGGCTTGGGCACCTCTGACGTGCTCAACGAGGACGGCACCGTCCACGATGACTACCGTATCGACTACCTCCGCTCGCACATCGAGTGTCTCAAGGAGGCCGTTATCGACGGCGTCGACGTTCGCGGCTACATGATCTGGGGCTTCATCGACGTCGTCTCATGCGGGCCGCTCACCATGGATAAGCGCTACGGCTTGATCTACGTGGACTACGACAACGGCGGCAAGGGCACGGGCGAGCGCTATCGCAAGGACTCGTTCGCCTGGTACAAGAAGTGCATCGAGTCGAACGGCGAGGATCTTTCCTAGCGCGAGAGAAGGGGAGTGTACCCATGAAAACCAACAAAGAGCTTGCCGCCGATATCTTGGAGAAGCTTGGCGGCGCAGATAACGTTACCCATGCGACCCACTGCATCACCCGCCTGCGCGTGAACCTGGCGGACGATTCCAAAGGCGACCTGGAAGCCCTGAAGCAGATGGACGGCACCATGGGCGCCCAGATCAAAGACGGGCAGTGGCAGGTCATTATCGGTCCCAAGGTGGGCGATGTGTTCCTGGAGTTCGAGCCCCTCCTGGGTGCGAAGAGCGCGGGCGACATGGACCTTGTTGCCGGCGGCAAGGCCAAGGTGCTCGACATCCTCACCGGTATTTTCTCGCCGATCATTCCGGCGCTTGTCGCGGGCGGCATCGTCAAGGGCGTCCTGGCGGTCATCGCCGGCTTCGGTATCGATACCGGATCGGGGGACTGGGCCATCTTCAACATGATGTCCGATATCCCGTTCTACTTCCTGCCGTTTTTGCTGTCCGTCTCGGCTGCTAAGAAGTTCAAGGTCAACCCGTTCCTAGCCCTGTGCGTCGCGGGATCGCTTATGTATCCCACGCTGGTTTCGGCGGTCGGCACCGGCGAGTCCCCCTTCACGCTGTTCGGCATCGCGCTGCCCGTGTTCAGCTATGCCAGCTCGGTGTTCCCCGTCATCTTCGGCGTCGCGGGCCTGTCTGTCGTGTACCGGGTCATCGACAAGTTCATCCCCGACCTGTTCAAGCTGGTCGTGGTGCCCGCGCTGTCGCTCATGATCGTCATTCCGCTTAACCTTGCTGTCCTCGCTCCCATCGGTGCTTGGTGCGGTATCGGCCTTGCGAACGGCATCGTCTGGCTGTTCGACACCTTCGGACCGTTGGCGGGTTTCCTGCTTGGCTTCTTCATGCCGTTGATCGTTTTGTTCGGCATGCACCAGTCGACCTCGCCTATCCAGATCTCCAACATCGCTACCCTGGGCTACGACTATCTCCTGCCGGTTTCCTTCTGCCATAACCTCGCCGAGTCCGGCGCCGCCTTGGGCGCGTCGCTCAAGATGAAGGACCCCGCCATGCGCTCCGCTGGCCTCACCTGCTCGTTCTCTGCCTTTATGGGCATCTCCGAGCCCGCGCTCTTCACCGTCCAGGTTCCCAACAAGACCCCGCTGTTCGGCGCTATGCTCGGCTGCGGCATCGGTGGCATGCTCACGGTCATTCTGGGCGCCAAGTGCTACGGCTTCGTTATGCCCGGCATCACCTCGCTGCCGGTCTACATGGACCCCAGCGGCGCCATGGGCAACCTCCTCGCCATCGCGGCCTGCCTCGTTGCGTCCTTCTGCATAGCTGCAGTTACCTCCTATATCCTTACCAAGCCAATCGAGGCGTAGGAGGTCGCTGGGCGAGCGCGCCGCACGCGACGGCTCTCATCGATCGCGATATCCCTTCACCGCGCCGGTGTTCACACACTGCTTGATACCGATGAATCGGGCGCCGGCGATATACCCTAGAAGCGCGTCCAGGCTCGTTTGCCCGGGCGCGCTTCTTGTTGGCCTCGTCTTGCCCTCGTTCACATACACAGCGCAACCGCGCGACAGCGTCTTCATCAATCTGCTTTAAAATGTCCCCGTACCCTTGATTGTTTGGAGTCACTATGAGCGACCCGCGCAACAGCGATCGCGATGCGATAGATCCGATTGTGCCTTCCCTGGCAAGCAGCGCGCTGGACCGTACGTTCGGTGCGCATTTCGGCACGTCTACCCAGGTCCTGCCCGATGATCTGGCGACGCGCGAGGCGATGCGTCAGGCAGCGCACTTCGCGCCCCCGTCTCCCCAGGCGGGCCCCAACCGCATGCCGCGCGTTCCGGAGATGCCCGCCCAGGCGCCGCTGCCGGCTCAGGCGCCGCTGCCAGCTCAGGTACCCGCGCCCGGTCAGCCATCTTCGTCCAGCCAAATCCCGGCGCCGCGCGAGCTCGCCAAGACCGCGACCTCAACGTATGCCGCCGCGTGCGAGCTGGTCGCCATCGCCCGCAGGGACCTGGCGGAGTACAACCAGGCGGTCAGCTCCCTCACCCAGGTGCTGCCCACCGCTACGGCAACCCTGCAGCAGGGCGGCCGCGACGGCTGGACGCAGGCTCTGCATCGTCCGGCTCCCGCGGATGCGGTGGATGCGGATTCGCGGGACGAGAAGCCCAAGAAGCGCCGCATCCCGCGCTGGGCCATCGTCCTCATGGTCATCTTGCTGGTAGGCGGCGTGGGCGTTGGCGGGTTCTTCGCTCTGGGCGGCCCCGCGTACATCGCCTCGATGCTCGCCGAGGTGGACGAGTCCGCGGTCGCGGCCGTCTTGGAGCAAGATGACGCGTTTATGCGCGGTTTCGCCTCGAATGATTACGTGGTAGAGAGTCCCTACCAGCTCTCCGGCGTCCGCATCACCCAAGCGGTGACGGAGGACGACGGGTCGGTTTTGGTCGACGCCGAGGCCACGCTTGCCAACGAGTTTTTCAAGAGCGAGTGCCTGGTGCACCTGGTCTTTGTCCACGCGTCTCAGGCGGACCGCTATCCCAGCATGCAGGACGTCGAGACCGCCACCAGCCCGGACGGTGAGTGGCTGGGCACGCTGAGCCAGAGTTCGGCGACCACGCGCGCCATCGCCGGTGTGACCAACGACCCGGAGTTCCCCGAGGGTTTCTCGCCCACGTTCGACGAGGCGTCGCAGACATGCTCCTACACCGGGGCAACCTCGCTCGATATGTGGTTTGGCTCGCGCAAGACCTCGACCCCGTACACGTATGCATTCGACGGGCGGGTTTGGACGAGGAGCGCCGGCGAGGCGACGGAGGAGTTCTCCTACAACGCCGACGCGCTGGCGGGATATTACTCCGCACAGGATGGAGACGCCGGGCGCATGGCGTCCTTTAGGATCGTCGACTTCGACGCGTCGACCGGCGCGTTCTCCATCGAGTACAAGGCTTCGAGTGGTGGCTTCAACCCGCAGACCATCTCCGGTGTCATCGCTTGCCAAATGACCAGCGAGGCGGCGGGCGAGGGGAGCGGTTCGTTTAGGCAGGCGGACGGCTTTGTATACGCCTTCTCGGGCGACGGCCAGAGCTCCGGTGGAGACGGCGCGGCGCACATCGAGGGCGTCTTGGGCCTGGACGGCAGTATCCTGTTCGATTTCTCGGGCGACTACACCAAGCCGGCGTTTTTGTTCGGCGACCCCAGCAACGAGTCTATGGAAGTCTCCGGTTCGGTGGCAAGGCAGCAGGGGTAGGACCGCGCTTTCGCTGGCGACCGTTCGCCGAGTTTCGCGCGCCTGCGAACAAATTTGTTCCGTACTTCCGTGTTGATTGATTGTGTTCGGACGCCGCGCCCGGCCACATGGCTGTTATAGTGAAAACCGTTTACCCGACCACCCCCGCACATGAAGGGAAAGGCATGTCAACAGAAACGCTCAGGAGCGCGTGCGCGCGCACGGACGATGAGATAGCGCTCATCGCCAACTCTATGCGCCACGACATCATCGCGATGCTCGAAGCCGCGGGCTCCGGTCATCCCGGCGGCTCGCTGTCCGCGACCGACGTTATGGCGACCCTGTTCTTCTCGGGCGTCCTCGCATGGGATCCCCAGGACTCCTCGTCCAAAGACCGCGACCGTTTCGTCCTTTCAAAGGGACATGCCGCACCCGCGCTGTACGCTTTGCTGGTCCAGCAGGGATTCTTGCCGCAGGACGAGATCGTCACCCTGCGCCACATGGGCAGCCGCCTGCAGGGCCACCCGGATAGCAACCTGTGCCCCGGCGTAGAGGTGGGCACCGGCTCGCTTGGCCAGGGCACCTCGATCGCCGCCGGTATGGCGTTGGGCTTGAAGCTCGATGCCGCCGCGGCGGGCACCGAGCCCCAGCGCGTCTTCGTCCTCACCGGCGACGGCGAGATGCAGGAGGGCCAGAACTGGGAGGCCGCTATGTTCGCCGCCCACAACAAGCTGGACAACCTCGTCCTCATGCTTGATAACAACAACCTGCAGATCGACGGCCACGTGACCGATGTCTGCAGCATCGAGTCCGCCGCCGAGAAGTTCCGCGCCTTCGGCTGGAACGTCCTCATCTGCGACGGCCACAGCATCCCGGCCATCCGCGAGGCCCTGGCCCAGGCCGTCGAGCACACCGGGGCCCCTACCGCCATCGTCTGCAAGACCGTCAAGGGCAAGGGCGTCTCCTTCATGGAGGACCAGGTTGGCTGGCACGGCAACGCTCCCAGCGCGGAGCAGGCCGCCGTCGCCCTGGCAGAGATCGATGCGGCGCGCGAGCAGCTCGCTGCGAAGGAGGCGTAAGGACCCCATGGCAAAAGCAACGCGTGCCGCTTTCGGCCCCACCCTTCTCGAGCTTGTGGACGAGGGCATCGACGTCATGGCCGTCGACGCCGACCTCGCCGGCTCCACCACCACTTCCAAGCTCTCTGCAGCCCACCCGGACCGCTTCGTCGACGTGGGCATCGCCGAGCAGAACATGATCGGCGTCGCCTCCGGCCTGGCGCTTACCGGCCGCACGGTCTTCACCGGCTCGTTCGCCGTCTTTGGCTCCGGCCGCTGCTGGGAGCAGATCCGCAACACGGTGTGCATCTCCAACCTCAACGTCAAGGTGTGTCCCACCCATGCCGGCATCACCGTCGGCCCGGACGGCGAGACCCACCAGGCGCTCGAGGACATCGCCCTCATGCGCGTCCTGCCGCATATGCGCGTGCTGGTTCCTGCGGACTACAACGCCGCTCGCGCCGCGATCAAGCTCGCCGCAAAGACTCCCGGCCCCTTCTACGTGCGCATGGGCCGCGAGCCCCTGCCCGAGGTCTACGGCGAGGACTTCTCCGTGGACACCGAGGCGTTCGCCAACGTGGTCCGCGAGGGCTCCGACATCTCCATCATGGCATGCGGCGTCGAGCTCGCCCACGCCCTCAAGGCGGCAGAGCTCCTCGCTGAGGAGGGTATCTCCGCAGAGGTCGTCGACATCATGAGCATCAAGCCCCTGGACGAGGAGACCATTCTCGCCAGCGCTGCCAAGACCGGCGCGGTCCTCACCGTCGAGGAGCACAGCGTCTACGGCGGCATGGGTTCCGCGGTCGCGGAGCTGCTGGCCGAGAAGCAGCCCTGCCGCGTGAGCCGCCTGGGCATGACCGGCTTCGGTCAGTCCGGCAACGCCGCCGAGCTCCTGGCTCATTACGGACTGGACGCCGCCGGCATCGTCGCCCGCGTCCACGAGGTGCTGGGCAAGTAGCAGGGGGCGAAGACGGGCGGGCGCCCGCACGGTCTTTTCGTCCAACTCGTCAACTACAGCTAGTCAACTACAGCTAGTCAACTACAGCTGCTTCCAAGAGGGGTTCTGCGTACGCGCGGACCCCCTCTTGCTATTTTTAGCCTTCAGTTGGAGTTGCGCTCTGCTAAAAAGAGCCTTCATGTTGCCTGAAATACTAAAATCGACCTCCAGTTGGAGTTGATGAAATGTGGCGATAAGGGATGTAACTCATCTACCTGCAGATTCTCTAAACCAGTGCATCCACGAATTCGCGCCAAGTCCAACTGGAGGTCGATTTCAGTAGGATCAAGTCCAACTGAACCTTAAAAATAGCAATTGACCCAACATGAACGTCGATTTTAGTAAGTCGCAAGTCCAACTGGACCGCAAAAATAGCATCCAACTCCAACTGAAGCTCGATTTCAGCGCAGCCAACTCCAACTGGAGGCTGAAAATAGCAGAGCGAGGCAGAGCGAGGCAGAGCGAGGCAGGGCGAGGCAGAGCGAGACAGGGCGAGGCAGGCGAGGCGGACGAAGCTCGATCTCGGCACGCTGATAACGCGCCTTATCGTGCTTGTTCTGTGCATCTGCGCAGGTCTTGCTAAAATAGCAACCGCATATGTAGTTCAAACGCACGACACGAAGGAGCTCTAGTGGGTAACCACTTCCGTACATCCGGAGACGAGCAGTCCGCGTCTCAGGCGCCGATGCCCCAGGCAGACGGTTCCGAGAACCAGGATTCCGTGCCGGATTTCCAGAGCGATCCGCTCGCACAGCACGCCGCCCAAGCAGGCGATGCTTCCGCCGCTCAGCATGCGGCGAACCCCATGCTCAACATCCCTTCGCCCGCAGCGCCCGCGCAGCCGCTCGTCAACGTGCCCGACCCCTCGGTCGATCCCGTTGGCCCGTCCGCGTCTCCGCTCGCGGGCATTCCCGATCCGTCCGCTCCCGCCGCCGCATCCGTGGCGCCCGCGGCTGCCGTGACCGCTCCGGATGTCTTCATGACGTCCGCGGGTCCCGCCGGCCCCTCTACGGACGCGGATGAGGCCCGCCAGGTTCGCGATCTGGATGCAGCGCTTCAGAACCCGGACTTCACCTCGGTGTTCGCTCCGGCGGATCTTGACCGCGCCCAGGAGCGCAAGAAGATGGCGCGTCAAGCGGGCGTCGAGCCCGTCATCTTGACCGAGCACCTCACCAAGGTCTACCCCGCGCAGCCCAACAAGCCCGCGTTGGACGATGTCAACATCGAGATCTATCCCGGCGAGTTCGTCTTCCTGGTCGGTCACTCCGGCTCCGGTAAGACCACGTTGCTCAACACCCTGCTGCGCAACGTCAAGCCCACCTCGGGCCGCGTGCTGGTCGCCGGTCAGGACCTCATGCGCATCAAGAACCGCCGCATCCCGTACCTTCGCCGCCAGATCGGCGCCGTCTTCCAGGATTACAAGCTCCTGCCCAACAAGACCGCGTACGAGAACGTGGCGTTCGCCCTGCAGTGCATCGGCAAGCCGCGCGGCGTCATCCGGGCTCAGGTGCCCGAGGTTCTGCGTCTGGTTGGCCTGGCAGACCAGATGGATTCCCTGCCCGACCAGCTTTCCGGCGGCGAGCAGCAGCGCGTCTCCGTCGCCCGCGCCATGGTCAACCGCCCGCCGCTGCTCATCTGCGACGAGCCCACGGGCAACCTCGACCCGGCGATCTCGCTGGGCATCATGAAGCTGCTCGAGCGCATCAACCGTACCGGCACGACCGTGATCGTGGCCACGCATGACCGCGAGATGGTCGACTCCATGCACCGTCGCGTTATCGCCCTCGAGGGCGGCCGCGTGATCCGCGACCAGGAGAGGGGAGGCTACGGCAACTATGGCTCCTTCTAATCTGGGCTATTCCCTGCGCGAGGCAGGCAGCCATTTCACCCGCAACTGGACCACGTCGCTGGGCGCGGTCATCACCATCTTCCTGTCGCTGTTCATCATCGGTTTGTTCATCGTCGGGTCCGCCATGATCAACTCCATGATCGGCAGCGTCCAGGACACCGTTAAGATCAGCGCGTTCATCTCCGACGACGCCTCCGACTCAGAGGTCGAGGACTTCATGGAGAAGATCGAGGGTTGGGACAACGTCAAGAACGTCGAGTTCAAGACCAAGGACGATGCCCTGGAGGACTTTCAGAGCAGCTCCAGCGACGCCGACGCCACCATCTCCGCCTTGGACGGCGAGAACCCGCTGCCCCGCTCGTACACCATCGAGATGAACGAGCCCAGCCAGGTCGAGGAGATGGCCAACAAGATCAAGCAGGACCCCGACTTCCAGAAGATCGTGGACGGCGGCAACGTGGACGAGTCGGTTCTGTACGGTCAGGAAGAGGTCGCTCGCCTGTTCCAGTTCACCGACTACATCCGCTTGGCGGCCGTGGTGCTGGTGGCGCTGCTCACCTTCGTGGCGTTCATCTTCATCAACAACACCATCCGCCTGTCCATCACCGCGCGCCGTCGCGAGATCGCTATCATGCGACTGGTGGGTGCTTCCAACGGCTTCATCCGCGGGCCCTTTGTGGCGGAGGGCGTCCTGCAGGCGCTGTTGGGCTCGCTTCTCGCCATCGGCTGCCTGGAGCTGGTCCGCAACTTCCTGATGCCCTTGATTCAGGAGAACCTCAAGTTCATGCCATTCAACGTGACCATGAACATGTACCTGGCAACGTACGGATCGCTTATCTTGGTGGGCATCGTCATCGGTCTTTTCGGCTCGGCTATCGCCATGCGCCGCTACCTCAAGGTGTAGCGCGTAGCGGGGGTATTCGTCCCTAAAGGTATTCATCGGGTTGGCCGTAGGGCCACGACAGCTTGCACGTATATCCCGGACGGGACTTCGGCAACGTGGGCGCAACATGGCGCCGCCGCGCCCAAGTCCCGTCCGGGTTTTGTTTGGGTATAACTACTGACGTCTGCGGCCCTCTCGTTTCTTTGGACGAGGAGCCGCTGTTGATATCTATACGCGCCGTCGGCACACTACGGCGTGCGCGAAAGGGGGTGCGTCGTTGGGACGCAAGAAGAGGGGGCGCGGCGGCCATAAGGGTCCGGCGCGCAGCCAGAGGCAAGCCGGCCTTATAGGCACGGTCCATATAACCGAGCGCGCGGGTTACGTCGAGTGCGCCGAGGGCGAGTTCAAGCTCACCAACCGCGGGCTTCGCGAGGCCATGAACGGCGACCGCGTGCACGTAAGCCTCACCCGCGGGCCCCGCGGCGAGCGCCGGGCGCTTGTCGAAGACGTAATCGAGCACGCCTTCACCTCGGTCATAGGCACGTTTTCTCAAAACGGCCCGCTGGGCGTGGTTCACCCGTTGGATGCTCGCATCAAGCAGGATTTCTTCATCCTTCCCACGGATGAGAGTCCAAAGCGTTTCCGGGTGCGTGAGGGCGACATAGTCTCCGCCCGCATCGAGACCTATCCGTCCCGTTTCGAGTCCGGCGTGGCGTCCATCGAGCGCCGTATCGGAGATGCGGACGCGCCGGATCTGGGCATCCAGTGCATCATGGCCCGCTACGACCTCAGCGATGCCTACAATCCCCGCGCCCTTGAAGAGGCGGAGGCTTTGGACTTGGACGTGGAGGGCGCGCTCGCCGACCCGTTGCGCCGCGACATCCGCGACCGCTTCCTCATCACCATCGACCCCGTGGACGCCCGCGACTTCGATGACGCCGTTTCCATTGAGCGCGCGCACGATGGCGGCTGGCGCTTGGGCGTCCATATCGCGGACGTCTCCCATTACGTGGCGTGGGAGAGCTCGATTGACCTCGAGGCCCGCGCGCGCTCCACGTCGGTTTATCTTGCGGACCGCGTGCTGCCCATGCTGCCGGAGCGCCTGTCGAACAACCTGTGCTCGCTGGTTCCGCGCGAGGACCGTTTGGCGTTCACGGTCGATATGGAGCTTGCGCCATCCGGACGCGTTCGTTCGTACGAGATGTACCCTTCCGTCATCCGCTCTCGCGTTCGCATGGATTACGCCGCCGCCGACGCGCTGCTGCAAGATCCGCTCGCGCTGGGCGTGGACGAGGCGTGCCGGCGCGCCCGCGCTTGCCTCGAAGAGGCGGCGGTCTGCGGGGTCGACTTGGCCGCATTTTTGCGGGACGCCGACGAACTCGCCCATGCGCGCCAGCAGATCCGGCATGAGCGCGGCGCCATCGATTTCGAAACGGTCGAGGTCCATGCGCTCTTGGACGATGAGGGGTATCCCGTAGAGCTGGTGAACCGAACCCGCAGCGATGCGACCTCGCTCATCGAGGAGGCTATGCTGCTCGCGAACGAATGCGTGGCAGAGCGCTTGACAGACGAGGGCGTTACCGCCGCGTTCCGCGTGCACGAGGCCCCGTCGCCGGATAATCTGGTCGCCGCGGCGAGGGTCCTTGCGGACCTGGGCGCCATCTCCGCTCAGCAGGCGTCCGCGATCGAGTTGGGAGATCCCCACGCCATCGAACGGGGGGTGGAGGCGGCGCACGGCACCCCCTTCGAGGCTCTGGTGAACGCGCTGCTGCTCCGCGCTATGCAGCGAGCCGTGTACAAGCCGCGCAACCAGGGCCATTTCGCCTTGGGGGCGCCGGCGTACTGCCATTTCACCAGCCCCATCCGCCGTTACCCCGACCTGCTCATCCATCGCGCCCTCAAGGTCTCGCTCGCTCGCGAGCGATTTGGTAAGAAGGGCGTCCGCGAGCGGGCGGCGACCCTGGTGGGCGCGGGCAGGCAGGCGCTCGACCAGATCGCGCCGCAACTGTGCCGCCACGCCAGCGACCGCGAGCGCTTGGCAGACGCGGCCGCGCACGCCACGCAGAAGGTCAAGGTCGCCCAGTACTACGGCGAGCGCATAGGCGAGCGCTTCTGCGGCACCGTGTCCTGGCTCGACCGCATGGGCGTCTTTGTCCGTCTGGACGACACCGGCGCGGAAGGGCTGATCCGCATGGGCAATCTTGGTGGCGAGTGGTGGGAGCTGGACGAGGACTCGCTCACGCTCACCGGTTCGTCCACGGGTGACGTCATCGAGCTCGGGCGCCGCATGGTGATCGAGGTCGCCGGCGTCAACGTCATGCGCGGCCACCTTGACTTCAAGCTCGTTCATGCCGTGACGCCTGTGCGCGCGGCGACGCCCCCGCAGCCCGCTCGCCCGTAGCCGCACGGCTTGCGCTACACTGATGGCTGATTGTCTTTACAGGAGGAACCATGGATCTACCTATCGATGCCCATGATATCGAATACGCCGAGAACTTCCTTGTGACCGGCGACCTGGCGACGGCGGTGCCGCTGCTCGAGAAGCTCGTCGAGATGCTCGAGGAGTACGTCGAGGCGGAGTGCTCCGATACATCTAAGACGCAGTGGTTCAGCTTCGCCGATCCCTTTGAGCGCCTGGCGTATCGTCGTATCGAGCGCGACCCGCGCGAACTGGTGCAGATGGAGGCTCCCGTCGACCGCCTCTATGGCGCGCTGGGCTTCGCCTATATTCGCCAACAGCAATGGGAACCCGCTCGCGACGCTCTCATGCAGGCCGTCCGCTGGAATCCCATGAACTGCAACTACCGTCTCGACCTCGCGGAGCTCTTCCGCGTTCTGGGGGACGTGCAGGAATGGGCGGCTCTGAGCAACTCCGTCATCGAGCGCGCATCCGATAACCGCTCCGCTGCTCGCGCCTACGCTAACCTAGGACAATTCTTCTTGGACGAGGATCGTGCGTCCGCGGCGTCAGCCTGCGCCCGCATCGCGCAGCGCCTGGCGCCCGCCGAGCAGCGCGTGGTCCGCTTGGTGAATCGTCTCATGGGCGAGCACCCCGAAGTCGCGGAAGAGACCGATGACCATGTCATGGGCGAGTTGGTTCTCGAGGGCGTCCCCACGACGCCCAACGCTGAGATCGCCGTCTGCCTGCTCATGTGCGCATCCGACGCCGCCGCCCAGGGCGATGCCGCCATGGCGACCGACCTCACCGTCCGCGCGCACCATCTGGTGGGCGAGGAGGCGTGCAAGGCGCTCATCAAGCTTATCCACGAGTCCGATGCGGAGCTCAAGGCCGAGCGCGCCGCCGGTTCCGCGGGCGACGGCGCGGCAGAGGGCGGTTCGGACGGAGCGGGGGAGTAGCCATGCCCAGCCGTAAAGAGCGCAAGACCATAGCCAAGAACCGCTCGGCGCATCACGAGTACTTTATCGATGAGACCTTCGAGTGCGGCGTGGTGCTCGCGGGCACCGAGGTACGTAGCCTGCGCGAGCGCGCCTGCCAGATCACCGATACCTTCGCGCTTATCCGCGGCGGCGAGTGCTGGCTCATCGGCGTCCACATCCATCCATACTCGCACGGTTCCATCTTCAACCGCGACCCTGATCGCCGCCGCAAGCTTCTGCTGCACCGCAAGCAGATCGACTATTTGGACGGCAAGCTGCGCAACAAGGGATACGCCCTGGTGCCGCTCGAGCTGTATTTCGATGACAACGGCCGCGTCAAGCTGCTGCTGGGCCTGGGTCGCGGCAAGAAGCTCTATGACAAGCGCGACGACATGGCGAAGCGCGACATGCAGCGCGAGATCGATCGAGCGCTCAAGGCCCGCAGTCGCTAGACGCCGTCCGTAACGCCCCTCGGGCCTTGTTCGCGCGACGTCGACGTCCGCATCACCGATATGAATTGACTGCCCGCGCGCCCTCGCGTTTGCAGCGGCCCCGCTTGCGGAGGTTCGCGCTTGCAAGCGGGGGCGCGCGGGTAGAATCTTGTTTACAGGTGTCGCGACGTGCGGACCGGGGCATCGCCTCGCTTCGCGACCGTGCGTCGCGGCGGCATGGTTACGTCAAGAGGGGACGCTATGGATCTAACTGCTTTCTTCACCATGAGCTACGGCTTGTACGTGGTCTCATCCGAGGCCGACGGCCTCAAGGCCGGCTGCATCATCAACACCGCGACGCAGGTCACCGCCGAGCCGCCGCGTATGATGGTCGCCGTGCACAAGGACAACGTCACCGCCGACGTCATCGCTAAGGCGGGTAAGTTCGCGGTCACCGCGATCGACAAGACGGCGGATATGCCCTACATAGGCAACTTCGGCTTCCGCAGCTCCAATACGTTCGACAAGTTCGAGAAGTATGGCGAGGAGCGCACGGCCAACGGATGCCCCTACAGCCCGCAGCACGTCTGCGCCGTATTCTCCTGCGATCTTCGCGACACCGTGGACGTGGGCACCCATTACCTGTTTATCGGCGACGTGGTAGAGGCGCAGCGCGTTTCGGACGAAGAGCCCTTGACGTATTCGTACTACCATTCGACCCTTAAGGGCAAGACGCCGCCCAAGGCATCGTCCTATCAGGCCTAGCCTATCGACGCCGTCTGGCGGATGTCGCCGGGTCGTGATAATCCTTATTAGGATTCTGTATTGATACTTGCACGGCAACGTATCAGATGGTATAAAAACGGTAGCAAAAGAGGGTGCGCCGCGAGGGGGTTCCAGCGCGACCGTCCGCTTGAGAAGATTTCAATTTCGCGCATGCATCTGTGCGGGATGGATATACTTCTACTATTGTTCATTCGCCTGTGAAAGGAAGGTTCGCCATGAGCGACGAGAAGACCTACAAGTTTGTTTGCGTTGTCTGCGGTTTCGAGGTCGAGGTCGACACCCCCGAGCTTCCCGAGGACTACATCTGCCCCGTCTGCGGCGTTGGCCCGGATCAGTTCGAGGCCGTCGAGGAGTAACCTCGCCACCCTTACACCAGTCGTCTGGAATCGCCGGGCGGACCGTTTCGCATATGCGTCGGTCCGCCCGGCTTTTTTTACTAAAGCGTCAAAGCGACGGCATTTCTAATGTAGTCGGATCGATTGCTCGATCGAGCGTCTATTGCTTCGACCATAGAGCGGGGAAACTTCACGTTGACGCTAACGAGCGGCTCATCGGCAAGGGGAGGGCGCCCTACGGGGCGAATTATCCATTCACCAGGCTTTCCGGGATATTTCCCCTTCTAGCACGCCTCTGCCATCTTTTCGATATCGGATTCCGTAAGAACGGTGCCGTCTTTCAATCTGTATTCAGCCATCGCTTGTTCTCCCATTGGATTCTCGTTGGCTGCCGGTCCTCCCTCTATCAGCTTGGAAAAGTCAAAGTCAGAAAAGTCTCCTCTTTCGTACTTTTCAACGTCGGCTTCAACTTCTTCAAGGGTTGTTCCGAACATTTCGCAAAGCTGCCTGTCGTTCATCTTCCCCTCTTTCCTAAGCCCAGCTCGCGTTTAATTGACTCCTGCGGGGGAGTTTGCGCGTGCTTGATGATCCAGTCGCCGTGAGCGTTTCTTACCGCTACAACCTCAAGGAGTCTTCCGTATGCATCGAAGCCTATGCCGGCGTGATCTTCGGGGTTTTCGGTGCACGGCATACTCCGATAATAACCAACCATCGGGACAATAGCCCTCAGGGATTCAAAAGGCTCTCGCTCCAGCATGGCTTGAATACAAAGGGGAACAGCCCTATACAGCCCCTAAGCCGTGCGCACCTTCAACGTGTCTTGATAGCGCCCGTCGGGGGAGAGCAGGTCGCGCACTAGACGGATAAAGTAGCTGGCATCTTGCAGCTCCGGCCGCGTCTCGCGGTCCTCTGGATGGAATTCGCCCGGCCCGTCGGCGGGAACCTTGCTCGCTTCGGCGCGGTCATACATGCGCACCTGCCCGACTATCTGCCAATTTCCGTCTATGCAGCCTATGCGCTCGGCTATGGTGCCGTTTTTCCAGTGCTCGACCTCGCATAGATGCTGGTCGTAAACGTCGTAGCGGCGGCCAGTCCGCACATCTCTTAGCGCGCTGATGCCCGTGGAGGCATCCTTTTCAAGAATGGCGAATCGGGAAAAGAATTGCGTATCGCGTACCTGCAGCAGCCTATCTAAGGAGTCTTGCGACACGCGCATGGGGCACTCTTTAAGATAGAGCTCCAGCGGGGTGAGGTCGTCGCGCAGGGGGCATTCGAAGAGCAGCCATTCGGTAAAGCACATGCTCAAGATCATCTGCTTGTCGTTTTCCAGATCGAATAGCCGGCAGTCGGGATCTATGTAGGAGAAGAAGACCTCGTTGGTCCAGTCTAAGAACTGGAACTTTCTAAGCAGCCAGTAGTTTGCCATCTGCCTTATATCGCGTTCGACGTCTCGATACACACCCATAGCTTGTTCCTCCACGGCCTCGCTTGATCAATGGCTCGCCCCAACGGGCGGGCACGTGGTAGCAAAGCGCGGTGCGCGCCCGCTTTCTGCACGCTACGTCTTCTCAGGATGGCCGCTCGGTCTTCGCGTGATATTTCCGCCGCAGCTATTCGATGGCGCGCTTCCTCCGAATTGCGTAATGAAGCCGGTCCGCGCTCATAAAGAAACCACCCCGGCACATCGTGGCGCCGGAGTGGTTCGGGTGTGCGGTTCGCTGGGGTGAGTGGGTGTATGAGGATCCGCCGGCACCTTGCGGCGGCCTGTGCCCGCTTTAGGGGACGATGAGGTTCGCGGGCTGCTCCATGATCCAGTCGAGGTCGGCATCCAGCTCGCTCATGTGCTTGACGTGCAGCTTGTCCGCCAGCACGCCGCGCGCCATCACGTGGGTCACGTCGCGCAGGGCGGTGAGGTCCTCCAGCGGGTTTTCGCGCACCGTGATGATATCGGCCTCCTTGCCCACCTCGATGGTGCCGCAAACGTCGCCCAAGCCCAGCAGCTGGGCATTGACCTGGGTGGCGGTGTGCAGGGCGAAGGTGTTGGAAACCCCGGCGTACTTGGCGAAATAGGCGACTTCGCGCCACATGTCGTATTGGGTGACGAAAGGGCAGCTCGAATCCGTGCCCAGACCGACGGGAATGCCGGCGTCAAGGGCCTGGCGGGCGCTCTCGATAATGCCCGCGCACACGATGTCGCCGTTGATCTTCTGGACCTCGGTAGAACGGGTCTTTTCCGGATCGAGCAGCGCGAAGGGAAGCGCGGGCGAGATGGTGCAGGTGACCGACGCGGGGCGGCCGGAAAGCTGCTCGCCGTCGCGGGATAGGTAGAGCTCGCGGATCTCATCGTCCATGGGCGCGCCGTGCTCGATGGTGTCCACGCCCGCCGCAAGCGCGATGCGCACGCCCTCGGTGCTCTCCACGTGCGCCATGACGGGTATGTCGTATTTGTGCGCCGCCTCGCAGGACGCGCGGGCGATATCGGGCGACATGCGCACCACGCCGGGCTCACCGGGCTCCGTCGCGTCGAAGACGCCTCCGGTGACAAAGAGCTTGATCACGTCCGCGCAGCGCTGGGCGAGCGACTGCACCATGGACGCGGCTTCTTGCGGGGTGTTCGCAACCTGCGCGAAGAGTCCCGCGCCATGTCCGCCGGGCACGGTGACGCCGGTGCCGGGCGAGACCAGGCGCGGTCCGGGGTACTTGCCGGCGTTGATGGCGTCGCGCACGTCCAGGTCGCACAGCAGCGGGTCGCCGGCGCCGCGCACGGTGGTGACGCCGCTGGCGAGCTGCTGTTGCGCGCTGCCTTTAAGGATACGGCGGACGATGGCGCGACCCACGGGGTTATCGAGCTTCTTCATAAGGCTGCCGGCGTCGCCCGCGGAGACCGGTTTGCCCGATCCGCATAGGTGCACATGCATGTTGATGAGGCCGGGCAGCAGGTAGGCGCCGGCAAGGTCGATGACGCGCGCCTTGTCTTCGATGCGGGCGATGGCGTCCGGGGCGATGCCGGTGATGACGCCGCGGTCCACGGTGATGGTCATGTTGGGGCGCGGCTCCATGGAGGCGGTGCCGTCGAGGAGGGTAGCGTTGGTGAACGCGATTGAAGTGTTGGTTGCTGACATATCCTCACCTGCTTGAACGCTGATATAGTGCGGCCGCAGGCGGGGGTCGATCCTTCTGCGGACGATGAGGCAAGTGTACACCCGTGCACGCGACGAGGACGTGCAAGGTGAGCATGCGTGGCGAGGGTGCAAGACGCGGGCGGGGAGGGCGCGGGGTGCCGTGCGTAGCGGACGCCTGGCTAGAGAGACGGCTGCGGCTCCGTTTCCATCTTCAAGCCCAAGGCAGACGCCAGGGCATCGCGGCGCTTCTTATGGAGGGGCGTCAGCCGCATCTCGTCCAAAAACGCGATAATCTGCCGGGCGCGGGCGGGGTCTCCGTGGAGCTGCTCCCAGGTGCATTCGTCCAAAAGCCAGCTGGCGTACTCCAAGGGGCTCTGCGCGCGGCCGAGGCCGTCGCGGATGAACGCGGCGTCTTGCGGGGTCCATGCTGCGGGGTCTTTGAGTATGACCTGGTAGCGAGCCTTCAGTTTGCCGAGCTCTCGGGCCAGGTCACTGCCCGAAGCCGCCTTGCGCTCAAGCTCTTCCAGGCGCGACAGCGCGAACGACTCGCCCGCGGAATCGCCCGCGGCATGGCGACACATGGCCTCGATCGAGAGGACCGCGAGCCAATAGGGGTTCTTGGGGGATTTGAAGCTGACCTGCGAGAGCAGCTGCAGCGCGCGCATGGGCTCGTTTTGGTAGTAGAGGCCGCGCGCTTGCTCGGTGGCGAGGATGTTGCGGGAGCGGTCGTGCGCGTCGGCGGCAACAAGGATTTCCATAACGGTGCGGTACTTGGCGGGGTCGCATTCGTGGCTGCAGATCTGGTGCAGGGAGCTGAACCGAGCGGTCGCCCGCGCTCTGTGCAGGAGGGAAATCGCGACGGCGGCGGCAAGTAGCGCGAGGTAGATGACGCCTGCGGCGGGCGGTTTGAGTGCGATGACGGAAAGCGCCGCCGCAAAGACGGCTATCTCGGTTGGGATGAAGATGAGACGACGCTTCTTGATCCACGCGACGTGCTGGTCGGCGACCTGTTGCGCGGTCAGATTCTCGTAAGGCGATTGCCCCCATGACGGGCGCTTTGGAGCCAAGGGCGCGGAGGCGGCTGAGGACGAGGACGGGGCCGCGGACGAGGGGGCGGCGGTGGACGAGGGCGGGTTGGAGACGGGGTCTTGCATGAGTGCTCCTGTCCTGGGGGGGTCGCTAGCCATGCGATGCGTTGGATCGCGTGACGGGGAGTGCGCGGCGAGGATTCGGCTGAAGCGTTGCGGCATATTGTAGCGTATGCGGAGGATGCATTGTTCAGGCGCCGCTGTGGCAAGGCCTTCTGCGGCAGCGTCGCCTCGTCCAGATGCGTCCGTCCAGACTCCCCCTGCCTAGCGTTTGTCTCGCGCGTAGGGGTTGGTTTAAAGCGCCTGCTCGCTTTTCGCTGCGGTCGCAGGCGTTGCTGCCCCCATCGTAGTCGACGGCAACGCCGGCTTTGCCCCGTTACGATGCTTGTGCGGTCTTCCGGGATTGCGCGGGCTGTTAAAACGGTCCATAACGTCTTGAGCGTTGAGCAGGCGGGAGCTCCCCACCTTCTCCGAGCGGATGGTCCCTTCCTTCACGAGCGCGTAGATTCTGGCGCGGCTAACGTTGAGGATGTCGGCGGCTTCCGCAACGGTCATGGTCTCGGTTCGTTCGCATCCCGCTTCAACAAGAGCCATGATGCCCATCGCGATGCTGCCGGCGGATACGGCCCCCGTAGCTCCAAAAGATCCAATATGGGGGACGTCCTCTCCGGCTTCAAGTCGCTCGGCAATGTCCATGGTGAGAAGGTCCTGTGCCATATAGGCAGCGTCGGCAAGGCTGGTTCCTTGGGTGTAGAGATTGAGTTCTGGGAAGCAGACTTCATACGTATCGCCATAGGGGGTCAATATCGCCTCGTAAAGATATCTGTCCACTGCCGCTCCCTTCTGCATATCGATTCGGTCTCCCCGATTCTTGGTGCGTTCATCTTCTAATGCCGTCTGCCCTTTTCTTGATATCGTTTTCCACGCCAGGCGATAGGTCGCCTCGATGGCGCAGAATGCGAATTTTGGTTCCCCAGGGCATAACGAACGTGTCATGCTCTCGTCCGTGGTTGAGGAATACGCCGTCCCTTGCGAGAACGTATTGGACGGCGTCGCGATATGTCATCGGCATCGGACGCCCCTTTAACATAAAATATTATAACTTGTAACGTTTTTGAGTTAGATGTCAGTAGTATTTCCAGTTTCCAACGGCCTATGCAAAAGGCTGCGCGAGAGTGCCGAATGGTTATAGGGGCCCGCGGCGGGACGGGGGAAACTTGGGTTGCGCCGCTGGGGCCCATCACTCCAAGCGCGGCGGCTATATCGTGAGACCCACAATTTGGTACAATCCGCCCTATCTGTTCGCCGTCGGCTGCAAGGAGCGCATATGGCGATCGTGGGCATAGACCTGGGGACAACCAATAGTTTGGCAGCGGTGTACAAAGACGGCCGCGCACAGCTGGTTCCCAACCAGTTTGGCGAGTACCTCACCCCCAGCGTGGTAAGCGTGGACAAGGACGGCGGCGCCGTGGTGGGCCGTATCGCCCAAGAGCGGCTGGTGACGCAGCCCCAAAGCACCGTCGCGCGCTTCAAGCGCAAGATGGGCGCGGACGCGACGTATAACCTGGGCGGCCGCCGGTTCACGCCGGAGGCACTCTCCGCATGCGTGATTGGCCAGCTGGTGGCGGATGCGCAAGAGTTTTTGGGCGAGCGGGTGGACGAGGCGGTGGTAAGCGTTCCCGCCTACTTCGATGTGGCGCAGCGTGCGGCGACCAAGCGCGCGGGAGCGCTCGCGGGCGTTCGCGTGGAGCGCTTGGTCAACGAGCCCTCGGCGGCGGCGCTAGGGCATCATTTCTCGAGCCCGCGCTCCGTCGCCCGTGCCGCCGCGGGGGAGTATCCGTCGGACGAGACCTTTTGCGTGTTCGACTTCGGCGGCGGTACGCTGGACGTCTCCGTGGTCGACTGCTTCGACAACGTGGTGAGCATCAGCGCGGTGGCGGGCGACAACCAGCTGGGCGGCAGCGACTTCGACCTGCTGATCGCCCAGGAGGCGTGCCGTATCAACGGCGTGGCCATCAACACCCTGGGCAGCGCCCAGCGCGAAACGCTGCTGCGAGAGGCCGAGCGCGCCAAGCGAGAGCTTTGCGAGCAGGATTCCCGCGTGTCGCTGCGCAGCTCTATTCCGGTCCTGCCCCAGGTGCTCCATCTAACCAACAAGAGGCTCTTCGAGCTTGCCGAGTCCCTGTTCACGCGCATCGAGCGCCCGCTTAAACAGGCGGTGTACGACTCCGACGTGCCCGCAGAGGAGATCTCGCGCGCGGTGCTGGTGGGAGGGTCAAGCCGCATGCCGGTGGTGCGCGGCTACCTTGAGCGGTTGCTGGCGGTGCCCGTGACGCGCGCGGAGGATTGCGACGTCGCCGTGGCGCTGGGGCTGGGCACCTATGTGGGCATCAAGCAGCGCGCGCAGGGCGTCGGAAACGTGGTGCTGACGGACATCTGCCCGCATTCGCTTTCGACCGACGTGCGCAACCCCCATCCGCCCTTCGAGCCCCTGGCGTCCGTCCTCATCCCGCGCAACTCCACCCTGCCGGCGAGCAGCTCGCATGTGTATGCCAATTCGCAGGTTGGCTCGCGCAAGGCGTGCGTGGCGGTGTATCAAGGGGAGAACATGTACGCCAAGGACAACGAGCGGCTGACCGAGCTTGTGGTGCCCCTGCCTCGCAACGCCAAGGAGCCGGAGCCCTTTACCGTCACGTTTACCTACGACATCAATTCGATGCTGGGCGTGGAAGTTCGCGTGCACTCCACGGGGGATGTCACGCGGCGCGTCTACAACGGGTCTTGCTGGGACGAGGGCGCGGGCGTTTTAGCGCGGCTCCAAGAGGTCCAGCTTGCCGCGCGCATGGAGCCGGCGCGGGTGGACGCGGAGCTGGCGTTGGAGCGCGCGCTGCGCGTTGCGGCGGAGGGCAGCGATGAGGTTCGAGACTATTTACGCGTTCTGACCTCGGATTTTGCAAGCAGCTTGAATTCCAACAGCTTAAAGGTGCTGGTTGTGAAGACCCGGCAGCTCAACGCAGTGCTTGATGAGATCGAGTCTTTCAAAGACGACAACGCGTTCTTTAAGCATGCGGACGATGCGGACGATGCGGACGATGATTGGGGCGGGCGCTGGGACGAGGAGTCGCTGTGAACATCTGGAAGATCTTGGATATCGATCCCACTTCGAATGCGCGGTCGATCAAGCGGGCCTATGCGCGGCAGCTTGCCAAGCATCACCCAGAAGACGATCCGGAGGGTTTTCAGCTGGTGCAGTCCGCCTATGAGCGCGCGCTACTCATCGCCCGCGGTTCCAAGGGCGCGTCCGAGGACGTCTCGCCCTCGCTTGACGTAAACGTTGCGCCGCCGGAGCCCGTGGCGGCGAAGGGGCAGGCAGCGAAAGCGACCGAGATGGCGGCGGCGACCGAGATGGCGGGGGCGTCGGCGAAGTCCACGGAGCCCGCGCATGACAACGCGCCCGAGACATCTCGTCCGCGCATCGCACGCGGGGACGGCGTGTTCGCCGATGTCGAGGCGGAGGCTTCGGAGGCCGCATGGGCCGCAGGGGCATCGGGAGCTTCTGCGGGGAAGGACGCGACCGGCGGCGAGTCGGACTATATGGTCGATAAGATGCTTCGAGATATCCGACATCGCGAGGACGCGATGCGTTGGATCGATGACCTTGAGCATGATTTGATCAGCACCGGGGACGCCGTGGCGGCCTTGCGGCGCCTGCCTGCGACGGAGTACATGGATGTGGAGGGCGCGGATCAGGCTGTGGCGAACCTTCTTCGTCCCTACGCGCGCCGCATGCGTCGACGCGATCTGGACGAGCTGGAGCGGGCGCTTGGACGGGCGGCAGGGCAGGACGCCCTGCGCGCGCTCTTTGTGCGGCGCCGGGAGGAATATGCGAAGCGCCGGCGAGAGGTGTTGAGCGTGCTGGCGAGCATGGTGCTGCTCGCGGTGTTCCTCTCGTTGCGCGTGTGGCAGGTGGATCGCAAGGTGGAGCGCTGGCAGGAGATGCAGCAGGAAGTGGAGCAGATGGGGCAGGATGCCGCGGAGCGCCAGGACCTGTTGGATTCGCAGGACCTTTCGTTTGGCGTGCCCAGCGCGACGCAAGAGGCGAGGCAGGGGCTGGATGCCGTTGCGGAGTCAAACCGCGCGAAGATCTTGGATTACCTGCAGCGGGAGTACGGCGTGGAGTTCGCGCTGGAGGACGACCCGGCGTTCATTCCCGGGCATACGGACCAGGTGCTGGCGACGGCGCTCGACCCTGCGGGCAAGCGCTACGGGATTATGGCTGATGTGGACGAGGACTACCTGATCTGTGAGATTCGCGCCGTCGTGGAGGTGGATGACGAAGAAGGGGATGAGCTGGCTCCTGAAGGCGACGCCGGTGCGTAGGGGCACTATTGACGGGATGTGGCGAACGGTACTAAAGAGTCCGTGAACGGCAATTCGAGTACCTTTCTAAGATGCGTCTTGACTCTGGGCTAAATCGCCTTTAGTTTATGTGTAGACAAACTCATACGTTCTCACTTGATGAGGATTGTTACCGCAGACGCGGGCAATACCGAAAGATGAGCAAGAAATTGCCTTTCGTTATTGCCCGCGTTTTTGTATGGAGGTTGACCGTGATCATCGCTAAGGTGCTGAACAACAACATCGCCGTTGCGGTCGATGATGAAGGACGCGATGTCATCGTTATGGGTTGCGGCGTTGCGTTCAAAAAGCGCCGTGGTGACGTAATCGATGAAGCTAAAGTCGATCGTTTGTTTACCCAAGATGTTTCGGAGCTCTCTCGCCGTTTTGGGGAAATGATCGCGGAGATTCCCGAAGAATACTTCGAGGCTGCCCAGGCCATTATCGGTAACGCGAAGATGCGTCTAGGTAGAAACCTTGACGATAATTTGTACCTGAGCTTAACCGATCACATTCATTTCTCTATCGAACGATGCCGTAAAGGAATCACGATTCGCAACAGGCTTCTGTTCGAGACGAAGATGCTGTATCGCGAGGAGTTCGAATGCGCTTGCGAGGCGGTTTCTTATCTTGATAAGCGGTTTGACGTCGAACTTCCTCAGGATGAAGCGGCGTTTATCGCACTTCATTTGGTGAACGCTGATAGCGGCGCCAGCATGGACGACACCTTCCAGATTACTCGCATGGTTCAGGGAATCAACTCTCTTATACGTAACTATTTCAAAATTGAGATCAATGCAGACTCTCTCGATTATTACCGGTTGATGATTCATCTCAAGCTATTCGCTTCGCGTATCGTTTCGGGCGATGGCGGAGCATCGGCTCACGATCGTCAGCTGTTCGATATGGTTAGCCGGCAATATGCCGATTCGTTTGCCTGCGCAAAGCAGGTGGCGTCTTTCATCCAGAAGATGTACAGCCACCGCGTTTCTGAAGATGAGTTGATGTATCTGACAATTCATTTGGAGCGTGTGTACGGCAAAAAGGTGCGAGAGCTCTCCACTGGCTCTCAAGCTTGATTTGATGCATCCGAATTGCCCGAGAAGGGGGCGTGCTCGAGAGCGCTTAATGGGTGATTCGATAACGGTCGCGCGAGAAATGGATCCGGTTCGCAGGCCCGTGCATAGCTAGTTCCCAATAAGAACACCGGAAAGGAAGAGAATATGGATACGCAGACACTTGCGAGCCAAATATTGGATAAGGTGGGAGGCCCCTCGAATGTTCGCGAGGTGTTCCATTGTGTAACACGCTTGCGCTTCTATTTGCATGATCGCTCCTTGGCGGACGAGCAGGGACTTGCCGGGATTCCCGGAGTGCTGGGCGTTGCTGGTAAGACCGAGCAACTTCAAGTCATTATCGGCAGCGAGGTCGATGCGGTGTGTAGCGCTGTCCAGGCTGCTCTTGGCGCCGGTTCTAGCGATGCCAAGGAAAAGCTGGCTCAAGATGTGCAGCGCAACAAAGAGGAGATGAAAAAATTCCGAATCGGCGGTTTGTTCGAGACGGTTGCCGCGATCATCTTGCCCGTGATTCCCGCGCTCGGTGGTCTGGGTATTCTAAAGGGCATCATTACGATTATGACGAGCTATCTTGGCTTTACAGCCGATATGGATCTCATCAAGGTAATGACTATCGCCGCAGACTCGGTATTCTATTTCTTGCCATTCCTTATCGCCTGGTCTGCCTCGAAGCGTTTTAAGACGGATACCGCTCTTTCACTGGTTCTTGCAGGCTGCTTGCTGTATCCCACTATGACCGCGGGGCTTGCTGAGGGCGCCGCTCCTATGAGCTTGTTTGGCCTTCCCATTCCCTTTGTGAAGTACGCCGCAAGCTCTATCCCAATTATGCTGAGCGTTTGGGTTCTCAAGTACGTTTATGCTTTTGTCGATAAGCATATGATCAAGCAGCTGCGCCTTGTATTCACGCCTCTTGCGACGATGATCGTGATGGTTCCCGTTACCCTGGTTGTCACCGGCCCTATCGCAAACTACATTAGCCAGGGTATCGCATGGGTATTTACCAGCCTCTTCGCGTTCTCGCCTATCCTGGCGGGCGCCGTAATCGGAGCTACTCGCTCTCTGCTGGTCTTTACCGGCATGCACCTTTCCTTGGGCGCTGTGTGCTTGAACAATATTACTAACTACGGATACGACATCATTCTTCCCGTCAACACCATGGGCACTATGGCAATCGTAGGCGTTTGCTTGGGCGTTTGGATCTGCGCGAAGAAGCAGCAAAACAAAGAGATCGGCATGTCTACGCTCATCTCTTCCTTTATCGGCATTACCGAGCCCGGCATCTACGGTGTCCTCATGGTTTTCCGTAATGCGCTGATTGCTGACATTATTGCTGGCGGTGTCGCGGGTGCTTGGACTGCCTTCTGGGGCTGCACGTCAAACGCTTACGTTAATTCCTGCATCCTTTCGCTCCCGGTTTTCATGGACGAGCATTTCATGTTCTTCTGCATCGGCATGGCCATCGCCGTTGCTCTTGGCTGCGGCCTTACCATCTTTTTCGGTATCGATGAGGGGGAGGGCTATCCGGCTCGCTTTAGCTTTGGCAGGAAGGCTGCCAGCTCCGTCGATGGTCAAGAGACTGCAGTTTCCATGTCCCAGCGCGCCGAGGCATCTGCCATCGCTTCTGTTGCCGTTGATGTAATGGCAAGCCCCGTATCTGGTGGGGTCGTGGCTCTTTCTCAGGTCGACGACCCGGCTTTCTCCTCTGAAGCTCTGGGCAAGGGCGTTGCGGTAATTCCTAGCGAGGGCATCGTTGCCGCTCCGTTCGATGGAGTTGTGACCGCGATCTATCCATCAAAGCATGCGGTTGGGCTTACATCTCAGCAGGGTGTCGAGTGCCTTATCCATATTGGTATGGATACCGTAAATCTTGGTGGCTCTCATTTCGAGAGCAAAGTCTCTCAAGGCGACGCGGTCAAGAAAGGCCAGGTGCTTGTGGAGTTTGATATCGACGCGATTGTTAAAGAGGGGTATTCCGTTGCCACGCCCGTTGTCGTCTCGAATTGCGCTAGCTATCTCGATGTCTTTGCGGCGAAGGAGTCCGGAGCGGTAGAGCGAGGCGAGGACCTCATCAAGATCATTCGCTAATTATGGTTCAGAAAGGTTGTCTAATGTATCAGAACGTTTCACCACTGCATTTTCCCAACGGTTTTATGTGGGGCGGGGCCACTGCCGCAAACCAAGTAGAGGGCGCTTGGGATGAAGGCGGCAAGGGCATGACCGTTCAGGATTGCCTTCCGTATCGTGAAGTTGGCGTTGCGGACTTTACCAAACAGTTTGCATTCAGCACTAAGGATCTTGAAGAGGCGCTCTCTGCCGATGCCGATGCAAACTATCCAAAGCGTCGTGCTATCGATTTCTATCATCATTACAAAGAGGACATCGCTTCATTTGCCGAGATGGGTTATAAGGTTTTGCGTGTTTCGATTTGCTGGAGCCGCATCTATACCGATCCTCGCGACCCCGAGCCCAATGAGGAGGGCATCGCGTATTACGAGGATATGTTCCGCGAGCTTCGTGCCCATGGAATCGAGCCGCTTGTCACGCTTTCCCACTACGACCCGCCGCTGGCTTTGGTCACCGATTATCGGGGTTGGTATTCTCGCGAGTGCATCGACCTTTTTGTAAAGTATGCGCGCACGTGCTTCGAGCGTTTTGGCCACTATGTGAAGTATTGGCTGACGTTCAACGAGGTTGACGCCATGCTGCGCCACGCCGTGACCTCGGGCGGCCTCATCGAGGACCGTTTCCCTGGAATGGAATTTGAAGAAGTCATTTACCAAGCGATGCACCACCAGATGGTTGCGAGTGCTCGAGCGGTGAAGCTTTGCCATGAGTTGGTACCCGATGCACAGGTTGGTTGCATGATGACCAAGCTCATGTTCTATCCCTATACCTGCAAGCCCGAGGATAACCTAGCAACCCAGCAGCGCATGCGCGGCATCTACCGTTACGTCGACATCCAGGTATTCGGAGAGTACCCCCGCTATCTGCTCGCAGAGATTGATCGCAAGGGCTACAAGATTGAGATGCGCCCCGAGGATGCTCAGATTCTTCGCGAGGGCACGGTCGACTTTGTTAGCTTCTCGTACTATATGACCAGTTGCATGGCGGGGGATACCACGGGCTTGGATATGGCTCCTGGAAATACCGTTAACGGAGTGAAGAACCCCCACCTTCCCAGCAGCGAGTGGGGATGGCAGACTGACCCCACTGGTCTGCGCATTTCTCTCGTGGAGCTGTACGACAGGTATCGCAAGCCGCTCTTTATCGTTGAGAACGGCTTGGGCGCCAAAGACGTGGTGAGTGAAGACGGCTGCGTGCATGATCCGTATCGCATGGAGTATCTCGCCGATCACGTTCGCGCCATGAGCGACGCGATAAATGTCGACGGAGTCGATCTTATCGGCTACACCTGGTGGGGCTGCATCGATCTGGTGAGTGAAAGCACACGCCAGATGTCCAAGAGGTATGGTTTCATCTACGTTGATATGGACGACTACGGCAACGGCACCTTCAAGCGCATCAAGAAGGATAGCTTTAACTATTACAAGCAGGTAATCGAAAGCAACGGAGAGAACCTCTCGTTTGAGGCATAGTATTTGGTCTCAAGTTATCAATAGGGGGCGTTTGGCGTTCATTGCGCAAGCGCCCCTTATTGCTGTTTAAAGTTTGAGGGGGGTCTATATCTAGCTGGTAAGGCTGGTGGACGATTCCATCAAGGAAGAGAGGGCTGCACGATGGGCGAGAGGTTTA
>DBEWRE010000031.1:0-48550 GCA_048207125.1 Collinsella sp.
TGTTCGATTAATCACCGTTTACCGTCATGCCGGCGCCGTAGAACGAATCCTGTTTAGCCAACAATGTCTACTAAATAACAGTTGTTACACTATGCCCACTTTCTATCGCACACTTGGCGCACCGTGTCCCTAGGCAGCGCGCCAGGCAACCCGAAAAGAAAAGAGGGTACTGTGACACAAAAACCTAGAAAAGCATCCCCGCGCAAGACGCCCGTGAAGCTCTTCGCACGCACCGCCACCGGAGCAGCGCTGGCGATCACGCTCGGCTGCGGACTTGTTCCCGCAGCGGTCGCGCCCGTTCTCTCCCCCGTCCAGGCTTGGGCGGAAACCGCGAATACGACGGCTCCCGCGGCTCGAGGTGTCTGGAATTTCAATACTGACGGCCAGGCGAACAAGAACACCGGCAGCGACACCAATCTAAACCTGGCGCTCGCCAGTGCAAATGCCGAAGCCAGCGACGTGAAGTCTCTTGGCAAGAGCCTGCACTTTACCAATAAGACGACCGACCACAACGCCCAGATCGCCAACGCGATCACCCCGCGAAGCGACTTCACGATCTCCCTGTGGCTCAAAGCGGACACAGGCGTGGAAAACGGAGCGAAGACGGCCGTCCTCCAGCTGGGCGGCAACGGGCGCACCCTGCTCTACCAGCGCCAGGACGGAGCGTACGTCTCCTATATCGGAGGGTCCGACATCGTTTTCGGCAACAACCCCGGACGCGGAACCTGGCATCACGTCACGCTGGTGAAGCAGAGCACCGCAAAGACCGTCACGCTCTACATCAACGGCGAGCGAGCGGGATCGGGCACCTGGACCGAGACCCTGTGCGAGGGAAACGTCCCGCTTATCTTGGGTGAGCACAAGAACGCAGGCGACATGGATCGCTTCCAGGGCTATATGGACGAGGTCTGCCTGTGGAACTCCGCCCTCACCGCCGAGCAGGTTAAAGCGAAATATGATTCCTATACCGAGGTAAACAAAGAACTCGAATCCGTAAACGCCAAGCAGAAGCTCTCCTCGCTCATCGAGAAGGCGAAGTCCCTGCAGGCGCAAGATGACGGAGCGGACGCATACAAGGCTCTCGCAGACGCCATCAAAGAGGCCGAGACCGCCCTGGAGAACGAGTCGCTCGAGACCATCAAGTCCGCCACCAAAAAGCTCGAAGAGTCGATTGGCGCGGTGTACGCGCTCGGCCTCACCGTCAACGTTGATCCCAATACCATCACCAAGACCATTGACGACGGCATCTTCGGCATCAACCATCGCTACGCCTTCAACGGCTACGGCTCCTTTGACTCCAAAACCATGAAGATCAAAGAAGAGTTCGCCAAGCTCTACGATGAATCCGATTTTGGTTCCATCCGCTATCCCGGCGGTACCATCTCGAACCTGTTCAACTGGAAGGAGACCCTGGGCGACAAAGAGGATCGCACGCCCCAGATCCACGGCTTCTTCAACAACAGCGGACAGGGCGGAATCGCCCCCAACTTCGGCATCTCGGAAATCGGCACCTTCGCACAGGAGCACGGCAGCGAGATCATCTACGTCTACGCGCTCGGTCGCGGCGATGCCAACGATGCCGCCGACCTTGTCGAGTTCCTCAATGCTGAAGTGGGGCAAAACCCCAACGGCGGCACCGACTGGGCAAAGGTCCGCGCGGACCAGGGCCATCCCACTCCCTACAACGTCCGTTACTTCGAGATCGGTAACGAGATGAACCAGGGCGGCACGGAAGGCACGTCGTCCCAGCAGTACTGGACCGCGCACGTCCTTACCGACCCCAACGATACCCAATCGGCCAAGAAGGCGGCAGTGGACGCCTACATCGATGGCGGCACCGCGAGCTTTGTGAAGGAATACGCCATCAGGCGCGGAGACTGGAACAATGCGAAGTCCCACTCCGATGGCACCGCCAACCAGGAATTCGGCATGCGCTACGCGCTTGTTCCCCGTGATTCCCAGGCCGCTGATTACGATACGTGGACTGCAATCATTCCCGAGTCCGCCCACGTCTACGTCAACGACGTCGAGTGGACCAAAACCGATGACCTCAAGAAGCACGATTCCGATGACAAGGTCTTCAAGCTCGACGAGAAGACTGGCTACTTCACGTTTGGCGACGGCACCAACGGCGCAATCCCGCAGAATGGTCACCAGGTAAAGGTCACCTACAAGGTTAATCGCGACGGATTTGTCGAGATCTCCAAGAGCATGCGCGAGACCATGAAGAAGATCAACGAGCACCGCGCTGCCAACGGCATCGCCGAAGGCGAGATGCACGTCTACTCAAGCTTCGAGGACGCTTCCTTCTTCAACAAGATGCACGCGGGCAACCATGATGCCCTCTACGACGGCATGGCGATTCACCCCTACAGCTTCGGCCCCGGCGACGGCCTGTCCAACCAGGACTTCTACATGTCTGCCATGAACCTGGGCGACAAGGCCATCAACAAGGTCAAGCACCTCACCGATGAGATGCGCACCATCTCCGGCGACAACAGCAAGGTTCCCGTCATCAGCGAGTACGGCATCTTCCGCTCGACCAACAGCATGGTTCGCTCTCAGACCCACGCGCTCTACATCGCCCGCCAGATCATGGCCTACATCGAGCTCGGCAGCCCGTACATCCAAAAGCATTGCCTTGTCGACTGGTATTCCAGTGGCGGCGACTCGCTCGGCCCCACCCAGCAGGCGGTCATCCAGGCCGTTCCGGTAAACCACGGCGAGGGCAATCCAAACAACGGCGACACCAAGACCGGCGAAGGCGACTTCACCTTCTTCAAGACTCCCAGCGCGCTTGTGTTCCAGATGTTCAACGGCATGTTTGGCAACGATGTCTTGCAGACTTCTCTCTCCGAGATTGGGACGCTTAGCAACGGCGTCAAGCCCTACGACGTCATCGCTTCCAAAGACGCCGCCGGCAACATCTACGTTGCCATTACCCACCTTGGCCTTGAAAAAGACGGCTCCTTCACCCTGAAGTTGAAGGACACCGACCTCACCGGACGCGACCTGCAAATCCAGACCATCGTGGGCGAAAGCTACACCGCCGAGAACTCCCCCACCGAGCCCAACAACGTTCAGATCGAGACCTCATCCAAGACCGCTGAGACGGCGAATCCCGTCATCGAGCTCAAGCCTCATTCCTTCACCATCGTCAAGGTCGCCGCGCCTAAGGCGCCCGTGACCCCGCCCACTCCCCCAACGGACGATAAGATCGAGACCGAAACCGATGATCAGGGCAACACCATCACCACGCAGACCCATGAAGACGGCTCCAAGACCGTGACCATCGAGACTCCGGAAGACACCACCGTCGTCGCCGAGGTTGACAAGGATGGCGAGGCGACCTCTGCAAACGTCAAGGTTTCCGCGTCCGATATCAAAGACGGCGACGTCCACCTGCCCCTGGCGAACCTTGACCTTGCAAGCGAACCCGGCGAGGACGCCTTCCAGGTCAAGGTCGACCTGCCCGCAGGTGTGGGCAAGGACGACAAGGTTGTTCTAGATGTAGCCATCGCCAAGGGCGAGGGTGACAAGAGCGTCGACGCCGGCGTGGTCTTTGTCCGCGTCAACGCAGACGGCACCAAGACGGTCCTCCCCAAGACCGCGTGCGGCGAGGACTTCATCGCCATCGAGCTCGACGGCGATGCGACCCTTGAGATAGTCGACGCCGCTAAGAGCTTTGCCGACGTGAAGGGCACCGACTGGTTCTCCGGCGATGTCGTCGCATTCGCCAGCGCGCGCAACATCATCAACGGCGTAATTATGCCGGACGGCAACCGCGAGTTCCAGGGCAACACCGCCACCAGCCGCGGTATGTTTGTCGCCATGCTCCACAACCTGGAGCTCACCCCCAAGGCGCAGGGCGACAGCGGGTTTAACGACATCGCCGGCGATTCATGGTTCAACGACGCTGCCACCTGGGGCTCCCAGTCCGGCATCGTCGAGGGTTATGGCGACGGCTCCGTCTTTGGCGGCAATGACCCCGTCACCCGTGAGCAGATCGCCGTGTTCATGATGCGCTATGCCAACAGCCTTGGCATGGACGTCTCCAAGCGAGCCCAGATCGCATTCCCGGACGCCGACCAGGTCAGCGGCTACGCCAAGGACTCCATGTCCTGGGCGATTGCGGAAGGCCTTTTCTCCGGCAATAGCGAAACCGGCGAGCTCAATCCCACCGACCACGCCACTCGTGCCGAGGTCGCAGCGGTACTGATGCGCTTCATCAACGGCATGTACGCATAAAGTCGCAAACCAACCAAACTCGTAAAGCCCCCGGCGTTCATCAATGAGCGCCGGGGGCTTTTTCTCCATTCCCCTGTTGATGAATAGCGATTCTTGACGCGCGGAACCAAGAGAGCCCCCGCAACATGGCGAGATATGCCCCCTTCATCGACGCGGGCACTCAATTTTAAAGGATAATTGCATCGATACCGGCTCCCCGCATTCTATCCCGCGCAACCAAGAATTAGCCTACCTGCGGATTTAACGAGGCGCTCCAGAATCTACTTGCCACTTTTTGAAATCGATGCAATTATCCTTCACTTTTGCACCACAACGAGCTCGCCCCCGCGCCAAACAGAAAAGAGCCCCGTCAGGCTGCAAGACGCCCCATGGCGCGACCACGCCAACGGCGATCCGCACCCTAGGCAGGACGTTCGTAGCCACAATCACGCGCAGGCAGGCAAGCGCCGGCAAGCTGGCCCCATCAAGCTGAGCCCGGCAAGTAAGCGCTGTGGTACGGACGCTAGCGAATGAAATTGGTCTTGGCGGTATGTACGCGACCTGGATAGGCGAATCCGGCATCCCGACCCACCTTGATGCAGCGGATCAGCCACGCCATGTTGAGGCCGAGCTGCTGCATGGTAGCCAGGCCCTCCTCATCCCTCATCGCTTCTTCCGGCGTGTTACCGTGGATCTGATTCCAATAATAAGACGAGACTATAGGCATAGCCGTAATGGTGAAATACTTGTTGAGCTGGTCGAACGCTGCGCTGGCACCGCCACGGCGACAGCTCACCACGCTGGCGCCCACCTTACCGGACCAATCGACCGCGCCGGTGTAAAACAACCGATGCATCGCAGAGGTCACCTGACCCGATGCGGCGGCGTAGTGGACAGGCGAACCGATTACGATACCATCTGCCTCGTTAGCAAGCGGAACCAGCTCGTTCACCACGTCGTCATGAATGCAGCGACCCGTCTTGCGGCATGCGTTGCACGCCATGCAGCCCACCAGCGGTTTTGAACCCAACCACACTATCTGCGCATCGACGCCGCCCTCGGCAAGTCCCTTCGCCACGTACTCCAGCGCCAAGTTGGTGCACCCCTGCCTATGCGGGCTTCCGTTAATAAGCAATGCCTTCATAGCTACCTCCCATTAGGTATTTCAGATTCCCCGTATTACAGCAAGTAGGAATCCTGCCGTTTTGCGCACTTAACCGCAAACGCCTTGCGGGCGGCGCCCAGCGCCAATCCCCCGCCGATCGTGCGCGCGCCATGCGGACACACGTCGATGCAGCGCATGCAGGAGATACACGTTTCCGCATCGGTCCTGGCGGGGTCCTCCGCATCGATTGCACAAACCGGGCACTGGACCACGCAGGCCCCGCAACGCGCGCAGAGCCCCTCGTCCGCTTTTGGCTTGAACGGGACACCGCCAAACTCCCTATAGGGATGATTTCCCGGCACGTTCCCCAACCGAGCATCCCGCGCGCACACAGCATGAGCGAGCTTGGACGAGACCTGCCCCGCGAGCTCGTCCACCACGGCAAGGTCATCTTGGTCCGGCCTGCCTTGCGCCACATTGGTCATAAGCGAATGATGCGCGACCACGGCAGCGCCGCCCACGGGGACCATCCCCTTGGACTCAAGCGTGTCTGCAAGCTCGATAAACGTATCGTCCACCGCGCGGTTGCCATACGTCACCAACATGATGGCGGGGACACCCACATGTCCAATCTGGTTCAATCGCGACGCCACGGGAGCGGGAACGCGCCCGCCGTACGAAGGCACCGCGACAACCACCAGCTCGTCCGCACCGATGGCCGGCACGGTGGACGCCGCGGGCGTGATATCGTCCACCTCGACCTCGACGGGCATCCCAAGCTGACCGCACGCCTTGGCGAACGATTCACAAAAACGGCGCGCTACCGCCATGGTTGTTCCCGCACCGCTAAACACCAGCGCATGCACGCGTTTTATCTCCATGTTTATCTCCAATTCTCGTAGTGGCAAAGGTTGCCGAGTCATGCCCTTTTCCATACGTCTTGCGCGATCTGCGGATTAGAGACAAAGAGGAACTTGTCCGGATCGTTGCGAAACTGGCTATAGATCGGCACGCCCGCTTCAATACCCAGCTCGGGGTACTCGCGCGCCCCGCATTCGCAGAACACCGAAGACAGATAGCGCGCGTTGGTCTTCCAGTACAAGCCGCCATCGCGAAGCACGGGAAAATAGGCGATGCCCCCGTGCTCGCGCACGTTTTGGTACTCAAAACCGTAGTCGCGCACGCACCAGGCACCAAAGATCATGTTGCTATCAGGCTTGGCGTTGATTGTTGCGTGAACCCAGCCCGGGGGAACCACCACCACGTCCCCCGCCTTGGCATGGACCGCAATGCAACGACCTGCATCATCTCCGGAGAACTGCTGCATGTAGATGCACGCCTCTCCATCCCATATCTCATAGACCTCGCACGTGGAATCGTTGCACGAGGGAGAGACGGCGTGGATGTGCCCCTGGGAACGAACGGGCTCCTCGCCCATGCTCCCGCTCGAATACCAGACAACGCCAAACAGCAGATTGCGTTCGACGATCATATCGCGGTCCGCCTCGCGCCCAACATCCATCGCAATGCTGTACAGCACCTCCGGGCCGCTGCAAGCGGGGTCTTTAAGAGATGGACGAATATCGTCCAAAAGCCGCAGCTCTGACTTGGGACCATATACTCCTTTGCCATATGTGAACTCATGGGTGGCGCTATCGAACGAGATATCGAACCCGGGATAGTAGTCCATATGCGATCCTTTCGAGTCTGGCTTGCACCGCGCAACCTATCGCTCCGCCGCCTACCCAAGAAAAAAGAGCCTCGGCGCCGCCGAAGCTCTTCAATAATAGTTCTTTCATAGCGATCATGCGAAGCCGCAACCCCGCCCACTCGTCCGCCGCTACGCGCGCGCCTTCTTGCGATCGGGTAAAAACTTCGCCAAGAAGCTGAAATGCGTCTCGGACAGCACGATGGACAAGAAGATCAGCACAAAGCCAAGCACCAGCTTGCCCGTCAAGACCTCGCCCGCCATGATGACGGAGAACAGCACGCCAAACGGGCTCTCAAGGCTAAGCAGTAGCGAGCCGGTCGCAGGCGGCACGTGGCTCAAGGCCTGGTTCTGCAGCAGCAGGCCAACCGTGGTGCACATGACCGCCAAAAACGCCAACTGCGCTATGACCGCGGGTGTCCACGCCTCGGCGGGAACGCGCGGCTCCGCCACAAAGGAGGTGATCAGCGAGAACAGGCCCACGAACAGGAACATCCAGCTGGTGAGCACGCTTACATCGCGCGTGCGGCCAATGTGGCCCACAACCGCCATATCCAGGGCAAAGAACACCGCGCCAACCAACGTGAGCAGGTCGCCCATCTGGATCGAGAAGTTGTCCAACGCCACAAAGCCAACGCCCACCAGGCACAGGATCGCAGAGCTGATATGCCATTTGGTGATGCGTTCGCGGAACAAAATGAACGCGATGAAGGGGACGAGAATACAGTACGTGCCGGTTAGAAAGGCGTTCTTACCTGGCGTGGTATCTACCAAGCCAAGCGTCTGGGTACCGTATGCCGACCATATGACGCAGCCCATCATAAAGCCCAGGCCCACGTACTCAAAATTGAGGTGGGCGCGGATCCTTTTGTGGAAGAGGATGAACATGATCGCCGCGCTGGGAAGAAAACGCGACGCCAGAAGGGTGAAGGTGGGAATGGTGTCCAGCACGGTCTTCATCGTGAGGAACGAATATCCCCAGATAAGCGCCATAGACACCAGCATAAGCTTCCAAAACAGCGGGGAACGTGCGCCCGCACCGCGCAGGGCCCCGGGCCCGCGATCCTCGGGTGCGACCTCCACGCCGTCGCCATCGCCAAACAGATCGCGCTCGGGATCTTTCGCCATTGCCGCCGCGGCGGTCTCGCCTGGCTGCTCGCAGCCCTTTTTCTTGTCAATCATCGTCTTCAACGAACTCCACGCCTCGCCTTCTCCCTCGTAGCGCACGCCGGACCTGCACGCGCACGCGTACTTCCAGGTCCCGCCCTTATGCGCCTTCTTCATTGCGCGCACGTCCTCGATGGTGCGCACCGAGCAAATGTCGTCCTCTACACGCCCGCGAATGTCGTCGGCCATATCCGGCTCCCCCCGCGCACTCCGAGCGTGGTGTCCGCACCCGCGCATGCGCGCAGTGCCACTCGGCAACATCATGAAACGCCGGCCCCCCGGCATCCAAAAAACTGTACCATACGCCTAATGCGCAGCTCAACGCACTACGCTAAAGCGTCAGCGGCGGGTTTGATTATCTTTTAGCTAGCTTTTCTCATCCTGACGGCTCTTCTAGCTGATAGCGCGAATCATAAGACGCTTAAACATGAAAGCCGGCAAGATAGCCCTGCAACGAGCTCGCAAATATTGCATATATTGCGGTTGCATATATTGCATATATTGCACTTGAACGTTTTGTATGAAGTGGCAGAATATAACCATTAAGGGATAGAATTAAATAAATACCAGCGGAGCCCGTTCATCGTTAAATTGGCGCGGGCGACGCGAGGTGTTCTATCTTAAGGGCTCGGCTGCTATCCGAGCCCTTACTTTTGTCTCCCGTCTTCCGCGATGTGCTTACGTCGATCCCATCGCTCGAACAGCTCCAAGAGCAGCCTTGCGATGCTTGAAAGCGCCCCAAGAACGCTAGCCCAGCTCGCGCAACGCATGAGAAAGCTCGTCCAGACCCCGACGCAGCGTCTCCTCTTGCGCGCAATAGCCCAAGCGAGCGCCGCACGGCAGCTCGAAGCGACTACCGGGAACCAGCAGCACGCCGCGCGTCGCAAGCAGCTTTCTGCAAAACGCTTCATCGTCCATGGGAAGATCCAAGCGGATATAAGAAGTGGACACGCCGCGCGGCGGCACCCAGCTCGCGCGCGGCTCGCCATCGATCCATTCCTGCACGATGGCGCGATTGCGGAGCATGATCTTGCGGTTGCGCGCCAAAATCTGCTCGCGATGGCGCAAGACGTGGACGGCCATGGCGTCGCTGAAGACCCCGCCGCAGATCAAAGTGTAGTCGCGGCACGTGCGCAGGCGATCGGCAAGCTCTGCGTCGCACACGGTCCAACCAATGCGGATGCCCGGCACCGAATAGGTTTTAGAGAGGCTGTTGGTCGCTATACCGCGCTCGTACACGTCGACGATGCTGCAGTAGGAGTCTGTATCCTCAAGCGGCAGGTACACCTCGTCCGAAAGCACATAGGCGCCAACGCCGCGGGCTATCTGGGCGATTGCCTCCAGCTGCTCACGCGTTAGGACCGTGCCCGTTGGATTGCTGGCGTTGTTGATGCAAATCAGCTTGGTATCCGAGGTAACCAGGCGCTCCAGCTCCTCGATGCGCGGCTGCCAACCGTCTTCCTCATGAATGCGCCATAGATCGACCTTCGCTCCCAACGCGCGCGGAATCTCGTAAAGCGGCTGGTAGGTTGGGTATTCCGCCACCACATGGTCGCCGGGCTCCACCAACGTATAGAGCACGGCCAGGTTGGCGCCCGTGGCACCGTTCATCTGCAGCACGTTCGCAGGGTCCACGCCGCGACCGTCCACGCCATGGTAGAGCTTGGCAACCTCTTGCTTGAAATCCGGCGAACCCTCTATCCAACCGTAGTTTTGCCTCTTTGAACCCAGCTCATCATAGAAGGCCCGAGCGCCCATGCCAGGTCCTCCCTGCTCATCGTCCGCAAACGCAAGGATCTCATCCGTCTTCAGCGAGGCGATGGTGGACTGGGCGATGTCCAGCGTAGCGGACGTCTCCAGCTCGTTAAGCCATTCCTCGACCCCGATGGGCTTGATGTTCATGGGCGCAGCTCCTTACAACCACAATCTGCCGGTACTCGTCTTGACCCTACCAAACTTGGAGGCGCCTGAGCGCATCGACTCGACCAGCGGCGACGCATCAGGCTTCACGCTATGACGGCAAGGTACTTAGGTCTACTTAGCATTACTTAGAGAAACTTAGAGCTACTTAGTGTTACTTAGAGAAACTTAGAACTACTTAGTGTTACTTAGAGAAACTTAGAACTACTTAGAAGTAAAAGGCGCCCGCCTGACATCAGCCAGACGGGCGCCCTCTATTCGCTTATGTAGCTTGCGCAATTAGGCGCGGCCCACGGAACCCAGGTTCTCCATGCGGATCTTGACGATCTTGGTGATCTCCTCGGCGCCGGCCTTGCCCGGGTTCTTGGGATCGAAGTTGTTGGGGTTCTCGGCCATATACGCCATGTAGCCCTTGGTGTAGGCCTGGCGCAGCTCGGTGGCGTAATTGACCTTGCAGATGCCGTTCTTGACGGCCTCGGCAACCTGCTCATCGGGCACGCCGGAGGTGCCATGCAGAACCAGCGGCACGTCGACGGCAGCGCGGATGGCCTTCACGACGTCCTGGTCGATGTGGGGCTCCTCGGTGTACACGCCGTGAGCGGTGCCCACGCCGATGGCGAGGCTGGTGCAGCCGGTGCGCTCGACGAACTCCTTGGCCTCGACGGGGTCGGTGTAGGGGGACTCGCCCTCGACCTCGACGTCGTCCTCCTTGCCGCCGACCTTGCCGAGCTCGGCCTCGACGGGGATGCCCATAGCGGCGCCGGCGTCGGCGACCAGCTTGGTGAGGGCGATGTTGTCCTCGAAGGTCTCGTGGGAGCCGTCGATCATGACGGAGGTGTAGCCGGTGCGCAGGGCCTTCATGCAGCGATCATAGCCGTCGCCGTGATCCAGGTGCAGGGCCACGGGCACGGAAGCGCGCTCAGCGGCGGCCTTGACCATGCCGTAGAAGTAATCCAGGCCGGTCTTCTTGATGGTGCCGGAAGTGGTCTGCATGATGACGGGGGACTTGGTCTCCTCGGCAGCGGCCAGGACGGCCATGACGAACTCGAGGTTCTCGACGTTGAAGGCGCCGACGGCGTAGTGGTTCTTCTGCGCGTCGAGCAGCATCTCCTTGGTGGTAACGAGCATGAGCGTGCGCTCCCTCCTGTGCTCCGCTGGGTTTTGCGGGCACTTACATCGCCGACCCCCTATAGACCGGCGCTCCTTGCTTGCTATTGTACGGAATTGGCACATCTACGTGCGCGGGCGTCCCCTAGACGGCTTGGTTTGAGCGCGCACGGCATGAAAAGGGAACGAAAGCCCTCACCCCATCCCATCGCAAGGACTCTCTTGAGATTTTCGTCCCGCAACCTTCTTTTTCTTCTAAAAGAAAGAGATACAAAGGCGTTTTCTTTCTAGAAAAGAAAGAAATGCAAACCATAAATCTCCATAAAGGCGCTACACTTTTACAGACGCGCCCCAGGATCCGACGGCGCGGTCGCTCGAGAGCACGCAGCGGCTCATCCCAGAAGACCACAGGAGGCGTCTGATGGCAGGGACCAGCACCCACTCATTTGCCGAAGAACGGCGCGCGGCAATCATGTCAATGCTCGATCACAGCGCATCCGTGCAGGTAACCGAGCTAGCACGCACCTTTGGCGTCTCCGTGGTAACCGTTCGCGCAGACCTGGACGCGCTGGAGGCAGACGGCAAGCTTCGCCGCACGCACGGCGGGGCGGTCTCGCTGCACAAGGCGCTCACGGTCTCCGTACAGGACCGCCGCATCAACGTAAACGCCGAGGCCAAGCAAGCCATCGCCCGCCGCGCGATCGAACTGGTTCGCGACGGCGACACGGTGCTGGTGGACTCTGGAACCACCGCGCTGGAATTTGTCCGCATGCTCGATATGCGCTCCGGCGTCACCGTCATCACCGCGGACATCACCATCGCGGACTTCATCGATGAGAGCATGCCCACCGTCGACGTGATCTTACTTGGGGGCGCGCTGCGCAAGGGCCACCGCTACCTGCACGGCATGCTGGCACTTCGTTCGCTGGAGGTGCTGCACGCGAACCTGGCGGTGCTCTGCCCCGGCGCCTTTGTAACCAATCGCGGGTTCATGACGGATTACCCGCAGATGGCCCAGCTCAAGCAGGCGTTTATTGGCGCCGCATCGTCCGTATGCGCGTTGATGGATGCCAGCAAAACGTCTGCCGACGGCCTTATGCGCTTCGCCGGAATCGAAGACGTTGAAACCATTGTTATGGACGAGGATCCCGACGGGGTGGTCGCCGCCGCCATCGCCGAGCTGCCAGAAGGAGCTAGCGTTCCGCGGCTGATGCTTGCGTAGGCACGCCCGTCGCGTCAACCCAAACAGCTAGAAGAAAAGTCGGGATTGCAAACGTATCGGGATCAAGCGCGCATCCTATAAATCTATAGGGGAGCGGCACTCCGCTTCCCCGGGCTTCTCAATATGACGTTGATTTTTGGCGCAAAAGCACTTGAATCATGGAATCGTCCGGCTGCTTTCATGGCAGTATTGCCTCGTCCTGAAGTCGGCTGACCGCTTCCTTAGCGCCAACGGTTTTGACTATCCCCTATCAACGTACTCGGTCAGCATCTCTAAAAGGAACTGATACGCATCGGCCGCGTTCGGCACGGAACGCATGCGGATAATGCCCGCTTGGTCGTTTCCCAAACTTATAATCTCGCGAAACAATTCCAAAAAGTCGGTATCATCGACCTGGGAGAAAAAGAAGAGCAAGAACACCCGCTCGCCATCATCAAAAACAACGCCGTCCTTGGCAACAAGTAAGCCTAGAGAGTCACGCGACGCGCCATCCCCGTGAGCCGCATGAGCCAGCGCAATCCCCTGATTCACGATGATATAGCTACCGTACTCTTCAACATTGCTAATTGCCTTGTCAACATACCCCTGCGTAAAGCATCCGTCACGCATCAAGAATTCAGAAGCCATACGTATGCCGGACCGCCAGTCAATCGTCCCCGACTCAACGCGGATATACTTTTTTTGCAACATACTGAGTAAGGGCGACGCATGAATCGACTCTTCTTCAATGGACTCGACCTCTTCAAGCACACGTGCCAGCACCCCATTTAGATACGAGACCTTTCGCTTGTTGCCTTGGGCGAAAATATCACATAGGCGTGAGATGATTGAAGGACCAACCACTTGCGAGGGCGACTCCATACGGCTTTGACGAAAAGCCTGGGCTTGAATTTGATTGATATCATCAATTGATAGAACGGGACTCACCACCACCACTGGAAGCGGGGCGCGATCAATCGCAACCGTAGAGATAATGAAGTCAACGTTCTCGTCTCGGGGCTTCCCCCTTTCGAGTTCACCAGTTCGAACCACGCCAACCACATTCAAGTTGAAGTAGTTTTTAACCTGGGCCTCCAGGTACTTACCCGTTGCAACAGAGCTGGGACACGCAATCAGCACATTGCAGGAACGCGAAGAGCTCTCGCTGCGATACAACGCAGCGCAAATATGCACGACAATGGACGCGCGCATGCTTGCATCCATCGGTCGATGGAGATAATCCTCAAGAATGGAGAAATGTGGCTCAGAAGCAGCCTGCACCATCCCCACCATCGCACCAGAAGGTCCAATAGGAGTAAATTCGAACGCATCGGCACTCCAGTCAGTAACACTCTTGATATGAGATAGAAGCGATTCAACAAGAAGGTCGTCTCCTTGAATCTCGATATCCAGGTCGCGCCCAACCAGCAAAAGAAAATGCGAGATCGCACAGTAGAGCTCAAAGTCATCGAACTGTTTAATCTGAGGATTAAGATCTCGACGCAATATAACTCTTTCGATTGCGGCGATGTGCTCGGGAGCCATGTCCCCCAGCCCAAGAACTCGAGCGACCTCTTCAACAAGCTTTCCAACAGCATCAAGCGAGACGGGCGTAACGATCGACGCATCGGATGTAAATGAGGAATATCCAAGGTCTCCGCCCTGCACATCAGGAGCCCCGAGAAGCACGTACAGGCCGGCAGCAAGCTCGCGTTCGACCTCAAGCGTAAGCGCGAAGTTGTGCACGCGCAGATAACGGTGAATTGGGTCGAGCACATCATCGATTGTAAAGGCGAATCCCAACTGGCCAGCAATAAGACTTGAATAATAATCATGTCGGCAACGACGCGAGGACAAGATGCCAGCAAACAAGTCGATTAAAATCTCTCTCCTTGCATCCCCGGATACCTCTATACGCATACCCAACTTGCTCTTGCTAACCAACTCGACGTCATACCGCTTCAAATAAGAATCAACGAGTTTGCAATCTGCCATCACCGTATTACGCGTCACGTACATCAAATTTGCGAGCGCCTGCATGGAAAGCCATTGTCCTTTATCAAGCGTAAGCAGCTCTACAACAATTAACCCCACTCGCTCATCAAGGGACAGCCTGTAGTCATATAGGTCCATCGCATCCAAAAGCTCACAGGCATCTTCCGGATCAACATTGGGCGCCAGCGAAACATGTGCATCGGTCACCCTAATCAGAGACCCGCCGGCGGGATCGAGCGCAAACTCCATAATAGAGGAGATGTCCGATCGTAGCGTTTTCTCCGAGATTCGATAATCTGACATCAGAGTATCGAGACGCAGCCGCTTGCTTGGCGCATCGATAAGTCTTCTCAAAATCTCAGCACTACGCTTTTTCACGAACATCTCCTCATTTCAGGTGCCTGATAAGATTAATACCCTATTGTTTGCTCGAGGTATTCTCTAATTTCATCCACACCCATCATCTCGAAATTCTTGAGAACCTGGGAGTCCTGAAGCACCTGCATAGTCCGAGCCAAAAACTCCAAATGATCACCGGGGGCGATGGCAAGGTTGAAGATGTGGCGAGTTTCCACCACTCGCTCGTCATCATCCATTCGGCAAAACTCAACCGGCTCGCGCAACCTTAAATAACACAGTGCGCTGCGAACAATAGCATCGGACTTACAATGCGGCAGCGCCACGGGCACCTCTGTGCAAAGGCCCGTTGGAAAATCCTTCTCTCGATCTATACACCCCTGAGCAAACGCACTTGTTACGCATCCAGCTTGCTCGAGCTTCTCGCCGCAAAGACGAATTGCCTCCTCGGCAGTTGCAGCCATTCCTTCGCAAGCCAAGTACATCTTTTTGGAACCCGATGCGGGGCCTGACATCGCATCAATCAACATAACAGCCCCCTTAGATACCCATCAACTTCGCCGCAAACGACACAAGCAGATTGCCGGGATTGTAACCAAAGTGAGAAGCGGTAACCATGTTGCCACCAAAATCGATACCACAAGCGTTAAGCATCTGCGTAGCATAAGGAGCAAACATGTTGGCGAAGAACAACATGAGGAACATGAAAGCAGTCATACACAGCAAAGTGCGGAACACATTTCCCTTGCTTGCAAGGACCGCCATGGGGGCAACATAGCACACCTCAGCAAGAATAGCTGCGGGGAAGAAACGCATATCGGGAACGAGGAAAGCGAGACCAACCGTAACAGGAATCATAATGGCCGTACACGTGATACAGCAGGGATCACCGAGCGCGAGGGCGATATCCATACCGACGTAGATGTTGGCATCAGGATCGATATGGTCCTTAACAAACTGATTGGCACCGGTCCCAATAGGGGTAAGGCCCTCCATCATGATGGCGACCATACGAGGAAGCAAGACCATAACAGCAGCCATACCCATGCTCATCGCGATAACCTGGGTGGGAGCCTGCTGGGTCATGATGCCCAAAAACGCACCGACAAAGAGGCCGATAATAGCAGGGTCGCCTAGAATCCCGAGCTTCTGAGAAAGCGTATCGAGATCAAGGTCGATCTTATTAAGGCCAGGGATGCGATCGACAATCCAATTAATCAAGCGGCTCATGGGATATTCGTAAACGATATAGCCCAGGCACGTACAGGCGGTACCCTCGAGACCAAAGAACTCACCCCACTTGGGCGCGACCCTCTCTGCAACAAAAAGCGTTACAACAGAGAGCGAGAGGGAAACGAGAAAGCCAACGACCGCATTATCGAACAGGACATACGCAAGCGCGCCAGGTACCAAAAAGTGCATGAAGTTCCAGATATCAACATTCAAAACCTTGGTAATCTTCAAACGCAGCAAGATAATGTTCACGATGACAATTGCGGGAATGGCAAAAACGGCGAACGGTGTCGTCCAGCTTGCGCCGCCGAGGGCGGCAAAACCAATTTCCGCAACATCATAACCGGAACCCATTGCCGTATAGTAATCGAGCGCCGGTTGAATGGTTGCAAGCAGGAAGTTGATGGTCAAAACAACTCCCTGGAATCCGATACCGACAAGCAGACCCGCCCTAATGGCCTGCGTGGGGCGCATACGGAAAAACAAGCCGAGTAAAGCAATTACTACCGGCAGCATGACTGCCGCGCCAAGATTGATGAACTCCTGGAAAAAGGAGAGTACGATATCCATGTATTTCACTTCCCAAATACATACAGCAGATGACAGAGCATCTTTTTGGTCTATGGAATTTGGTTGGCCTTGATTAAAAGTGCCTATTCATCCAAAACCTTCTGAAGCAAGGCAATCAGATCTGCCTCGCATTTATCTTTGTTTATGCCGGAGATGAGGGGAAAAACAGACAGCAAGGGTTTATCAAGCGGTTTGCGATACGCCGTGGTGGTGCACACGACATCAACGTCGTGCTGCTTTACGCCCACTTCGCCAATGGTGCCCTTGAAAATCTGGACAGGGATTCCCGCGTGCTCCGCAATCTCCTTCACCGCCGCCTGTGCAACCGTGGACGTCGCAACGCCGCTTCCGCAAGCAACGAGAACCTTAACGATAGACTTGCTCATGATCTTTTCCTTCCATTCGAACGCAAATCGCGTCACGCAACATGCAATTCGGAGCGGCGCCGTTTTATAAAAGAGAATTTGGGAGTTAAGTATCCTCTTCATCTTGTTCGACGCCGTTCCGCTTCCCCGTTATTTCGGCAAACGGGCAACCGTAGGAGTGAAATAAATGAGACTAGAGAGCCCTCAGGTCAGAGACAATCTCGGCATAGCTCTTGTCCTTACCAAAAAGTCCCGCATTTCCAAGGCAGAAACCGTCGACGCCAACCTTCCAAAGGTCTTCGACGCTCTGTGCGGACACACCTCCGTCGACGAGAATCTTGTAGCCGTATTTCTCCTTTGCCTCGACGAGCTTTTTAATCTTCTCGTCGACAAACGGCAGGGAGCTCTGTCCAGCGAAACCAGGATTAACTCGCATAACCAGTACGTAATCACAAACATTGAGCGATTCCTGAATGGTCTCGAACGACGTGCACGGACTGATGGCGAGACTGGACTTTGCCCCAAGGTCACGGATATGCTGAAGAGTACGAGTGATCTGGGAGTCATTTTCTGAATGCACGTGAACGATCTGCGCCCCAAGTTCCACAAACATATCAATATACTTGGGAGCATCTTGGACCATCAGGTGCACATCGCAAACCTTTGAGGTCAAAGCCTTGATCGCAGCAACATCCTGAGGACCGAGAGCGATGTTGGGTACGAAGGTGCCATCCATAATGTCGAGATGGTACAAGTCAACACCAGCTCTATCGAGCTCGCCTACAAGTTGTTCGAGATTTCGAAAGTCCGCGCAATTCATGCAGGCGCCAATAATCTTCTCTCCGTCTTTCCAATCCTGAGGGGTCATGATGCTTCCTTTCATTTAATTACGTTTTATCAACTTGGCTTTCGCCTTTATCCAAACGATTCGCTAACGCTCGCAATCGATCAGGATCTTGCCTTTGACCTTGCCAGGTGAGCTGAATTGAGCAAACGCTTCTACGATTTCCGATAGCCCGTAGGTGTCGAAGATGAGACCCTCATCGAAAGGAACCATGCCGTTGCGGTACGCTTCCGCGGTGAGAGTCCATTCGTGACCTGGGAAAGGAGCTGTATAGCCCAGCCAGGAACCCGTAAGAGTAAACTCCTTGCGATTGAGCATCTCCCACTCTTCGACGCTGAACGTGAGCGGGCGGGTCGGCTTGCCAATAAGACTCGCCTGACCCTTGTTGCCAACCAGCTCAAACACCATATGCATGGTTGCATCCGCACCGGCCGTCTCGTACACGTAGTCGTAGCCGCGACCGTTGGTGATCTTCGCAACCTGGTCCGCATAGTCCTCGTCCATGGAGTTAACTACGCTCGTGGCGCCCATCTTGAGCGCGAAATCAAGACGCTCGGGGATTACATCGAAAACCGTAACCTCACGGGCGCCAAACGCTCGGGCCCATTGAGCGGTTATGATGCCGATGGTTCCACCGCCCAGAATGGCAACCGTCTTGCCGCCTTTGAAGTCAAGCCGTTCGAGTCCGTGCAGGGCGATGGTGGTGGGTTCAATGAGCGCCGCCTGCTCAAATGGAACGCTTTCATCAAACTTCACCGCACACACGGCAGGCATGCAAACATACTCGGCAAAACTGCCATACTGGCGCGTGCCGATGAAGCTGTAGCTCTTGCACAGGGAGTAATCTCCGCGCTGGCAGTCTTCGCACTCCATACAGGGAACCAGTGGCGCGCCGGCAACCCGATCGCCAATCGCCAAGCCCTTTACCCCTTCACCAAGCTCGGCGATAGTGCCCGAGAATTCATGCCCAAGGATGTTCGGATAGAAATGACAGGCTCCATTGAATACGCGGGGGACATCCGATCCGCAGATACCGGAGAACTTAACCTTGACGAGAACCTCTCCCTTGCCGGGCTTAGGCTTGTCCACCTGCTCGTAACGGATATCTCCGACTCCGTGCACAACTCCTGCCCACATTTTCTCGCTCACGGCACTACCTCCTTGCTTAGGGCTGCTTACCTTGATTTCAGCCGTTCACCGTGTGACAAGGCGATAGTACGTTGGGACAGGGGCCTTCTTACAGCCCAAAGGACCGTCTGACCTTTGGCGGTAATTGAGCTAGAAACTGAGAAGGCCCCGCATTGCGCAGGGCCTTCTCCGAAAATGTCGAGATCGCATCAAGGTGGCACCGACCGATCGCCTTCTCACATAATCGCAATAGAGAAACTATGAGACATCGTTTCACCTGGCTTGGCAATAAGACACCCGCGCTTATGCTCAAACACGTCATCCTCATCAGAGCATGTCGATAACCCGCTCCAAGGCTCTATCGCAACGAAATCGCCTTCGGGTTTGCTCCAGATAACCAAATACGGAAACCCGTCGAATGTCAGGCGGATGCCCTTTTCCTCCCCCCTCTTAACAAGACACACCTCTCGGCTCTCGAGCACATCGAAAATTGTCTCCGCGAACCCAAACAAGCTATGGCTGAGCTCCAAAACAGAACCCGACATTGGATTATCCGTTCGGTTCTCGACATCGATCAAGCCGGTAGAGGGCACCGCCGTGCATAGAAGCGGCGCCTCGTCCTTCTCGAATCGAAGCTCATAATCAGCATAATCTTCGCCCTCATCAAGAGGACAGGCAAAGCCAGGATGCCCTCCGATGAAAAATGGCATGTCCGTATCCCCAACATTGGCAACATCGTAGGTGACCGTAAGCGTTTTATCCTCAAGGGCATAGCGCGCAATAAGTTCAAAATCAAATGGAAAGCCTTTTTTGATCTCCGGGTTGCTTGCCAAGCGAAAAGCTGCGGTCGAATCTGTGTGCTCTATCAAATCGAACTCCTGCTTGCGCGCAAACCCATGGCGCGCAAGCACAATGTCTACGCCCGATCTGGTGGTCGCTTTACCACCGCGCAATCCACCGCAGATAGGAAAGCAGATTGGCGCCTGCCCGCTCCAGACAGCCGGATCTCCTTGCCATAGGTATTCGCGTCCGTCCGCAACGATAGAAGTGAAGGAGCCACCCTCCGATGAAACGGTTACCTTCATTTTCCCGTTACTCAAAATATGCCGCATCTTTTTCTCACTTTCACTTTAACGACAGGTCCTACAGCGCGACGACCTCAATTCCGTCGTACACTTCATCCCAGCGCTCCATGGCGAGATGCCCAGTCATAGGATCGATAGCGTTAAGCTTGCCGCACGCATTTGCAGTTTTGAGTACCGTCACATCGTCCATTCCCCGAGCAATGGCGTGCGCAAAGCCCGCGATGGTTGAATCTCCGGAACCCGTCGCGTTGACTGCCGGGATAACAGGATTCTTGACTCGATAAGCGGCATTGCCATGCAATGCAACAGAACCCGCAGCGCCCATGGAAACTACGACCCATTCGATGTCGGCAAAACGCCGATCCGCCTTGATTGCATTCGCGAGCTCAGAAGCGCTCTCAGGAGCGTAGGCAGCATCTAGAAGCTGATTTATCTCGGTTAGATTGGGCTTCACCAACGTGGGCTTTACGCTGGCTTCAAGAGCTGCGGCAAGCGCCTCACCCGAGGTATCAAGCAAAACGGGAACGTTGTTGTCTACCGCAACTTCGACCATATCGGCATAACAATCCACCTGAATACCCTTGGGTAAAGATCCGGATATCGTTACGCATTCAGCGCCGCTTACCAGACCGGAATACTTGCTCATAAATGCGGCAAGTTCATCATCCGATACTTCCGGTCCGCTTTCAAGCAGCTCGGTTTGATTGCCCCCATGGAGAATATTCAGACAAATACGCGTCTCGCCGTCAATGCGTGCGAAATCATGATTCATCCCATCGGCATCCATGAGTTCGGCCATATAGGCTCCCATATTGCCACCGAGCAAGCCTGTTGCAACCACATCATCTCTAAGCTGAAGCAATACACGACTAACGTTTAGCCCCTTTCCGCCCGCCGTCTTAGCGGGAGTTACGCGATTTACGTCATCGATGGCCAACGCATCTAACTGATAGCGCGTATCAATCGAGGGGTTCATAGTAACTGTCAGTATCATCGAGCGATCCCTTCACTGTAGAGTCCGCGCGCCCTCAACGAGCACGGCAACGCAAGCCCATTTGACAATGGCTCAATTCTATTGTTGAGATCGCATGCGTCCGCGGCGCCCGACCGCCAAAAGCCGCCAGAGGCTGACGCGTGTTTTGCGCTAATCAACTCCATAGATAGCCATGCCCATATTGCGGGATGTAAAAACGCGAACCGCCGCCGGACGCACGTTCCGACGGCGGTAAGAGAGAGGATGCAGGCGCACGCGCGACCGCGTGGAGGCACGGTTAACGCAGTATTGCGGGCGCTGCCAGGGATATGCAAGACGCCGCGCGCGAGGAATGGCCCAGATGGCATAGGGGTTTTCCGGCGCGCGGCAAAGAAGGAGATCTAGAAGCTGATACCGCGGAAGGCATCGCGATAGAGGTTCACCAGGTCCTGCTTGGAAACGGGGCGCACGTTGGGAGGCGTGCAGCGGTCATGCATCGCCGCCTCCGCCATGTCGCTGATAGCCCGCTCGAACTCCAGCGCGTCGATGCGCTCGATACCGGAGAGGGAGTGCTCGATATCCAGAGTCTGGCGCAAGTCCAAAACGGCGCGAAGCAGCTCGTCGGCACCCGCCATGCCCAGCTCGCCGGCAAGGCGCTCGTAGGGCTCGCGATACTTCCGATCCGCCATGTGGAACGCCATCACATAGGGCAGCAGCACGGCGTTGAGGCGACCATGGGCAACATGGAAGCGACCGCCCAGGGCGTGCGCCAGGGAGTGGTTGATGCCCAAGCCCGCGTTGGTGAACGCCACGCCGGCGATGCAAGAAGCCTCGATCATGCGGGCGCGGCTACGCATGGACATGCCGTCGCGATAGACCGCGGGCAGGTCGGAAAACACGGTGCGAACGGCCTTGACCGCCATTGCATCGGTGAACGCGGTGGCGTCCTGCGAAACGTAGGCCTCGATGGCATGGGTCAGCACGTCCATGCCCGTGTCGGCGGTGATGCGCGCCGGGACGCTGCGGGTAAAGTCGGCCTCAAGCAGGGCGCCGTCGGGAGCGAGCAGGTCGTCGATCAAAACGACCTTGTTCTCGCCGCGCGTGATGACCGCGAAGTTGGTGACCTCCGAGCCGGTGCCAGCCGTTGTGGGAATGGCCAGGAAATAGGGCTTGGCCATACCGCGACCGCAGCAGGTGTACAGAACCGCCTTGGCGGCATCGATGCAGGAGCCGCCGCCAAACGCGATCACCATGTCGGGACGAGCAGCCTCGACCGCCGCGACGCCCTCGTCCACCAGCTCCTGGCTGGGATCGGGCTTGACGTTGGAATAGGTCTGGTAGCGCGCGCCCGCCGGCAGGTGCTGGGCCATCTTGGCGACCATGCCGGATGACTCCAAAAAGCCGTCGGTGATGATGAAGATGTCGCGATAGGGCATCTGCTCAAGGCGCTCGAGGGCACGGGACCCAAAGAACAGCTCGGTCTTCAGCTTGAAATCGTTCATCGCACTCGTCCTTTCAACGTCGCGCGGAACCTAGCCCTTGATGGGGACGAGGATCTCGGTAACAAACAGGTCGGAATCGTAGGTAGTCCAGTAATCAGTAACAAAGCGCTCGTAGGAGCAGCCGCACACTTGGTGTCCGTTCTGCCTTGCAAACGCAAAGAGGCGCCGGTACGCCACATCGATGTTCTCGAAGGCGCCGGAGTGGTAGGTAGAGAGGTAGAGGCCGCGCGGGCGGACGTAGGAGTACTTGGGATCGATGGGGCGCAGGGCCTTTTGAAGGATCGCGGTGTCGCACGGCGCGGTAAAGGACTCGGGCTCGGTGTCGCCGAACTCTCGCCTCATGATCACCGGTCCGGAGATAACGTTCTCGACCTTGTCGACGAACGCGGTGAACTCGAGGTTGATGGTCGCCTCGGCGTAATCGCCCGTGAAGCGATACGGCATCTGCAGGAGCTCTTCGCAAGACAGGAACTTGGCATTAACCGCCAGCGGACAGGAATTGAGGACGAAGCTCGCCTCCTCGACCAGCTCGTTCCAATCGTCGATGATCTCCAATCGCTCGTTGAGCTCGCGGACCGCCCGAGCGCATTCGTCGCGCTGCTCGCGAAAGCTGCGCCGAATATGGCTAAAATCCGTGCACTCGAAGACGTCGGCGATCTCCTCGAGCGATAGCCCCATCTTCTTGAGATAGCCGATCACCGGTATCTTGAGCATGGTGCGGCGCGAATAGTAGCGATAGTTGTTCTCGCCGATCACATCCGGCTCGATGAGCTTCATATCGTCGTAGTGCCTCAGCGCGCGCTGGGACAACCCGCCGATCTGGCTCACCTCGCCGATACGGTACAGGTCGTCGTGGGAGGCGGCCTCCGCGCTGTTGTGCGTGCAACTCATATCTACACCCCCGGCAAGCGGTCGATAGCGCAAGCATAGGCGTACGCATCGAGAATGGGATTAACATCTGATCTCGTCATATCGTCCAACGCATCGCGCAGGAACCAGACGGTGCGCAGCGAATACGGCGCCACCTCGCCGAGCATGTAGTCCACCGCGGACACGCGCTGCGGCTGCGAGGTCTCGACGCGGGCGTGCTCCGCGGCCTTGGGAGAGGTCGCCGCCGCCTTGTGAGCAAAGGAGGCGAGGGCCTGCTCGACCTCGTGCAGCGCGCACGCCCTGACCGGCGATACGGCGGGAAGCACGTGGGACCAGTCCGCACGGAAGCGCTCGGGGTCGGTCACGGCCATCATGCGCGCGTACTTCTCGGCAACCGGATTCCTGCCGGCGGCGTCCAAGCGCTTGAGGTCGTCGAGGACCAGATGGACGAACGCGAAGGGAAACGCCAGGTACTGGGCGAGCCGGTATATGAAGAACGAACGGACGTCATCCTGGCAGACCGCGCGACCCTCGAGCCCCTTGACCTGGTCGAAGAACGCCCACTCAAGAGCAAGGACCTCTTTGATCGCCGCCATATCGGACGCGCATGCACCGCAGTGAGCGAGCAGGTCGCGCACGGACGGCACCTCGACATACGCCTCGATGGCGGATCGCCCGCTGCACGGGCACGAGCCATCGCCAAACCTCATCTCCCAACCCTCCTTAATCCTACCGATAGGAGCCCGCGTCGACGGGAAGCGACGCCAGATAGGCGTCCGGGATCCCGCGGCAGATCTCCATTGCGACCGTCAACAAGAAGTCGTCGTCCGTCTGCGCCCAACCAAGACGACGGACCACCTGCGCGACCAGCGAGCACAACGACTCGACAAGCTCTTGCGGCACCGAATCGACGGGGGCGGACGCAAGATAGCCGATGCTATCGACCAGCGCGGCGGGTGCAGAGGCGCGCTCCTTCAAGGAACGGAACGACCACTTGTAGAATGGCATGTATACCCTACCAATAAGGTGCGTTACAGCCATGAGCGAAGTGATAAATTCTGCACGCGCTGCGTTCGCCGCGACGAGGTCGTGGCGGCGAACGCAGCGTGGCAAATTGTATTGGCCGGCCTGCGCCATAACGGCGAGTTCGGCCGCGACCTTCTTTTGAACAACGGCTTGGGGATAGAACGCCAGGTACGGGGCGCGGCGACGGGCCATGACCCCCGCGGGATCGGAGAAGATCTCGCCGGCGGTAAACTCGGCAAGCAGCTGCTGCGGTATGAACAGCCATTCTTTGGACGAGGACGGGCCGCATGCCAAGCCGGTGTAGCGCATGCGGAATTCATCCGCATCGAACACGCCGGTGCGCTTGCCGCTCAACGGCGTCGAGACGCGGCGATACCCCATGAACTCACGGGGCAGCTCGTCGTAGCGGCGCTGAAGCTCCGCTCCAAAGGCGGCGAAGTCGGCGGGCTCGAGCCAGATGCAGAAGCCGGGGCCGAAATCGTGGTCGCGCGAAATCTCGTCATCGAATCCCAGGCACTCCGAACCGGGACCGACCAGGCCCAGGGCGCAACGCTGGCGAAGCCCCTCGAGGTCGCCGGCAAAGAGGGAGGCCGCATAGCGCTCGCAATACGCGCGCGACAGGTCCATACCCTTCATCTGCGACCTCCTTCTACACATCGGCCAGACGCTGCATGCGCCGGCATTCCTCTTGAAGACGCTCCACCATGGGAGAAGCGCCCACCTTGTCTTGCAGCGCCTCGGCGGCCAGGCGCATCTGATCCGCCGCGAGGCGGTAATCGCCCATAAGGTAGGCAATCTGGCCCGAGCACGCATAGGCGTTGGGACGATGTATGTCGCGTCCGCCCGAGAGGGTCTCGTACGCGCGCAGCGCCGCATCGACCTCTCGACGGGCCTCGTCCAGGCGCCCTTCCTTTACCAAGGTCTGGGCAAGGGAGACCAAGGTCACCGCGCGTTTGTCCTGCGCGCCTTCGACCGCATCGAGCAGGGACACGGCCCGACGCAGATCGCGACGGGCGAGACCGTACTCCCCCATCTCGCGGTACGCGGCGCTGCGGTTGTTACAGATCGCCGAGCGCTGATAGGCCGTCTGGCCCCCGTCGCCCAGCAGGGCCTCCGCCCGGTCGAACAGATCGACCGCCGCCGCGTAGCGCCCCTGGGCCACCAGCACGTCGCCCTTGTTGATGAGCAGGTTCGCAAGCGATGCCTCATTTGGCGAGGGCATGTGCCCATGGAAGAGCAGCGCCTCGTCGTACAGGTCCTCCGCTTGGCGGAGACGCCCGCGCACGCGCTCCACCCCGCCCAGCTCGCTGGCGACCGCGACGATTGCCAGCGGATCGCCGGAGCGGCGCGCGGCGGCGAGCGAATCCGCTAGATAGCGGTAGACCTCGTCGCCGCGGCCATCCCTATAGAGCCCGTCGACCCGGGCATAGAACGCCTTGAGGTCGAAAGCTCCCGCATCCATCGCTAGGGCAGGATCTTCTCGATCTCGGAAGCGGGGCGCGGAATCACGTGGACGGAGCGGAGCTCGCCCACGCGCTGCGCCGCGGCGGCACCGGCGTCGGTAGCCGCCTTGACGGCGGCAACGTCGCCGCGAACAAACGTGGTGACGATGCCGGCGCCCACGTTGACCTTGCCCACCAGGCGGACGTCCGCCGCCTTGACCATAGCGTCGCTCGCCTCGACGACGCCGACGGCGCCGTAGGTCTCGACCATTCCCAATGCCTCGTTCATCTTGGTTCCTCCTCAGTGCGCCTCATAAAAGCGCGTAAGTGCTGTGTGTTGGCGTTAGACGCCCTTGAATGCGTTGACGAGCTCTTCGACCATGCGCTTGAGCTCCTCGGCGTCGATGACGTCGGACTTGCGCTCGCCGTCGGCTGCCGGGGCGGACGCGTTGGGAGCGCAGCAGCCGCAGCCGGCCGAATAGGTGATGCCGGACACGCCCTTGGGCTCGCTGGGAGCGGCGGCAGGCGCGGGAGCGCAGGAGCCGTGCTTCTTGGCGAGTTCGGGGTGGTACTTGGCGAACAGCTCGTCATGGGCGACCAGCTCGTCGGGCTCGATAAGGCCGTTGGCGATGCGCTTGACGTTGATCAGGTGCTCGGGACCGACGTTCTCGGAAATTGAGCTACCGCCCCAGGTGCCGCAGCCCAGCGTGAGCGCGATGTCCAGGCCGGTGGAAAGGCCGGTGCCGCCCTGGGTGCCGCCGGTGTTGATAAGGATGCGCGACGCGGGCTTGATGGAGAACTTGCGGACGATGTCCTTGCTCTCCGTGTGGATGCTCATGGTGTGGCCGATGCCGTTCTGAAGCAGGGCGATGGACAGGTCGCAGGCCTCCTCCCAGTTATCAACGGTATAGAAGGCGAGCACGCTGGTGAGCTTCTCGTAGGACAGCGGCCAGGCGTCGCCCACGCCGTGCTGCTCGCCGATGAGCACGCGGGTGCCGGCGGGAACGGAGATGCCGGCGGCGTCGGCGATGACCTGGGCGGAACGGCCCACGAACTTCGGGCTCATGGCGTGGCCGTTGCGGAACAACAGGGTGCAGACCTTGCGGCACTCCTCCTCGTTGAGGAAGTAGGCACCCTGGCGGGTGAACTCGGCGACGACGGCGTCGCGGTTGCAGGTCTCGCAGATGACGCTCTGCTCGGAAGCGCAGATGGTGCCGTTATCGAAGGTCTTGGAGGCCATGATGCGGCGGACGGCAGCGGCGACGTCGGCGGTGCGCTCGATGTAGGCGGGCGAGTTGCCGGCGCCGACGCCCAAAGCGGGCTTGCCGGAGCTATAGGCTGCCTTGACCATGCCAGGACCGCCGGTCGCGATGATCATAGCGACCTCAGGCGAGTGCATGAGCTCGTTGGTGGCAGCTATGGTGGACAGCGAGATGCCCTGGATGACGTTCTCGGGAGCGCCCGCCTCGACGGCGGCGTCGTTCATGATCTTGATCGCCATGGCGGTGCACTTGGCGGCCGCCGGATGGGGCGAGAAGACGATGGAGTTGCGCGCCTTGATGGCGATCATGGACTTGTAGAGTACCGTGGACGTGGGGTTGGTGGACGGGACGATGCCCATCAGCAGGCCCACGGGCTCGGCCAAGACGATGGTCTGCTTCTTCTCGTCGACCTCGATGATGCCGATGGTCTTCTTGTCGCGGATCTGCTCGTAGAGCAGGCCCGAGGCCATGTGGTTCTTGTAGACCTTGTCGCACACGACGCCAAAACCGGTCTCCTCAACGGCCATCTGGGCCAGGACCTCGGCGTTTGCCTCTGCAGCCTCGACCATGTTGCGCAGGATGCGGTCAATCTGCTCCTCGCTGTAATGCGCGATCTGGTTAGCAGCAACCTTGCCGCGGCGAGCCAGCTCGCGAGCGGCCTGGATGCTCTGAAGATCGAAATCAAACTCCTGCATCGTGCCTCCTTTCAATCACGCGATGCCTGATGGCAATGAAAGCGTTCTTACTTGGTGGCGGGCAGGATGGTCTCGACGGAGCCGTCGGGGCGCGGGATGACGTGGACGGAGAGGAGCTCGCCCACGCGCTGCGCGGCGGCGGCGCCGGCGTCGGTAGCGGCCTTGACGGCTCCCACGTCGCCGCGGACGAACACGGTGACGAGGCCGCCGCCGACCTGCTCCTTGCCGACGAGGGTGACGTTGGCCGCCTTGACCATGGCGTCAGCGGCCTCGACCGCGCCTACGAGTCCCTTGGTCTCGATCATGCCGAGGGCCTGAGTCATGTTTGCCATCTTGATCTCCTTCTTGTTGCAGGTTTCCTACTACCTACTTGATGATTCGAACGACCGAGCCGTTTGAGATGCGCAGCGCGTTCGCTTCTTCCGTATCGATGTGGCAGTCGAGCTCACTGGAATCGTTCGCTCGGATAGCCACGTTATCCAAGCGGCCGCCGCGTTCCCCGCCAAAGGCGATCGAGACGATCTGCCCGTCGCGAAGGCCCATCGAGGCCGCCTGCGCCAGCGACATGTGGATGTGGCGCGCGGCGACCATGACGCCGCTGGGAATGGCGACCGTTCCCTTGGGTCCCGCCAGGGTGATTCCCGGGGTGCCCTCGAGCTTTCCGCTCATGCGCACCATGGCCGGCACGCCGAGCTTGAACGAATCGCCGGCAAGGATCTCCACCTGGGTCTGGGAGCGCACGGGACCGAGCACGCGGACGCGCTCGATAACGCCCTTGGGACCCACCAGCGTGACGGTCTCCTTCGACGCGAACTGACCGGGCTGGGAGAGGTTCTTGATCGGCGTGAGCTCGTAGCCCGCTCCGAACAATGCCTCGAGGTCGCCCTGGCTCAAGTGCACGTGGCGCCCGGAGACACCGACCGTCGCGGTCAAGCTCTGCTCCGACCGCTCGCCCAGGAAGGACGCCAAAAGACCGGTGAGGTCTTCGAGGGAACTAGCCATGGCACGCCCCCGATTTCACGCCGCTCAGCATGCAGGCGAGCTCTTGCTCGGTCCAGATGCCGCGGTCGACGGCCGCGCGGATGACCTTCTCCATCTCCTCGGCGCTCAGCGCCGGCTCTCGATGGTCGCAGCATGCGGAAGGCTCGGCATCGCATGCTTGGGCGGGCGCGGCTGCCTGCTCGCACATAGCGCCCCGGCACGGCTGCGCGGGCTCGAACGCCTTGGCGGGCGCGGGCTCCTTCGCTACCTCGTGCGCGCACTGGAGAAGAACCCCGCGCTCGCGAGCGATATCGCGCGCCTGTGCGGTGACGATGGTGTTGTCGTCGACCAGCAGGCTCTCGCCCTTAGCGGCGGCGTCTTCCACGTCTTTCGCGCTGATCAGTCGTTTCATTGCCTCCTCCTTTCCTATAGACTCACGTCTTCGTCGATGATTCCTACAATGACCGCGTCGACGGGAGCGCATCTGTGGAACCGCTCCCTCACGAACTGGTAGGCGCTCGACCCCGTGGTCACCAGAACGCGCTCGCCCATTCCGGCGCTTATGGTGTCGATGCAGACGATCTGCTTGCCGGCGTCGATACCGGTGAGAACCTCGACGCGCATGAGCTTCATGCCATCGAGCTCCTCGTACTTGTTGGTCGCCCAGATCGAACCGATGAGCCTACCGATAACCATTGGCCTCGCCTCCTTCCCTCTCTATGCGGCCAAGACATTCAACGACCTCCGCCGTATCGCCGGCGATGGCCAGGAGAACCATGTTCTGCGGGCAGCTTCCCCGCACGTCGGTGACCCTCACGCCCGCCGTCTTCTCGGCGATATCGCTCGCGACCACCATGTCGATCAGCTTGCCCTGGACCAAACCGACCGCCGCCGGGGAGAAGTCCTCTCCCCATCGCGCCCCGCTGCGGGACCTGATGATGTTCATCGTCCCGGCGGAGGGAGCCTTGATGATGCGGATATCGATCATCTAGCGCCCCTCTCCCTGGACCTTGGACCTGCAACCGCAGGCGATTCCCAAGGGCGTCACAAACATTGGTCGGCTCGGCTTCACCACGGGCATGCCAAGCTGGTGCTCCATGCGGTCCTCGATGCCGGTGAGCTCTGCTGTGCCGCCCACCAAGATGACCTCGGGAACCTCAAAGCCCCTGCAGGAGCGCTCCACGATGCTCGCGACCTTGTCCACGGTGGGACGCACGATCCTGAGCACCTCGGCGTGGTTGGCGGAATCGCGCTTGTAGCTCTCCGCCTCATCGAAACCCACGCCCTTCGCGCCGGCGAGCACCAGCGAGAAATGGGTTCCTCCCGTGGATTCGTCCACGCACTGCACCACCCGCCCGTCGCAAAGCACGGAGATGCCGGTGGTGCCGCCGCCGATATCGACCACGGCGCCGTTCTCGATCCCCATCACCATGTTTGCGGCGGTGGGTTCGTCAAAGACCGCCACCACGTCGAACCCGGCGCTCTCGGCGACGTTTCTCACCACGCCGCCGTCCAGGTTCTCCGTTCCCGGGGGAATCGCCACGGCCGTCTGGAGGAGCTCGCAGCCAAGGCGGCCCTCGAGCTGCTCCTTAAGGGAGCGGGCGATGTCGCAGGCGCCCATGTAATCCACCACCATGCCGTCGCGGACGACATCGGCGAACTGGTAAGCACAGGCGACGGGCTCTCCGGCTGCGTCCACCACCACAAGGACGATGAACGCGGTGCCCACGTCGAGCCCGCAGTAGAGCTCCGCGCCCTCAGCGACCGGCTCGGGAGAATCGACCGTGGCCATCAGGACGTCGAGCAGACGATTGGTTTCCTTCAAATCAACCATGGTCGACCTCCTCCTGGGCCTTGGCGATCGCTCGGGCGATCTCGTATCGGACGCGTCGGGCCTCGTGGACCCAGGTTTCCATGCGGTCTCGAGTCTCCTCGGCCAAATCGGCCTTGGCGCTCGTCCAGAAATGCATGGTCCGGACGAGCTCGGCGTCAAGCAACGCCGCCTCGAAGTAGATCGGATGCAGGTCGGACGCCGGCGTCGGCACGCATGCCGGCTCGTCGTCCTCCGCATCCAAGACGACCCCGCCGGGGTCCCCCTGCCTCCAAGCCGCTCCCGCGGCGTAGCAGGCGCGAGACAACCCCCGGCTGATACCGCAGCTGCGGCGCGCGAGCAAGCAGAGCTTTGCGCCGAGCACGCGGACGTCGTCGAGGAAGGAGTCGCACAGCCGCTGGTCATCGGGCTTGGGCGCCCCCGTCTCCGCACGGGGCAGAGCCGTTCCGGCATCGAACGTGATGCGGAAGTCGACCAGGAACTGGCGAGCACCCGGCGTCAAGCGCGTATCGGGCGCAAGACGGTAGGTGTCGAACGGGCAGGCGGCGTATTCATCGCGCAGCTCGCTCTCCGTCACGTAGCGCATGCTTCCTCCTCTCGGTCTCGTTCAAATCCCACGGTCCCCGCCTCGCATCACATGCGTGCGGCGACCCAATCCAACAATTCGCCGACGCCCTCGCCCGTCTCGGTCGAGACGCACAGGATTTCCGTGCACCCCGCCGCCTCGAGCTTGGCAACGCCCTTCGCGCGCGCGTCGGCGTCTGCGGGAGCCTTGGTGAGGACTCCCAGGCACGGGCACGTGAAAGCCCGCGCGTACCCGCTTGAGTAAAAGGACTCGCAGGTACTGCCGTCCAGAAGCATCAGCATCGAGGAGGCCTGGTTTTGCGCCAGCATGATGATGATGCTGTGCATCCAATGGTTCTCGATATAACGGCCGGGAACCTCGAAGCAGCGCTCGCGGTAATAGCAATCCTCGCGATGGGCGTGGTTGGATTCCCTACCCTCCACAAGGTCCGCCAGCGTGGACTTTCCCGAACCGTCGAGACCGATCACCATGAGGCGCTTGGTGCTCACGACCTGGTCACCTCCGCGCAGCAGAAGCCCATTTGGTCGTGAAGGAACCGGACGACCTCGCCGATAGCGGTCTCGACGCTCTGGACGTCGCCCAAAACCACCACCGATCCGGTGAAGCGGTCGAGGAATCCGATCGAGACCGACGCCGCCTTTGACGCGACGTCCGCCGCGATGATCGCGGTCTCCTCGGGCGAGAGCGTGAGGATGCCTATCGACTCGCCGCTGGGCACGCCGATCCGCTCGTGGATCTCAGGGCCCGGGCTGGCGATGACGTGGGCGATCGTCACCTGCTTGCCGGGGACGGATTCCTGGATGATGCGCGAAAGCTTCTCCATGCTCCCCTCCCCTTAATGGCTCACGAGGTTGACGGTGAAGTCGGCGTCGCCGATCCAGGACTTGATGCGCTTAAGGTCGGCCTCGGTAAGCGAGGGATCGTCCTTGATGGCGTAATCAAGGTCCAGCTGGCCGTACTTGCCCACGCCGAGCTTGTGGTACGGAAGCAGGTCGACGCCGTCGAAGTTCTTCTGGTAGCGGTAGGGCGTGAAGAAGGCGATCACCGCATCGATCTCCTCCTTGCTATCGTTGACCCCCTTGAGCAGGGGCATGCGCACGCGCACGTTGAAGCCGTTCTCGAGCAGCGTGCGAACGTTTTCCAAGATCAGCTCGTTGTTGGCGCCGGTCCACTGCTTGTGCTTGACCGGATCCATGTGCTTGATATCGAAAAGGAACAGGTCGACGTGCTCGGCGACCTTCAAAAGCGTCTTGGTGGGAACGTAGCCGCAGGTCTCGACGGCGGTGTGGTAGCCGCGCTTGTGGCAGGCAACCAGCAGGCTCAAGGCCGCCTCGGGCTGGGCCAGGGCTTCGCCGCCGGAAAGCGTGATGCCGCCGCCGGACATGCGGTAGAAGTCCGCGTCCTGGTCGAAGAAGGCCAGAAGCTCGTCGATCGACTTGTCCTCGCCCATGATCTTCAGGGCGTTGTGAAGGCAAGCCTCCTCGCACAGATGGCATCCCATGCACTGGACGTCGCGACGGACCTTGTGCTCGCCCGCCACCATCTGGTGGATGTCGACGGGACATACGTCCACGCATGCGCCGCAGTTGACGCATGCCGAGGCCTTGAACATGACCTCGTGCCCGCGATGCTGGCTCTCGGGATTGGAGCACCATGCGCACCGCAGCGGGCAACCCTTGAAAAACGCCATCGACCGAACGCCGGGGCCGTCGTACATGTTGTACTTCTGAAGGTTGAATATACGAGCTTTACGCTCTACATTCGCTTGCTCAAGACTCAACGCCCTACCTCCTTGTGTATTCCGGCGCCCGGTCGGTTCTTCTTGCTATAAGGCAATCTCTCGCTAAAACTTGGTGAGCATGGTGCGGCTGATGATCTCGTCCTGAACGTCCTTGCACAGCTCGACGAAGAACGCGCTGTAGCCGGCGACGCGGACCACCAGGTCGCGATGCTCCTCGGGGTGCTCCTGGGCATCAAGAAGGGTCTTGTTGTCCAGGTAGTTGAACTGCATCTCGCCGTTGCCGTACATGCAGGCGGTGCGAAGCAGGGTTACCAGGCCGTTCTCGCCCTCGGGGGTGTCCAGCAGGCCGGCCATCAGCTTGAAGTTGTGGACCATGCCGATGTTCATGCTGTCGTTGGCCATCTTGGAAACGGACTTGATGATGGCCGTGGGGCCGTTGAAGTCCGCACCCTGGGTGGGGCTGATGCCGTCGGAAAGCGGGGTCCAGGCGCGGCGGCCGTTTGCGGACGCACCGGTCAGCTGACCGAAGGGCGTGTTGTTGGAGATGGACAGCGTGCCGTGGGACAGGCGCGAGTACAGCGTCTTGAACTGGCTGTGGATGTGCTCGGTGTAGTGGACGATGTCGGCGCAGATGCTGTCCGCGTAGTCGTCATCGTTACCGTACTTGGGAGCCTTCAGGCAGTCCTGGCGCATCTGCTCATAGCCCTCGAAGTCCGCCTTAAGGCCCTCGTTGAGCTCCTCAAGCGTGTACTTGTGATCGTCGAAAACCAGCTTCTTGATAGCGGCCATGGAGTCTGCGTAGGTCGCAAGGCCGCTCCACACCACGCCGGGGCCGAAGTTGTACATGGCGCCGCCGGCGGAGACGTCGCGACCGTGCTCCATGCAGCCCTCAAACATGATGGACATCAGGGGCTTGGGCGCCATATCGCGATGGACGCGCTGGGAGATGACGGTGGCCACGGAGGTCCACTTGGTCATGTAGTAGATGGTCTCCTTGACCGCGTGCTCGAACTCCTCGTAGGTGGAGTACTGGGACAGCGGGCCCAGGTCCGGAGTGACCTGCTTGCCGTACCACAGGGGCACGCCGTGGTTGAGCGTGAGCTCGATAGCGATGGGCCACTGGGTGTAGGAGGTGGAGGTCCACTGATACAGGCGGCCGGACTTCTGGGGCTCGACGCAGCCCATCATGCAGTAGTCGCGCGAATCCTCGACGGAGATGCCCTTGGCAAGCATCATCTTGATATGGGAGTCGTCGAAGTGGCATGCGGGGAAGCCCATGCCGGAGCGAACGACGTCGACGATCTTGCGCAGGTACTTCTCGGGAGACTTGTTGTGGATGCGGCAAGCCAGCGAGGGCTGGTAGATCTTGACGTGGCGCACCGCGTCCATCAGCAGGTAGGTGAGGTCGTTGGTGGCGTCAGCGCCAGCGCGGGTCACGCCGCCCAGGGTCATGTTGACAAAGGGCTGGTAGCCGGCGAAGAACTTGGAAGAAGCCTCGCTGGTGACCCACATCATCTCGCTCATCTTGATGAGCATGCAGCCAGCCAGGTCGAATGCCTGGTAGTTGTTGAGGCGACCGGACTCGATATCGGCCTTGTAGAACGGATACATGTACTGGTCGACGCGACCGATGGACATGCCGGTCTGGTTCTCCTCGACGGGGAGCAGGGACTCGATAACCCAGACGGACTGGATCGCCTCCCAGAAGGTGGTGGGCTTGTGGGCGGGAACGTTGCGCAGGTTAGCGGCGATCTGCTCGAGCTCGGCGCGACGGCGGGGATTCTGCTCGCTGCGGGCCTTCTCAAGCGCGTAGTCGGACAGGCGACGGGCGTAGATCATGACGCCCTCGGTGGTCTCGACGATGGACTTGTAGAAGTAGATCTTATCGAGGTCGTCGGGATTCTCGTAATCCAGATGGGCCAGGTACTCCTTGGCCTCGTCCTGGATGTCCTGCATGCCCTTCTTCATCAGGATGACGTCGTAGCCCGGATTGGAGTCGCCGCCGCCGTTGACCTGGTGATAGGAGCAATCGGAAACAAAGGACTCGCCGGAGAGCTCCCAGACGCCCGCCTCGCGGTACTGGTCCTCGCAGTACTCGTCCAAAGACTTACCCTCCCAGAACGGGAAGAGCTCCTCGCGCATGTACTTCTTATCCTCTTCGGAGATGAAGAAGGGGTCCTGCGGACGGGTGCCGATGGTGTCGATCTCGTCGCGCAGCCAGCGCCAGGCGATGTCGGGAGAGAACGCGCCGGCGCGAGGAGCACCGCAGGGGGAACCGACGATCAGCTCGTCGTCCTGGATGACCAACGGGGCGGTCTCGCAGCAGTAGCGGAAGCACTTGGCGCGCAGAAGGATCTTGGGCATGCCCGGGTTCTTCTTGGTGAACTCGGTGACGGCGCGGGCGCGGTACGTGGTGATGGTGGGCACCTGCTTCAAGAAATTCTGCTTGAGGCGAACGTGGCGCTCGGTGGGGCCGTCGGGGATCTCGGTGGGATCGGCGGTGGCGGCGACCTTGGTGGTCAGCGGGCGGTCGAGCTGGTCGTACACCTGCTCGAACATCTTGCGGACGGTGTCGCGCTGCTCGTCGCTCATCTCCTTGGTGGCGTCGGACAGCTCCTTTGCAAACTCCCTGATATCCATCCTTACCTCTTTTCTCAGTACGTTTTAACGTCTTCCAGCAAGCTGGAGAACCAATTGGACATTGACTCGGAAGCGGGCTTCTCCCGGCATTCCTCAAGACGATCCGGCTCCTTCTCGCACGCGCTTTCGCAGGCGGTCGGCGCCGTAGCCTCATCAGGGTCCATGAGGCCCGCATCCTTCAATAGCCCGCAGTCGCCATGGGAGGCACCCACGCCAACCTGGCGGCGGCGGATGAAGTCTCGATAGGTCACGCCCATATCAGATGAGCAGGCGTTATCCCATCCGGTAATGGTCAGCGTCTTGGGTAGCGTGGAATGGCAGCCGGTCGCGCCCATTCCCGTTCCCACGTTGACCAAGATGCGACCGACGGGCTTCTTGAGGACGAATTGCCTCACCACCTCGCCGTCGCGGGAGAAGATCGAAAGCGCGTTGCCGTCCCCGCTGTTGAGGATGAGCTCGATGCACTTCTCGCAGGCACAGCGCCAACTCTCCTCGACGTAGTAGGACAGCACCGGGCCGTACTTGGCCTTTGAGAAGACGCTGTGCTCGGAAACATAGGGCTTCTCGACCACAAGCACCTTGGTGCTCTCCGGAACCACCAGCCCGGCACGGCGCGCCATGTCGAAGGCGGACTTGCCAATCAACTCGCGATACGGCTTGCCGCACGGCTTGAAGAGCGTCTTGGCCAGGGACTCGGCCTCTTCATCGCTCAGGAAATAGCACCCGCGCGCCTTAAGCTGGGCCCTGAACTGCTCGTCCACCGCCCGCTCGACCACAAGGGATTGCTCGGCTCCGGGCATCATGCCGTAGCAGAAGCTCTTGCCCGCGACCACCTCTTCGGCGCAATGCGCCAGGTCGGCGGTCTCCTCCACAAAGACCGGGTTGTTGCCGATCGATGCGTGGTAGACGTCCTTGCCTCCCAAGTCGCTGGCGACCACGCGCTCGTATTCGCGCGAATCGATCACCATGCGAACGGCGGGCTGGCAAGCGAGCCAGGCGTCGCCTTCCTCGGAGTACTGGTGCAGAAAGCCCAGCGCCTCGAGCGGATAATGGCAGGCGGCGGCAACATCGGCCACCTCCGCCATCAGCGACTCGCATGTCGCGTGCGTGCGAACGCGGGCAGAGAAGATCACGGGGGTCTTCGCCTTGACCGCGCAGAGAAGCTGGCTCAGCAAGGTGGGGACCGTCAGCCAATCGGGCAAAAACGAGACGACCACGCCCTTGGGCAGGCCCGTCTCGACCCCATGGGTCCAGCCATCGCGGTAGATCTGCTGGACCTCGAGCTGCGAGGAGACCTCATCGAGCATCTCGGTGAGAACCCACTCGGTCAGAGCGCGCTCGTCTTCCGGGTTGCCGTAATCGCTCTCGCGACAGGCCTGCTTGGCGAGGTCACCCGCCTGCGGCAGCAGCCTCTCTCGAAGCTGCTGCAGAAAGCCACGGACCAGACCGTCGCCCAGGCCCTCGAGCACGCCTTGGGACTCCTCGGCGTGCTCCAACAGGATGCGCGCTTCCTGAATGGATAGAAGATCGTTATCGATCAGCGGCATTGAACATGCGCCCCCTTAGTACGGCAGCAGGTTCTCAACGCAGTAGCGCTGGGTGATCTTTTTAAGATCGGGATGCGGACGAGGAATAACCACGGAGCTGTAGACCTCCGCGCCCATCTCGCCCACCGCGGCAACTCCGGCCTCGACCGCGGCCTCGACCGCTGCGACGTCGCCCTCGACCAAAATCGAGATGTAGCCGGAAGCGGTGTTCTCGTAGCCGATAAGCGTCACGTCACCGGCCTTGCACATGGCGTCGGCCGCCTCGAGGACAAAGACCAGGCCAAAGGTCTCGATGGCGCCAAGCGCTCCGGAATAACCCTGTGTCATGGCTTCCTCCTAGAAATCGACGTCGTGGACGGAGACCACGTCGCCCACAGCGGGCACGGGTCGCTTCATAACGTTTTGGGCCGTCAGCTTGCCGATGGACTTAGCTGCTTCGGCGCCGGCCTTGACGGCGGCCTCGCAAGCAGCAACGTCGCCGCGAACGATGACGGTTACCAGCGTGGAGCCAACGTTCTCGTAGCTGATGAGCTCCGTGTCGCCGGCCTTGAGCATGGCGTCGGCGGCGAGGAGAGCGGGGACCATGCCGATGGTCTCGATAAGGCCGATAGCCTGTTCTCCCTGATAGCGCATGGGAACCTCCCCTTCCTACTTGATGTACGAGTTGATGGACTGCTTCTGCTCATCGGTGGCGCGGTAGTACACCAGCAAGTCGTCGTGAGAATCCAGATCGATGCGGGATTCCTCGATGAGGCCGTTCTTCTCGGCGGTCATAAGCGCGGAGATCATGGCGTCGCGGGTAAAGTCGCGCCTGCCGGCGTAATCCGCCTTGAGCGCCTCCATAACGTCGTCGACACTTGCCTCATCAACCGTGGTGAAATGCTTGAGCATTGCGTAGTTCAGCGGGCGCGACATGCTACTCCCCCTTCTTCTTGAAGAAGTCCAGCGGGTTCACGGCGATGACGGTAATGCCAGCGACCATGACGAGGGCTGCGATCCACGCGATCGCGGGCAGGGCGAAGCCCTCGATGCCCATGATCAGGCCGATGATGATCCAGCTGCACAGCGGGACAAAGAACGAATAGGTGCCGTTGCAGGCCATTCCCAGCGCGGTGCCGCACATGCTGTTGCCGCGGTACCAGTTGGAGAACGAAGCGTAGGCGAAGAAGCCGGAGGCGACGAAGAAGAACACCGAGGGGATGTCGGCGAATGCCTGGCCGACGCACTGGTAGGTGGTGGCGAGGTCGCCGCCGCCAAAGAGGGTGAGCAGGGGCAGGATGACGATCAGGTTCACGGAACCGGAGGTGACCTGGCGGATGGTGATACCGATCTGCGGGTCGATCATCGACGTGCCAAAGCCGCCGATGCAGCCCTCGATGCCCCAGCCGAGCGCGGCGACGAAGGCGAGCAGCAGGCCGGGGACGACGCCGGGGCCAAGAGCGCCGGTAAGACCGGTGAAGCCGATCATGCCGCTAGCGAAGACGCAGATCAGGATGCCCAGAATAACGCGCGGGCCCATGGGCTGCTTGAAGAGGAAGCGGGAGATGATGGAGCCGATAGCCGGGCAGAGCGCGGCGATGGGGGTCACGATGGGGCCCGCCATGGACAGCGCGATGACGTAGGCAGCGCCGGCGATGGGACCGCCCACCAGAGCGGCGGCGACCATGATGACGCCGGGCTTGGAGCGGAAGGTCTGGATGAAGTCGCCCAGCTTGCCCTGCTTTGCGGTGAGCAGAAGGGCCCAGACGGCGCTGAACAGGTCGTTGAGCGCGGTGGCGATGGTGGGGAGAATAAACACCACCAAGAAGCTGCTCGCCTCGAGGGTGCCCATCCAATCAGCCCACACGCCCTGCGTCTGGGCTGCCATGATGAGCGCCGAGTACAAACCGTAGGTGATGCCGGAATACAGCGCGATCATGAGGCCCTTCTTGAGGAAACTCTGATCTAGCTTCCTCTTCTTCTCAAGGGCAAGTTCATGGCGCGCATCTGCGGTTGCCGCTCCTTGCATACCTTCCTCCAATCTATGGGGGTTGCATAAGTCCTGTACTTCGAAACTCTAAAAATTGACGTAGCGGCAGGGTCTACCCGACCTGTTCCAACAAGCGGCGGGCGGTTGATATAGCCGCGCGAGCGCTTGCCCAAGCGCGCGAATGCGACATTATTTGGGTTTTAGGACGAACGATAAAAAGTGAACGGTCGCTATTCATGCGCGAGCGGTTCGCGTTGCCATTAGGGGCTCCATCTAGCCCGAGATATCGCTAGAAGCTTTTAACCCCTATTCCCGTGACAGTTATGGATATAGGCTCCTAGCTTGTAGATTGGCAGACTGACGGGAGCGACGATGCCTGACGGGCCCCGCGATGCCCTTTACACCCATCGCGATATGCCGTGATGGCCCGGAAGCAAACCTTACCGCTACGGCAAGGTTTGAAATCTGCCACCGTTTACCGCGCATCATCATCGTCCTTATTAGAAAAAAGCGCCGGCCCCGTTGGTCATACGGAGCCGGCGCCTTCGCACCGCTGGCTTATCGCCGCGGCTCGATGCTGCCGCTATGGACGATGACGAATCGCGCGTGAAGGGATACGCGCAACCCGGCAATCGCTGCGGAAAAGCCTATTTAGTCGTGGTACTCGCCACGGTCCCACTTCTCCAGGAACTCGTCGAAGAAGTGAGGATCGGCCTGAGCCTCGGCGTCGCCGTGGTTGACGGCGTCGATCTTGGCGACCAGGGCGTCGTGCTCGGGGGTCTGCTCGTAGCTCTCCTTGATGAAGGCGAGCATGATGTCGGCCATGAGGAACTCGCCGGTGATCTTGCCACCGAAACCGATGACGTTGGCGTTGAGCTCGCGGCGAGCGTACAGGGCGCTGGTCATGTCGCGAACCAGGGCGCAGCGGGCGCCGGGAACCTTGTTAACGGAGTTGGTGATGCCGATGCCGGTGCCGCAAAGGACAACGCCGAGGTCGGCCTTGCCGGAAGCTACAGCCTCGCCCACGGCCTTACCGTAGATGGGGTAGTGGGTACGGGTGTGGCTGTAGGGGCCGCAGTCCAGCACCTCGTAACCGGCCTCCTCAAGGCGGTCGTGCAGGTAGGTCTTCTCGTCGGTAACAATGTGGTCGCAGCCAAGTGCAATGATCATCTGAGGTCTCCTTTACGCCATCTTGTTGAGCATGTCGACGCGAATCTGATGGCGACCAGCGGCGTAGTCGGCCTTGAGGAACTCGCGGGCGATCTTCTTCGCGACATCGTTGCCGATGACGCCGGAACCCAGGCAGATCATGCGAGCGTTGTTGTGCTCGCGAGTCATGTAGGCGCTGCGCTCGTCAGAGATGTTCGCAGCGACCATGCCCTTCACGCGGGTCGCGGCCATGTAGCTGCCCACGCCGTACTCGTCGAAGACGATGCCCTGGGAATCCTCGTTCTCCAGCAGGTCATGCGCCACCGCCACAGCGGAATCGACAAAATCCGCAGCGGGCTCGACGGAGAGGTCGACAACCTCGTGACCATCCTCGAGCAGCGTCTCCTTGATGAGCTCCTTGAGCGGCATGCCCGCCGCGTCAGAACCGATGACAACCCTCATGCTGTCCTCCTTTACACGCGCGCACCCGATATGCACGCTTGGATACCCAATAAGCGGGACGATTTCTCGACCCGTCTTGCAGATGCACCCGGGCAATCAGCCCAAGGGGCATCCCGCTAGCAAATGACCTTCGCATACTCCTCTATCTGCTCGCGCTTCTCATCGGTAATACTGCTTTCGCAAATTACCGCGTCGATATTGGACAAGCGGTAGAAGGTATAGAAGTCGCGCTGTCCAACCTTGCTGGAATCCGCCACCAGGTAGCGGGTATCGGCCTGGTCGAACGCAAGCTGCTGGAACCTGCCCTCGTCCATATTGGACGTAGAGATAGAATCGCCAAAAATGCCGTTGGCGCCGATAAACGCAACGTCGATTCCCAACGCGGAGATGGCATCCTCTGCAACGGGACCCACAAACGCCGTGGTCCTGCGACGGTACATGCCGCCCACCAGGCACAGATCGTAGTTCTCGTTTGGCTCCAACAGGGTGAAGATGGATTGCGAGTTGGTGATGATTCGCAGATGGCACTGGGGAAGCATCGGAATCATCTGCTCCACCGTTGTTCCCGTACCCAGGAAGATGGTCGAGTCCTCCTCGACCAAACCCGCTGCCGTACGCGCTATGTCGATCTTCTCGCTCGCATGGCGGGCGCGCTTCTCGATATGGCTGTACTCACGGCGGATCATCGAGCGGTGCTGGGAAGATGCGCTGCGAGCCCCTCCGTGAACGCGGATGACCTCGCCGGCTCCCGCCAACTCCTCCAAATCGCGGCGAACAGTCATGTCCGACACGCCGAGGGCATCCACGATCTCCTTGACGGAAACGGTACCCTGGCTCTCGATAAGGCGCATAAGCCTATCTTGTCGTTCAGCCTTGATCACCACGACCTCCTTTCACAGTTTTAAACATAATCGAACATCTTCAAACATGCAAGAAGTATTTCCAACTTCTAGAAAAAAGAGCCGTGTTACCACGTCAATCGCACTATTCTGCCGTTCGCCGTCATATTTCTACCTTTTGTGGATGTTTAAGTTGGACGATATATGTTTGCTTTTGTTGAAATGCTACTGTTCGTTCTGCCCGGATATTTCCGTACGTCGTGCACGTGTGAAGCAAAATGAGCACGTGCTCATCCTTTGGAGGAACCATGGCAACAAAAGAAGAGATCTCGATGATCGGCTTTGAAATCGTCGCCTATGCGGGCGATGCCCAGACCGATCTGATCGCCGCATGCGAAAAGGCGAGCCAAGGCGATATCGAGGGCGCTCGCTCACTTCACGAGTCCGCGAAGCAGGCGCTCATCGACGCTCACAACGTCCAGACCAAGCTTCTCTCCCAGGAGGCTGGCGGCGGCGAGATGGACGTCACCTTCATCATGGTCCACGCCCAAGACACCCTTATGACCACCATGCTGCTCGAGAAGCAGACCAAGTTCACCATCGACGCCTATGCGCGCATAGCCCAGCTTGAGGCAAAGCTCGCCTAGCGCGCAGCGACCACCACAGCCGCTATTTCCACCACAACCTGCAGCGATTGAGGCATCAAAGAGGGGCCGCGCGTTCATGCACGCAGCCCCTCGCTTCATCTATATGCGGCTCGCCACGGTCCCGCGCTCTAGCAGCTCGCCGGGCAGACGCACCGTCTCGATTCCTGCCTCGCCAGAGAGCTGGGCGAAGAAGTGGTCGAACGTCTTGCGGCCGCGCTCGCGCATATCGAACCTAACCGTGGTCAGGTCGTTGTGGGGAACCATGCCCTGCATTGAATCGTCCACGCCTATAACGCTCACGTCCTCCGGCACGCGCCTGCCGTTGGCGCGCAGCGCGGCGATAGCACCCATGGCCATCTGGTCGTTCGCCGCATACAATGCCGTCATCGAGGCGTCTTGCGCAAGCTTCTCGCCCAGCTCATAGCCGCTGTCCGCGGTCCAATCGCCATGCAGGGGCTCAACCACCTCAAGCCCTGCGCGATCGAGTGCGTCTCGCCACCCACGCGTTCTGAAGCCCGCCGTAATCGAATCTTTGGGACCCGCTAGATGCCTGATCTGTGCGTGCCCGCGCGAACGAAGATGATCAACAACCAGCTGCGAGCACCCGTATTGATCGGAATCGATGGTGGTACAGCGCGGATGCTCCTTCATGGAGATGATGATGGTGGGAAGGCCGTTGAGCGGCTCGAACTCGTCAAAATCCTCGATGGTCCTGTTGGTGTTGAACACCATGCCGTCCACGGGGAGCTCCGCCAGGCGACGCGCGGTGTCCCGCAGGCGCACGGACTCGCTCTCATCAAACTCAATCAAGGTGACCGCGTAACCGTACTCGCGAGCGGCGGACATAAGGCCCTCCAGTGTGGCGACGTTACCGGTATGGGTAATGTCGAACATGCACAGGCCAATGCAGCCGTACTTGCCGCCGCGCAGCGACCTGCCGGCAAAGCTGGGATAGAAGCCAAGCTGATCCATGGCGTCCATAACGCGCTTACGAGTCTCCTCGACCACGCACGCCTGACCGTTGACCACGCGCGACACCGTTTGCCGGGAGACGCCGGCGAGCTTGGCGACGTCCGCCATGGACACCGCCCTGCCAGGCTTGCGAACCGCTGAATCTGTCGCCGTCATATTGTTATCCCGTCCCATCCAACGGCTCCCCTCGCAATGCTCGCGCTTTCAAATTACTGCTTAAATAGCTGTTCAAAATGCTGCTCTGGTAAATGTAGCATCAACTGCGCGCAAGCTGAAGAGCACGTGCGCATTGGATGAGAAATAGAATGCGGACACGCCGGGAATAAGCCCCCGCTTGTCCGCATTTCCTAACGAAGGAGCAGGCCGCCCCCCAGATATCGTCACTCCGATCGCTCTCAGGGCCCTCTGGAGATTCCTTTGGCTTAGAACGTCAAAACAACCTTACGCACCTTATCGGGATGATTTTCAATAAGGGTAAAGGCGTCCGCGATCTGATTGAAGGGGAACGCGTGCGTGACCAAGCCGTCATCCCCAATTACGCCTTGTTCCATAAGCCTGATCATAGGGGTAAATTGGAATGCCTGAAGACGAGAACCAACAACGGTAAGCTGCTTTTGCATAAAGGGTTTCTGCGCAATGGGCGCGGTTTGCTCGCCCATCCCCAGCACAACAATCCTGCCAGCGACCGAAGCAACGTCAAATGACGCTGCAAACGTCTGCGGAAGGCACGCGGCATCGATAACAACGTTTGCAAGCTCACCGTCTGTCCATTCAGAGACAGCGCCGATCAGGTCTTGCCTCAGAGGATTCACAACGGCGTCCGCCCCGCAGGAAAGCGCGTAATCCAGCCGATCGTCCACAACGTCCGAAACCATTACGCGGGCGCCCTTTGCCTTCGCCACGCGCAGCACGGTTATGCCAATAGGGCCGGCTCCCTGCACCAGCACCGTATCGCCCGCTCCTACATCACCGCGCGATGTCGAATTGCCCGCGATGGTATACGGCTCCAGCAAAACCGCCGTTGTCCAGGGCACATCGGGATCGACCTTGTACACATGCGCAGCCTTGGCAAGGACGTATTCCTGCATACCACCGTCAACGTGCACGCCACTCACCTGAAGGTCCTCGCTCACGTTGGGCATGCGGCGCCCGCACGCGTAGCTCTTCCCCCCGTACGAGATGGGCTCTACCACAACATGGTCCCCTTCGCTTAGCCCGCGCGCATTGGCACCACATTCGACAACTTCCCCCACCATCTCGTGGCCCATAACGCGCGGATACGTCACAAACGGATTGTTGCCATGAAGAATATGGACATCGGAGCCGCATATACCAACGGCGCGAATACGAATAAGTACGTCGTCGTCCTGCTCAACCTTGGGCATAGGACGCTCTTCAATACGCAGGTCGCCGGGAGCGTAAACTACTGCCGCCTTCATAAATATCACCTCAAATAAAAGGCGCACAACCCCTTTGAGCTGCGCGCCAAGCATTTCGCTACTTCCAACCGTCAATGTAATCGCGATTGAGCTCGATGTACTGATCTGCAAGCTCCACCGCCATCGAGTAAGACTGGACAAGCGGGTGCAGCGTCAACGCATCGATAATGTCTTTACGAGAACGGTTCACGATACCACGGGCAGCGGTGCGCTCGTAGTACTTCACGCGACGAATAAGCTCAAGGTTGCCGGCGGGCACTTTGGCTGCATCGATCGCATGGGGCCTGGCGCCCTCGGGCGTCACATCGCATGTCATCTCTACAATGTCATTGTCTTCAAGAGAGGGAATCGCGCCGTTGTTGGGCACGCACAAAATCATCGACTGGGTCCTGCCAGATTGGAAGATCTCGATAAAGCGAAGGGCAACGCCGGCATAGCCGCCAGAATCCTTGCTGTAAACGTCGAACTTCCACGGACCGCCAGGCTTGCAGATGCCTGTCTCGTTTGCCATGTACGCCTTATCGCGCTGACCGTACCAATACTCGAACGTATTAACCGCGCTTTCGAAATCGTTCTCGATGTCGATCTTCTTAAGGTCCTCGGTCATAGCACGGTTGATGTCCTCAATAACCTCTCCGCGCGTACGAGGAGAATGCAGGACGTTGTCAACGGCCTTCTCGCGGTTGTAGTAGTAGTACAGATACTCGTTCAGAACGCTCTCGCGGTCATTCAGCAGGTCTTTTGTGAAAAAGCGCTCATCGGTATCGGTATACGTCTTCGGGTTCTCAACGATCTCCGGAAGCACCTCTCTTCCACCAGCGGTGATGCTATGGAAGAACGAAAGATGATTCAAGCCGTAGCATTCGCCAACAAGTTCATTGGGCTCGACGCCAAACATCTTGGCAAACTGGCGCAACATGCCAGAAGGCGCATCGCAGATACCGTATGTAAAGTCGTATCCCATATCGCGAAGGGCCTGTGACACCAAGCCAGCCGGGTTGGTGAAATTGAACACCTTGACGCCGGGCTTGGAGTGCTGCTTGATAAGCTCACAATACTTGGCAAGCGCAGGGATGGAGCGCATGGCAAAGGAAATGCCCGCTGCACCGGTGGTCTCCTGCCCCAACACGCCGTGCGAAAGCGCGATGCGTTCATCGCGAACGCGCATATGATCTCCGCCAACGCGGATGGTAGTGATAACATAGTCGGCATCGCGAACCGCCTCAACCGCGTCATTGGTCAAGCTAAAGGAGAGGTTGGGATTGAGCAGCTCGACAACGTGCTTGGCCATGGCGCCGTAGACGGCGAGCTTTTCAGCATTGTTGTCCATAAAGCACAGCTCGTCGATATGAAGTTCAGCGGAACGCTGGGCGATGCTTTTGGCCAGGAACATGGAGCGGACGCCGCCGCCGCCAAGAACCGCAAGTTTCATGAGGGATTCCTCCTCGAATAGGCTAAGGATACGCTTGAGCGATTGGCCGCGGCATGGCGAACCATATCGCCGCAGCCAAACACTGTGTTGAATGTGAACGCGGGGTCACCGCTACAGAAGTGCGTCGAACTCCTCGGCGACACGGCCCACGTCGTTGCCGATAACAATCTGGTAGCTCGTAGGAGAAACCTCGATGACTCCGCGTACGCCGGTCTGCTTGATGCGCTCGACATCGACCAATGACCCGTCGTGAACCTCAAGGCGCAGTCGAGAGATGCAATGGGCGGACTGCTCGACGTTCTCCTTGCCTCCTACGCACTGCAGCAGCTTCTTTGCCAAGTACGCATAGTTGGAGGTGCTGAGCTTAAAGCTCTTCTCTTCCTCGGTAACCTCCAGGGAGTCGATCATATCGTCCTCGCGACCAGGGGTCTTCATATCCTTTTTGCGAATGAGATAACTGAAGGTCACAAAGTACAGGATAAAGAACACGATGCCGATAGGGATGATAAGCCAAGGGTTGTCCGCGCTTGGCCATGCGAGTAGTAGGTCGGGAACTCGGGCACCCGAAGCGAATCCGATACGGCATCCAAGTATGTAACATGTAGCGCCCGCAAGTCCGGTAAACAAAGCGTGAACAAAGTACAGAAGCGGGGACACAAACATGAAGGAGAACTCAAGCGGCTCGGTGATACCGGTAAAAACCGAAGTCACCGCAGTTGAAGCCATAAGGCCCTCTGCCTCTGCACGCTTCTCCTTCTTCGCAGCGCGAGCAATAGCAAGCGCAGCGCCGGGCAAGCCAAAGATCATAACTACGTAGAAACCAACAAGGAAGGTACCAGCAGTGGGGTCGCCGGCAACAAAGCGAGTAATCTCGCCCATGATGACTTCACCGGATGGATCGACATAGTTGCCAAGATCGTAATAGATGTACGAATTCAATACATGGTGCAGGCCAACGGGAATCAGCAAGCGATTCAGGAAACCAAAGATGAAAACACCGAGCGCTCCCAGATTGCCCAGCGTTGTGGCAAAGATGTCCAGCGCATTTTGGATCGGAGGCCATACCACAGCGAGGCCAAGGGACAGGATGACGGTGATCATCGGCATAAGGGTGATAACAAACTTCTCGCCCGTAAAGAAGTCGACGATCTTGGGAGTCTTCCAATGACGGCTCTTGTTGTAGACGATCGCCGAGAGACAGCCTACGACGATGCCGGCGAAAATGCCCATTTTGACATCAGGATTGAGGTCGGCAAGGCAGCTGCGCAGAATCAAAAGCGACAGCACGCTCGCAACCATTGAGTGGACTTTGTTCTTGCCCTCTGAAAATGCCACGGACGATCCCATGGCAAACAGAAGGTCGATATTGCTAATTACCACCGAACCCGCATTCATAACGAACGGGATGTTCAGCATGGTGGGGCCGAACAGGAGCTTGGTCATACCCGCGATAGGCATGGCGGCCACGGGGATAAGCATGGCGCGCCCGAGCTTCGAAAGCTGCTTGAGCAGCTTGTTGAAGAACGCTTTCATGTGTTCTCCTAACAAATGGAGCCGTTATCGGCTCGATCCATACAACGTACGATAAGAAACGAGCTGGACATCCTCAAGGGCATCGATAAACGCCCTATCCTCCGCATCGCACAACACTTCCACCTCGGCAGTGCGCGCGATATTGAAAGATGATCCCGAAGCAAGCGTGAAATCGACAAACGCAGGATGCGTCATAACCTCGACCACGTCATGCCTCTTCAACTCTTGGGCGATGCATGAACGGAAACTCGCACGCACCTTGTTGAGGTACTCCGTGGGAGAATCCGCATAGCGAACCCCGGCAGGTTTAACAAAATCGATAAGCGTCCCGGGAGATTCGATGTCCGACGGAATAGCGTGAATAGGGCCTTTGTATTGCCCGCCAGCGTTCCAGGAATTGCGAACAGGCAGGCCGTATCGACGAGCAAGCGAGTAAAACACCTCGTGGACACCCTTGAAGATATGAATGTGATGATGGCTATCAAGATGGTCTGGAGTTATTCCCGCCTGAAGGACGCGCTCAATCTGGGCCGTCCACTCCATCTCAACCTCATCAAGATCAATTTCGGTGTCCGGATTCTCGTAATAAGGCTTACGAGGAAACGCTCCATCATCCCCCACAAGCGTACGGTGGCCTTTGAGCAACGGAGCGCCGCACGTCAAGGTAAGATGCACACCTATCCCCAACTTGGGGTTTTGGGAAATAAGACCAACTGCTTGGTCAAATCCGGGCATTGCAGGCATGATGGTGGTAGACGTAAGCACGCCGCATCTATGGCTTTCGACGATTCCGGTGTTCACCCCCGTGGAATAACCAAAGTCATCCGCATTGATAATGAGATACTTCAATGCCGATGCACCCCTCTCACTGATTCCGTTTCGAACTATCGTGTCGCGACATCTGTAGTATCTCGGGCAAACGCATCGAAAAGCTTGAGCGTACTTTGTTTCGAAGCCCTCTACTCATTACCGTAACAAGGTACGTTTTTTCTTTTTTCCC
>DBEWRE010000032.1:0-65182 GCA_048207125.1 Collinsella sp.
TACTAAAATCGAGCTTCATGTACGCTCTTTTGCTATTTTTGGCCTTCAGTTGGACTTGGGTCTACTGAAATCGACCTTCAGTTGGAGTTTGCCTTGGCTACCAAAAAGGCTCTCTTGAAAGAACAGCAGGTAGAGGGCTTGCATGGCCGAACGATGCGTACTAGCAAGTCCAACTGAAGGTCGATTTTAGTAATTCGGACAACATGGAGGCTGATTTCAGCACGCTCCAAGTCCAACTGAAGGACAAAAATAGCAGCGATTGCTTCCGAGCGCTCATTCAGGGGCTGCGCGCGGTGCGGTTGGCGGCATTCGATCGCGCACGATCGCGACGGCGGCAACCGGCGACCGCGGCGACCTGCGACCACGGCAGCCCGCGACCGCGGCGACCCGCGACCACGGCAACCGGCGACCACGGCAACGAGGGCAATGGGCGCCTATGCGGCCCCGGCGGATACAAAAACGTTGCTATTGGGGTAGTACGCGAGGTCGATGGCAAACGCATTTTCGCGGAATACCTGGTCAAGAACTGTATCTACGTCGCCGGCGGCAATATAGACCACTGGGTCGGGCATAGCGCCGTCTCCGCTCACGTTTTCAAAAGAGAGTTCGAGTTTGGTGGGGTGGAGCCCCGCATAGCGACCGGTGGGCCTGTCGATATCGTAGTCGCGGTAGAAGCATCGCACCGTTGCCGTGCCGCTCGCCGCATCGACCGCGGCCCTCCATGCGATATCCCAACCAATGAGCGCCCCGCCAACGGCAAAGGCAAGGCAGAATGCAATGAGGCCCGCGTTGCCAAGATGCTTGTAGGCCACGCCCCTGCGCTTACGCCTGCGGTGCACAAGGGCGGCCAGCGCAACCGCGCCGCCTGCGAACGCCAGCATGATGATGAAGTTGAGCGCGGTCTCGTTTTCAAGAAAGGAAACGCCGGTCAAAAAGAGCATCGCGCAACCTGCGTACGCGGCGACTGCCGGCGCAAGCGCGACGAGTTCTCGGACGTATTCGCCGCGCAGGGCGACGCGGGTTTGCGCGCTCGGTGCGGTCGGGGTTCCTGTGACCTCTGTGCGGTGCTGCAGGTGCAGAAGGCGCGCGGTCATGGCCATGCTGGCGCCGAATGCGATCAGCCCCGCCCCCTGGCATGCCTGCATGGCAAGGCCGACGGTTCCCGTGCTGGGCCCCCATTCGCCACCAAAGATGAGCGCGAAACCACCAAATAGCAAGATGAGAAGGACGATGATCCAGGCGCGACTCGCGGGCTTGGCTCCACGGCCCTCGCGACGGCCGCCCGACTCTTCGATGGGGCCTTGGGCGTCGTCTGCGGCGTCGTGCTTCTCAGGCTTTACAAAGGGGACGATGTTGGAGGGGATGGCCATGCGAGCTCCAGGTAAAAGCGCCAAAACGGGTCGCGTGCCGCGCAGGGCGACGCGAAAACGCGGTTTATTGTAGCGTGACGCCGCGCCGGCGCCGCCGCTAGCGCCGGGCCTTGTCCGCGGACGGAGCGTTCGGGGCCTTGGACGAGTCGCGCTCCTGGTCGGCCCCTTGCATCGAGAGCGTCTCGACCAGGGCGGTCAGCTCGGCGACGCGCTGCTCCAGCTCGGCGATACGGCGCTGGTTGCCTGCGATGCCCTCGCGGTTGAGCAGCGATTGCTCCTGCACGGGGTCGGGCATGCTCTCGCGGTGCTCGCGCCGGTCCATCTTCTCGTTGAGCACGCGGCAGCCGGCGCGGCGCACCACGCGCCCGGGCACGCCCACCACGGTGGAGTTGCTGGGCACGTCCTTGACCACCACGGAGTTGCCGCCGATCTTGGCGTCGTCGCCAATGCGGATATTGCCCAGCACCTTGGCGCCCGTGCCCACGGTCACGCGGTCTCCCAGCGTGGGGTGGCGCTTGCCGCTCTCCTTGCCGGTTCCGCCCAGCGTGACGCCTTGGTACAGCACGCAGTCGTCGCCCACCACGGTGGTCTCGCCAATCACCACGCCCATGGCATGGTCGATAAACAAGCGGCGACCTATCTGCGCGGCGGGATGTATTTCGACGCCGGTCATAAAGCGGGTGAACTGCGACATCACGCGAGCGAGGCTGCGCATCCCGTGGTTCCACAGCCAATGTTCGGGCGAATGGGCCCATTTGGCGTGCAGGCCGGGGTAGGACAAAAAGATGACCAAGCCGTTTTGCGCGGCGGGGTCATGAGTCTGCACCGTTTTGATGTCCTCGCGTATGGTGGTGATGAAGCTCATCCGTTCTCCCGCCGGGTTGGGCGCCGTGCCGTCTGGGCGTGCGGCGCTGTCGATGATGCTGCCATGGTAGCCATCGTTCGAGATTAAGTCTAGAGAAATACTAGGGTTTAACAGAGGCAGCGGGGGCGGGATTGTTACGCGACGGCAAAATTACTTTACTAAAACAAAGAAAGGCTGCTTTCGCGCGCGCGGTGCGGAGTAGAATCACTTCCAGTCAATCAAGGCGAGCGCGCGCCCGCATGCGTCGATGGGAGAAATGCCATGGCAGTTGAGAAGAAGGACCTGGACTGGGGTAGCCTGGACTTTGGTTATCGCAAGACGGACGTCAGCTACGTCTCAAACTGGAAGGACGGGGCATGGGACGAGGGCGTCCTTACCGCCGACCATACCCTGCAGATGTCCGAGTGCGCGGGCATCTTCCATTACTGCCAGGCGTGCTTCGAGGGTCTCAAGGCCTACACCACGGAGGACGGCAAGATTGTCTGCTTCCGCCCCGACCTCAACGCGCAGCGCATGTATGAGTCCGCCCAGCGTCTCGAGATGCCGCCCTTCCCGGTCGATCGCTTCGTCGACGCGGTCAAGCAGGTGGTCGAGGCCAACGCCGCATGGGTGCCTCCCTTTGGCTCCGGGGCAACGCTGTACGTGCGCCCGCTCATGATCGCAACCGGCGACGTCATCGGCGTCGCTCCTGCGGACGAGTACCAGTTCCGTATCCTCGTCACCCCCGTGGGCCCGTACTTCAAGGGAGGCCTTAAGCCCATCAAGCTGCGCATCTCCGAGTACGACCGCGCCGCTCCCCACGGTACCGGCAACATCAAGGCCGGCCTCAACTACGCCATGAGCCTCAAGCCCACCATGGACGCGCATCGCGCGGGATTCGCCGAGAACCTCTACCTGGATTCCCAGAGCCGCACCTACGTCGAGGAGACCGGCGGCGCCAACGTGCTGTTCGTCACCAAGGACGGTACCCTGGTCGTTCCCCAGTCCCATACCGATTCCATCCTGCCCTCCATCACCCGCCGCTCGCTGGTGCAGGTGGCCGAGGACCTGGGTATCGCCGTCGTTCAGCGCCCGGTCGAGTGGGCAGAGGTCAAGTCCGGCGCCTTCGTCGAGTGCGGCCTGTGCGGCACCGCGGCCGTCATCAGCCCCGTGGGCGAGATCCACGAGGGCGAGACCGTGGTTTCCTTCCCCGCCGGCCATGATGAGATGGGTCCCGTTATGAAGAAGCTTCGCGAGACCCTTACCGGCATCCAGGACGGTGCCGTAGAGGACAAGCACGGCTGGGTCTTCGAGATCTGCTAAACCGGTCCCGGGAGCTGGATTTGGAAGCCGGTGTTCCATCCGCGCCGTCTCCGGCACCAGCGCCGGCACGGGCATAGCCGGTATCGTTTTGCATCATGCGATAGCTTGCATAGATGGCACGCGTCTCCACGGCGGGGGCGCGTGCTTTTTTGTGGACGAAGAAGGGCGTCGTGTCAGCGATGTTGCGCGCCGTCCCATCCTCGTCCATACTGGTCGGGTACCTTGCTATATCGCAAACGCACATGTAAACGCAGCACCCCGCAAGGGGGCGACAACCAAGGAGGACGAATGGCCAAGCCTCGTCACCGCGCCCTGGCAATAGGGCTTGTTACCGTGCTGGCTACCGGGTCCGTGCTGGCGCCCGTGTCGGCATCCGCTTCCGTTTCCGCATCTGCCGCCGAGGCGAGCGTCGGGACGGATCTTGAAGGGGCGGCCACTGCGCCCGCTCGCAGCGAGGAGTACGAGGAGCTCTCTAAAGACGAGCTCGCGGAGCTCGCGGCGCTCGATGGCGTTGACGGCGATGCCGCCGGCGCCGACGGGATATCCCTTCTGGCGGCGACGCGCTACGCTCCCGTCTACCTTTCCGCTGAGATGAAGTACTTCGCCAAGTTCGAGAGCGGCGGCAACTACGACCAGGGCCTCTCCTATGGCGACGGCTATAACGCGGTGGGGTACTACCAGTTTGACCGCAGCTATTCGCTGATCCCCTTCGTTACCAACGTCTACAACTACAATCCCGCTAAATACGCCATGTTCGCCCCCGTCATCGCTCAGGCGGACGCCATCAAGACCAGCGTCCCGCATCCAGAGAACCCGGACAAGATGGTCAGCCCCCTGTACGACTACGAAAATAAGAAGCTCAGCGCATTGGGCGAGCTGGTCGACGGCGCGTGGCACGCCGCTTATAGGGCGGACCCCGCCGAGTTCTCCGCCTTCCAGGACGCTTACGGCTACGAGAACTACTACAAGGTGATCGAGCGCATCTACCGCAACTATTACGGCATCACGCTGGACAACCGCGCGGACGCGGTGCGCGGCCTGGCTTGGAGTCTGGGCAACTGGCAGGGTTCCGGCGGTATGCAGAAGTTTATCGATGCCGCTAACATCAATAACGCCATGACGGACCGCGAGATCGCCACGCGCCTTGTCGATGCCATCGTCGACTATTACACCAACGGCAAGGGCTCGAGCAGCATCTACGCCAAGAGCTTCGTGAACCGCTACCGCAACGAGGAGAAGATCGTCCTGGGCTATGTGGCCGAGGACGAGCGCCAGTTCTTGAGCGCGCGCTACAGCGATATCGATTACGGCCAGTGGTACCTGGAGTCCATCGCGTGGGTTGCCCAGCGCGGGTTCATGTCCGGTCTGAGCGGCACCACCCAGATGGCTCCGTACGGCACCACGTCGCGCGCCATGGTGGTAACCATGCTGAGCCGCGTTTCTGGCGGCAAAACCGGCAACGTGGGCTCGCTCGCCTTCCCGGACGTCTCTCATAGCGAGTGGTATTCCGGCACGATCGCTTGGGGCGTGCAGAGCAACCTGGTCTCTGGCTACGGCGACGGCACGTTCCGCCCCGATCAGGATGTGACGCGCGAGGAGGCGGCGATCTTCTTGATGCGGTACGCGCAGATGCGCGGCCTCGACACCTCGGCCCGAGCCGACCTCTCCAGGTATCCCGACGGGGATATGGTGAGCCCGTGGGGCACCGAGGCGATGTCTTGGGCCGTGGCCACCGGCATCATCAGCGGCGAGAACGGTCGGTTGAACCCCCAGGGCACGGCATATCGCTGCGAGTTCGCGGCCATGCTCAGGAGCCTTTGCGACATCGCGAACATCTAACGGCGACCGCATCTCCGTTATCTTTGGCGCGGACGGCATTCGGTTCCGGGTCAATTCAAGACAGCTTGCTTATGGGCTCCGCGTTTTGGCGCGGGGCCTTTTTGGTGCCGGGGGTGCACGGACGGCGCGCTTCGTCAAGACGGTAGGGGATTTGTTGCACGGGCATTACGGAGGACTTGCCTAAATGAATAGAGGTTGCCCCCAGCACTGCATCATAGTAAAGTACAAGCTCGTTGTAAGGTGCTTATGCAAGCCTTGATCCTTATTTAGCGCCCACACGATGCATAGATGCATGGCGCTGTGGATGGACGGGGATTTGGGACACGGGGAAGGAACCTATTATGAAGAAGCGCATGCTCGCTCCAATCGCAGCCGTTGGCGCCCTGGTTGCGGCGCTCGCCCTAACCGCATGCGGGGGATCGCCCGCTGCGAGCGACCAGGAGCCCGCCGGTTCGTCGTCCACCGGCGACGGCGAGATCACCACGCTCACGGTTGGCTTTGACCAGGCCTATCCGCCCTATGGCTACGTGGGCGACGACGGCGAGTTCACCGGCCTGGACCTTGAGCTTGCCGCCGAGGTCGCCAAGCGCAACGACTGGGAGCTCAAGCTCGAGCCCATCGACTGGGACGCCAAGGACACGTTGCTTAACTCTGGCGCCATTACCTGCATCTGGAACGGCTTCACCATGGAGGGGCGCGAGGACGACTACACCTTCTCCGACCCCTATATGCTGAACGCCCAGGTTGTGGTGACGCGAGCCGATAGCGGTATCGAGAGCTTCGAGGACCTGGCGGGCAAGACCGTTATCACCCAGGTCGATTCGGCCGCGGAGGAGATCCTGAACGGCGACAAGGCGGATCTTGCCGCCACGTTCGCCTCGCTGGAGACCATTGGAGACTACAACACCGCGTTCATGCAGCTTGAGAGCGGTGCGGTCGACGCCGTTGCCTGCGACCTCTCCATCGCCCAGTACCAGCTGGCCGGTAAGGACACCTATAAGCAGCTGGACGAGCAGCTTTCTACGGAGCACTACGCGGTGGGCTTCAAGAAGGGTGACGACGCGCTTGCCAAGAAGGTGACCGAGACCCTGAAGGAGATGGACGCCGACGGCTTCGTCAAAGAGCTTTGCGATAAGTACGCCACGTCCGGCGTCAGCTACGAGAACTGGCTGATCAAGTAGGACGTCGAATACCATAGGCTATCGCCCCCGGCCCGCGCGTTTCGGGTCGGGGGCTTTGCGCTCTCGCCCTTTTTGCTCGAGCGGGCGAGCGGCCGTACGTTTGGAAGGGAGGCGCGGCATGGATATCTCGACCATGGCGGGCATGCTGTTGGAGGGGTTCGGCGTGAGCGCCCAGGTGTTTGCGCTGACGCTGCTGGGGTCTATTCCGCTGGGCGTGCCGGTGGCCCTGGCACGCCTATCGCGCTTCAAGCCGCTATCGCTGCTGGCTCGCGCGTTCATCTCCGTGATGCGCGGCACGCCGTTGATGCTGCAGATGTTCGCCGTGTACTTCGCGCCCTACTACGTGTTCGGCATCCAGCTCACCACGGATTCCAAGTGGCAGGCGTGCATCGTCGCGTTCATCATCAACTACGCGGCGTACTTCGCCGAGATCTACCGGTCGGGCATCCAGTCGATTCCGCGCGGCCAGTACGAGGCCGCCGAGGTCCTGGGCTACTCGCGCATGCAGACGTTCGTGCGCATCGTGATGCCCCAGGTGGCGAAGCGAATCCTGCCCGCGATGGGCAACGAGATCATCACGCTGGTCAAGGATACGTCGCTGGCCTTCGCCATCGGCGTGGCGGAGATGTTCTCCACCGCCAAGGCGCTTGTCGCTTCGCAGCGCAGCATGATGCCGTTCGCTATCTCCGCGGCGTTCTACTGGGGATTCAACTTCTTGGTTGAGATAGTGCTGGGCCGTATCGAGAAAAAGATGGATTACTACCACGACTAGGAGGCGCGCATGGAGCGTTTGAATAAAAAGGTCCAGCCGGTGGTGCGCCTGGAGCGCGCGCGCAAGGCGTTTGGGGGCAACCGCGTGCTGAACGATATCTCGCTCTCGGTCATGCCGGGCGAGGTGGTCGCGATCATAGGTCCCTCGGGCGGTGGAAAGTCGACGCTGCTTCGCTGCATGACGCTGCTGGAGCGCCTGGATGGCGGCGGCCTATGGTACGGAGGGTTCCCTGCGGGCGAGGACGGCGAGCTCGCGGTGGCGCGCCCTGCCGGGGGCGAGCCCGGCGGAAAGGCGGTCTATGGCGACAAGGGCGTCCTCGCCCAGGCGCGCCAGCGCTTTGGCCTGGTGTTCCAGAACTTCAACCTGTTTCCCCACATGAGCGTGATGCGCAACATCATGGACGCCCCGCTGGTGGTGCAAAAGCGCGATCGCGCAGAGGTCGAGCGGCAGGCGCGGGCGCTCGTCCAGAAAATGGGCCTGGCGGGCTGCGAGGACAAGGTACCCTGCCAGCTTTCCGGCGGCCAGCAGCAGCGTGCGAGCATCGCCCGCGCGCTTGCCATGAACCCGCAGGTGCTGTATTTCGACGAGCCCACGTCTGCGTTGGACCCCGAGCTCACCGGCGAGGTCCTGAAGGTGCTGAAGCAGTTGGCGGCCGAGGATACCACCATGATCGTGGTGACGCACGAGATGGCGTTCGCCCGCGACGTGGCCGACCGCGTGGTCTTTATGGACGGCGGCGTTATCGTGGAGGAGGGCGCCGCCGAGCAGGTGATGGACGCGCCCGTCCACGAGCGCACGCGAGAGTTCCTGTCGCGCTTTAGCGGGTAGGCGGCTGGCGATTGCATTACACTAAAAGCAGTCTGTGTCGAGTCGACGCGGCTCTGTCCGCACGGTGACGGGGTGCTTCGCGCCCCCGGCGAAAGGAATGCACATGGAGGCTTACAAGTCCGAGTTCATCGAGTTTATGGTTGAGTCCGACGTGTTGAAGTTTGGCGATTTCACGTTGAAGAGCGGGCGCAAGTCCCCCTTCTTCATGAATGCGGGCGCGTACGTGACGGGCGAGCAGCTCAAGCGCCTGGGCGAGTACTACGCCCGCGCCATCCATGATAACTTTGGCCTGGACTTCGATGTTGTCTTTGGTCCCGCGTACAAGGGTATCCCGCTGTCCGTGGTGACCGCCATCGCCCTGTCCGAGCTGTACGGCAAGGAGGTGCGCTACTGCTCCGATCGCAAGGAGGTCAAGGACCACGGTGCAGATAAGGGCGGCATGCTGGGCTACGAGCTCAAGGACGGCGACCGCGTCATCATGGTCGAGGACGTCACCACGTCCGGCAAGTCGATCGATGAGACCTACCCCAAGCTCAAGGCCGCGGCGGATGTCGAGGTCAAGGGCCTTATCGTTTCGCTCAACCGCATGGAGGTCGGCAAGGGTGGCGTGACCACCGCCCAGAAGGAGGTCGAGGCCAAGTACGGCTTCCCCGTCGCGTCCATCGTGAGCATGGCCGAGGTCACCGAGTACCTCTACAACCGCGAGGTACAGGGGCGCGTTGTGATCGATGACCAGATCAAGGCCGCGATCGACGCTTACTACGAGCAGTACGGCGCCCGCGAGTAGGCGGAGCGCAGACGGGGACGAGCCCGGGCATCGTCCGGTGCCTTGGGCACCAAGACCATTGGTTGAAAAGGGGATGCCGCTTGGCGATGGGCCGGGCGGTATCTTTTCGCCTCGCGTACACTATGCGGGAAGGCGCGCCCGCGGGCGCGCGGCGCTGAACCACGAGCCCCGTGGAGGTTGCAATGAAGAAGAGGCTCCCCCTGCTTGCCCTGATGGCCGTTCTGGCCGCATCGCTGTTCGGCTTGTATGGCTGCGGTGGCGGCCCGTCTGCCGAAGAGCAGATCAAAGCCGATCTGACCTCGCAATTCGACCGCGTGAGCGCGGACGACAGCGAGTTGATGGACAGCCTCGACGAGGTGGCTGGTGAGGAGATCGAGCAACTGGGCATCTCGTCCAAAGACTTCATGGCGTCGTATCTGGACGGTTTCTCCTACAAGGTTGGCGAGATAACCGTGGACGAGGAAGCCGGGACCGCCGTGGCGAAGGTCTCCATCACCATCAAGTCGTTGGGCGATATCATGACCGAGTTCCAGACGACGTTCATGGAGCGCTTGGAATCCATGGACCTGGCCTCGATGACCGAGAGCGAGCTGTACAAGGAGGGCGGCAAGATTCTGGTCGAGACCACGGACGCCGCCGAGCCCAAGGAATCCGAGATCGAGATGGGCTACACCAAGAACGAAGACGGCGAGTGGGAGGTCGATGACTCCGCTGAGACCGCGCTGATGGGCGCGATGATGTCGTAGCCGTCTTATCGAAGACGTTTTTTGAAAGGGCGTCTCGCATGCGTGCGGGGCGCCCTTCGTTTTGCATCTAGCCCTGCACGATGCGCAGCAGGTCGTCTGGCGTGCGGGCGATAAAGTCCGCGCCCTCGCGCTCAAGCTCCTCCGTTCCGCGGAAGCCCCATGCCACGCCGGCGGCGCGCATGCCGGCGTTGTGCCCGCATTGGATATCGACGTTGGAATCGCCCACATAGAGCGTGGACGAGGGGTCTGCCCCCAGCCGATCCAGAACATGGAGGGTGACGGGTGCCGCGGGTTTGGGCGGATAGGCGTCTATGCGCCCCTGGACCACGGCGAAGCGCTCCGGTCCAAAGTAGCGCTCGATCAGCGGGACGGCGGCGGCATGGTCCTTGTTGGTGAGGACTGCGAGCGTGACGCCCGCTTCGCGCATGGCGTCGAGCATGGGGACGATGCCGGGATAGGGGGCGGTATGGTCCTCTTTGTGCTCGCCGTAGTAGGAGCGGAACTCTGCCAGCGCGGTCTGGAACATCCTTTCGTCGCCGGCGTACTCCGCGGGCATGAAGCGCTCGACCAGCTTGAGCATGCCGTTGCCGACCTTGTAGCGGTATTGGTCGACCGCGAAGGTGGGCCATCCGTGCAGCTTGCAGGTATGGTTGCCGGCGAGGGCGAGGTCCTCCAGCGTATCGAGGATGGTGCCGTCCAGGTCAAAGATAACGTGCTTGAATTCCATGGTACCCCCGTGGGTTATTTGGGACGCGTCGCGCGGGGCGGTGCGAGGGACGGCGCGCCGGCGTCGTTCGCGGGCCCGCCGCGGTATGAGGGACATTGCTTGGGCAACCATACCATAGGGCGGGTGGGTATATTTGCGCTTCTCGTGCGTTTGCGGCCGCGGGGGTGGGCAGCAGGGCGAGTTTTCGCGATACTGTGTCACCCAAATTTGAACGGCCGCCTGCGAAACGCTCCCGGCCGCGCCGCCCCGGCGATCCGGCGGCAGGGATGACCTGCCATGGCGGCGTGGGGAAACCAGTACAACAGAGCAGATGAGAAGGAGTCCGGCATGCCCCAAGGCAAGCGGGTTGCTACCGCACGCGCAGAAAAACCCCATCGCGACCATAGGGCCGATCAACTCCCCGGATTCTACGGCATGCTGCAGCTGAGCGTACGCGACCTCAAGGGCCTGCGCGAGTCCGCCGACTGCCGGGCATGCCGCGCTACGGTCACCGTCGCCCTGCTGGTGCGCGCCGCCTTGATCGTGGCGTCTGCGGTGCTGTTCATCTCGGCTTTCGGCGCCGCATTTGGTCCGCAGAGCTCCATTCCCGCCGTCGCCGTCTTTGTCTTCATCCTGTGCGTGCGCTTTGTGGGGTTCAACTACGCCCCGCGCCAGAACCTGCTGGCCCTGCTGGTTGTGTTCGCCGTTCTCACGGTGGTGCCGCTGCTGGGGCAGGGGGCGGGGCCGCTTGCGCGGCTGGCGCTCAACATCGCCGGCCTCGCGGTGGTTATGGTTGTGGGCGTCGACGACCCTCGCATGGGAAACGGCGGCACATACGGCTTTGGCTACGCCCTGCTGGTGGGCGCGTCCTACGACGCCCCGCTTTCAGCCGGGCAGGTTCCCGCTCGATTGGCGACCATGGCCGCGGGCTTTGCGCTGTGCGCGGCGGTCTTCTGGCGCTGCCGCAACCGCACGGCAGAGGCTCAGGCGGCGGCAGCGGCGCGCGAGCGCGGCGAGGGGAGTCCGTATAGGACCATCGTCCAGGCTCTGGACGAGGCGTCGCTGCAAAATCCCAAGACCCGCTACCATATCAGGGCGGCGCTGGGCATCTCCCTCGCATTCTTTGCGGGCGACGTGCTGGGCGTGGAGCGCCTTATGTGGATGGGCCTGGTGGGCTCGAGCCTGCTGACCCCGTACGCGACGGCGGTCCGCGACCGCATCTGGTGGCGCGTGGGGTTTAGCGCGGTGGGCGTGGGGCTGTTCTGCTTGGTCTACCCGGCTGCCCCGCCCCTGGTCCAGGCCGTGTTCGGCATGGTGGTGGGCATGTGCTGCGGGCTATCCGGCAAGTACCACTGGACGCAGGCGTTTAACACCATGGGGGCCATGCTGCTGGCTCAGACCATGTTTGGCATGGGCGGGGCGGCGTTTTGGCGCATCGCGGACAGCCTGATCGCCGCGGCGGTGGTGGCGGCGTTCTCGGTGGCGTTCAATCGCGGCGTGAACCGCCTTGCGCCCGATGGGGAGACCGCCGCATAGACGGCCCTTGTCCTAATAGCGCCGGCAGGGAGGCTGGTCGCGGTTTTGCGGACTCGCGCTAGCAGATGCGGGGGAGCTGTTCTCCCACCAGCATATCGAGCACGCGCGTCGAGCCCCAGCCGCAGCGAACGCGAACCGTGGGGCGCGCATCGCGCGAGGCGGAGCCCGCCTGGCAGACCTCGCCGATGATGGCGGCGTTATCGCCGTAGCGGCTGGCTCGCATGGCGGCCAGCGCGGCGTCGGCCTCGTCCGCGGGGACAACGGCGACCATCTTCCCCTCGTTGGCAACTTGCAGCACGTCGTATCCCAGCATCTCGCAGGCGCCGCGGACCTCTGGGCGCACGGGGATGGAATTCTCGTCCACATAGATGTCCACGCCCGATGCGGCGGCGAATTCGTTGAGGGTGCTGGCAAGGCCGCCGCGCGTGGGATCGCGGAAGCAACGCGCATGCGGGGCGGCGTCGAGCACGTTATAGATGAGGTGGTTTAAGGGGGCGGCGTCGGATTCGATGGCGGTGGAGAAGGATAGGCCCTCGCGCTGACTCATGATAGCGATGCCGTGATCTCCCAATGTGCCGCTGACCAGCACTTTGTCGCCCGGGCGGCAGGCGGCTCCGGAGAGCTCAACGCCTGCGGGCACCTCGCCCACGCCCGCGGTGTTGATGTAGACGCCGTCCGCGCCGCCGCGCTCGACCACCTTGGTGTCGCCGGTGATGATGGCGACGCCCGCCTCACGAGCGGTCTGGGCCATGGTGTGGACGATGCGGCGCAGGTCCGCCATGGGATATCCCTCTTCTAGGATGAAGCCGCAGGAAAGGTAGCGCACCCGCGCGCCGGAGGTGGCGACGTCGTTGACGGTGCCGCACACGGCGAGCCTGCCGATGTTGCCGCCGGGGAAGAACTGGGGCGTGACCACGAAGCTGTCCGTGGACATGGCGATGCGACCGGTGGGGGCCAGCGACGCGACGCCGGCGTCGTTTCCGGCAAGGAGCTCGGGCGAGCCGAACTCGTCCAAAAACAGCTCGTCGATGATGCGCTTCATCATCTGTCCGCCCGACCCGTGGCCGAGAAGGACGGTCGCGTCTGTTGAGTTATCCATGTAGGTCACCTTTTCTTGGTTGCGATGCCGTCGGGGCCGCCGGGGTTGTTGGGGTGCGGCCGGTGCGGGCGGATGATGGGTGCTGCCGCGCTCTTCGCGGCTGGCCGGGCCGTTTATGCCTCGCGGTAGCGATAGTAGGCCGCGCAGCTGCCCTCGCTTGAGACCATGCAGGGACCCACGGGCTTTTCCGGCGTGCAGGCGCGCCCAAACAGCGGGCAGCCACCGGGGGTGATGACGCCGCGCAGCACGTCGCCGCAGCGGCAGCCGGCGGGCTCCCGGGTGGGTTCGATGTCAACGTCAAACCGGCGGCTTGCATCCAGGTGCGCGAACTCGTCGCGAATGCGCAGGCCGGAAGCGGGGATGGTGCCCAAGCCGCGCCACGTGGCGTCGACGGGCTCGAAAACCTGCTGCACCAGCTGGCGCGCGACGGCGTTGCCGCCCTGGTCCACGCCGCGGCGGTAGGCGTTTTCGATGTCCGTCGCGCCCTCGGCCACCATGCGGACCAGCATGGCAATGCCCTCGAGCACGTCGACGGGCTCGAAGCCGGTGACAACGCCCGGGGTGGAGAATTCGTCCACCAAAAAGCGGTAGGGCTCCACGCCCGTGATAGTGGAGACGTGGCCCGGCAGGATGAAGCCGTCGATGCGAGTCTGCGGGTCGCCGGCGATGGCGCGCAGCGCGGGCGGCGTTGTCTTGTGGGCGCAGAAGACGGAGAAGTTCTCTATGCCGCGGTCGTACGCGTCGAGAATGGTCGCCGCGATCGCGGGGGTGGTGGTCTCGAAGCCCACGCCCATAAAGATGACCTGCAGGTGCGGATTCGACTGGGCGAGCTCCACGGCGTCTAGGGGGGAGTAGACGATGCGCACGTCGCGGCCGGCGGCCTTTTGGCGCGATAGCGACGTGGTCGATCCAGGTACGCGCATCATGTCGCCAAAGGTGGCGATGACCACGCCGTCTAGGCGCGAGAGCGCGATGGCGTGGTCGATGTCGCGGTTCGAGGTCACGCAGACCGGGCAGCCGGGACCGGAGAGCAGGCGCACGCCGGCGGGCATGATGGAGCGAAAGCCGTAGCGTCCAATGTTCACCGTGTGGGTGCCGCAGACTTCCATAAGGCTGATCTGCCGATCGCCCGCCATGGCGTGGATGGAGTCGATGAGCCGGCGGGCCAGCGCGGCGTCGCGGAAGGCGTCGAAGTCGATATCGCTCATGCGGCGCCGCCGTCGAGCGAGGGTTCCGCCTGCGCGGAGAGCTCTTCGGTCGCCTCGGCCTGCGCCAGGTCCTCGTCAAAAAGATCGGGAAGCTCGCGCACCAGGCGCAGGGTCTCCTCCGCCTCTGCGGGGTCGATGACCTGGATGCCAAAGCCAGCGTGCACCAGCACGTAATCGTCCACCTGCGCGGTGGGCACCAGGCGCAGCGATACCTCGCGTTGGACGCCCAGCATGTCGACCGTCGCGCGGCCAAGGGGGTTTATCTGCAGGATCTTACCGGGAACTGCAAGGCACATAAGACCTCTTTTACGGGTTGGCGCCGCGGCGGGCCTTGGTGGGCATGCGGCGGCGCAGTTTGTTTTCTTGCTAGATGGTACCCCGCCGGCGCGGTATCGCCAATGACAAGCGTTGGTTTGGGCTGTCGCGGGTATGATGGGGCCGATGGGAAGACGGCGCGTTCGCGCGCCCGCCGCGGAAGAGAGTGAGCGCCATGAACGTGGACGATGTTGCAAGCGATGTGTGGGTGGACTGTGATCCCGGCATCGACGACGCCGTTATGCTCGCGGCGCTCGCGGGGGCTGTGGCGCAGGGCCGCGTGCGCCTGCATGGGCTCTCGAGCGTCGCCGGCAATATGCCGCTTGAAGTGACGTCGGCGAACCTTCTGGCGCTTGCTTCGTATCTGGGGTTGCCGCATGTGCCCGTTGCCCGCGGGGCGGACCGCCCGCTGGTGCGCGCCGCTTGCAGCGCTGCCCACGTGCACGGCTCCAACGGTTTAGGCGGGGTCGATATTCCCGCGGGCGACCGTAATCGGGCGGGCGATTCCGCGGTGATGGCCATGCACGAGGCGATATGCTCGTTGCCGCCCACGAGCCGTATGAGGTTGATGCCCACGGGCCCGCTTACCAACATCGCCTTGCTGCTGCGTTCGTTTCCGCAGGATGCGCGGCGCATCCGGGACGTGGTCCTTATGGGTGGTTCCACCTGCGGAGGAAACGTGACTTCCCGCGCCGAGTACAACATATGGGCAGACCCCGAGGCGGCGCACATGGTCTTCGCATCGGGCGTGCCCGTGGTGATGTGCGGGCTGGACGTCACGCTGAAAAGCGGCTTGTCCGCGGCGCAGCTGACGGCGATGCGAGGGAGCGGCGAGGGGCGTCTGCGCGCTTTGGCCCGCATGCTTTCCTACTATAAAGGTGACCCCGCGACCTGGCCGTATGGCGTGTGCGTGGTGCATGATGCGGTGCCGCTGCTCTACATGCTCGCGCCGTCGCTGTTCGGCGGGGCCAATGGCTCCGTTGAAATCGGCTTGGGAGGGGACGACCGGGGCGAGACGCGCTTTATTGCCGCGGGCCGCGATGTCGCCGCGGACGATGTGGAAGGCGCGGCGGCTGCCGGTGCGTTGGTTTTGAACCATGTTGATGCGATGGGGTTCCAGCATGCGCTGGCGGACCTGCTCGGGGTTGCTCTATAAGAGGGCGCCTGCTCTGCATGCAGGGTTTCCGAGCGTGCGGGTTCCCACGGGTCGGTCGTGAGATAATCTGCGAAGAAAACGCTGCCTAAACGATCATCGATGGCGTTGCCCGAGGCGCCGGGGGAGGCATCATGAGCATCTTGTGCTTTGGATCTGCGAATATCGACGACACGTATCGCGTGCCCCACATGGTTGCCCGCGGCGAGACGCTGGCGGCGACCAGCGTGGCGCGGCGTGCGGGCGGCAAGGGGCTTAACCAGGCGATAGCCCTGGCGCGCGCGGCGGCGGGCCGCTTGGATGTGGCATTTGCCGGCTGCGTGGGCGCGGACGGAGCATTTCTGCTTGACGAGCTCGAGGCGGCGGGCGTGGACGTGACGCGTGTGGAGGTGCTTAAGGACGAGCGATGCGGCCTGGCCGTGATCCAAAACGATGCCGATGGCGATAACTGCATCATCTTATACGGTGGCGCCAACCGCCGCATAACGTTGGATCTGGTTCGCCGTGCGCTTGCGTTTTACGGCCCCGGCGATATGGTGGTGCTGCAAAACGAGGTGAACCTGGTGGGCGAGGTCATCGAACAGGCCGCCCAGCGCGGCATGCAAGTTGCCCTCAACCCTTCCCCCTTTGACGCGTCGATCATGGACCTGCCTCTAGACAAGGTCGACTACCTGCTGGTGAATGAAATCGAAGCGATGCAGCTACTTGCCGCAATGGACGATGACTCGGTCGCCCCCGGCGACGCCGCCGCTGGAGATTGGGAGGCGGTGGCGCGGGCGCTGGGCGAACGGTTCTCGTCCACGTGCATAGTGATGACGCTGGGGGCGCAGGGCGCTTTTCTTGTCGAGGGAGCGGAGCGCCTGTACGTGCCGGCGCATCCCTGCAAGGCGGTTGATACCACGGCGGCTGGCGATACGTTCACGGGGTATTTTCTGACGGGGATCGCGCTGGGCGGCGATGCCGCAGGGGCGATGGCGACGGCATCGCGCGCGGCGTCGATCGCGGTCTCGCGCCCGGGTGCCGCCGCGTCCATTCCGCTCGCGGCAGAGGTCGAGGCCACGAGTTCAACCGCGGCGGACAGAAGCTTCGAGCTGCCGCGTTAGCCGATGTCCAAGCGCTGGCGGGCAACCGCGGCCTGCCCATAGGCGATGCATCCGTCGTTGACGGGGACGTTGCGAGGGATGAGGACTTCAAGCCCCGCGCGTTCAAGTCCATCGCGGATAAACTGCAGCAGCAAGCGGTTCATGAAGACGCCACCGGAGAGGGTGACGGTACGGATGTCGGTCTCCCGGCATATTTCCGTCGCCGCCGCGCATGCTGATTGGGCGACGGATTGGTGAAACGCCAGAGCCAGCGCGTCCGCGGGGACGCCGTCGCAAAGGCCATCGAGGAGGGCGTTCAACGCGGGCGCGGGGTCAAGCGCCAGGCGCCGCGGCGGGAGCTTCTCGTCCACGTGCTCCATACGCGAGCGGGTTTGACGGTCCGGTTCGGCGGGAGCGTGCCGGGTCAGGGCGAAAAGAGGCAGGACGACGGGGCTCGCCTTGTCGTTGAGGGCGCGCCATGCGGCGGCTTCCAATAGGATCGCGGGCTCGCCCTCATAGGTTGCGACGCCGCAGATGCCCAGCAGCGCCGAGACGGCGTCGAGCAGGCGACCCATGCTGCTGGTGAGCGGGCTGTTGATGCCGCGCTCGACCATCTGCAGCGTGACCTCGCGCATCGTTGGATCAAGTTGGGCGATCGCCGCCGCCGCGCCGGGGTGGTCCAGCAGGCCGGCGGCGTAAAGGAGGGACAGGGCGTTTCTGCGGGCGTCGCGCACCGATGCCGCCGCGCCCGGCAGGCGCCACGGCGCGAGCGATCCCGCTCGAGCGTAGCCGCCAAGGTCGCAGAGCAGCAACTCGCCGCCCCATACGGTGCCGTCCGTGCCCGCGCCGGTACCGTCGAACGCCAGGCCCAGGACGCGGTCGCGGCGGGCGTGCTCGGCCATGACGGCGGCGATGTGGGCGTGGTGGTGCTGGACTTCGATGAGCGGTGCCTGGTGCTGCGCTGCCTGCTGACGCGCCCACTGACTTGAAAGGTAGGTGGGGTGCAGGTCGCACGCGATGGCGGTTTGCCGCAAGTCGAAGAGGCCGGTGAGGCGCTCGCGAGCGGCGTGCCAGGCATCGAGGGTCTCGGCGTTCTCTATGTCGCCGATATGCTGGGACAAAAAGCAGCTCGCCGTGCCGTCCGCGTTCTCGCGCGTGAGGGCGAGCGTGGCCTTCTGCTCGCTTCCGCACGCTAGGATGCAGGCGCCCCGTGCAGCGGAAGCGCTTGCGGGCGCGTGGGGACGGCGTCCTTCGGGCAGCGGAAGGGGCTGCGGAGCGTACCCGCGGGCGCGGCGCACGGGCATAGCGGCGCCGTCGACGACGCGTACCACGGAGTCGTCGTAGCGCGAGAGGATGTCGCGGTCATTGCCCAGCAGGGCGTCGGCGATCCCGGTGGCGACCAGGCGCTCCCAGGCAAGCTCGTCGTTCGTTTCGATGGGTTCTTCGCTGACGTTGCCGCTGGTCATGACTAGCGCGGCGACGCCCGCTTGTTCGCATGCCGCCATCAGGAGGTGCTGCAGGGGCGTATAGGGCAGCATGACGCCCAGCTCTGGCAGGTCGAATGCGACCGCCGACGCGATCTTTGGTGCGGCGGCGAGGGGCGTCTGCGTGCGGCGTCGCAGCAGGACGATGGGCCGCACCGATCCTGCGAGCAGCCGCTGCTCGTCCTCGTCCACATGGCAAAGGGCACGGGCGCGGTCGAGGTCGCTGACCATGACGGCGAGCGGCTTGTTGGAGCGGCGCTTGCGGCGGCGGAGTTCGAGCACCGCGGCCTGGTTGGCGGCGTTGCAGGCGAGGTGGAAGCCGCCCAAACCCTTGATGGCGACGATGCCTCCCGCGGCGATGAGGTCGCGGCAGCGCTCGATGATGGCGTCGCTTTCTTGGCGGGTGCGCCCAATGGCGGGGGTTGACCCGGCGTCGGGAGCGATGCTTGCCCGTCCGTCGCGCTCGCGCCACGTGATGTGCGGCCCGCACTCAAAGCAGGCGTCCGGTTGGGCGTGGAAGCGCCGGTCTAAGGGGTCGGCATATTCGGCGGCGCAAGAGGGGCACATGGGGAAGCGGGCCATGGAGGTCATGGCGCGGTCATATGGCAGGTCGCGAATGATGGTGAAACGCGGCCCGCAGTTGGTGCAGTTGATGAAGGGGTAGTGGTAGCGTCGGTCCGCGGGGTCGAAGAGCTCGCGGACGCAGTCCGGGCAGGTGGCGATATCGGGCGAGACCAGCGTGGTATGGGCGGTTTTGTCCTGGGACGCGCGAATGAGGAACGCGGGTGCGCCGTCGCCCGTTGAAGCACAGGCGGCGTCAGCCGGCTCGAGAGGGGTGACCGCGACTCGGTCGACGCGCGAGGCGGCGGGCGCGTGGGCGGAAAGCGCGCGCACGAACTCGCGCATATCCTCGTCCGCGCCATGGGCCTCGATGTGAACGCCGTCGCCGGCGTTGAGCACCCAGCCGGATATGCGGTTGGCGACGGCCTCGCGGTAGACAAAGGGCCGCATGCCGACGCCCTGGACAATGCCGGTGATGTGAATGAGGGCGTCGGTCATGCGTGTTCCTAACTTTTGGGATGCCGTCGCGCAGCGCGGCGCGTTGCGGGCCGCATCGCGGCAGGCGTTGGATGGCGGATACCGCTACAGCTCGAGGCTGGAATCGGTCGCCGCGCAGGTAAGCTTGCCGTGGGATACGCCGCGCAGGCCCAGCAGCTTGTCGGCGAGTTCGTAGACGCGCTCGCCGCGGCCCTTGAGGGCGAGAATCTCAAGGCAGTTGTGATGGTCGAGGTGCACGTGCATGGTCGAGACTATCTCGTCCGTGTAGTCGTGCTGGACCTCGTCCAGGCGATGCGTGAGGTCGCCGGTGTGGTGGTCGTAGATCATAGTGAGCGATCCTATGACCTGCGCATCGGGCGTGCGCTGCGCGTCCTCGACCAGCGAGGCGCGGATGAGGTCGCGGATGGCCTCCGAGCGGTTGGCGTTATCGCCGCGGCGCTTGATCTGCCCGTCGAACGCGCGGAGCAGATCCTCCGGGACGGCGATGGAGAAGCGGGCGAGCTCGTTTGCCGCGCCCGGGGTGGTGGCCACCGCTTACACCAGCTTTACGGAGCCGACGGAATTGTGATCCGCCTCGATGGCGTCCTCGTAGCCCTCGAGCGCGTCGTGGGCCTCGTGCAGGGCGGCCATGGCGGCTTCGAGCTTGGCGCCGATTCGCTCCATATCGAAGTTCTCGGTGGCGTGCAGCAGCTGGTGGCTCCACTCGTGCGCGAGCTGGATGGTGTCGTCGACCTGCTTGACGCTCATGGCAAGCTGGCTCATGTTCATTCCCACGTCATGCATGGTTTCCTCCTGGGGTTGGTCCAAAAAACGGACGGTTGTTTCGCTGTTGGTTCAGTGTACTACGGCGGGCTTTCGCGGTTCTTACGGATAATTGCACGACTTTTGAGATTTGCTTTGTATATCAAATGAACAACATATAGATATCCAGGGTGGTGGCGTTGGGCCGCTGGGGTCTACTCGGCATTTTTGAAATCGATGCAATTATCCGCAACGACTGCGCGGCGGGATGGCCGCGCCCTGTCTTTTGCGCGTTGCTGCCGGATGAACGGGGCAAAAAGAAACCCCGGCGCCTGAAGGGGAGGGCGCCGGGGCGGAAGGGGGCTATCTAGCTCGTCCGCACGGAACGGGTGCGGTCTGGACGGTTCTTACAGGTGCGCCTGCAGCTCCGCCATGAGCTTGGCCTTGGGCATGGCGCCCACGGTGCGGGCGATCTCCTGGCCGCCTTTGAGCAGGACCAGGGTGGGGATGGACATGACGCCGTACTTCATGGCGATGTCCTGGTTCTCGTCCACGTTGCACTTGGCGACCTTGATCCGGCCGGCAAGGTCGTCGGCGATCTCGTCGACGATGGGGGAGAGCGTACGGCAGGGGCCGCACCACGGCGCCCAGAAGTCGACCAGGACGGGAGCGTCCTCGTTCAGCAGATCGTTAAAATTGGCCATGGTGACCTCGGTGATGTTTGCCATGGTTCCTCCTATTGGCGTGCCCGCGACGCTACGGCGCGCGGTGGTTTATCTCATCGACAAGCGTTATACCCAAGTTGCGCCAATGCTTGCAACGGTTTGTGTGACAAGGTTACCGAGGGGCCTGCGCGGGCTGAGATGGTTGTTTGCCGTGGCGCGCGAACCTGCGAGCGCGCGCGGTAGAATGGAGCGGCATACGAGAAAAGAGGAAGCCCCATGAACATCTCAACCGCCGATCGAAAATCAGCCCTCCTTAACCAGGCGGGACAGGAGCTCGAAGGTTTGGTGTCGCGCGGCTTGCGCGCCGTTGGCAACGGGTTTTCCCCTGTGCTCTTGATAAAGGGCGAGCTTAACGAGGCGGAGACGGCGGGCGGCGAGCTTTTGGCGGGGGCGGACGGCAAGGCGCTGCGCTCCGCGCTCTCCGCGGTGGGGTTTGCGCCGGAGGATTTTTGCGGCATGGCCGCGGTATACGACGCGAGCGTTGATCCGTCGGCGGGCGCGCCCGGCAGCCCGCTTTCGGTTGGGTTTTTCCGCGAGGCGGTCGAGGCATTCGATCCCGAGGCGGTTATTTTGCTGGATGATGCCGCGACGGCGCTTATGCGCGAGGCGTATGCGGACGCCTTGGCTGCCATCGAGGACTTTGATACCGCCATGCTCATGCCCGGCCTGGTGGCTCCGGTGCTGGGTCGCCGCGTGCTGGCGCTCGACGGGTTCGAGGCGGCGCTTTCTGATAAGGCGGCGAAGCAGCGCATGTGGGCGTATCTCAAGCAGGTCCGTCCCGCCGGGGCTCCGTACTAGGCGCCGCGCGCCACTTGATATCCGCCCTTGGCGGCATCGTCCCCCTGCCGTCTTGTAGGGAGCGTTAAGAGTCTTTACACCTGTCTTGTCAGCTGTATAGTCTGGTGCCATACTTTCCCCAGCGAATGCGAGCGCGTCCGTGCGGGCGCGCCTAACAGGGGGAGAGGCAACATATGACTCAACAATCCAACGACGTGCCGCAGCGCGATGGGGCCGAGCAGGACCTGCTCGAGCGCATCGCCCGGCTCAAGCGGGAGCGCGACGCCGTGATCTTGGCGCATTATTACGTGGCGCCCGAGGTCCAGGCTGCGGCAGATTACGTTGGCGACTCGTTTTACCTGGCCAAGCTGGCCGTCAGCCTGCCGCAGCAGACCATAGTCCTGTGCGGCGTCGAGTTCATGGGCGAGAGCGTCAAGCTGCTCAACCCGTCCAAGACCGTGCTGCTGCCCGAGCCCATGGCGGACTGCCCCATGGCGCACATGGTCCAGCGCGCCACGGTGGACGAAGCACGCGAGCGCTACGGCGACGACCTCGCGGTTGCCTGCTACGTCAACTCGACGGTCGAGATCAAGTCGTGGAGCGATGTCTGCGTGACCTCGTCCAACGCGGTCAAGATAGTCTCAGAGCTGCCGCAGCACCACGTGCTGTTCATTCCCGATCGAAATCTGGGCCGCTACGTGGCGGAGCAGGTGCCGGAGAAGCACGTCATCCTCAACCAGGGCTGCTGCCCCCGTCACGAAGAGGTGTCTTTGGACGAGTTGCGCGAGCTCAAGGTGCAGCATCCTTCGGCCAAGGTCCTGGCGCACCCCGAGTGCACCGCAGAGGTTCTCGCCGAGGCGGACTACATAGGCGCGACCTCCGGCATCATCGCCGCGGCGGAGGCGAGCGACGCGGACGAGTTTATCGTGGTCACGGTCCGCGGCGTTCTCTATGAGTTGCAGCGGCGCTGTCCGGACAAGCGTTTCTATTTCACCCGCACGCCGCCCACCTGCCGTGATATGGACATGGTCACGCTGGAGAAGGTTGCCCTGTGCCTGGAGACGGGCGCGGGCGAGGTCGCGGTGGACGCCGCCGCGGCGCCTCAGGCCAAGCTGGTCCTCGATCGCATGCTCGAGTACGCGGCACGCTAGAAGGGGGAGCGTATGGATTGCGACGTTGTCATAGTGGGTTGCGGCGTGGCGGGGCTGTACGCCGCGCTCAACCTGCCGTCGAACGTGCGCGTGGCGATGCTTTCCAAGGGCGCGCTGGACGAGTGCGACTCCATGCTCGCCCAGGGCGGCATCTGCGTGTTGCCGGAAGCCGGCGACTACGATTCGTTCTTTGAGGACACCATGCGCGCGGGCCATTACGAGAACCGCCGCGAGAGCGTGGACATCATGATTCGCTCCAGCCGCTCGGTCATCAACGACTTGGTCGCCCTTGGCGTGGAGTTCGATCGCGAGGACGATGGATCGCTGGCGTTCACCCGCGAGGGGGCGCACGCCCGTCCGCGCATCGCCTTCTATAAGGACGTCACCGGCAAGGCGATCACGTCCAAGCTGCTGGAACGGGTGCGGCAGCTGCCCAATGTGACGATTCTCGAGCACACGGCCATGATCGACCTGCTTGTTGAGGACGGGTCATGCCGCGGAATCCTCGCCTGCCCGGTAACGGAGGAGCAGTCGACCCGGACTATCGACGAGCTCATGCCCGAGGACGCGGAAGGGCCCGTCGCCGCCGCGTTCGAGGTGCGTGCGGGGTCGACGCTGCTCGCCACCGGCGGCATCGGCGGCGTCTACCAGCATTCCACCAACTTCCCCCAGCTCACGGGCGATGCGGTCTACCTGGCTACAAAATACGGGCTGGAGACGGAGCACCTGGATTACGTGCAGATCCACCCCACCGGCCTCTACTCGCGCCGGCCGGGCCGTACATTCCTCATCTCGGAGAGCTGCCGCGGCGAGGGCGCGGTGCTGCTCAACCAGGCGGGCGAGCGCTTTACGGACGAGCTCCAGCCGCGCGATGTGGTGGCGGCGGCGATCCGCGAGCAGATGCGCGAGGACGGTGCCGAGCACGAGTGGCTGAGTTTTGCCCCGGTTGACCCGGTGGTGGTGCGCGATCACTTTGTGAACATTCGCCAGCGCTGCCTGGATGAGGGGCGCGATATTCTGGAGGAGCCGATTCCCGTGGTGCCCACGCAGCACTACTTTATGGGCGGCGTCCGGGTGGACCGAGACTCCGCGACCGCCATGCCCGGCCTGTACGCGGCGGGGGAGACCAGCTGCAACGGCGTCCACGGTCGCAACCGCCTGGCGAGCAACAGCCTTCTCGAGGCGCTGGTGTTCGCGCGTCGCGCCGCGCACCGCATCGCCACGGGCCGCTCGCTCGAGGTGGAGGACGCGGGCCAGCCGGCGTTGGACGGCGTCCATCGCGCGACCGGAATCGACGCCGGCATCGACCGCCTGTGCCCGGCCGCGCCGACGGGGTCCTCGTCCAATGATTGCACGGGCGCCGGCTCCCTGCCCGGCGACGCCGTATCCAGCGATTTCTCGTCCCTTTAGGAGAAGCCATGAACCCTATTACCATGAACCTTGTGGCGGACGACTATATTCGCCGCGCCCTGCAGGAAGACATCACCAGCGAGGACATCAGCACCATGTCCGTATGTCCCTGCCGTCGCGAGGCGGAGGTGCAGCTGATCGCCAAGGCGGACGGCGTCATAGCCGGTCTAGGCGTCTTCGAGCGGGCGTTTACCCTGCTTGATCCCGCGACGCGGGTCGAGGCGCGCGTACAGGACGGCGACCGCGTCGAGAGCGGCCAGCTGCTCGCCATGGTCTACGGCGACGCCCGCGTGCTGTTGTCGGGCGAGCGCGTGGCGCTGAACTACCTGCAGCGCATGAGCGGCATCGCCACCTACACGCGTCGTATGGTGGATGCGCTGGCGGGAACCAAGACCGTGCTGGCGGATACGCGAAAGACCACGCCGGGCATGCGCATCTTCGAGAAAGAGGCCGTGCGCCTGGGCGGCGGCGCCAACCATCGCTACAACCTTTCCAGCGCGGTCATGCTGAAGGACAACCACATCGACGCTGCCGGCGGCATCGCGCAGGCGGTCTCGGCGGCGCGCGCCCACGCGTCGTTCACGTGCACGGTCGAGGTGGAATGCGAGACGCTCGATATGGTCCGCGAGGCAGTGGACGCCGGCGCCGACATCATCATGCTGGACAACATGGACCACGACCAGATGGCGCGGGCGATCTCCCTCATTGGCGGGCGCGCCGTGGTCGAGGCGTCGGGCAACGTGGACTTGGAGCGCATTCGCGCGCTGGCGGACCTTGGCGTGGACGTGATCTCTTCCGGCGCGCTCACGCACTCCGCCGGTATTCTCGACCTCTCCCTCAAGCACCTGTGCATGCTGGACCAGGACGCGTGCGTAAGCGGCGTGACCGCCGGCGGCGCGTCCGGCAGCGGGGTGGGGGAATGACCGCCGCCCGCGATCGCCGCGCCAAGTTGGTGGACGAGCTCAAGCAGGCGACGGCGCCCGTTTCCGGCAGCGCGCTGGCTCGGGCCCTGGGCGTGAGCCGACAGGTCATCGTCCAAGACATCGCCCTGCTGCGCGCCAACGGCCATGACGTGGTCGCGACGGCACGGGGCTACGTCTTGCGCGAAGGGGCGGTCGCAGAGCTGCCCACGCGGCTGGTGAAGGTGCACCACACGGTGGACGATGTCGAGGACGAGCTCAACACCATCGTCGATCTGGGCGGCGCGGTTACCAACGTGATGGTCAACCATCGCGTCTACGGCAAGATCACCGCGGACCTGGACGTGCGCAACCGGCGCGACGTGACTCGCTACATCAAGGGCATCGAGACGGGCAAGAGCTTTCCGCTCATGACCGTGACCAGCGGCTACCACTTTCATCGCATCGTGGCTGATTCCGAGGAGGAGCTCGACGAGATAGAGGCCGCGCTGGCGGAGAGGGGCTATCTGGCGGAAGTCATGCCCTATGAGGACGATATCGCCTAGCGGCGCTGCGGGACCTTGTGCGACGGCGGATGTCCGGCAGGGCGCGGGCCCGAGGGGTCGCGTCGCGGGTGGCTATCCGCCGGGTCGCGTTGCGGGGAACCTCCGCTGGGTCGCGTTGCGGGTGGCTATCCGCCGGGTCGCGCCATGGGGCCGCACCGCTGCGACCGCGTTGATTCAAGGCGCGACAAAAAAGAACCCGGCTCGGCGGATATCCGCTTCGAGCCGGGTTCTTTTTAGTACGCGGGTGCGTAGACGATGTTACTCGTCAGCGATCTCGGTGATCGCGCCAGCGGGGCAAGCGTCCTGGCAGGCGCCGCAGGCAACGCAGGAATCCTCGTCGGCGACGGTAGCGACGTCGTTGAGCTCCAGAACACCAGCGGGGCAAGCGTCAACGCAAACGCCACAAGCGATGCACTCGTCGGCATCAATTACGGGATGAGCCATGGTAGTTTCCTCTCTATAGTCCGATGCGCTTAGGCGATAGGCATCGGTCGGTCGGGTCAAATATACCGCGAGTAAAGGGGTTTGCAAGTCCTCGCGGTGAGCTTCTTCATACCGTTCACCGAGTCAGCTAAGGCTTACTAGAGATTGCGTTCACCAAGGGTCGAAAACATGCAGGTAGACGAATCGTCAGCGCTTATGCTCCTGATTCAGGAATCCGACGCGCATCCTTAGGGGAATTGTGCGCGATCAGGTTGCCCCGGGGGTGGGTTCGGGAGGTTGCGTGTCGGCTAGATGGATGGCGTCGCGACCCGTTCGGCTTGGCTGCTTTTCTGGCTGCTATTTTTGGCCTCCGGTTGGACTTGCGCGCTGCTAAATTCGGCCTCCAGTTCGACTTGACTGCTATTTTTGGCCTCCGGTTGGACTTGCGCGCTGCTGAAAAGGGCCTCCGTGCACGGGATTTTGCTGAAATCGACCTCCAGTTGGAGTTGCGTTTGCGGCCTGTTCGCATCACGGCCTTGCTACCTGCTGTTTTCCAGGGAGTCATTTTGCGCCGAGTCGCTCAAGTCCAACTGGAGGTCGATTTCAGTAGTGCCAAGTCCAACTGAACCGCGATTTCAGCAAAAGTCTGTGCATGAAGCTCGTTTTTAGCGTTGCCAAGTCCAACTGGAGAGCGATTTTAGCAACCAAGTCCAACTGGAGGCCAAAAATAGTAGTGCCAAGTCCAACTGGAGGCCGTTTTCAGCATCGCCATGTCTAACCGCAGCGCGAATTCGGCGGGCGTGCCAAGAGGCGGTGTTGCGAAATCGATTTGCATGATCGCGGGGCAATGTGTAGATGTTGGGGGTTCTCCGACAAGGCTAAAGCGGGGCGCCGGACGAAGAATCCCATGGTTAGCGTACGCGCCGTGCCCACTAAGGTAACTTTAGGGCGAACGAAATAAGAAATCTTATATGAATTGACTTAGATTTTGTATATCGCGATACTTAAGGGGATATAGTACTACCGAACGAAAAAGGCACCGCTGCTTCACGGCGACTCGGGGAGCGCGGTCCAACCCCAAGAAGGGATGATAACTATGAGCAAGATTCTCGGCATCGACCTTGGTACCACCAACTCCGCCATGGCGGTCCTGGAGGGCGGCAGCCCCACCACCATCGTCAACGCGGAGGGCGACCGCACCACCCCGTCCGTCGTGGGCTTCCGCGCCGACGGCGACCGTATCGTCGGCAAGGCGGCGAAGAACCAGGCGGTGACCAACCCCAAGAACACCGTGTTCTCCATCAAGCGTTTCATGGGCCGCAAGTTCTCCGAGGTCCAGGACGAGCTTAAGACCGTTCCCTACGAGGTCAAGGAGGGCGCCAACGGCCGTTGCGTCGTCATGATCGAGGGCAAGGAGTACACCCCCGAGCAGATTTCCGCGATGACCCTGTCCAAGATGAAGGCTGACGCCGAGAAGTATCTGGGCGAGACCATCACCGACGCCGTCATCACCGTTCCGGCATACTTCAACGACGCCCAGCGCCAGGCTACCAAGGACGCCGGTCGCATCGCCGGCCTCAACGTCAAGCGCATCGTCAACGAGCCCACCGCTTCCGCCCTGGCCTACGGCCTGGACAAGAAGAACCAGGAGCAGAAGGTCCTGGTCTTCGACCTGGGCGGCGGCACCTTCGACGTGTCCCTGCTCGACCTCGCCGACGGCGTTTTCGAGGTTCTCGCCACCAACGGCGACAACCACCTGGGCGGCGATGACTGGGACCAGCGCGTCATCGACTGGATGGCCGATAAGTTCCAGCAGGACAACGGCATCGATCTTCGCGGTGACGCCATGGCCCTGCAGCGCCTGAAGGAGGCGGCTGAGAACGCCAAGAAGGAGCTCTCCTCCGCTCAGCAGGCACAGATCAACCTGCCCTTCATCACCGCTGACGCCACCGGCCCCAAGCACCTTGACTACACCCTGACCCGCGCCGAGTTCGAGCGCATCACCCGTGACCTGCTCGAGCGCTGCAAGCAGCCCGTTACCAAGGCCCTTCGCGACGCCGGCGTTTCGCTGAACGAGGTGGACGAGGTCATCTTGGTCGGCGGCTCCACCCGTATGCCCGCCGTCCAGGAGCTGGTCAAGAACATGACCGGCAAGCAGCCCAACATGTCCGTCAACCCGGACGAGGTCGTCTGCAACGGCGCTGCGGTTCAGGGCGGCGTCCTCACCGGCGACGTCGAGGGCATCCTGCTGCTCGACGTGACCCCGCTGTCCCTGGGCGTTGAGACCATGGGCGGCATCATGACCAAGATGATCGACCGCAACACCACCATCCCCACCAGCAAGACCGAGGTCTACTCCACCGCCGCCGACAACCAGACCAGCGTCGAGATCAACGTTCTGCAGGGTGAGCGCGAGCTTGCACGCGACAACAAGTCCCTGGGCAAGTTCCAGCTTTCCGGTATCCCGGCTGCCCGCCGCGGCGTGCCGCAGATCGAGGTCACCTTCGACATCGATGCCAACGGCATCGTGAAGGTCTCCGCTAAGGACAAGGGCACCGGCAAGGAACAGTCCATCACCATTTCCGGCTCCACCGCCCTTTCGGACGAGGAAGTCGATCGCATGGTCAAGGACGCCGAGTCCCATGCCGAGGAGGACAAGAAGCAGAAGGAAGAGGTCGAGGCCCGCAACCAGACCGACTCCCTGTGCTACTCCACCGAGCAGACCCTGAACGAGCTGGGTGACAAGGTTTCCGGCGACCTCAAGAGCAAGGCTGAGAGCGCTATCGCCGACGCCAAGAAGGCTCTGGAGGGCTCCGACATCGACGCCATCAAGTCCGCTGGCGACAACCTTCAGTCCGTTGCCTACGAGCTGGCCCAGATGGTCTACGCAGACGCCCAGCAGGCTTCCACTGCCGACGCTTCCTCCTCTGACGACGACGTGGTCGACGCCGACTACGAGGTCGTCGACGACGATTCCAACAACTAACGATGTCCCCGCGTAAGGAGAAGGACGTGAAGATCCCCGTTGAATCGGTCGAGGATATTGAGATGCCCGAGACCGAAGAAGAGACCGTAGCGTCCGAGGTCGTCGAGGAGTCCGTCGACGCCGAGGCGGAGGCTCCGACCATGACTGAGGAGGAAATGGTCGAGGCAGCGATCCGTGCCGGCGAAGAGGCTGCTGAGAACGACTTCAAGTTCAAGTACGAGAAGGCCGCTAAAGAGCTCGAGCAGGTTCGTCGCGAGCTCGAGGAAGCCGCCGAGGCAGCCTCGTCTGCCGAGGAGAAGGCGAAGGAGGCCGTAGAGCGCCATGCCCGCCTGCAGGCGGATTGGGAGAACTACCGCCGCCGTACGGCTCGCGAGCGCATCGAGGAGCGCGACCGCGCGACAGAGAAGCTCGTCATGGCGCTTCTTCCCGCGATCGACGATATCGAGCGCGCCCTCGACCACGCGCGAACCCAAGAGCTCTCGGAGAGCTTCAGCCAGTTCGTTGACGGCGTGGATGCCGTTCGCGTCAAGATCATGGGCGTGCTGGAGCACGAGGGGGCCGAGGTCATCGACCCCGCAGGCGAGGCATTCGACCCCAACGTCCACCAGGCGGTGGGCCGCGTCGAGGATGCCGCGCAGTACGACGAGACGGTGAACGACGTGTACCAGAAGGGCTATCGCATGGGCGGCAAGGTCCTGCGTCCCGCGATGGTGACGGTCACCTACGGTGGCGAGAAGCGCCCCGCGCCGGAGCCCGAGGCCGATGAGGCCGAGGACGCCAACGAGTAAGTAGACAGGGCTTCGGAAGCTGATCGCGACCGAAGCCCTTTGCGGGACCAGAGCCGTCGCCGCGGGCCCTCTTGGGCTCCCGGAGACGCGCTCTGGTTTCGTTTTGAAGAAAGGAGGCAGACGATGCCACAGGGTAAGAACTTCTACGACGTCCTCGGCGTATCACGCGACGCCTCCGACAAGGACATCAAGACGGCGTTTCGCAAGCTCGCCCAGAAATATCACCCGGATGCGGGCGGAGACGAAGCGAAGTTTAAAGAGATCAGCGAGGCGTACGAGACCCTGTCCGACGCGAAGAAGCGCAAGGAATACGACCAGCTGCTGATGTTTGGCGGTATGCCCGGTGCCGGCGGCGCCGGCGGCTATACCTACACGGGAGGCGCCGGTGCGGGCTGGGGCGATATCTTCGACAGCATCCTGCGCGGCGAGGGAGCCTTCGGCTCTGATTGGGGCCAGGGTTTTCCCGGCGGTATGGGCGGCATGGGCGGCGCCGCGGGAGCGCGCGCCCGCAGCCGCAAGGGCAGCGACCTCTCCCTTACCGTGGACGTCACGGCGGAGGACGCGTTTCGCGGCGTGACCCATAAGGTGACCTACCGCATTCCTTCCACCGGCGAACAGCAGACCATAACGGTCTCCGTGCCCGCCGGCGCGGTGGATGGCGGTAAGCTGCGCTACAAGCGGCGCGGCGAGTACGGCACCGGCGGCGGCGAGCGCGGCGATCTTGTGGTTACCACGCACGTCGAGGAACACCCGCTGTTCAAGCGCAAGGGTGCTGACGTGAATATGGACCTGCCCATCTCCATCTACGAGGCTGCGCTGGGCTGCCAGGTGGACGTTCCCACCCCGGGCGGCGCCACGGTTCGCCTTAAGGTTCCGGCAGGTACGCAGACGGGCAAAACCTTCCGCTTCAAGGATATGGGCGCACCCGACGTAAAGCATCGCGGTCGTAACGGCGCGCTGCTGGTCAAGATCGTGGTGCAGACGCCTTCGCGCCTATCCGATCGGGAGCGCGAGAGCCTTGAGTCCCTGTTGGAAGCCGACCAGCGCGACTATCGCGAGAAGGTCGACCGTTTCCGCGCTAAGATGTAAGAGTTGCCAGCACGCCTAGGGTGAGGAGTTAACAATGTCCCAAGATGGACGCGACAAGCCGCTGTATATGATCAGTGTGGCCGCCGAGCTCACGGGCATGCACCCGCAGACCCTGCGCGTCTACGAGTCCAAGGGCCTGGTCAATCCCAAGCGCTCGGGTGGCAACACGCGCCTGTACTCGCAAAGCGATATCGAGCGCCTGGAGCTTATCAACCAGCTCACGGACGAGGGCATCAACCTTGCCGGCGTGGTTCGCATCCTCGATATGAAGGAGCGGGCAGAGGAACGCGAGCGCGAGAACGAGAAACTGCGTGAGCAGCTGCGCCGCGCGCAGGACGAGCTGCATGAGCTGAAGATGCAGAAGCGCATCACGGCCTTGGCTCCGCGCGACGGCAGCGCGAATCCGGAGCAGGTGCTGCGCGGTCTTCTGGGCGGCGGCTCGCTGTAGGTGCCTGCACGCTGCGTGCGCTGGTCTGCCTTTATGGGCGGCGGTAACTGAACAACAAAGGGCGCTTGGCTGCATGTCAGGCGCCCTTTCGCGTTTTGAGGGTTCTCGTCCAGATCTCCTCGTCCACATATGCATGCGCCAAATTGGCAGGCGTCTGTTTGCTAAAACTTGCTAAAAGAAACTAAAACTTGCTAAAACTGCAGCTAGCGAGCCTGTTTTCCTTTTGCCGTGCTTTGGGACGTGTGACGGATGCCGTACGCTCCTCGCTGCATCTTGAGCGGTCTTTCAGGGTACACCGCTGGTATGTCCACCGTAAAAGATTGGGGGAGCTATGTCCGGCTTTGGCGTAACGGAGACTGTGTTGGTGCTGACGTGGGCGCTGCTGCTCATCGTCCCCATAGTGCTGGCGTTTGTGGTGAGCTACTTTCTCATCAAAGCGGCGGTCAAAAACGGCGTGAAAGAAGCCATGCGTGATCTTGATATGGAGCACCGGGCATAGGGCGGTTCAGCAGACGCTGGAGTAACCTCTGTTATATATGCGCTTAAGAAATCTTATATATGTAGACTTAGATTTATGTTTAGAAACCGGCTTGGTCGGAAACAATAGCCTCGATTAACGACGAGCCGCCCCGTAGGGCGGTCCGCTCGCGCGGTGGGGACCGAATTCTTATGGAGCGGTTTTCCCGTGCGTGCAACCCAGGAGAGGTGATGAATATGAGGATCGACAAGCTGGCGATGACCTCCAAGGAAGCGCTGCAGACGGCAATTGGTATCGCAGGTGATGCAAGCGCCGGCGCGGTGGAGCCCATCCACCTGCTGAGTGCGCTGCTCACCAGCGGCGAGCGCAACATATCGGTCATTATCGAGCGCATCGGCGCCGACCCCAAGCAGCTTGCTCGCGCGACGCAGCAGGCTGTTGACAGCGCGCCCAAGGTGAGCGGCGAGGCCCAGATCGGGCTTTCCAACGAGCTGGCGCGTGTTCTGAACAAGGCTGAGAAGTTCGCCTCCAAGATGGAGGACAACTTTGTGGTGACCGAGCACCTGCTGATGGCGCTGGCCGAGGACAAGGGCCAGGCGGGGCAGATTCTGTCGCAGGCCGGCGTGACGCGCGCCCGCATCGAGGAGGTCTACACGGAGCTGCGTGGCGACGACCGCGTGACCAGCGAGGATGACAAGATGCAGTTCGAGGCGCTGGAGCAGTACGGCCGCAACGTCTGCGACCTGGCGCGCGCCGGCAAACTCGACCCGGTCATTGGCCGTACCGAGGAAATCCGCCGCACCATCCAGGTGCTCAGCCGTCGCACCAAGAACAACCCCGTGCTCATCGGCGAGCCGGGCGTGGGCAAGACCGCCATCGTGGAGGGTATCGCCCAGCGCATCGTCGCGGGCGACGTGCCCAGCACCCTGCGCGACCGCGATATCATCGAGCTCGACATGAGCGCGCTGGTGGCCGGCGCCAAGTACCGCGGCGAGTTCGAGGACCGTCTTAAGGCCGTGCTCAAGGAGGTCCAGAAGTCCGATGGTCGCGTGATCTTGTTCATCGACGAGCTGCATACCATTGTGGGCGCGGGCGCGACCGAGGGCTCCATGGACGCCGGCAATATCTTGAAGCCGGCTCTTGCCCGCGGCGACCTGCATGCCATTGGCGCGACCACGTTGGACGAGTATCGCAAGTACATCGAGAAGGACGCGGCGCTGGCCCGTCGTTTCCAGCAGGTTATGGTCAGCGAGCCTACCGTGGAGGACACCATTTCCATCCTGCGCGGCCTGAAGGAGAAGTACGAGATCTTCCATGGCGTGCACATCACGGACGGTGCCCTGGTTGCTGCGGCGGACCTTTCGGACCGCTACATCGCCGACCGTTTCCTGCCCGATAAGGCTATCGACCTGGTGGACGAAGCTGCGAGCCGTCTGCGTATGGAACTTGATTCCATGCCGGTCGAGATCGACGCCGTCACGCGCCAGCTCACCCAGATGCAGATCGAGGAGCGGGCCCTCATGAAGGAGTCCGATGACGCTTCGAAGGAGCGCCTTGAGGCCCTGCGTCAGGAAATTGCCGATGTGCAGGAGAAGCTGAACGTGCAGAAGGCCGGTTGGTTGAACCAAAAGAACGCCATCGACCATGTTCAAGATCTCAAGGGCCGCATCGACGAGGCCAAGGGAGAGCTTGAGCGCGCGACCCGCGACGGCAACTTCGAGCGCGCGGGAGAACTACGCTACTCGGTGATACCTTCGCTCGAGCGCGAGATCGCTGATGCCGAGGCAGCGCTTGAGGCGCAGAAGGCATCCGGCGAGGGCTTGAACGAGCAGGTGACTTCCGACGAGATCGCCGAAGTCGTCTCCGCGTGGACCGGTGTTCCCGTGTCAAAGATGATGCAGGGCGAGCTGGACAAGCTCAAGACGCTTGAGGACGAGCTTCACAAGCGCGTTATCGGTCAGGATGAGGCCGTGACCGCGGTCGCCGCCGCCGTTCGCCGTAGTCGCGCGGGCCTTTCCGACCCCGATCGTCCCATCGGCAGCTTCTTCTTCCTGGGCCCCACCGGCGTGGGCAAGACCGAGCTGGCCAAGGCGCTGGCCGAGTGCCTGTTCGACGACGAGCGCGCGCTGGTTCGCATCGACATGTCCGAGTACATGGAGAAGTTCAGCGTGCAGCGCCTCATCGGTGCTCCTCCGGGATACGTGGGATACGACGAGGGCGGGCAGCTGACCGAGGCGGTGCGCCGCAGGCCCTACTCCGTCATCTTGCTGGACGAGATGGAGAAGGCCCATCCGGACGTGTTCAACGTATTGCTGCAGGTGCTGGACGACGGTCGCCTGACCGATGGCCAGGGTCGCCAGGTGAGCTTCAAGAACACGATTATCATCATGACCAGCAACGTGGGCTCGACGGCGATCGCCGAGTATGCGGGCAAGGACGATGATGAGATGCGCCGTCAGGTGGACGAGGCGATGAGCCATACGTTCAGGCCCGAGTTCCTGAACCGTATCGACGACATCGTGGTCTTCCACCCGCTCGGTATGGCGCAGATCGAGAAGATCGTGGACATTCAGCTGGCAGACGTTCGCCGTCGCCTTGCCAAGGAGCGCATGACGCTGGTCGTCAGCCCGGCAGCCAAGCAGATGCTCGCCATGGGCGGCTTGGACCCGGTGTTCGGCGCCCGTCCGCTCAAGCGTCTGATTCAGCGCGAGGTGGTCGACGCGATCGCACGTGCCATCATCGAGGGCCGCGTGCGCGAGGGCGACGAGGTCACGGTGGACGTGGACGCGGACAACAACTTTGTCGTCACCGATGCCGAGAGCGTGGCGTACGAAGTCGAGTAGCGCGTTGCCGAGGACGTTGATGATCCCGGTGCGTAAATAGGGACAGTTGAGGGAGTCTGGGGCCTTGAGTCTCAGACCCCCTCTTTTAAGTGCGGTTCGCGCGGACGCTTCTCTTGAGAGCTTGCGTGCTTGAAGAGGTATTGTGTCTGATTCGTATAATGGTGGCGAATAAGACGGAAGGAACCGCCATGAAGAAGAGTTCTGAAGAGGAAATTAAACGCGCGCTCGAGGAGAAGCTGCGCCGCGAGCGCAAGATGGGCTCGCGCGATCCGTTCGTGCGAGCGGAGAACGAAGACGACGACGGCTACGATCCGTATTCGGACCGCCGTCCCGCCAAGGAGCCCCTGTTCCAGCATGACCCGTGGGCATAGCGGCGTTCGATCCCATTTTGCATGTGCGGATTGCGACGAACCGAGGTAAAAAACGGGAGGCGGCCCATATGGACTGCCTCCCGTTTGGGTTTCCGTTGCATTTGGAACGGTCTGCGGCGCTAGCGGTCGAGCTCCTTGCGAACGCGACCATCGAAAACGGCGGCGAGAACCGCCAGAACGGCCGCGGCTGCCGTAACGATCCAGGTGAGCAGACCGCCGGAAATCGCCAGAACAACGGATGCGATGCCGCAGACGGCTGCAAGGATGCTTGCCGGGGCATGCCCGCCCAAAGAGCTGGGTCGGTTTGCTCCGCGGATGCCCAGAGCGGCGGAGATGAAGGTAAGAACGCCGGTGGCGATGGAGAGCCCGCCGCAAAGCATGGTCCACATGCCGCCTTCGAGCTGCATGCCAAAGACGTCGACGGTGGTGCCCGCTGCAGCTTCGGAGCTACCGATGGTTACAAAGCCCAGTACCAGGGCGAAAACGGCAACAAGGACTTGGATGAGGCTGAATACCTTCAGCAGCTTTCTGTTTTGAGACATGCGCGACTCCCATAGGCGTGGTATACAAAAAGGCGACCCGCAAATCTGCGAGCCGCCTGTTACTATACCCGTTTTGCCTGGCATAACTCCAGCTCATGCCAAGTGCTTGGGCGAACGTGCGGTTGGGGTATCGCCGTGGGCGCTACTCCGCGCGGGCCATTGCCTGCTCGAAGTCGCGGGTGCCGCGGAAGACCTCGTGCTTGTAGGGGTTCACGCCCAGCTTCTTGGAGCGGTAGATGATGTAACCCAGGGCGAGGACGTTGGCGACCAGCGCGATAACAGAGACAACCAGGTTGATCTGCGGGTTGTTGACGGAGTCGACGGAGAACACGCTGTAATCCTGGAACATGGGGAATACCTGGGCGAACATGCACCACAGGGCAAGGGTGTTCGCGCGGTTCTGGATCCAGCCGCCCTTGTTCCAGAAGAAGTTGGCCACGGTGGGGGCCAGCAGCAGCGCCAGGCCGCAGTACCAGGCGTGGGTGGGCAGGCAGTTGTAGGTGTAGCAGAAGTTCCACAGGTCGTAGGCGATGATGAAGACCCAGGTCATATCGGGCCAAAGCATATCGTCCTTCTTCTTGGAGACGTAGATGCCCCACCAGCCGGTCATGCAGAAGATGTTGATCAGGCCGGCGATGCCGTTGAAGACGTTGTGCCAACCGCCCATAAGGGTGACGCCTTCAGAGGAAACCCAGGTGGTGCCGAAGGCGCGGAAGGCGCTCTCAAAGTCGGAGACCACGGCGATCAGGATGTTGATGGCGACAATGGCGAACGGGAACGCCTTAAACCAATCGGCCTTGCCCAGCTTGCCCCAGCGGTACTTGAGCATCATGAAGCCAATGCAGCCCGCCGTGGCGGCGTAGAGTTTGGCGTAGTGGAACCAGCTGTTCATGTGCACGTAAGTGGGGTTGTTAAGCGCCCACTCCATACCCATGCCGGCGCACACGTAGATGCTGATGAAATAGACGGTCAGCGCGGCGGGCAGCGCTAGGAAGCAGAAAATGCCTCCGGCCTTAGAGCGGCGCGCGACCTCGTTGGCCAGAATCAGGCACGCGAACACCGCGACCCAACCCAGCCACTGGAACATGGCGGTCTCGCCATATACCTGGAACAACATGGACAAACTCCCTTCTTTTTGTCTTTGGACGAGGAATGGCGATCCCTTTGATCCAAAGACGATGTCCATATATCGAGCCTTGAGCGCGGGCGGCGTGCCTAGCGCTCGGGGCGACGATCTTTGTATTTCTCGGTGTATCCCTCGATATGAAGCGTGCTGGCGACTATGTCCTTGATAAGGTCGTCCGGCGCGTCCGGGTGCGTGCGGATGTACATCACCAAGCCGGTGATGAGCACGTAAAAGGTCTCGTACACATGGTCGATGCGCACCTCGTGGTAGCGGGCGAAGTCCACAACGGTGGAATCGCAGATGTAGCGCGCCGTGCGGTCCGCCACGCGGTGCACAAAGGCGGTGTAGAGCGCCGCGTTGCCGCCGCTGGCCAGCGATTTGGGCAGGTCGCGCTCATCGAGGACCATATGCTTCATGAGTACGACGACATCGTCCAGGGCGCCTTCGATATCGCCCTGTTCACGATGGGAGTTCCACGCCTGGAGGCGCTCGACAAAGGACTCGATGAAGTCGTCCAGCGCGGCGTTGAGCGCGGCCTCTTTATCTGGGAAGTAGTGGTAGAAGAGCGAGCGGGTGCATCCAACGCGCTTGGTGATGGACGAGACGGAGAGCCTGCTCACGCCTTCCTCCGCGCATGCGTCTCGAACTGCCGCAAGGATCTCCTCGCGTCTATCGTCGCGGGCATGGCGCTCGTGACGTCTTGCATCCTCATGGGGAACCCGCTGGTCCACGTGCCGCCTCCGTCAAGTTGTCGGTATCTCGCCGATATAGTCTTGATTATTGTTGACAAACCGTCAATATTAATTTTTGACGAAGCGTCAATATCAGTCGATGAACGGTTACGGCAGGGCCTAAGGGTGGTATGGCGCAGCGGCATTGTGCCCGACCGGCTATGGGGAATGGACCCCGCGGGGTTGGCGCCCCGTGCCGGCGTTGAGGATTGTACGTTGCACGCGCCGTGCAGCACCGTGCATCGCATGCTGTCGAATGCGGTGCGCTAGAGAGGGAGCCACATGATCGTAAACGGACCCGGAATCTCGCTTCGCGAGGACGATATCGGAGCGGAGTTTGTTCCGCCGCTGCCTAAAAACCCTCGTTCCAAGATCGTCGCGCTGTGCGAGCACTGCACCAACCGTATGCTCAAGCGCGATGAGCTGCTGCCGTATGAGTACTGGGCGTTCGACGCCGCCGCGACCGATGAGATGGCCGACGTGCTGCTGAAGATGAAGATGCGCAAGCCCTATACGCTTGAGGCGGCCGCCAGGGCGACCGGCATGGATGCCGAACCGCTTGAGAAGCTTTTGAACGAGATGAGCTACATCGGCCTGCTCGAGTACAACTGGGAGAATCCCACCCGCACCAAGCAGTGGGTTTTGCCCATGTTGGTCCCGGGTTCCGCCGAGTTCATGAACATGCGCCAGAGCCAGCTGGACGAGCATCCCGTCATGGCCAAGTTCTTCGAGCAGTCTTCCAAGAACGCGCTTGCCAAGGCATCCGCCATGGTTCCGCTGGGAGGCGGCGGCGTCGGCCTGCACGTCATCCCCGTCGAGAAGGCCATCGAGACTGAGAACCAGTCCGTGTCCGTTGAGCATATCGAGCATTGGCTCGACAAGTACGAGGGCAAGTACGCCGCCAGCCCCTGCTCCTGCCGTATGAGCCGTGCCCGCCTGGGCCAGGGCTGCGGCGATGATCCCAGCGATTGGTGCATCGCGGTGGGCGATATGGCGGACTATATCGTCGAGACCGATCGCGGCCGCTATATCACGCGCGACGAAGTCTACGAGATCCTTCAGCGCGCCGAGGACAACGGCTTTGTGCACCAGATCACCAACATCGACGGCGAGGACAAGATCTTCGCTATCTGCAACTGCAACGTGAACGTGTGCTACGCGCTGCGCACCTCGCAGCTGTTCAACACGCCCAACCTCTCCCGCTCAGCCTATGTGGCCCGCACCGAGACCGAGAAGTGCGTCGCATGCGGTCGCTGCGTCGAGGTTTGTCCCGCTGGCGCCGTCAAGCTGGGCCAGAAGCTCTGCGCGTCGAGCACCGGCAAGGTTCCCGAGTATCCCAAGCAGGAGCTTCCGGACGAGGTCAAGTGGGGTCCCGAGAAGTGGAGCCCGGACTACCGCAATAAGAACCGCATCGAGACGTATGACACCGGCACCGCGCCCTGTAAGACGGCCTGCCCCGCGCATATCGCCGTCCAGGGCTACCTCAAGCTCGCCGCCCAGGGTCGCTATACCGACGCACTGGCCCTGATCAAGCGCGAGAACCCGCTGCCCGCCATCTGCGGTCGCATCTGCAACCGCCGTTGCGAGGACGCCTGCACCCGCGGCCGCGTTGACCAGGCAATCGCGATTGACGAGGTCAAGAAGTTCATCGCCCAGCGCGACCTGGATGCGGACACCCGCTATATTCCGCCCGTGGTGACCCCCACCACCAGCGGCGGCTTTGATGAGAAGATCGCGATTATCGGCGCCGGTCCTGCCGGCCTGTCCTGCGCCTTCTATCTGGCCGAGAAGGGCTACAAGCCCGTGGTGTTCGAGAAGAGCAACCGCCCCGGCGGCATGCTCACCTACGGTATCCCTAGCTACAAGCTCGAGAAGGACGTCATCGAGGCAGAGGTCGACATCATCCGCGAGATGGGCGCCGAGTTCCGCTATGGCGTCGAGGTCGGTCGCGACATCACGCTGGATCAGCTTCGCGAGGAGGGTTTCAAGGCCTTTTACGTGGCCATCGGCTGCCAGGGCGGCCGTCTGCCCGGCATTCCCGGCCAGGACGCAGAAGGCGTGTCCGTGGCGGTCGACTTCCTGCGCCGCGTCGCCGAGCAGCAGGAGAACGGTGGCGTCGCCGATCCCATGCATGGCCGCACCATCGTGGTGGGCGGCGGCAACGTCGCCATCGACGTGGCCCGTACCGCCGCGCGCCTGGGCTCCGAGCACGTCGAGATGTTCTGCCTGGAGAGCTCCGAGGACATGCCCGCCAGCACCGAGGAGGTTATGGAAGCCAACGAGGACGGCGTGCACATTTCCTGTGGTTGGGGCCCGGTCGAGGTCCGCTGCGGCGAGGACGGTCGCGTGAGCGAGATCACCTTCAAGCGCTGCCTGCGCGTCTTCAACGATGAGGGCCGCTTCGATCCGCAATATGACGAGAATGAGACCCGTACCGTCTCCGCGGACCGCGTGGTCTTCTCCATCGGCCAGTCCATCGTGTGGGGCGACCTGCTCGCCGGCTCTGCCGTGGAGCTCGGCCGCGGCCAGGGCGCCGTCGCCGACCCCAAGACCTATCAGACCGCCCAGCCCGACATCTTTGTGGGCGGCGACGTCTACACCGGTCCCAAGTTCGCCATCGACGCCATCGCAGCCGGTCACGAGGCAGCCGTCTCCCTGCACCGCTTCGTGCAGAACGCCACCCTCACCATCGGCCGCAACCAGCGCTCCTACCGCGAGCTCAATAAGGACGATGTCGAGTTTGGTAGCTACGACACCGCCAGCCGCGGCGACGCCGTGCACAATTACGCCCGCGAGAAGGCTGAGCCCTTCCGCGAGTACCTCGAGACCTTTACCGAGGAGCAGGTGCGCGCGGAGACCGCTCGCTGCCTCGGCTGCGGTGCAAGCATCGTGGACGAGAACAAGTGCATCGGTTGCGGCCTGTGCACCACCAAGTGCGCGTTCGATGCGATCCATCTGCATCGCGAGCACCCGGATGCGAGCCGCATGGTGAAGTACGAGAAGAAGCTGCCCACGCTCGCCAAGTACGCGCTCAAGCGTGAGATCAAGATCCGCTTCGGCAAGAAGAGCAAGTAGCCAAAGCTGGTCGCCATGTAGTACGCAGGGCGGTTGCGGTCATCCATCCGCGGCCGCCCCTCAGCCAAAAAGGAGGCCGCTCGTGCACGAGCTGGGCATCGTCTTTCATATCATCGAGAGCGTCGAGGAGGTCGCGGCGCAAAATAACATACATCGCGTCTCCGGCGTGACGTTGCAGCTGGGCGAGGTCTCGGGCATCCTGCACGACTATCTCTCCGATTGCTGGCGTTGGGCCTGCGACAAGAACGACCTCATGCGAGGGGCGGAGCTCACCATAGAGGAGATTCCCGCTATCACGTACTGTGAGGCGTGCGGTCGCCAATATCCAACTGTGGAGCATGGGCGCACCTGTCCTCATTGCGGCAGCGGCGACACCTACCTTATCCAAGGCGATGAGACCATGATCAAGGAGATCGCGGTTCCAGATGAGGACGAGTGTGCTAAAATCAGCTGATACGTGCCTCCGTAGCTCAGGGGATAGAGCACCGCTCTCCTAAAGCGGGTGTCGACGGTTCGAATCCGCCCGGGGGCACCATGAGAATGCAACGGGTCGAAGGGAGTATTCCTTTCGACCCGTTATCATTATTTTGAGCTTGATGCCCACTGCATGGTGTCGGCAGGCGATTGCTACTGTGGGACTAAAACCGAGCAAATAGGCGATTGCTTCCAGGCACGTGCTCAAACCCGTGGTTGAGGTAAAGCGCGGCCACGTCTTCATCCAGTGGATCAACAACAAGCGCTCTTGCGCCAATGGTTTGCGCTGCGGCTTGAGCGCGATGGTATGCATCGAGCAGCAGCTGTGTTCCCAGTCCCGCGCCGGAGCAGTCGGAGCGTACTCCAAGCATGCCTAGAAGAATAACTGGAATCTGGTCCGGTGCGTTGCGGGCGAGCCATCCGGTGAGGATGCTGCGGTCCATGGAGTGTGCTGAGAGGGTGTAGAAACCTGCGATCTTTCCACGCTCGTCGCAGGAGGCGTAAACAACGGCAGCCCCTCGCTTGGCAGCGTGTCGGGCATGTTTCCAAAGCCATGCGTCTATAGCTTGGGTTCCGCATGAGAAGGCGCCGACATCGTCATCTGCCGTAAGCCTGCGCGGCGCTTCGAATCTCATCATTGCTCCCACATGGTCTTTTGCTCGGTGAAGGAGCGGAGGGTGGGATTCATCGGCTCATCGAGTGCCTCGACAAAGGCATCGAAGTCCTCTGCAGCCATGATGGTGTGGTTGCTTCGGGAGATTGCCTCTCGCGCGCAGGATAAGAGGTTTTCGAGCGCCCATTGCGACATGCTGATGCCACTTAGATTGGCGGCGAGCTCCAATTCTTCTTTTTGATCGCGAGCCATGCGAAGGTCAAGGCGCGCGTCCTTCTTTGGTGCGTTGAGGGTTGCCATGATTTCTCCTAGGTGTACGGTGTATTACCGTACAATTCTATACCCGATACACGAACTGCACATTCCTCTCATCCGTTTATGGAATAACGCTCTTGCGCTACGGGTGGTCCAGTCGTTGCTCTGGTAGAGTTTCTGCCATTGTTTCCCCGCGGCAGTGAGGCGGTATTCCATGGACGGCTTTCTCGAGTCATTTCTACGCGTCGCCATGATCGTTTTGATCGTGGGGCCCGCCACGGCATGGGTCGCGCGCATGGGTGCGAAAGAACGTGGCGAGGCGACCGAAAGCACGGATCGCTTCACGGTCAGAATGCCCAAAGCGCCCCGTCTCATCATGGCGGGCTGCGCCGTCGCCTTCGAGGTTATCATGCTGATTCCCTATTGCTGGCAAGGCCTTTCCCTGGGGATCTGGGATCATCAGCTGATATGGCTGGGGCACGGCATGGCGCTTGCGGGGCTTTCGGTTCTGGCGTGTATGAGCATGCCTCGCGTCGATGTCGAGGGCGAGAAGATTTCGGCTCGCAACGTATTGGGCATGCGCAAGAACACCACGTTCGCCTACATCACCAAGGCGACGCTGCATACGCAGATGATGTCAATCGTCCTCTATACAGAGCAGGGCAAATTCGCTTCCGTCAGCCTCGAGGGCGTGTGCTCGTCCAACCTGCTGCTGCGCTTGGCCAAGGAGGGGATAGAGGTCGCCGACGCCGTTCAGGCCCCTATGACAAAGACGAGCCTTTGCTGGGCGGCTATCAAACCGCTGACAATCGTCTTTCTTGGGATGGCGGCTGTCTTCTCGTTGGTTCTCGTCTTCATGGTCATCTTCGCGAACGTGGGCGTCGCCGTGCTCGCCATGGTTCCGTTCCTCTTTGTGCTGCTAGGGATCTTGCTGCCGCTCTGCATGCTCAGTATGCCGTTGCGCGGCGCGTGGCTGATAGGGCAACAAGAGCGTGAGCTGGGTTTCTCCTTTTCACAAGAGATGGCGGCGCGCGGAGCGGCCGGTACGGAGCTTGAGGACGAGGACTGGTTTGTGTCTATCAGCAACGCGCGCATCGTCGCGTTTCGCCGCGATTACATCAAGAAGATCTCTGCTGTGGAGGATAGCGATAGCGGCGATCGCTGCATGTTGACCGCGAAGTGCGGGCGCAAGCACAAGGTTTACGCTGCCGGATCGACGTTGGATGACCTGCGTGCATGGTTTAGGAGGGGAGCGAGGAAGCGGACGATGGCGGAGCGTGCCGAGGACGCCCTCGAGACCATGGGATAGCCCTACTTCTCTTCCAAAGACTCGATCGAATCCAGGCGGATCGCCGTGAGGCGAGCGTCGCCTTTCTTCTGCTCGACTTCGAAGAGCGCCCATTCATCGTCCATATCGCGCAGCGTCCCGGTGATGCTGATGCCCTCGGTTGCAACGGTCGCGCCTGTCAAGGTGACGGTGCAGCGCGATCCCATGCGACCGCTAAGGGCCCTCTTGCACTTATCCGCTCTAGAACCGTTTGCGGATGGCCGCCTACATATAGCGCGAGTGGCAGTAGACGTACCAGATGGGGCCAAACCGGTAGAGCCTGCGCGCCTCGTCTCGCTTCATGAGCGAAAGGGTGACCTCGTAGCACCAGCCTATCTCGCCGCTCTCGCGATCGACCGTGCGTGTGCGCCCTCCCACACGAACGATATCGAATTCTCGTCCATCCGGCCATTCGATAGTCTTTGGCTGAACCGTTCCATCCGTGTCGACGCGCAGGCGTACGGCGACCGGTACTCTGTAATCCATGTATGCCTCCCCGGGATCGACCTGTCTTTACATCCGTATGCGAACTGCAGTTCTCAACGAACATCTGTTCTAGTATTATCCACTTCGTGCGGACAAATAGCCACAAAGAAGGGACGCTGGAAAATCCAACGTCCCTCCAGATGGTGTTCGATGTTTGTTGGGGCCGCTTGGTCGCCTTAGAGGTAATATCACGATACCGTGATATATTATTGCCAGGATACGGCAGCGTTGGATATACGTGCCGGCGAAATCATCGACGGACATCTTCCAAAACGTGCTGTATCGCTGGTTAGGGAATGGATGGAGCTTCATAAGGAAGAACTGATCACAATGTGGGAAACGCAGGAATTCAAGAAGATTGAGTCGTTGGAGTAGGAGCATCGATGTTTCACAAAGTAAAAGAAGTCTTTGCCATGCGCGATATGAAGCTTGGCGTATATTTTGCCGATGGAACGACCAAGATATACGATGCCCGTCGACTTGTTGATCGATTTCCGCAGTTTAAAGCCTTGGAAAACGGACCCTTATTTGAAGACGTTCAAGTTGATGAGGGCGGGTATGGGGTCATTTGGAATGACGAGCTTGATGTGTCGTGCGATGAGCTTTGGGAGCATGGCGTGGAAGCGACGACATCTTTTGATGGTCTGATGTCTTTCGCCGATGCGAGCGACCTATGGGGCCTTAGCGAATCGACGCTTCGCAAAGCGGTCTCGTACGGAAAGATCAAGCCGGGCATTGATGCAAGGAAGTATGGAAAGCAGTGGATTGTGACGCGAGATGCAATGCGTCGCGAATACGGAGAGCCCAAAGAGGTGGCCGCTGCGGGGTAGGGGCGGCTATTGAGCTGAGTAACGAAGGGACGCTGGAAAATCCAACGTCCCTCCAGATGGTGTTCGATGTTTTTGCCGGCGGGCTGCCGGCGGGCTGCCGACAGCTGCTGCCGATGACCGGCGGGCGAGCGTTGATGGCACGCCTACCAGTCGTTGCGTCCGCGCGGGTGGGGCGTGCCCACGCCGGTGTCGCTTCCGCCGCGGCGCGAGCGGTTGGTGTGGTAATAACCGGGCTGTTGGCCATCATCTTGTTCGGGCGCGGCGCCGGCGCCGCGATAGGACGAGGGTTGGACGCCCGGACGGCTGGCGCCACCGGAGCGCGCGAGCCTTACGGTGCCGTCGGTGCGTCGGATGCCGTTGGTCTGCTGCGAGCGCACGCTGAAGCCATGGGTCTCGGCTACGGACGAGCCGGGCTGGCTATCGGGGTCGTAGCCGGCGGGGTAGACGCTGCGCTCGCGTGAGCCGTAGGCGCTGCGGCCGGGGGCGTGGGCGGCGTCGTTGCCGCGGCTGCCGGCTGATCCATAGCGGCCGGCGCCCGCGTACGCGCTACGCTCATGCATGGTCTGGCCGCGCGCGCCGTATTCATCGCGCTGGTAGCGGCCTGCGCCGTAACGGCCGGCATCGCTTCGCGGAGCACGAGATCCGGACTGGGCGCGATCGGCGTATGGGGTGCGATCGGCGTAGCCGTCGCGCGACGCGGCTCCGCGGCCGGCGCGACTTGCGGGGTCGAGATGGCGCACGGCGCCGGCGCGTGCGTCGGGGATGGGGCGGCCTCCCTGCGCTACGCGGCTGGGGGCGGGGCCGCGACCGCGCGGCTGCGACGACCCTCGGCCGGCGGGCTGGCGGTAGCGACGCGATCCTCGTCCACCAAATACCTGATGGCGACGTGCGCGAATAACGGAGATGCCCAAGTAGGCGAGGATGCTCGCGAGAACGATGACCAAAACGGTGATGACGATGTTGAGCGGGCTGGAGAAGAAGGCGCCCGCCTTCGCGAAGAACGACGCGCGCATGGTGGCGGCGGCGCCCACCTTGACGGTTCCAAGCTCCTGGCCGTCAAGGGAGACGGTGACGGATCCAAGCTCCTGTGTGGCGGAGATGGGAGCCGTGAGCTCGTCTTTCCAGGTGGGTGTAATGGTGAGGTCGGATGTCTTGGTGTCGATGGGAACCGTGGCGTTGAAGGGCTCCAGCGCCACCAAGCCCACCTTGTCGCCATCGCGCGACTGCGCCACGGGGGCGGTGCCAAGGTCTGCCCCCTCGGAGATCACGGCGCCGGACTGCCAGGCTTCGAAGCCCCACATGAGCATGGTGTACATATCGACGAAGTTGGCGGTCACGCCGCTGCCGGCGTCGGTGTCCGGAGCGCCCAGCACCACGCCCATGAGGTTCATGTCGCCTTGGGATGCGGCGGCCAGAAGGCAGCGCCCCGCCGCCTCGGTGTAGCCGGTCTTGGCGGCCTGGACGCCCTCGACGTAGACGGGGCCGTTGGCGTCGACCAGCTCATCGGTGGTCTCGATGGTGCGCGCCTCCTGCATGTTGGTGGCGGGCAGCTCCCAGGTGGCGGCGCCGGCGATATCGACAAAATCGGGCAGCTTGAGTGCGGCGTCGAAAATGAGGGACAGGTCGTACGCGGTGGAGTAGTGGTTCTCGTCATGCAGGCCGCAGGGGTTGGCGAAATGGGTGTCCTTGCAGCCCAGCTCTTTGGCACGGGCGTTCATGAGTTCCACAAAGGCACCGACGTCGCCGGAGACGTGGCGGGCAAGCGCGTAGGCGCATTCGTTGGCGGAGGGCAGCAGCAGGCAGGCGAGCATGTCGCGCACGGTAAGGGTCTCGCCAACCTCGAGGCCTGCGGTCATGCTGTTCTCGTCCAGGGCGGCAAAATCTTCTTCCGCGATGGTGACCGCGTCATCGAGCTTGGCGTTCTCGAGCACCAGCAGCGCGGTCATAACCTTGGTGGTGCTTGCGGGATAGCGCCGATCGCCGGAATTGACGTTGAGCAGGACCGTGCCGGTGGTGCGGTCTTTAAGGTAGGCGGACTGCGCCTGGACCTGCGGCGGCACATCGGCGCTGTAGCCGGTTTCTTCTGCCGCCGCCGTGACCGGCGACAAGAGCGCAGTCGCGGGCGCGGTAAGGGTCGCGAAGGCGAGCGCGGCCATGGCGGCGGTGCGCGCGACGTTGCGGGCGAGGTGCGAGAGGGGAGTGTGGTTATAGTGCATGATGGGAACTCTCTACCGGTGCGTATGTGAGCGCTCCTATTCTATCCCACTAAAGCGCCCCTGTTGGCAAGCCATTTTGGAACGGCGGGGCGCAGCGCTCCAAACGGCCCGAAAGGACCGGGCCACGCTGCGACGGGCTGTTTGCGCCTAGCGCGCGATGATGACGTGGGTGCGTTCGCTGATGGCATCGATATGGTCTTGCGTTATGCCCTCATCGGTGATAAGGGCATCGAGGCGGTCGATGTTATAGAAGTTGTAGAAGTCCATCTGGCCTATTTTGGACGAGTCGACTACCAGGTAACGGGCGGCGGATCGGCTGAAGGCGAGGGATTGCAAGCGCCCCTCCTCGATGTTTGAGGTGGAGGCAACCGATCCCATGACGCCGTTTGCGCCGATGAAGCATTTGTCGATGCCCAGGGTGGACATCATCTCCTCCGCTATGGGCCCCACGATGGAAGCGGAGCGCTGGCGGTGGCAGCCCCCGATCATGCAGAGGTCGACGTTGTCCTCTTGGGCGAGGGTGTTGAAGACCAGCAGGCTGTTGGTGACCACGCGAAGGGCAACGGGTGGCAGGCACGAGGCGACGGCGTTGCAGGTGCTACCCGGGCCGAGGAATACGGTGTCGTGCTCTTCTATAAGCTGGGCTGCCGCCTGCGCGATGGAGCGTTTTTGAGCTACGTGCAGCGAGAGCTTATCGGAATAGGGGCGCTCTGAATAGGCGGGGGCGGCTGCTCGGGAGAGCGCGCGGATTCCGCCGTGGACGCGGGCGACCTTGCCGGTCTTGGCGAGCTCGTCGAAGTCGCGGCGAACGGTCATCTCGGAGATGCCCAGGGCGTTGACGATCTGGCGGACCGACACCGATCCGTTTTCCGCGCAGAGGTCGAGCAGTGCTGCCTGGCGTTCGTTCTTTAGCATCGTAGGTCCTCCTGGCCGCAGATGACGCGGGTGTGCTCGGAGAGCTGGCGGTACTGCTCGTCCGAAATATTGGAATCGGTGAAGAAGGCATCGATGTTGTCGATGGAGTAAAACGAGAAGAAGTCGCGTCGTCCAATCTTGCTGGAATCGGCGATGAGGTAGCGCTTGGTGGAGCGGTTGAACGCGGTCTGCAGGAAGCTGCCCACCTCGGTATCGGTGCCAAAGACCTCGTTATGGAATATGCCGGTGGTGCCTATGAAGGCCTTGTCGCAGACGATGGACTGCAGCGCGCGCTCGCCGGGTAGGCCGCGCAGGATATTGGTTTGCCTGCGGTAGATGCCGCCGGAGAGGTAGAGCTCGATATGGCTGCTATCGGCAAGCGCCGTGAAGACGGGCATGCTGCAGGTGATGACGCGGATGGGCGCGGGCGGAAGAAAATCGACCATGAACTCGACCGACGTGCCGCCGCCCAAGAAGATGGTGTCGCCGGGCTTTACCATCTGCGCCGCCAGCCTTGCCGCCGCGCGCTTCTCTTCTATGTGCTCTTGCATCTTCTCTACGTGCGTGCGCGCGTGGGTGAGCTTTGTGCCGTGGGCGCTGCTGGAGATGCGGGCCCCGCCGTGGACGCGGACGAGCTTTCCCATGTTGGCGAGTTCCGCGAGGTCGCGGCGGACGGTCATCTCGGAAACGCCCAGGGCATCGGACATTTCCTTAACGCTCGCCGATCCGTGCTCGGCGCAGAGCTCGAGGAGGGCTTGGTGGCGTTCGACTTTGAGCATTCGTACTCCTGCAAACGGCATATAGGGAACAGATGGTACCAATGATGATAATCAGAATGTTCGTTCAATCAAGATGACTTTGGAACCGAACAAGAAAATGTTTGAATCAGTTTGAAAAGTAACCGTTTATCGTCAAAATTCTACCGCTCACAGATAGTAAATAGGGGCAAAAACGACAATCTACCTGCTCTTATACTGAGATACGAGAGATTTGACGTTGACAAACAGCAAACACACAACGATGATTGAAAAGAACAAATTCGAACTCAAAAGCGCAAAAACCTGCGTGGATGAGGGGGAATTGGATCGTCTTCCATGTACATAACGAAGAGGGGATTGGGAAGTTCATGAGGATTGGTGTAATTCTTGCGAGCCACGGAGAGTTCGCGAAGGCTGCGCTGGGTGCCGTCGAGATGATCGCTGGCAAGCAGGCAGACGTTGCGACCCTGTCGCTGACCGCCGAGAAGAGCCTCGAGACCTTTGAGACCGAGATGAAGGACGCCTATGCTCAGCTGAGCTCCGAGTGCGACCTGGTCGTCGCCCTGTGCGACATCTACGGCGGCACCCCGTTCAACGTCATCACCCGCTGCCTGGCAAGCGGTATGGACATGGTCGCCTATACCGGTTTGTCCATGCCCGTGGTCGTCGAGCTGCTGCTCACCCGCGACGGACTCGAGTCCGCTGAGGCCGTCCGCGCCCAGTTGGCATCCGCGCACGCCCAGGCTCAGGCAGAGATCAAGGCCCCGGTTGTTTCCGAGGCGGATGACGACGATCTGGACCTCTAAGTTCGCGACCGTTTGCCGGCCACCTGATTTTTTCGCTAGGAAATAAGCCCCCGCAAAGGCAAGGGCAACGATAGAAAGGCGTAATACCATGGCACTCAAGCTCGTAGACATCGACGACCGTCTGATTCATGGTCAGGTCGCGACCACCTGGATTCCCGATTACGGCATCGAGTCCGCAATCATCGTCTCTGACAAGGTCGCCAACGATCCCGTCCAGAAGTCCGTTGCCGGTCTGGCTGTTCCCGAGATCAAGGTTTCCGTCTTCGGCGTCGATAAGTTCATCGAGGTTCTCAAGAAGACCACCCTCAAGAAGGCCACCATGGTCCTGTTCACCAACCCCATGGACGCCCTGAAGCTTCATGAGAACGGCCTGCCCTTCGATTACCTCAACGTTTCCGGCATGCGCTTCAACGACCAGCGTCATCGTCTGCACAAGAACATGTCCGTCACCGCCGAGGAGAAGGCTGCTTTCGAGGAGCTCATCGGCATGGGGGTCGAATGCTGGATGCAGACCACCACGCGCGATTCCAAGGAGCTGGTGAGCGAGCTCCTCAAGAACTACTAACCCGGTAATCAGCTCCGGGTCCGCAAGGGACCGGGGTGATCCCGGCGCTGGGGGCGTCGGGATGATATGGAAGGAGAGGCTTATGCTTCAGGCACTTCTGCTCGCCATCTGGGCGGGTCTGTGCACCTGGGACCAGTTCGGTCCCCACCTGGGCTTCCGCAAGCCCCTGTTGGCGTCCGTGGGCGTCGGCATCATTCTGGGCGACATGACGACCGCCATCATGATCGGCGCGACCATGGAGCTCATGTGGCTCGGCGTCAACAACATCGGCGCCTACGTTCCGCCTGATGTCATCTCCGGCACCATCGTGGGCGCTGCCCTGGGCATCATGGGCTCCACCGACACCGCCAGCGCCATCGCCCTGGCAGTCGCGATCGGCATCCCCACCGCCACCCTGGTCCAGCAGCTCAACATCTTGGTCATGACCACCAACGTCTCCCTGGTTCACGGTGCAGACAAGGCCATCGAGTCCGGTAAGTTCAACGCCGTCAACAAGTTCTTCTGGACCGGCGCTTTCTGCTTCTTCCTCACCCGTGCCATCCCCACCTTCATCGCGACCGGCATCGGCTCCTTCGTGATCGAGGACATCATGGCCTTCCTGCAGAACCAGGTGCCCTGGGTTCTCTCCGGCTTCTCCACCGCCGGCGGCATGATGCCCGCAGTTGGTCTGGCAATGCTCCTCACCATGATGATGAAGAAGAACATGTGGATCTTCCTGATCCTCGGCTTTGTCATGGCCGCGTTCCTCAACGTTCCCACCGTCGGTATCGCTCTGGCCGCTTGCGCCGCCGCAGGCATCTGGGATGTCATTACCGAGGGCCAGAAGAATCAGCCCGCCCCCGCTGCCGTCGTTGCCGGCTCCGATGATGACGAGGAGTACGATCTCTAATGGGAAAGATTTCTAAGTCCACCCTGAACAAGGTCCTGCTCAGGACCCAGGGTTGCCAGTTCGCTCATAACTACGAGCGTATGCAGTCGCTGTCTTTGACCTACTGCTTTGCTCCGGTCCTGGAGGAGCTCTACAAGGACGCTCCCAAGGAGCAGCGCGTCAACGCCATGAAGCGCCACCTGGAGTACTTCAACACCCACCCGCTGGCGATCCCCTTCATCCTCGGCATCACCGCCGCCATCGAGGAGTCTACGGACGAGGATCAGAAGGACACCGTCGTCGGCATCAAGACCTCCCTCATGGGTCCCTTCGCAGGTCTGGGCGACTCCCTGCTCAACCTCACCTGGTTCCCCATCGCCGGCTCCATCGGCGCCTCCATGTGCGTCGACAACGGCTCCATCATGGGCCCGCTGGTCATGTTCCTGCTCATCAACCTGCTGTACTGGCCGCTTAAGTACTTCGGCCTGCACAAGGGTTACGAGATGGGTATGGACCTGGTCGAGAAGGCCGGCGTCCAGATCTTCGATCGCCTTGGCAACCTCGCCAACGTCCTGGGCGTCATGGTGACCGGCGGCCTCATCGCCACCACCGTCAAGCTCAAGCTCGCCGTGCAGTTTGCCTTTGGCGAGGGCGACCCGCTGATCCTCCAGGACCAGCTCGACAAGGTCCTGCCCTACGCGCTGCCCGTTCTGCTCACCTTCATCTGCTATCGCCTGCTCAAGAAGGGCCAGGGCAAGAACTCCGCTCAGATCATCATCGGCCTCATCGTGTTCGCCCTGGTGTTCGCAGCCATCGGCTTCTACTTCCCTGCGTTCAAGATCTTCGCTTAATCCTCCCAAAAGCGATTATCGAGCGCCAACCTCAAGGCGCGCTACCCATACCGGGGTGCGCGCCTTTTTCGGCTCAGGACAGCGCGTCCTGCGAGCCCCCAAGCAGGTCGTGTTGTCCTGAGCCGAAACCATGTAGTATCGCCCCCTTGCGTTAGGGGCAGCCTATCCGGACGATCACTTCGTCCAACGGAGCACCTGTAGACAACCATGACGTTGAAAGGGAAGAGTCATGAGAACTGTTTTGGTACTGATGGACACGCTGCGTCGCGACGTGCTCTCGTGCTACAACCCCCAGACCGAGGTGAAGACCCCCAACCTGGACAGCTTCGCCGCGCGTTCCTGTGTGTTCGACAACCATTGGATTGGCTCCGCCCCCTGCATGCCCGCTCGTCGCGACATCCTGTGCGGCCGCTATAACTTCCTCGAGCGCCCCTGGGGTCCCATCGAGCCCTTCGACGTGACGCTGCCCCAGTGCCTGCGCGCCGCCGGCAACTTCTGCCACATCACTACCGACCATTGCCACTACCTGCGCACCGGTGGCGAGGGTTATCTGCAGGAGTTCAACACCTGGGATTACTATCGCGGCCAGGAGGGCGATCCTTGGGTGAGCCGCATCGACGAGCCCAACAACATGCCCGAAACCTTCTACGGACGCGTGCGCGAGCAGTACCAGAAGAATCGCCAGAAGTGGCCCAACGAGGAGGACATGCCCAGCCCCAAGACCTTCCAGTCCGCCTGCGACTGGATCGATGACAACAAGGGCCATGACGACTTCTTCCTTATGGTCGAGGCGTTCGATCCGCACGAGCCCTTCGACGTGCCCGACAAGTACATGGAGATGTACGGCGGCAAGGGCGACTTGGATCGCGACTACTTTGAGACCCCGCAGTACAAGCGCGTTTCCGATACCGATCTCAACGACGGCGCCGTCGATTACGTCCAGCGCCGCTACCAGGCCCTGGTCACCATGACGGACCACTGGTTTGGCAAGCTTATCGACAAGCTGGACGAGCACGGCATGCTGGAAGACACCATGGTCATGGTCACCACCGACCACGGCTACTTCCTTGGCGAGCGCGACTACATGGGCAAGAACTACATGCACCTGTATAACGAGCTCGCGCACCTGCCCTTCATCGTCCACTTCCCCGGTGGCGCCCGCGCCGGCGAGCACGCGCATCAGCTCACCCAGGCGATCGACATCATGCCCACCGTCCTCGAGGCGCATGGCTGCGAGATCCCCGGCGACGTTATGGGAACCTCGCTGGTGCCGTTGATGACCGATGCGGACGCTCCCACCCGCGATTACGCGCTGTACGGCGTGCACGCGATGACCGTCAACGTGACGGATGGTCGCTACACGTACTTCCGCGCGCCGGTCGAGAGCAACCAGCCGTGCTTTGAGTACGCGGCGCTTCCGCACACCATCCGCAAGAAGATGGGATCGGATTGTCCGGAAGAGATCGAGTGCGGCCGCTTCTTTGCCCGCACCGCCTACCCGCTGTTCAAGATTCCCTGCAAGAAGCCGGCTCAGATTGAGGGCGCCACGCCTTTGGCAGAGGTCGCCCAGACCATGCTGTTTGATCTTGAGAGCGACTACGGCCAGAAGAACAACCTGGCGGGGCAGGGGTTGCCCGAAGAGCAGCAGATGATCGATTTGCTGCTGCGCGGCCTGGAGGAGCACGAGTCCCCCTCCGAGCAGCGTGAGCGCCTGGGTCTGTAACGTATAAGATCCATATCAAGCCGGCGGGTCGCGATGGCGCTCCGTCGGCTTTTTACTTGCTATGCTACATGGTTGCCATGCTTGATGAGTACGTAGGGAAGGAGAACGTAATGGAAAAAGACGGTATCGCGGCGTCTGCAAAGCGCCCTAACGTCTTGCTGGTCATGTGCGATCAGTTTCGAGGTGACTGCCTGGGTATAGACGGCCATCCAGACGTGAAGACGCCCTATTTGGATACACTGGCGGCCGATGGCGTGCTGTTTGAGAATGCCTATTCCGCATGCCCCAGCTGCATTCCCGCGCGCGCCGGGCTGTTTACGGGCAAAGCGCCTTGCAGCCACGGTCGCGTTGGCTATCAGGACGGTATCGAGTGGGAATACGACCACATGCTCGCCCAGGAGATGCGCGACGGTGGCTACCAGACTGCCGTGGTTGGCAAGATGCATGTGCACCCGCCGCGCCTTGGCTGCGGATTTGAGCATATGCGCCTGCACGATGGCTACATTGGTCACTACCGCAAGGCGAACCTGCCGCATTGGATGCACCAGACGGTGAGCGACGACTACGTGCGCTTCTTAAAGAACGAGCTGGGAGAGTTCGCCGACGTCAACGGATCCGGTGTCGAGAACAACTCTTGGATCACGCATCCGTGGGTCTACGAAGAGCGCTTGCATCCCACCAACTGGGTTGTGGACGAGTCCATCCGCTTCCTGGAGACGCGAGACCGCACTCGTCCGTTCTTCCTCATGACAAGCTTTGTGCGCCCTCATCCGCCCTTTGATGCACCCGCATCCTACTTTGACCTGTATCGCGATATGGACCTGCGCGAACCCGCTCGCGGGGATTGGGACGATGAGGCGGCGACGCAGCGCGACGGTATGGTTCTCGATAGCGTGCACGGCTGCCGTGACGCGGAGCTGCGCCGACAGGCCATGGCGGGCTACTATGCCTGCATCACGCACCTCGACCACCAGATCGGCCGCCTTATCACCGCGCTTGAGAACGACGAGACCTACCACGATACCGTCATCATCTTCACGGCGGACCATGGCGAGATGCTCTTCGACCACAGCCTGTTCCGCAAGGTGCTGCCCTACGAGGGAAGCGCGCGTATTCCGCTCATCATCCACGTTGGCAAGAACGTCGCCCCGCGCGTGGTGCGCACCAGCGATAGCGCCGTCGAGTTGATGGACCTTATGCCGACCGTTCTCGAGCTGTGCGGGCTGGATGTGCCCCAGGGCGTCGACGGCGTCTCGTTGATGGGCGAGCTCACTTCGGGTGATGCCATTTCTCGTCCCTATGTGCATGGTGAGCACAGCCGCGACGTCGAGCAGTCCAACCAGTACATCGTCACCCCGCATGACAAGTACATCTGGTTCACCCAGACCGGACGCGAGCAATACTTTGATTTGGATGCCGACCCGCGCGAGGAGCATGACCTCATCGCCGACCCGGCGCACGCCTCGCGCATCGCCCAGCTACGAGCCGCGCTGGTGGAAGAACTTGACGGTCGCCCGGAGGGCTATGTAGCCGCCGGAGAGCTGGTGGTAGGTCAAAAGCCTGCTACCATGCTGTACCAGTAGAGATGGCCGGGCGCTTAAGGCGACTCGGTTTCCTTGATGTGAAACGGGGATGGACATGGATGTGAAGGTTGTAGGCTTTGCGATTTTGGGCATCGCTCTTGCGGGCACCATTTTTATGGAGGTCCAGAAGCGCGCTATCTTCGCCAAAATCGAGCATTTTTTTAGCGAGCAAGACTACGCGAGCTGCCTGCAGCTTCTGGATAAGACCCTTACCCAGATGGTCTATCCCCGTTATAACCAGCTGTTCATGCGCCTCAATTGCCAGCTTGGCCTTGAGAACGCCGGCGAGGCGACGCGCATCATCGACGAGATGATGGGTCTCAAGATGAACCGCGAGCAGCAGTTGGCGCTTTACGGCAAGGCGTTTGCCTTCTTTGTCGAGAACGAGGATAAGGAGCGCGCGAAGAACGTGCTCGACCGTATCGAGGCAGTGGGCGATGAGGGGCTTGCCAAGGCGAGCCGCGAGACCTTCGAGATCTTTGTGAACCATTCGGATGAGTTTCTCGACCAGATGCTCGCCCAGCTGGACCAGGTCGAGGATGGCGAGCGCCTGCGCCTGTATCAGCTGATTGCGGTTCAATATGAAAACAGGGGAGACGGCGCTTCTGCGGATAAGTATTACGAGAAGGCCGCCAAGGCGCTTTCCGCATTGCAGCAGTAGCGACTAGAGGAAATAGGATTAGAGCCACGTTATGATTTTTCTTATCGCAGCGATCGCGTTTTGCGCGTCTACCGTTGGAGCTATTTGCGGCATCGGCGGCGGGGTAATCATCAAGCCCGTCATGGATGCGTTCGGCGTGATGGACGTTTCGGTCATCAACTTCCTTTCAGGGTGCACCGTCTTGTCCATGACGTGCTACTCCGTTATCAAGGCCCAGCGTTCGGGTGACTCGCAGATCGAGTTCGCTATCGACACGCCGTTGGCGATTGGCGCGGCGTTGGGCGGCCTTGCGGGAAAAGAGCTGTTCGGTATGGTTGCCAGGCTCTTCGACAACCCCAATACCGCCGGTGCGGTCCAGGCGGGCGTGCTGCTTTTGGTTGTGCTGGGAACGCTTGTCTACACGTTGAACAAAGATAAGGTTCCCACAAGGAACGTGCGCAACGTCCTTGGCTGCGGCGTCATCGGTTTGGTGCTGGGCATGTCTTCGGCCTTCTTGGGCATCGGCGGCGGCCCCATCAACCTCGTCGTGCTGTTCTATTTCTTCAGCATGCCGACCAAGCGCGCCGCGCAGAGCTCGCTGTATATCATCCTGTTCTCGCAGGCTGCCAGCACCATCGCATCTCTTATGACCGGTGGTGCCGCCGGCGTGGATATCGTAATGCTCGTCGTGATGGCGTGCTGCGGTATTTTGGGCGGATTTGCGGGCCGTAAGGTTAACAGCAAAATCGATGACAAGGCCGTGGATAAGCTCTTTATTGGCCTGATGGTTGTTATCATGGGTATTTGCGTATTCAATATGTTCAAGTACCTGGCCGTTTAGCGCATCTCTGCTGACGGTGTAGCGTTTGCGACGCCATATTCGGTTTTGGCGTTGCGTTTGGATGAATACGAGCGGGATCTTGCTGGGGCGAGATCCCGTTTGCTATTGCGGTTTTGGGCGCGATCGCGCTCCCGCCCCCGTTCGCAGTGGACGCGGACGATGAGATCAAGGAGAGGACTCTTATGGATCTGTTGGCTCAAAAGGACTCCTGGTTGGTGTACGCCCTGTTCGCCATAGGCGCCGTCATGCTTATCTACACGTTGTATCTTTTGGTGGATCAGCGCCGCTCGCTCGTATTCGAGGTCTCGCGCGGTCCCTGGACCTATGCGGTGTCCATCGGCCTTATCGTGTTCGCCGTCGGCTACTACTTCTTTGCCGGGCAGAGTCTTAAGGAGATCGCGACCGGCTCCGTCCTGTTCGCTTTTGCCATTTTCATGGCTGCCGTGCGTAACGGCGTCGGCCGCACCGGCGTGTATATAGATGGCGTTCGCTACGCGTGGTCCAAGGTGTCCGTCGCGCGCGTCGCAAAGGACCATGGTGATCCCGTTGTGACCTTTAAGATCAAGGATATCGAGCGTCCCATTCGTCTTCCCGGCTGCGACTCCAAAGAGGTCTCCCAGTTTGTGGACGAGATGGGCAAGTCCTACGGCTTTAAGACACGCTAGCCGCAGGCTTTAGGACGTCTGCGCTCGCGGTGACGTGCGAAGCGCGAACTGTCGAGAGCCAAGGGTTTTGGCGTATCGACGCGATTGAGTACATGGCCCGAATCGGTACCTGGTTATTCCGGTGCCGATTCGGGCCATATTTTATTGAATAAGCGGCGTCAGGTGACATGCGTTCCATCTTGATTGCTCCAAAGCCGTTTTAGCCTCTAGGGGGCGAACGGTTCGCCGCGATACGCCATATTGGCTTGCGAGCTTTCCGTGCGTGCGTCCATGACGGAAGTGCCAAGGCTCATGCGCCCGCGGTCGCCTGCATGGGTCATGGCGGAGCCGCTCTCCCACTAAAAGAAATCCCCCGGCGGGTTGACCTGCCGGGGGAAATATTGGTGCAAGCTGTCTTCAGGCGGTGTTTGCCGAATTTAGGCGGAGGGCTCTCCGTAGGCTACGACCACGTTGATGGTGTCGCCCTTCTTGGCCGATCCGTTGGGGCTCCAGCTGATGACGTAATCAGGATGAACGCCCTCGTTGGTACCGTCGGCGTAGGAGAAGCTGGGAACAAAGCCGGCGCTCTTAAGGGCGCTCTCCGCTTGGGCTTTCGTCATGCCCGAGAGGCTGGGGACGGAGACGGAGCCGCCGGTCTCCTCGCCCGATCCGCTGTCGGAGCCATTGCCGGAATCATCGTCCTCATTGCCGGGCTTCTTTCCCTTGGAGATGGTGATGGTGATCTCGGTATCGGGGGCGGCGGTGCCGGTGTGGCTCTGCGCCATGACCAGGCCCTTGTCGTACTCGTCGCTGTAATCTTCAGCATAGGCGACCTTGAAGCCCGCATCGCTCAGCGTGTTGGAGGCCTTGGACTTGGTCATGCCCAGAACGCCGGGAACGTTCTGCTCGTCCGGTCCGGCGGAAACCTTGTACTCGACGACGGTATCGACTTCGACCTCCTCGCCTTCGTCGATGGACTGCTCGAAGACCTCGCCCTTATCGGCGTCGTTTGCCTCGGTGATGGCCTTGCCCTTGAGGTTGGCCTGCTTCAGCGCGGCTTCAGCTGCTTCCTGGGTGCGGCCCACCAGCTTGGGGACCGTTGTGGTCTCGGCGGGCTTCTCTCCCTTGGAGATGACCAGGGTCACCTTATCGGTGGTGTGAACGGACCTACCACCGTCGGGCGTCTGATCGCAAACCTTGCCCTCGTCCTGCTCGTCGTTGAACTCCTGCGTGATCTCGACGTTGGTGATGCCCAGAGAACGCAGGTTGTCGACGGCGGCTTCCTGCTCCCATCCGATGAGGCTGGGCATGTCCACGGTTTCGCCGCTGCCGCCGAAGAGCTGGCCGGCTGCGAAGACGGCGAACGCGATGACGGCGATAACGCCGACGACGATGGCGGCGATCTTGCCCTTGCCCATGCCGTTGTTCACGGGTTCGAAGCCGTTGGTGCTAGCGGGGGAGCTTGGGCGTCCGGCGTTGCGAGCGGCGGGGCGTGCGGTGGTTTGCGCTGCGGCGGGACGCGCCATCATCTGGGTGGAGTCGCTCATCACGCGAGTCTCGGTGGCGCCCATGCCGCCAACGGGGGAGATGACGCGCGTAGGCTCCGGGACGTCCACGGCGCGACCCGAGAGGTAGGTGTTCAGAACGCTGCGCAGCTCGTCGGCGGACTGGAAGCGGTTTGCGGGGTCCTTCTCCATACAGCGCAAGATGATGCGCTCGAGGTTCGAGTCTACGTTTCCGTTGATCTGGCTGGGGGGAACGGGCATCTCGTTGACCTGCTTGAGGGCGACGGAGATGGCGTCGTCGCCGTCGAAGGGCACGCGGCCGGTGGCGCACTCGTACATCACCACGCCCAGGGAGTAGATATCGCTGGTGGGGCCAAGCTCTTGGCCGCGCGTCTGCTCCGGGCTTACGTAGTGAGCGGTGCCCAGCACGTTGTTGTCCTGGGTGAGATGGCTGTTCTTAGCGCGCGCGATGCCAAAGTCCATGACCTTGATGTTGCCATCGGGCTGGACCATGATGTTCTGCGGCTTGATGTCGCGGTGGACGATCTCATGCTTGTGCGCAACGGAGAGGGCGGCGCAGATCTGCGAGCCGATTTGGGCGACCTTCTTGGGGTCGAGGGCTCCATGGCTGCGAATGCCGCTCTTAAGGTCGGTGCCGCGGAGGTACTCCATGACGATGTAGTAGGTATCGCCGTCTTTGCCCCAGTCGTAGACGCCGACGATATAGGGGCTTTGAAGGCCGGCTGCCGCCTGGGCCTCCTGCTTGAAGCGCGCGGCGAACGTGGCGTCGCTGGCGTACTGCGGCAGCATGATCTTGACCGCCACGGTGCGGTCGAGAACCTGGTCCTGTGCGCGGTACACGGTGGCCATGCCGCCCGATCCTACCTTGTCTTTGAGAAGGTATCGACCTCCCAAAACCCTCTGCTGTTCCATGTGAGCTGCTCCTTTAAACCTCTGAGCGTTTTAACCAAACTATACGGGATGAGATGCGTGCGGAGTATTAGTGAGGCACCCTATCACAACCCTTGCGCGGAGAGTGCGGCGGAAAGCACCTTACTGGCAACGTAGGTGGCCTTGACGCCGTGCACGTCGTAGTCTTCCAACATAACTGAGATCGCCACGGTGGGCGTATCGTACGGCGCGAACCCGACAAAGACGGAGTTCACGTGGGTACCGGTCTCGGCGGTGCCGGTCTTGCCGGCGACCTTGACGCCCGCGACTGCCGCGGCGCCTCCAGATCCCTCTTCGACGACGTCCAGCATGGCCTCTTTAACCTGCTGGGCGGTGCTGGCGCTTACGGCCTGGCCAAGGGAACGGGGCTGCGTGCTCTTGATGACCGTGCCCTCGGGGGAGAGGGTCTGCGCGACCACATAGGGATTCATGGCGATGCCGCCGTTGGCGATCGCTGCCGCCATGACTGCGTTCTGCATGGGAGTGGTTTGGGGTCCAGCGGTGTGCCCTTGGCCAACGGGCTGGCCGGCGCCCGCCCATGCGAGCTCCCATTCGGTCATCAGCGAGGGGTCTGGCATGATCGAGGGCGTGGTCGAGAAGTCCAGGCCAAGGGATTGGCCGTAGCCGAAGGCGTTGGCGTATTGCACCAGGGAGGTGGCGCCAACCTGGTTCGCCACCTGGCCAAAGACCACGTTGGACGAGACTGCGAAAGCCTTGCGAAGCGTGATGGTGCCAAAGTTGGCGTTCTCGTAGTTGGTAACCTCGGCGTTGCCGATCTCCATGCTGGAGGGAGAGCTGTAGGTCTCCTGCAGGCTGGACGCACCGGTGTCGAGCGCGGCGGCGAGGGTGATCACCTTGAAGGTGGAGCCGGGCGTGTAGAGCGCCTGAGTGGTGCGGTCGTACATGGAGACGCCGGAGCCCTCGCCGGCGTTGATGGACGCCTCGATGTCGTTGTTGTCGTACGTGGGCGCGGTCGCGGAGGCGAGTACGGCGCCGGTGCGCGGGTCGAGGACGACAATGGCTCCGCTCATGCCCGAGAGCGCCTGCTCGGCCGCTGCCTGGATGCGGGAGTCGATGGTGAGCTTAACGGAGTTGCCGGGCTGCGAGATTCCGGCGAGCGAATTGATGGCGTTCATCCAGCTGGAGTAGTCCTTTGAGCCGGTGAGCGTCTCGTTCATGGTGCTCTCGACGCCGGCGGTGCCGTAGCGATTCGAGTAGTAGCCAACCACGTTGGCAGCGAGGTTGCCATTGGGATGGGACCTGCTATAGGTTCCATCCTCGTTCTGCAGGGACTCCGCGAGCGTCACGCCATCGGACGTGATGATGGAGCCGCGCTTGACGTATGCCGCCCGAGCGATGCTGTGGTTGTTGATGGACATGTTCTGGTAATCCTTGGCCTTGAACACCTGGATATAGGTGAGGTTGCCGATGAGGATGGCGAACAGGGCCGTGAACGCGAACACCGCGACGGTAAGGCGCTTGGCTAGGGCGACGCGTCCCAGCACGCCGGACTCGGGCGTGTCGAGGAGGCGGCGGCGCAGGCGTGAGCCGGGGCGCGCGTGGGAACCGCCAGTGGAGCCGGTGAGGCCCGCGGCGGATACGTTGCCGCCGTACACGCGGGTGCCCGCGGCGCTGACGCTGCCGGGGACGGGAACGTCCTGCGCGGCCATGATGCCGGTGCCGGAGAGCTCCGCTTCGCGACCGGTGGCCTCGTCGCCCGCGCGCAAGAGCAGCGCGACGATGATGAAGCTCGAGAGGAGCGATGAACCGCCCTGACTCATGAAGGGCAGGGTGACGCCGGTAAGCGGGATGAGGCGGGTGACGCCGCCGACGATGAGGAACGCCTGGAAGGAGATTGCGGCGGTAAGGCCGCTGGCGCAAAATGCCGCGAGATCCGACTTGGCGCGTGCGGCGGTGGTGAGGCCGCGAACGGCGAACAGCATGAACAGGAACAGCACCGCGGCGCCGCCCAGAAGGCCCATCTCCTCGCCGATGGCGGAGAAGATGAAGTCGGACTCGACGATGGGGATCAGCGTGGGCATGCCCTTGCCGATGCCCGTGCCCACCAGGCCGCCGTCTGCCAGGGAGAACAGCGACTGCACCAGCTGGTAGCCATCGCCCGAAGGATCGGCGAACGGGTCGAGCCAGATTTGGAAGCGGGTCTGGACGTGGCTCATGACCTTGTAGGCGCCGACACCGCCCACGGCGAGCAGGGCGAAGCCGATGATGACGTAGGAGATACGGCCCGTGGCGACGTAGAGCATCAACAGGAAGATGGTGTAGAACAGCACGGCGCTGCCCAGGTCTCGTTCGAACGCGACGATCAGCATGCAGACGCCCCAGACCACGAAGAGCGGCAGGAGCAGCTTGAAGCGCGGTATCTTGAAACCCAGCACCTCATGGTTGGAGATGGAGAGCAGCTCGCGGTTCTCGGCGAGGTAACCCGCCAGGAAGAGCACGATGAAGACCTTTGCGAACTCGCCGGGCTGGATGGAGAAGCCGCCGATGGTGATCCACAGCTTGGAGCCGTAGATCTCGGTGCCGATGAACATGGGCAGCAGCAACAGCAGGATGCCTATGGCGCCCAGCGAGTATTTGTACTTTTTGACCACATCGAGGTTCTTGACCAGCGCGAGCGTCAAGACCATCAGGCATATGGAGGCGAACAGGATGACGAGCTGGTTCATGGCGAGCTCTGGCTTGACGCGCGTGACGAACGTGATGCCTATGCCCGAGAGCAAGAAGACCACCGGTAGGATGGCGGGGTCTGCTCCCGGAGCCAGTATGCGCACGGCGATATGGGCCGCGGCGAACGCGGCGAAAAGTCCTATCGGCACGGCGAGCGTCTGGAATGTAAGGGCGGTTCCGGTGGTCAGTACGTACATGGCGTACAGCAAGACCACGGGGAACGCGGCGGAGATCAGCAGGAATAGCTCGGTATTGCGGCGGCTGCTCATTGGGCATCGCCTCCAGAGGTCGGGTTGTTCGCGGACGAGGAAACGGAATCGGCGACGTCGCCCGAAGAGGCGGTGCCGGGAATGGCGTTGCCGCTATCGGCCTCGGCGCCGGAGCGAACCGCGTTGGCATCCTCTATCTGCTTGTTCTGGTCTTCGTCAATCTGCTCGCGGTATTTGGAGACGGTCTTGGCCGCGGCCTCGACGCTCTCCTGGGGAATGCCCTCGCGCAGACGATTCTGGGTGTCTTCGGGTAGGTCTTTCAGCAAAACGGATGTTTCGTCCTCGAGCCAATGCAGGTCAAAGCCCATGATTTTGGTGGGGACGCCCTTGTAGATGGCGACAGCGTCGTCCTTGACGCCCAGGTACACCGAGTTGGCGATAGAGGCGAACGCGATGACGCCTATAAGGGCGAGGAGGATGAACACGGCGCTGATGACGGCGATGACGTTGCGGCGGCGCTTCTTGGATATCTCGCGAAGCTTTCCATCGTCCACCACATCGACCACCACGACGGTGCAGTTGTCCGAGCCGCCGGCGGCGAGCGCCGCATCGACAAGGTTGTCGGTGCAGATCTGGGCGGTGGACGATTGCGTGGCGATGTTCTCGATCTCGCCGTCGGGAATCATGCTCGACAGGCCGTCGGAGCACAGGATGAGACGGTCGCCCTCCTCGATGTTGAGGGAGAAGTGGTCCGCGTACATGGCCGGGTCCGATCCCAGCGCTCGCGTGATGACGGAGCGGTTGGGATGGACGCGGGCCTCGTCGGCGGTGATCTCGCCGGCGTCAACCAGCTCCTCGACGTAGGAGTGGTCGCGGGTGACGCGGATGAGCGTCCCCTCATGGAGCAGGTAGGCGCGCGAGTCGCCCACGTGGGCGATGGCTATGGTGTTTCCCTCTATGTAGGCGGCGGTTGCAGTGCAGCCCATGCCTGGTTTGCCCAGGCCGTTGAGCGCCGCCTCGATTACCGCGGCGTTGGCTGCCTCGATAGCGGCGCCCAGCAACGCGGGGTCGGCGGTGTGCGGAGCCGTTTTGGCGATGGTTTCCACGGCGATGGAGCTCGCCACCTCGCCGGCGGCGTGTCCGCCCATGCCATCGCAAACGCAGAAAAGCGGCGACTGGACCAGATACGAGTCCTCGTTATGCGAGCGCACGCAGCCCACGTCGGAGCGCGCGCCCCACATGAGCTGCGTGGTGGTGCCGGCGTCGTAGGTGGAATCGGCGTCGATGAGATCATCGGTGATGGGGGCGAAGCTCTGGGTCGAGCCGGGATCCTTGAGTTTGGCCTCGACAGCGGCGACGTCTATCTCCGCGGTATCCGCAGGCGATGCTTCGGCTCGGTCGTCGGTGTCGGGCGTCTCGTGCGATGCGCGCTCGGCGTGCGCCTCTTCTTGCTCGGCATGGCCGTTGCGGGTCGATGCGGCGGGGTCGGCATCGCGAGGAGGCAGGATGGGATCCGGAGCGGCCTCGTCGATCGAGGGGGCCGCGCGCCCGGCGTCGTCCACCGGGGCAGCATGTTTACCCACGGGCGCCGCGGAGGCTTCGAGAAAGCCGGGTATGGAACGGGCCTCGCCCACGTATTCGGCGGACGCCTCGAAAAGGTCCTCGCTGTGCGGAGGTTCGACCCGGGATGAGTCCGCGGGCGAGCTCGCGGCAAGTGTCGAGGCAACGTGAGCGGCGGCGAGCGTCTCGAGCTCGTCATCAGCGCGCGCTGCTGAATTGGCAACATGCGCGGCGGCAAGCGCCTCGAGCTCGTCGGCGGGCTCGAGGTCGAATGCGTTCGCGCTGCGCTGCGTGAGGTTGTTCTCCTCGTCCGTCATCGGCGGTTCACCTTCATGACAACGTCGCCGATCTGGACCTCGTCGCCTTCGCGGAGGGTGGCGGGCTCTACCAGCTGGCGGCCGTTGACCAGGGTGCCGTTAAGCGAGTTGAGGTCCTCGATGACCAGGGCGGGTCCCTGCAGGGAGAACCTTGCGTGCGAAGCCGAGACGAAGGGCTCGTTGATGCAGATGTCAGAGCTGGGGGAGCGGCCGACGATGACCGGGCCCAGCATGTCCACATGGATGCCGCGAATGCCGCGGGGACCCTTGTCGACATCGATGGTCCAGATGGCGGAGTCGCGGCGCTGGCCGCGAACCAGGCCCACGCCGGTCTTCATGACGGCGAAGAGGAAGATGTAGAGCAGGATGACCAGGACGATGCGTCCCGCAAAGAGGATCAGGTCGATCATATGGCGGCTCAGCCCCTAAACTCGAACGTGCTCAGGCCAAAGGTGAGGAGGTCGCCGTCGCGCAGCGGGCAGCGCGAGATGCGGCGGTTGTTGACCAGGGTGCCGTTGGTGGAGTTGAGGTCCTCGATGGACCAGTCGCTGCCCGTGTAGGTGAGCTGCGCGTGGCGGCGGCTCACGTTGGGGTCGCGCAGGACCACGTCGGCCGCTGCGCGCTCGCGACCCACGATGCAGCGGGCGCCGCTGACGCCCAGCGCCTCGCCCGTCACCACGTCGACCAGTTGGGCGCGCGGTTGCGCGGGCTGCTGGGGGCGAGGGGACGCCGTGCTGGGAATGGATGCGGCGGCGACACCGGCGGCAGCGCCCATGGCGGCGGCTCCGCCCAGGCCCGCCATGGCGTCGCGCGTCATGGTCTGCGGCACGGGGATGGGTGCCGCGGGGTCGATCGGGCTGGGTGCGAAGGGGTCCGCGGGCGCAAACGGGTCGGCAGCGGGCGAGGGGATGGACGATGCGAGGTCGCCCTGCGGGGCGGCTGCGCCGGCAAAGCCCGCCGCGGGCCGCGTCGCGGGGCGCGCCTCGGCTGGGGCGGGGGCCTGGGCGCGCTGGGGCTTTTGCGGTCCGGTGAGGCCCTTTTGGTATGCGCGCTCCT
>DBEWRE010000033.1:0-25943 GCA_048207125.1 Collinsella sp.
TGCATTGGACGATGGAGGTGCGTAATATACTTTCTTGCGCACAAGGTGCGTCCAGACATTGCGGGGTGGAGCAGTCTGGTAGCTCGCCGGGCTCATAACCCGGAGGTCGTAGGTTCAAATCCTGCCCCCGCGACCAAGAACTTGCAGCTCGGAGGTCTAATGGCCTCCGAGTTTTTTTATTTGCACTGCATGCGGGTCATCATGTGGGCTCTGGTCTGTAAGGGCAGATACCGAAACGGCAAAGCTGGGGGTGCGCGTCTTAGGGTGCCCACCCTTATGGCTGAACGTTTTCGCTTACGCGTCTCGAAGCAAATAGAAATCTGTTCTTCGGTAGCGCCCAGTATGTCATGAATCTCCTGTGGTATGACCACGGCATCAAGCTAGTTATCTGGAGCCAGTTTCAGCCTTGGTCGTCTCTTCGCGGAGCATCGCGGCTCTGGTTTCGCTCGAATGGGCCGCGCCGAGCGGGCGTTGGACGATTTGCTGAACAATGTACGCCACTTTGACGATGCGATTCGCTAGCTTCGCGCAGACCGATATTGGGGTTTCGTGTGGGCTGCTCTATTTCCTGCTTCGGCTTTGTGCCAGCTGTCCTAAGGCGCGGTGATGCCAAATTCCTTCTTGAAATGCGCGCGGATGCTGGCGTGCGTCAAATCGTTCGTTACGTTTGGAAGTTTCTTGTTGGCACCGATTAGCAGGGCGAGAAAGATGCTCCAATCGCGAGGGCCCTTTGGCCAGCGGAGGAAATCGGAAAGGAGCATGCTTCCGTTGGGCTCCATGTTTAGCGGGCTGTATCCCCATGTCTGGCATATGAGGTGTGTAATGGCATGGTCCCAACAGCTGGCGTATTGACAGCTGCCTGTGAAGGAGAAGCGGCCTGGGGCATTCATGAGCTCCTTGAGCTCGGTGTCGCACCAAGTAATGCCGTCCGAACTATGCCCGTTGAAGTAGCGGCTTTTGTTATTGACGAGGCACGCGCAGGAGGCGAGCGGTGTGCCCCCGCTTTTCTTGTCGAGCGAATAGTCATCGAATAGATAACTGTCTGCCAAGCTGACTCGCATGAGGATGATGATCTCGCGGACCTTGTCGTCACGTTGTTTAAGTTTGGCGGAATCTTGAGAGCTCTCCTCCGAGCCGCTGGTTATCTCGTTGACGCATTTGTCGAGTGCCTTGGCGAGTTCTTCCCACTTCTTGTAGAACGCTTCAAGCTCGGCCTGATCAAGCGGTGTGCACCTTGGCCTCTTCTCCGTTTCTCTGCCCGGGGCGGTGTCTGACTCCTTGGGATAATCGCTCTCGATTCCATCGATAGCGGCGTTCAGAAGATCTCGTATGGTTGTGATGGAGCTGCTGGTCATGTCTGTCTTCCTCTCGCATGTGTTGCAGATGGCTCCGCAAAACAGACCTGCCGGGCTCACTGGGATTGCGGCGGGAGTAAAGCGCGGTCGCCTTGATCACTCCAGCCCCTCGCCGCTGTATATCCCGGTTGCCTCGTTGTATCGCAGCACGGGGATGCTCCCGTTCTCCATCACGTTGCCGTCGATGAAGTAGTGGCTGGCGCCGTCGTGCCATATGCCGCGGTAGCCGGGGATGCCGGACACGGTCTCGGTGCTGATGTGCCCGGCGATGACGTCCAGGTAGAAGCGCTCGCCGACGTAATCGGGGCCCATCGCGGTGAAGAACTCGTCGGGGGTGCCCACTTTCCAGTAGTCCTCCGCCTCCTCGTCGACGCCGGCGTGGACGAACACCTGGCCCTCGCCGCTCTCGTAGAAGTAGGGGAGGGTCCTCACCCAGGCGATGACGTCGGGGTGGTCGCGTTTGATGCAGGCGACCGCGTGCCGGTAGGCCTCGTCGAAGTCCTTGAGCTTCAGCAGGTGCGTAACGCGTGCGAAGTCATCCCGCGCGAGGAAGCTCTCCGTCGTGGCGAGGTTCGAGTCCGCCAGCATCCATCCTCGCGCGCTCTCGCTTCCCAGGACCCCGTCGATGGACTCGAGGAACATCTCCTCGTGGTTTCCCCTTAGAGCTATGACGCGCCCGGGGTATTCCTCCTGAAGCCCCATGATCCTGCGCATCACCTGCATGCTGGCGGGCCCCCTGTCGCAATAGTCGCCGAGCAGCACCAGGCGCGACTCCCCGTCGGAGAAGTCGACGCCGGAGAGCGCCTCCTCGAGCGCGTCCGCGCATCCGTGTATGTCTGAGATGGCATAGATCATGAGGCCTCCGTTTTATTGCCGGCTTTTACATATGGGGCACATACCCAAAAATGGGTGTAACGCTCAACAGATTAGGGGCTTATGGCATAGCCTGATCCGCTTCTGTTCTTTTCTCAAGCACGCTTTCGACGCTGTAGAGCGTCCAATGCTCGTTATGTACCAGTAATTGAATTACACACAAGAAGCGGCTGGGGCCTTATGCAAATAGCGGCCATCTATACGTGGCAAATCGTGGGTTAGGCGTGTGCCATACCACATACAAGGTCCCCAGCTAAAGAAAGCATACCTCATGGTGCGGGGCGTCTTCGGCTCAAGGGCCCCAACGGTAGCCGCGGGCACCGCAAACGATGTTCAAGGGGAAGGCGGCAGTCCGCGCTGGACCTTTTTCGGCGCGCCCAGAGCAGGAAAACACCAGCTCGCACAGATCCCTGCAAGCCGCACCGAATCGGGATGGTCAATGAGTGCCACGAGGTGGGGATCTCACTTTTATCCATTCGTGTGGGGCGCTGGTTTGCGCACATTCGACTCTAGGTTGGGCGACGGCCGTGCCGTTAAGTTAGCCAGAGAGGCGCACGAAAAGCGCGTGAAACGGAATACGGGACGGCGCGGGAGGGCTATTGGGCCTCCGCACGCCGCATTCGGACCCTGGGAACACCAGGCTGGGCCATGTCTTACCCGCTTCGTGGCCCTCATTGACCATAACGATCGACCACGGTTTCTCATGCCTCAAATCGGATGGATAAGGCTGTTCGTTTTCGCAGTAGCCGGGCAATCTGTCTGTATATTGTTTTCCGCGTGGGTGTGAAATGGAATTATCCCATTCTGGTTGAGTGAAATTGCCCCATTGATGCGAGATCGGTGCGAGGCCAGCGCGAGGTTGGCGTAAGGCGCTGGGGCTTCGCAAAGCAACCCACCCTCGCAAGACAGTCTCCGCCAGCTATAAGCTGCTTATCGAGATTCCTATAAGCTTCTCTCGGTCGCTGCGTAAATCGCATCGTGCAGAAACTGCGCCGCGCCCTCACCGCAAGGTCCGTCGTAGTAGGCGGTAAAACGCTCGTCCGCTATGTACATGTCTGCCATGTTTCGGTGCGCCTGGGCGCAATAGATGCCGTCCGGCCAAAACGCGCGCAGCCAGGTCGCGTGCATCTGCGCCAGACTCCGCGCCGCATCTCCGGCGGGATCGCCTTGCTCCATTGCGGACGAGAGCTGCTTCAATATCTCATCGCCCAGATCGTTGACATCGTTCCACTCCCGTTGACCCATGTTGAGAAGCCTCTCGTTTGCCGCATCTATGGTTTTGTCGCCGTACTTGGCGCGAGCCTCTTGGCCGTACACGCGCTCGTTTTCTTCCACGGCCTGCTGTTTGAGCGCCTCGAATCCTTTGTTTAGATGCTGCTTGCAGGTCTTGCTCTGGTTTTTCACGGCAAGGTTCCCTTCTAGTTGGTCGATGGTGTTTTCAACGGTCAGGATGAGCTGGTCCATCTCGCGGCGCCGTTGGCGCAGGGCGGAAAGATGTCTGCGCATCGCGGCAGCCTGATCCTTCTTGTCGGCTTCCAGCAACGCTGCGATGCCCGCAAGCTCAATGCCAAGACCTCGATACATCAAGATTTGCCGCAGGCGGTCAACGTCATCAGATTGGTAGATGCGGTAACCGTTGTCGCTGCGAGCGGGCACCAGCAGGCCAATCTGGTCATAGTGGTGCAGCGCGCGAACGCTGACGCCGCTCATCCGCGCAAGTTGCGCGGGGGTGTATCCGTTGAAGGTGCCAACGTTATGGTCCATGCGAATCGCCTCCTTGCCTAGCAGTATGCGCTATGACGCGGCGAAAGGGTCAAGGGTCGCGTAGGGGAATGTCCGGACGAATTGCTACCATTAAACAAAGTTATACTCGCGTTCGCCAGGGCATGCGGTGTTGCTGCTGCGAAAAATTGGGCTGCAAGGCCGCCGCGCGTGGCGGACGCGGGGTTTCAAGGGAGGTGCCTTATGGGTTTGGGGGACGATATTTCCAAGCGCACGTTCGACAACTTTTTTTACGAGGAGCAGGAGCGCGATACGCATGCGGCGGGCGGCAGCAACAGCGACCTTGGCTGCGGCAGCGTTCTCATGGCGACGGTGCTGATCATAGGTGCCATCGTGATTGGATTCATGCTGATCATCTGGTTCCTGGAGAGCAGGGGTTAGGGGCTCCTTGCACCCAGGTCCGCCATTCCTCGCGTACGCGGGTCTGCCCGCGTCCTTGCGCCTGCGGGCTGGAGACCGCCAGCGGCAAATGCGTTGCAATAGACCTCTTTCCTAGGGGATAAAATGAAGCAAATGTGCACACGCCGCGGCGGATCCTCCGTTGCGGGCCACGGGGAAGGAACCACCATGAAGCGCGTGTTCGGTGTCGATTTGGGCGGCACAACCATCAAATTCTCCATCATCGATGAAGCCGGAGCCATTATCGACCGCTGGGCTATTCCTACCAATACGGATAATGACGGCGCGGGCATTCCTGGCGACATCATCGAGGCCCTTAAGACCAAGATGGCATCTCTGTTCGAGCGCGGCGAGACTATCGAGGCCATCGGCGTGGGCGTGCCCGGCCCCGTGAACGGCGACGTGGTGGAGCGCGCCGTCAACCTTGGTTGGAGCAACATGCCCCTGGGCCATTTGCTGCAGGAGGGAACGGGGCTGCCGGTTACCCTGTTGAATGACGCCAACGCCGCGGCTCTGGGCGAGGCTTGGATGGGAGGCGACTCCGCGTTCCGCGCCAGCACGGTTGTCTTTGTGACGCTGGGCACCGGCGTGGGCGGCGGCGTTATCGTGGACGGCAAGGTCCTCAACGGCCAGCATGGCTGCGCGGGCGAGGTGGGGCACATGCCCGTTATGGCGGCGGATACCCGTCAGTGCGGCTGCGGCAAAACCAACTGCCTGGAGTGCTATTGCTCTGCCACCGGCTTTGTGAAAACGGCTAACGATCTGTACGAGGCGGCTGGCGATACGCGTAGCTATACCGAGGGCAAGGATGTTTTCGACCAGGTCGCTGCAGGTGACGAGATCGCTATCCAGGCGCGCGATATAACGGTCGATTACCTTGCGCGCGGCCTAGCTTCCATCATGTGCACGGTCGATCCGCAGGAAGTTATCGTTGGCGGCGGCCTCTCGCATGCGGGGGAGCTGCTGATGGGCCCCTTGGCAGAGAAGCTGGACGAGTACGTGTTCCCTGGCACGCGTGGCAAATACGTTTTGCGTCGCGCCACGCTCGGTAACGATGCCGGCGCTCTTGGCGCTGCCTACCAAGCGTTCCAGATGCTTGCGACGGGTGCTGGCGAGCAGATGATCTAGAGATAACCTGGGGCGGGTAGAAGCCCGGCGGGCGAAAGCTTGCGATTGAAGGGGTATCCGGGCGTGGGGCTACGCTTGGATACCCCCTTTTTTATTGAGGCCTCGATCTGGGTGGGCTCTATGGCCTTGCTAGCAAAATGTATAAAAATGCATCAATTATGAGAAGCATTTCAGCGATGCTCAAGGCGGCAAGAGGTTCATTAAAACTAATACCAACTTGTTATTAATGCAGGTACATGCTTATGAACTTATTATCTGGTAGGTACCAGTGTGTGACCGTTTAGCGTTAAATTGCAACCGTTCATCTTCTTAAATCCATGATTACCTCATCAGCTCCGTAGGATATGTTCCGTTCTATCTGGGTGAAACCTATCTAACGGATGTTGCCGAATTGTCCGTCTGCGTAGCGATGGAAGCGGGGCTCCTATAGGGTTTCGAACATGGAAAAGGAGGCATGGATGAAGAAGTCAAGATTGGCCACGGCTGCCGTCGCGGCGGTCATGGCTGGAACCTTCGGCTTCTCCGTCCCCGCGCTCGCCGCTGGTCACGGAGCCGTGAGCGTGGTCGAAAAAGACGGAAAGGTGACGATCGGTAACGATGCGATTTCCCGTACGTTCTCCGCATCTGCCAGTGGAAAGCTTGAGACTGAGGAAATAATCAACAAGCGGGCGAACAAGAAGTTCGACCCCTCTCAGGATAGCGAAGAGTTTATCGTCAAGCTGACGAAGAAAAACGATGCCGCGGGTGGCCTGAACACCGGAGACTGGACCATTGTGAACCAGTCGAGCGAGGAGACCACGGGCGACGGACCTAGCCATGGATATGCTAGGAATTTCATCGATCGCGATACCAACACGTTCTGGCACACCAAGTACACGGGCGGCAAGGACGCCTATCCCCACCACGTGGTGATCGATCTTAAGAAGAGCACGTCCTTCCAGTGCTTCTCCTACACGCCGCGCGCGCAGGGTGCCGAGGTCAATGGCAACGTCAAGGGCTATAAGCTGTACGTTTCAAACGCCGAAGAAGCCCCCTCTACTGACGAGGGCTGGGGCGAGCCGGTGGCACAGGGCGACTTTACCTATGACGGTGTGAACCCCATCTATGTCAACCTGGACCAGCAGGCCACCGGCCGCTGGGTCAAGTTTGTCGCCGTGTCGCCCAACAACGATCGCGAGGACGGGAAGACCTTTGCTGGAGGCGCCGAGTTCAACCTGTACTCGTCCAAGCACACGGCGAAACCCTCGAACGACCGTGATTTCGCGGCGAGCGAACTCGTCCTTGATGACGCAGATCCGGTTACCATCGCCCCCACAACGGCTGAGTTTGGCGGAGAGAGCCGAAAAGGCCAGGTTGTAAGCTTCAACTTTGAGCCGTTCGAGTTCAATGGCGTTACCTACAACGTAACCGAGAACGTGGTCATGTTCGATGGCGACCACTATATGAGGAAGTTCCTGGACATCTCCGTCCCGGGCGACCAAGCTTCCATGGCGGCTATCGACTATATCGACCTTGAGTCCATGAAGGTCGACGGTGTCGCAAAGGAAGACAAGTGGACCATTCCCACCGGCAAGGGCGGAATTGTCCAGATGGAGGAGTTCAAGGCCAACCTGGGCCAGCCCATCTACGTTGAGGGCATGTTCTTTGGCTGCGAGTTCCCCGTGGCCGATAGCCAGATCGAGAAGGACACCGGCCGCATCCGCTACTACAGCGGCAAGGACTTCGATCGACTTCTCGCCGACGAGCAGGCGGTAAAGGCGGAGGACGGGTCGATTCACTACAGCACCTGGCAAACCGTCGCGGGCGCCGCACGCAGTACGGATACCTCTGTGGTCCAATCCGACTTCTTCGACTACATCGATGACATCTCGACCCCTTCGGAGTTCCGTATCCAGTACAACTCCTGGTTCGACAACATGATGAACATCGACAACAAGAACATTCTGGATTCGTTCAAGGAGATCGACCGCGAGCTGGTCCAGCAGGGCGTGAGGCCGCTTGACTCCTATGTTGTCGACGACGGTTGGAACAACTACAACGACACGGAGAACTCCGTCGACGTGAGTAAATCCGGCACCGGCAAGAACACCAAGGGCTTCTGGGATTTCAACTCTAAGTTCCCCGATGGGTTCACGTCTTCCAGCCAGCTGGTCCGCGACTTGGGCAGCGACTTTGGCGCGTGGATCGGTCCGCGTGGCGGCTACAACTTCTTTGGCAACCTGGGCAAGATCCTGCAGGCGAGCGGCAACGGCTCGCTGGCGGGCGGCTCCGTGGACGTTGCGGACCGCAAGTACGTGTCCGAGTTCGAGAAGATGGTCGTTGACTGGCAGGACGAGTACCGCGTCAACTACTGGAAGTGGGACGGTTTCGCCGACGGCGCGCAGTACGGTCAGTGGTCCGCTACCGATGGCGTTCCTGGCCGCGCGAACAACCATATGACCGGCGGCGCCCACAATATGTACCATGTGACCGATCTGTGGGAGGCCTGGATCGACCTCTTTGAGGGCGTCCGCACTTCTGAGGCCGAGCTTGGCCTGAACAAGCTGTGGATCTCGCTGACCTGCTACGTGAACCCCTCTCCCTGGTACCTCCAGTGGGCCAACTCGGTGTGGCTGCAGTGCGGCCCCGACCAGGCCGGCGCCGGCGAGTCTACCAGCCAGATGGACCGTCAGCTGGTCGCCCGCGACGCCGCGTACTACGACTACCTGAAGGGCCACGAGTTCCAGTTCCCGCTGGCAAACATCTACAACCATGATCCGGTGTACGGTCAGTCCGGTACCGGCATGAGCGCTAACACCGCGACCGCCGAGCAGTTCCAGAACTACCTCTACATGCTGTCCGCTCGCGGTACGGCGTTCTGGGAGCTCTACTATTCCGACAGCCTGCTGGACAATGAGAAGTACGAGGTCACGGCAGAGTTCCTCAAGTGGGCCGAGGAGAACAACCATATCCTGCGCAACGCCAAGATCTTTGGCGGCACCCCGGCTACGGGCGTGAAGCTGGAGACCGGCCCCAGCAAGACCAGCCCCACGGTCGAGGTCTCGTCCAAGGCTCCGTACAATACCTACGGCTTCTCCGCGTTCGATGGTTCCGAGGGCATCATCACGGTGCGCAACCCCGACTGGAGCAAAGCCCAGCAGATCACCTTTACTTTTGACGAGGCGCTGGGCGTGCCCATGGAGAAGGGCGCTTCGTACACCTACCACATCGAGCACGCGTACAAGCACGATGAGGCTCAGGACAAGATTTCCCAGACCGGCACCTTTGAGTACGGCAAGGAGTATTCCTTCACCCTGCAGCCCGAAGAGGTTGTGATGTTCCGCATCTCCAAGACGGCGGACAAGAACGCCCCGTCCGTGTCCGTGGTGGATGTTGAGGGCGCCAACGGTCTGGTTGTTCGCTTTGACGAGAAGGTCATGGGCGACGCCAAGTTCACGGTCAACGGCGCCGCTGCCAAGACCGTGAAGAAGAGCGCGGACGATGTCACGTTCCATCTTGAGCTCGCCGCAGCTCCCAAGGATGGCGAGAAGCTCTCCGTCAAGGTCGAGGGACTGACCGACATGGCGGGCAACGCCTCCAAGAAGTCTGAGGGCTCCGTTGTCTATCACGAGGGCGGTACCGTTGCAAGCCGCGTTGCCACCGAGCTCGACGGCAACCAGCTGGTTGTTTCCAGTGCCGGTGCGTCCTTTAGCGGTCGCGACGGGCTGACCGTCTCCTCGTTGGTGAACACCAGCGGTGCGGGAGCGATCGTCTCCCAGTCCGATCAGTACAAGCTGGGCGTAGATGCCGAGGGCCACGCGTACTTCACGCTCAACGGCGTTACCGCGACGTCTCGCGCGTCCGTCGCAGACGGCTCCAACCACAGCGTGACCGGCGTCAAGGAGAATAACGGCATCGTCAAGATCTATGTCGACGGCGAGCTGCAGGGTTCCGCATACGATAAGAAGAACGCGACCCATGAGGTAAAGGCGGGCTCCATCGTCCTGGGCGGCGAGGGCTTTACCGGCACCGCTTCCGCTCGCGTCTTTGACCGCGCATACGGATACGATAAGGTTGCCGAGCTCAAAGAGTCCGACATCCCCAACACGGAGGTGCGCAACCTGGCGGCGGGCAAGGCTCCGAGCGCCCACATGGCGGACGGCTCCACTGCCCACGTGAATCCGGACATGCCCTTGTCCAACGCGACCGACGGGCGCAAGGATACCGACCACTACGCTGAGTTTGGCACAGACCAGAACGGCAGCGGCTACCTTGAGTTTGATCTGGGCGGGGTCTTCGACCTGGACCAGGTGAAGATGTGGCGCTACTTTAAGGATAGCCGCCAATACAAGAACACCGTTGTGGCCGTCTCTAGGACTGCCGACTTCAAGAGCCCCGTGGTTGCGTTCAACGCCGACAAGGAGAACGTCTTCAAATTTGGCGCCGGCGACCAGGACCTCTATACCGAGACTCAGGACGGTAAGACCTTTGACGTGCCCGAGGGTACGCTCGCGCGCTACGTCCGCGTCTACATGAACGGTTCCAATAAGGGCAAGACCAACCATGTGGTCGAGCTTGAGGTCATGGGCAAGTCGCCCAGCAACGAGCAGGGACGAATCGATACGGCGGAGCTTGACAAGCGTATCGCCGAGCTCGACGCGCTCATCGCTTCTGGAAGCTATACCGATGAGAGCGCGGCCAAGGTATCCGCGATCGTGGACGCCGCACGCAAGGTGGCGAACAACCCCGAGTCCGAAAAGGCCGTGGCAGATGCGCTGAAGACCCTGGAGAAGATCGAGGATCAGCTTGTTGGCCGACCCGTTGCCCCTAAGCCGGATCAGGGCGAGGACAAGGTGACGGTCGAGAAGCATCCCGACGGCTCCCAGACCGTGACCACCACCGCTCAGGACGGTTCTAGCACCAAGGTAGACATGGATGCCAAGGGCAACGTGACCGCTGTTGACGCGACCGTTTCCAAGGACGCCGCCAAGGATGGCTCCGTCACCCTGCCCATGGATGCCCTGGAGCAGACCTCGTCCAAAAAGGCGCCGGTCATCTCTGTCGAGGTTCCCGCTTCTGTGGATAAGGACTCCCAGCTGGCCGTGACCGTTCCCGTTGCCAAGGACAAGGGAGACAAGACCGTTGACCCCGGCCTGGTTGTTGTGGTGGTGGACGAGAACGGCAAAGAGACCGTCTTGCCCAAGACCGCGGTGGGCGCCGACGGCGTGACCGTTGCCATTGACGGCAGCTGCGATCTTAAGGTTGTGGATAACGCCAAGAAGATGTCCGACGTGTCCGCTTCTGACTGGTTCGCCGAGGGTGTTGTTCCGTTTGCGACCGCCCGCGGCATCGTGAACGGCGTGGAGCTCGCTGACGGCACCCGCGTGTTCGATGGCTACGGCAGGACGTCGCGCGGCATGTTTGTCGCCATGCTCCATAACCTGGAGCTCAACCCTAAGGCTGCCACCGAGGACAGCCTGGCAGACGTGCCGTCGGACTCCTTCTATGCCGGCGCCGCCGCATGGGGTGTTGAGAACGGTCTGCTTTCCGGCGTGGACATGCCCGATGACTCCAAGCAGTTCCAGGGCGAGGCCGACGTCACCCGCGAGCAGGTCGCCGTGTTCCTCATGCGCTATGCGCAGAGCTTGGGCATGGACGTTTCCGAGCGCGCCAAGGTCGACTTCCCGGATGCCGACGAGCTTTCCGGCTTTGCCAAGGACGCCATGAGCTGGGCTGTGGCCGAGGGCCTCTTTAAGGGCGATGACGCTACAGGAGAGCTCAACCCCACCGACGGTGCGGCGCGCGCCGAGGTGGCGGCGGTGCTGATGCGCTTCATCAACTTGATGTACGCGTAGGATACAAAGTATCGCCAAACCATATAGGCTGATGGCTACGGGCCGGTCTCGCATCAGGGCGGGGCCGGCCCGTTTGGCTTTTGCCTATCCGTTCATGGCGCCCTTGCGGTAGGCGTGGACCACGGGCTCGATGAAGGCTACGGGCGAGTCATCGTCCAAAGATGCCGCCTCCTTGAGCTGCGACAGGATGCGGCGGGGAGCACCTACATGATCGTTGTCCAGGCGGGCGCCGCCAAGGCTGACCAGCAGGTTGAGGTCATGGTCGCAGGCGTCTATGCGCATGACGTCTCCCGTGATACGCGCCCGCACCTGGATGAGTCCCTGTCGATGCAGGTAGTCCTCGCAGCGGCGAACGGCTGCGATGGTTTGCGGGGTAAGGCTCTGGCCGCAAGCGACGCGCGTGGCAAGGCAGGCTCCGGCGGGGAGGTTCCAGACGGGGAAGCCCCACTTGCGAAGCAGCATGCGCTCCTGGTCCTTGTGCCATCCCGTTTCCATAAGGGGCGAGCGGACCCCCAGCTCGCAGACGGCGCGCATGCCGGGGCGGAAGTCCTGGGCATCGTCGGCGTTGCTGCCTTCTAAGACGGTTGTCGCGCCCAGTTGGCGGGCTGCCTGGACGATGCGAGTAAAGCCGGAAAGCTTGCAATGGTAGCAGCGATCCTTTGGATTGGCGGCGACCAGAGGGTTTGCAAGGGGGTCTATCTCGATAACCGTGGTCGCTAGCCCCAGACGAGAGACGGAGGCGTTAAAAGAGTCGCGTTCCGGGGTTCCTACAAAAGGCGAGTCCAGATGGACAAGATGGGTTCTTTCCGGGATGTACTTAGCGCAGGCCGCAGCGAGAAACGTGCTGTCCACGCCTCCGGAGAATGCGACTGCGACGGTGCCCATGTTCTGCAGCATGTTGGCGAGCGCTGAGAGTTTATCTTGCAAGGCGGGTCCTCTATTCAATGGATGGACGAATACGGTCTCTTCTAGTCCCTTGCGGACGACTGCATGCTACCCGATTACCCGCCTGCGTTATGGCACAATGGGCACCAACGCATGGGGAACACGTTAGGCTGAACAAAGGATGTGGGTTGCGTGGTCAAAGCAGTCATCTTCGATATGGACGGAACGCTGGTGGATAGCGAGCGGCTGGGCCGCAGGGCATGGGCTATGGCGGCGGACCGCTTGGGGTTCTCGGGCGTATCGAGCGAGGTAATCGATTCGTTTGTGGGGCGCACCCGGACCGACGTGCTCTCGATGCTGACCGGCGTGCTCGGTAGCGAGGAGGACGCCGAGCGCCTGTTCTTCTTGTCGCGCGATATACGCCATGGCGAACTGGGCGACCAGCTGGAGCTCAAACCCGGCGCCATAGAGTCCCTGGAGTGGCTGCGGTCCGCGGGGATTCCCTGCGGCGTGGCGACTTCCACCTTTAGGGACCTGGCCGTCCCCACGCTCGAACGCATGGGCCTGGCGGGCTATTTCAACCATGTGACCTGCGGCGGTGATGTCGAGAAAGGAAAGCCGGCGCCGGATATCTTTCTGCGCGCCATGGAGTTGGAGGGTGCCGCCCCCGCGGAATGCGCGGTGGTGGAGGATTCTCCCAACGGTGTTCGCGCGGGGTACGCGTCGGGCGCCCGCGTCTACCTGGTGCCGGATCTGGTCGAGCCCACGTGGGAAATCCTAGACATGTGCGCGGGCGTCTTGGACAGCTTGGCAGAGCTGCCCGCCGCGCTGGCGTAGCCGCGACGGTATGGGGACGCGCGCCCGGGGCAAGCGCCTTGCCGCGAGGGCGCGCTAATGATGCCGGTATAGCGGCGCTATAGGTACGTTCCCAGGTTGAGCGCCGCCTCTGCGGACTGCTGGTGGGACGTCTTGGCGACGGTGCTTTGGCGCGCCAGCAAGAACGGGCGGATCACGGTCTGATGGCAGGGGTCCTCGTCCGCGAATTCTTCCGGTGCGGCCTCGCCGGAATCCAGCGCCCGGCGGCGCTCTATCTGCTCGATGAGGAACTGTACGCCGCGGCGGCCGATCTCATAGCCCGGAGGAGCGCAGGTGGTAAGCGGGACGCTGCCGCTCCATGCCAGCGGGTTGCCGTCGCAGCCCGCCACCGCGATGTCGCCGGGGACGGCAAGGCCCGCGTCCTGCACGCCCGCGATGGTGCCGGTTGCAAGCACGTCGGTGAGGGCGAGGATGAAGTCGGGCCGCCGGTCGGCGGGCAGCTTGGCGAGGCGCTGGGCGATCATAAAGCCATCACGCGCGAGGTTCCACTCGCCCTCGTCCAAAAACTCAAAAGAAACCTGGGGGTTGGCTGCCGCAACGCGCTCGATGCCCTTGACGCGAAGCGCCAGCTGCATGTATTCGCTGGTGCCTACAACCGCGATGCGCTGCGCGCCGCATGAGATGGCGTGCTCGGCGATGAGCTGGCCCTGGGCAAGGTTGTCTGCAGCAACGAAATAACCCGGCTGATCGCTGTGGATGTCCAGGTAGACGGTTGGGACGGGGAACGGCTCGCTATAGGGGTGCCACTCGCCTGTTGCCATGGGCTGCACCAGCACGCCGGACATCTGCGTACCCATAAAGTAGCGAAGGTAGTTGTTTTCTAGGATCTCGTCGTTATCCGCGTTGGCGATAAGAAGGCCGTATCCGTGGCGACGCGCCTCGCTGTGGGCGCCGTTGGCGATCTGCAGGCTAAAGCCGTGGTCAAGGCGCGGGAGCACCAAGCCAAACGAGGCGTTGCGGCCTCCTGCGAGCATGCGGGCGCTCTGGTTGGGCATGAAGCCCAGGCGGCTCATGGCCTGGCGCACCGCATCGAGCGTGCTGGGTTTGAGCTTGTCGGGATGGTTGAGCGCGTTGGAAACGGTTCCCAGCGAGACGCCTGCCTCGTTGGCGACATCCTGAATAGTGACTTTAGCCATGGCGGTCCTTGTGCGAGGGCGCGCGTTGGCCCGTATGTGCCCCCGCGCGCGGGTTGACGCAGTTGATGCGCTTCAATCTTCTAGCAGTCTACCACGTTCGTCGCCGTTTACTATGCATGTGTTACGCGGCCGTGGTTTATGGATGGCCATTACTGGTATTTAATATGTGTTACCAGACAGAAATAAACGAGCTCGGGTTGTTTTCTACAATTGTTCGCCGGCATTGGAGGAAAGCGCGCGGGGCCGCTGCCGGAACATGCGGGGCGCCCGCCGACGCGCCGTCTACGGTTGGAGAGGGCTATGTGCGGAATTGTGGGCTACACCGGGGCAGGCGGGGCTGCCGCTATCTTGGTGAACGGGCTGGCCAAGCTGGAGTATCGCGGCTACGACTCGGCGGGCGTGGCGCTCGAGCGTCCGGACGGATCGGGCCTTGAGGTGGTGCGCCGCGTAGGAAAGGTCGCGATGCTGGAGCGGGCTTTGGCGGACGCGGGCGAGATCGACGAGTGCGGCGCCGCGGCGCCCGGATGCGCCACCTGCGGCATCGGCCACACCCGTTGGGCCACGCATGGGCGCCCGACCGAGGCGAACGCGCACCCGCACACCAGCTGCGACGGTCGCATCGCCATAGTCCACAACGGCATTATCGAGAACTTCGCCGAGCTGCGAGAGGAACTTGCCGCCCGAGGCCATGTCTTTAAGAGCGAGACGGATACCGAGGTTTTGGCTCACCTGCTCGAGGAAGCCTATTATGGCCGCGAGGGGGAGCGGGGGGCGCGAGATCTGGTCGCTGCCTTGCGCCGGGCGTGCAGCTTTTTGGTTGGAGCCTATGGTGTGGCGGCCGTGTGCGAGGACGAGCCCGGCGTGATCGCCGTGGCGCGCAAAGACTCTCCCATTGTGGTGGGCTGCTGCGAAAAGGGAAGCTACGTTGCCTCGGACGCGATCGCGCTGATGGACGCCACGCGCGACGTGGTGGTGCTGGAGGATGGCGTGTTCGCGCGCCTTACGCCCCAGGGGGCGACCTTTAGCGATGCGGCGGGCGAGGCGGTCGATCCCCCGGTGTCGCATATAGACTGGAGCGCCGATGCGGCGGAGAAGGGCGGCTACCCCGACTTCATGTTCAAGGAGATCTGCGAGCAGCCGCGCGTTGTGCGCGATACGCTGGCGGGGCGCCTTGCCGGGGGCGAGCTCTCCATCGACGAGCTGGGCCTTACCCTTGAGGAGCTCAATCTGATCGACCGCGTCTACGTGATCGCGTGCGGCACCAGCTACCATGCGGGGCTTGTTGCCAAGAACCTCATCGAGGGATGGGCGCGCGTTCCCTGCGAGGTGGAGGCTGCCAGCGAGTTTCGCTACCGCAATCCCATCATCACCCCGTCCACGCTGGTGGTTGCGGTGAGCCAGTCCGGCGAGACCGCGGACACGCTGGCTGCCATACGCGACGCGCGCATCAAGGGCGCCAAGGTCTTTGGCATCACCAACGTGGTGGGAAGCCCCGTCGCCCGCGAGAGCGACGGCGTCATCTATACCAAGGCAAACAAGGAGGTGGCCGTCGCCTCGACCAAGAGCTTTATTGGCCAGGTGGTGTCGCTGACGCTTTTGGCCATGCTGTTGGGCCAGATAAAGGGGCGCTTGAGCCAGGCCCAGGTTCGCCTGCTGTTCAGCGAGTTGGGAGATACCGCCCAGCAGATCCAGCGCATTTTGGACGAGCAGCAGCCGGCGATTCGCGAAGCCGCATTGGCCTGCAAAGACGCCTCGTCCGCGCTTTTTGTTGGACGAGGCATGGGCGCCGCCATCAGTTACGAGGGCGCGCTCAAGCTCAAGGAGGTGAGCTACCTGCACGCGGAGGCGTATGCGGCGGGCGAGATGAAACACGGTCCCATCGCCCTGGTCGAACCGGGTTTTCCGGTGATCGCCGTGGCAACCAAGAGCCCCACGTATGACAAGACGGTTTCCAACCTTAAGGAGTGCGAGGCCCGCGGCGCCTCTATCATCGCGGTCGCGACCGAGGGCGACGAGGATATTCGATCGATAGCCGGCCACGTGATCTATATCCCCGCCGTTCGCGACGCGTTTAACCCCATCACCGCGTCGGTGCCGCTGCAGCTCTTGGCGCGCGAGGTCGCCTTGCTGCGCGGATGCGACGTCGACCAGCCGCGAAACCTTGCCAAGAGCGTGACGGTGGAATAGCGCGAAAGACGGCGGTCTTAGCGCCTCCAGGACCGGGCGAGCTCCAGGTAGCGGCGGGCGGCGAGGCTGCCGCGTTGCCAGATCAGGCGAAAGTCGTGCTCGACAAAGAAGTCGCTTGGGGTGATGTCGCGCAGCTCGCCCCGGTCAAGCTCGCGCTCAACCGCCGCGCGGTACATGAACGTGATGCCGGCCCCCGCTTGGACGCATAGTTTGATAGCGGGGATGCTGGCGACCTCAAGCGTGCCGGCGAAGTCGTCAAGGTCGAGATCGCGTGCGGCGAGGTGCTTCTCTAGGATCTCGCGCGTGCCCGATCCCGCTTCGCGCAAAATGAGTTTCCGATCGAGCAGGCTGGCCATGGACGCCGGCTTAAAGGATGCATCGAACTCGCCCGCGCTCCCAACCGCCACGTAGCGCTCGCGCGATACCGGGGCGGAGTCAAAGAGGGCCCTGTTAAAGGATCCTTCCACCAAGGCAAAATCGATGTCACCGGCCTCGAGGCCCTCCACAAGCTCCTGCGTGTTGCCAACGCTCATCTGCACCATCTCGTCCGGATGCTTTGCCATATGGCGGGCGAGCACGCGGGGGATCCAATAGTCGCAGATGGTACGCGTGCAGCCAAAGCGCAGGGGAGCCTTGGCGGGCTGTTCAAGCGTTAGGGCCTCCGCTTGCGCCTTGAGCCTCGCCTCATCATTCTCCATTGTTTCGAGCGCTCGAAACAGCATCGCTCCCGCTTGCGTGAGCTCGCCGCGCCGGCCGCCTTTGTGGAAGAGGTCGCACCCGTAATGCGCCTCGAGCTGCCGGATATGCTGCGATACTGCGGGCTGGGTGATGTGAAGCTCCGCCGCCGCCTGCGTGAAGCTGCCCAGCCTGCAAACGGTCAAGAACGTATGGGTGCGGTAATCCAGCACATTGACTCCCATGTCCAAGCATCATCCGTAGCATCGTCCATATATAACAAATACTTATGGAGTGATAACCAATAGGGTGAAAAGAATTATAAGCCAAGGTAGTACTATCGCTGTGCATTCAATCTTGGCTGTTTGCCGGGGGCGATCTGGGTTTATGCCGTGGGCGGCGGAGCGGTTCCGCGCATGCAAGGACGGCGCGTATAGAGAGGAAGAAGATATGGCGGGAAGAACGTGGGATAAGGTGCAGGACAGCTGGAGGGGCGTGGCCTTGTGCCTGCTTATCGCCCTACCGGCATGGTTTTTGGGAAAGCGATTCGATGTGATTGGCGGCCCGGTGTTCGCTATTCTCATCGGCATGGTGCTGGCCCTGTTCATCAAGGACGACGCGGCGCTGCCGTTTGCGCCCGGCATCAAGTTCACCTCTAAGAAGATCCTGCAGTACGCGGTCATCTTGCTTGGCTTTGGACTCAACCTGTCGCAGATCGCCCGCGTGGGCGCTCGCTCGCTGCCCATTATCGTGGCGACCATCACCACCTCGCTGGTGATCTCCTTCATCCTGCACCGCGCCCTCAAGATCCCCACCAAGATCTCCACCTTGGTGGGCGTGGGCTCGTCCATCTGCGGCGGCTCTGCCATCGCGGCGACGGCTCCGGTCATCGACGCGGACGATGAGGAGATCGCCCAGGCAATCAGCGTCATCTTCCTGTTCAATATCATCGCGGCGCTCATCTTTCCGGCGCTCGGCGGCATGCTGGGCCTTTCCAACGAGGGCTTTGGCCTGTTTGCCGGCACCGCCATCAACGACACCTCGTCCGTAACGGCTGCCGCGGCGGCGTGGGACGGCATGCACGTCGGCGCCAACACGCTGGACGAGGCGACCATCGTCAAGCTGACCCGCACGCTCGCCATCATCCCCATCACGCTGGCGCTGGCGTTCTGGCAGGTTCGCAAGGCCAAGCGCGCCGCTGCAACCGGCGAGGGCGGCGAGGCCGCGGGCGCCTTCGATATCAAGAAGATCTTCCCCTTCTTCATCCTGTTCTTTGTGCTGGCGAGCGTCATCACCACGGTCTTCGCGCTGCCCGCGGGCGTGACCGCTCCCATCAAGGAGCTCTCCAAGTTCTTCATCGTCATGGCTATGGCCGCCATCGGCTTCAACACCAACATCGTGAAGCTGGTCAAGACGGGCGGCAAGCCCATCCTGATGGGCCTGTGCTGCTGGATCGGCATCGCGTTGGTGAGCCTGGGCATGCAGCACCTGCTGGGAATCTGGTAGGCGAGGGGTCTCGACGCCGGCGCGTTGCGTTTGGCGCCGGCGTCGAGCGCCGTGTCCGCGTTTCGTTGGCATTCCGTACATATTTCGTGGGCGCGCGGCGCTGCATATATGATGTAGCGCGCAGCAAATACGAAAGGTTCGGTTATGCAAGAGGCATTCTTCTCGTTTATCAGCCAGTTCGGCTACTTCGCCGTAGCGGCGCTCATCCTGCTTGAAAACGTGTTCCCGCCCATTCCCAGCGAGGTTATCCTGCCGCTTTCCGGCGCCCTGGCGACGCAGACCGATATGTCGCTGTCCGGCGTCATCGTGTTCGCCACCGTCGGTTCGGTTGTGGGCGCGTTTTTCCTCTACGGTATCGGGCGCCTGCTGTCGCAGGAGCGCCTTGAGGGCTTTTTCGATACCAAGCCCATGCGCATGCTTGGCTTCCACTCCGGTGACGTGGCCAAGGCGATCGGCTGGTTCGACAAGCGCGGCCAGATTACCGTGCTCATATGCCGCTGCATCCCCGTGGTTCGCAGCCTCATCTCCATCCCCGCGGGAACCGCGAAGATGGGCGTGGTGCGCTTCACGCTGTATACCCTTGTGGGCTCGCTGGTGTGGAACGCCGTTCTGTGCACCTTGGGCTTCTACGCCGGCAACGCGTGGGAGACCGTGTCCCAGCAGGTCGAGGGCTTTTCCGACATCGTCAAGATCGTCATCATCGTGATCGCCGTGATCGTTGTCGCCTGGTGGGTCATCAAGCGCATCGTGCCTGCCATGAAGAAGGACCGCGCCGAGTAAACCGAGTCGAGAAGCTCGAACGCCCCGCGAATGAGCCGGCGGCAAGCTGCCGATCGCTCACGTTTGCGCTTCCGGGCCCCTTCCCAATCGACGAAACCAAAAAATGGCCGCTTTTCCCGGCGTGTAGAACGGGAAAAGCGGCCTTTTTGTTGGCTTCGTCAAAGTGGCCTATCGTTTATAACTCGTCCATTAGGTATCCGCGAAGCATGGGCATGTTGAAAACAACTTTGCCGCGCATAGGCGCGTCAATGACGCCGGCTTCCACAAGGCGAGCACGATATACGCGTGCATAGCTGGGGCTCTTGCCCATGCGTTCGGCAATGGCAGACATCTCGCTTGGCTTCCCGTTATCGGGAAGCATCGCCTCCAAGAAAGAGATGTCTCCGTCCGATAGCTCTTGGCAGGTCTTTTTCACCACGCCGTTGATGAAGTCGGCGCGTGCCAGTTCAATTCCCGTTTTGGCATCGTCCAGCGAAATCTCCTCGCGAGCGGCCGACGTGCTCCACGAGCGGAAACCAACCAATTGGATCATGTACGCAAACCCGTCCGCGGCCTCAACCATGGCGTCGAGGACCTCATCGGAAGCGCGCTTGCCGCCTTCTTCGATGGTTTGGCGGAAGGCCTCGCGCACGTCGTGGTCGGAGATCTCTCCCACTTGATGCTGGGCTGCTCGCCTCAAGAATGAAACTGACTTATCGGAAAGCAGGGTTGAGATGTGTGCAGGAAGCCCGGCGAGCAGCAGCGCCACCTTACGGTCCTCGCGGACAAAATGCTGATAGGTTGCGGCGAAATCTATAAGCTCCTCAAGGTGCGGATCTATTTCATCGATGGTGATGAGAAGTCCGATGTCGTGTTGGGCAAGAGTGTCGAGCAAGCGATTCATGCGCGTGCGCCAGTTACCGGATTCCGGTTTGCGGTATTCCCAGCTTGCGCCAAAAAGCGTGGGCACGCTGATCGAGGTGAGCCGCCTGGAGCTCTCCCGTTCGACGAAGGAGTCTGCCGCCTCCGAGGCGCGTTCGATGATATCTTCCAAAACGCCTGGCCGAGCAGTCACATTGGCGGAAATCCAGCCCATGGATCCAGCTTGATTGGCGAGATGCGAAAGCAAGACGGTTTTTCCCACGCCGCGCGGGCCCGAAAAGAGGCTGCAGAGGTTTGGGTCGCCTCCGTTAGAGGTAAACGCTTGCGTCATCTCGAGGATGATGCCATCTCGGCCAGCAAGGATGGCGGGGATTTTGCCAAAAGTAGGGGTGAAGGGGTTGTCGAGACGCATCTTATCCTCCAGGCTCAAAGTTGCCCTCGTTACTTCTAAGGGTAGCACCTAACAAAGAAGCTTATATTTCTTTTGCTCTTTTTTATTTCTTTTGCTCTTTTGCGTGACGCTTGGGCGGCGGCGCCGGTGGCGGATGCTCGGGGTGGTGCGCGGCAACAAGGCCCCATGGGCCAGGGGACTGCTTTGCCGCATGGCAAGCTGCATCAAAACAGTTTGGCACCTGCATAAATGAGAGCGTTACAAGAATAAAAAGCGATAACGTGTTCAGTCGCCACGTATGAACACGCAATCGTCACGCTTCTGGTCCAATCCATACCGCTGCTCGAACAAGTTGCCCGTCCACCTATTTATTCGATTGGCGAACGGTATTTGGGGGTTTAACTGAAGATAGCTATTACATCCGAGCGCCCGGCGGGGCGCGCGACGCCGAGGAGGCAGCCATGGGACTGAAGGCAGACGACACTCTCACGTTTTCGTTTGAGGAGCTGCTGGCTTACCTGCGCTCCAAGACCCGTGTGTTCATGGATGTGGACGACCACGAGTACTACATCACCCACACCGACGGCTACTGGCGCGTGCAGGATTGCGAGAAGCTCAACCCCAAGGGTCGTTTCTCCGACTGCTCCGAGCTTGTTACCACCATGTCCGAGCTCGTTGAGCTCCCGTGGCTGGATGGCAAGAGCCTGCACGATCTGTTCGCCGATGCAACGTTCTACGAGTCGGTGCAGGAGGGCTGGGTTCGCCCCGAGTAGGCCCGCTCACGGGGCGCGTGGCGCCCGCAGGCATTCGCATGTAACCAAATGAACGCTTCATGGCTGGGACGCTCCAAATCCGGGACGTCCCTTCTTCTTTTTGTAGGGGGATGGCCGTCTGGAAAGGGCTCGCCGCCGTCTGTGTGTCGACGAGGCGGCAAAGGGGATTGACTTAGCTCCTAAGGGGTTGCTAATCTCTAGGTTTGTCCGAAATCGGACAGAATAATGTCGCGGCGGCGCATCTGGCGTCCCTGCGACCGATCGGGTGGAACATGAGGAGGGGGTTTCAATGTCAGGCACCTGCAATCTGCCGGTAGAGCTCGAGTACCTCTACAACGCGGCGGATCGCTTGTATGCGGATTTCGCGCGCAGCTGCGGCCTTTCAAACTGCGCCTACTGGATGCTCTACGAGCTGGAGCGCGCCGGAGGCGAGGCGTCGCTGCGTGCCCTCAACGTTGATTGGGGCTACAGCAAGCAGACGATGAGCTCGGCGCTCAAGACCATGGAGTCGCGCGGCCTCATCGAGCTCTCATTTGAAGAGGGAAGCCGCAAAAGCAAGTGCGCTACGCTGACGGCTTCGGGTCGGGTTTTTGTGGACGAGAACATCGTCCCCGCCATGCGCGCGGAGGAACGGGCGTTTTTCAGCCTTGACCAGGCCGAGCGCGAGACGCTGATAGCGTTGGCGCGGCGGTACGCAGAGGCGCTCACCCGTGAATTCGAGAACATGGGCGGCGCGCGAAACGAGGAGGCGCGGGGCGCGAGGGGAACGGGCTCCGCAGGCACGGGAGACGCCGCGAAAAGAAGGGGGACCGCATGAAGCTGCTGTTAAGGTACATGAAGCCCTATCGGGGCCTCGCTGCTATCACCGTGCTGGTGTTGATGGTCGACATCGCCGGCACGCTGCTGGTGCCCACGCTGTTGGCGAACATGGTCAACATCGGCGTGGCAACCAAGAACTTCAACTACATCTTGCAAAACGGCCTCGCGATGCTGGGCGCCACGGCGCTGGCGAGCGGCGGCGCGCTGCTGGGCAGCTACCTGTCTGCCAAGCTGGCGGCAAACGTGGGCCGCGATATCCGCAACGCGGTGTACGACAGCTCGTTGGCGTTTTCGGGTAGCGACTTCGAGCGCTTCGGCACCGGATCGATGATCACCCGCACGCTCAACGACATCAACGTCATCCAACAGTCCATCATCATGACCATCCAGATGGTGCTGCCCGTGCCCATCATGTGCGTCATGGGCATCGTGCTGGCGACGTCCATCGACTACCAGATGGGAATCCTGCTCGCCATCGTGGTCGCCGTGGTGCTGGTTATCGCCGCGGTCACGGTGGTGAACGCCGCCCCCATCTTCACCAGGCTGCAGCGCTTTATCGACCGCATGAACGTGGTGCTGCGCGAAAACATCACCGGCGTCCGCGTGATTCGCGCCTTCAACAAGGAGGAGCGCGAGAACGAGCGCCTGGACGACGTGTTTTCTCGCTACGCCAAGGCCGCCATCAAGGTGAACTGGCTATTTGCCGGCCTAGATTGCTCGGCGTTCTTCCTCATGAACATCGCCGAGGTCGCCGTGCTGTGGTTCGGCGGCAACCGCGTGGGCGCGCACGCCATGGAGATCGGCAGCATCTCTGCCGTGCTCGAGTACGCGATGCTCATCCTGTTCTTCATCATGATGGCGCAGATCGTGGCGCTGACGTTGCCGCGCGCCAAGGCGTGCCTGGACCGCGCGGGCGAGGTCATCAACCTGGTGCCCGAGATCCGCGACTGCGTGCGACCCGCCCATGACGCGCTCGATGGTGAGGGCAACCCGGCGCTTGGCGACTCGCAGGCCGCCGTCGCGGCGGGCGCGGATGAGGATGCCGACGTGGTTGCCGCTTTCCGCCACGTGACGTTTCGCTTCTCGGATGCGGACGAGGACACGCTGCACAACCTCAACTTCCGTTGCCGACGCGGTCAGACCACGGCGATCATCGGCTCCACGGGTTCGGGCAAGTCGACCGTTGCCAAGCTGCTGCTGCGTTTCCATGACGTCACGGGAGGCGCCATACAGTTCAACGGCGCGGACGTGCGCGGCATGACGCAGGAGTCGCTTCGAGACGCGATTGCGTACGTTCCGCAAAAGGCGTGGCTGTTCAGCGGCACCATCGCGGACAACCTGCGCTTTGGCAACGCCTCCGCATCGGAGGAGCAGATGCGCCACGCGCTCGACGTCGCCCAGAGCCAGTTTGTCTACGACCTTCCGGACGGCCTGGAATCACGCGTCGCCCAGGGCGGCACCAACTTTTCCGGCGGACAGCGTCAGCGCCTCTCCATCGCCCGCGCGCTCATGAAAGACGCCGACCTCTACATCTTTGACGACAGCTTCTCCGCCCTGGACTTCAAGACGGATGCCGCGCTGCGGAAGGCCTTGGTTCCGGAGACGCGAGACGCCGCGACGCTGATCATCGCCCAGAGAATCAGCACCATCCTGCACGCCGACCAGATTATCGTCCTCAAAGATGGCGAGATGGCGGGCGTGGGCACGCACGAGGAGCTTATGGAGAGCTGCGAGGTGTATCGCGCCATCGCGGAGTCTCAGATGAAGGGAGGTGACGGCGATGCCCGATAACGACGAGCTCGAGGTCCCGCGCGACACGTGGGCGACCATCCGACGCCTATGGGACGCCGCGCGCAGCCAGCACTGGCGCTTCTACCTGGTCATGGTGTCCATCGTTTTCTACACGGGGTTCAGCCTCGCCGCGCCCGCGTACAGCGCGCATGTGATCGACGTGCTGTGGAATGGCATAACCGAGGCGTTTTCCCAGGGCCGCGACTTTACCGTCACGTGGGAGAACGCCGGCCGCGACATCATCATCTACCTTGGAATCTGGACGGCCGCCTGCGGTTTCTACAGCTTGCAGAGCTTCACCATGGCGGGTTTCGCGGAGAAGCTCAACCTGGAGCTGCGCAACCGCATCGCCCATAAGCTCAACCGCCTGCCGCTGGCGTTTTTCGACAGCCATAAGCCGGGCGAGGTGGTGAGCCGCGTCACCAACGATCTGGACAAGATGTCGGAAGTCCTGCAGACCGGCCTTCTGCGCCTGCTCACCGCCGTGGGCGCCATCGCCGGATCGGTCATCATGATGTTTCGCTACAGCCCGTTGCTGGCGACCATCTTCATCGTGTTCGCCGTCCTCTCCACCGTGGTTACCAAGCTTGTCGCCAAGCGCAACCTGGCTTTGGCCGCGGAGCGTCAAAAATGGGTGGGCCATCTCACCGGCGCGGTGGAGGAGGCGTATAGCGGGCGCGTGATCATCCGCTCGTTCAACCGCGAGCAGGCGAGTTCCGCCGACATCCATCGCATCTCGGACAAGCTGGCCGACGCCTCCCGCCGCGCTGATTTCATGACCAACGCCATCTCGCCCGCCATCCGCATGATCATTCGCATCGCGCAGGTCATCATAGCGGTGGTCGCCGGCGGCATGCTGGTGGCGGGGCAGCTTACCGTGGGCGTGTTCCAGGCGTTCTTCCAGTACATCTACCATGCTTCCGAGCCGCTGACCCAGATGAGCTTCACCATCAACACGCTGCAGAGCGCGCTTGCCTCCGTCGAGCGCGTCTTCGATATCTTGGACGAGGAAGAGGTGGAGCCCGATCCCGCGCCGGAGCTTGCCGCCCATGTGGGCCAGCCCATGCAGGGACATGTCACCTTCGAGCACGTGCGCTTTGGCTATAGCCCGGATAAGCCGCTGATGCGCGACGTCAGCTTCGAGGCTCGCCCGGGACAGAAGATCGCGATCGTGGGCGCGACCGGCGCGGGCAAGACCACGCTGATCAACTTGCTGATGCGCTTCTACGAAATCGATGGCGGCCGCATAACGCTGGACGGCGTGGACACCAGTGAGATGGATCGCGGCGAGCTGCGGCAGAACTTTGGCATGGTGCTGCAGGACGCCTGGCTGTTCGATGGGAGCATCGCGGACAACATCGCCTACGGGCGCCCGGATGCCACGCGCGAGCAGATTGTGGAGGCGGCCCGTATGGCGCATGTGGACTTCTTTGTTCGGACCATGCCGCAGGGATACGACACCCACGTCGCGAACGATGCAGAGAACATCAGCCAGGGTCAGCGCCAGCTGCTCACCATCGCCCGCGTGATCCTATGCGACCCCAAGATCCTTATTTTGGACGAGGCGACTTCCAGCGTGGACACGCGTACGGAGCAGGCGATAGTTCGCGCGATGGAGACGCTGATGCAGGGCAGGACCAGCTTTGTCATCGCGCACCGGCTCTCCACCATCGTCGATGCCGACCTGATTTTGGTAATGCAGGCCGGAACCATCATCGAGCAGGGCACGCACCAGGAGCTGCTTGCCGCGGGCGGTTCGTATGCGGAGCTGTATCGCTCTCAATTCATGTAGGGGGCGCGTATGGGGCGCCGGGTCGCGTGGTCGTGCGTTCGGGTGTTTTTCGCCCCGGCGCCGGACCGCGCGTCCCGTCTGCCGGCCCGCGTTCGGTTGC